>JBAVAG010000037.1:0-29848 GCA_049585595.1 Desulfobaccales bacterium
AGGGCATCGATCTCCTGGTTCACCTGCATGGACCCCAACTGGGCCGCAAAGGCCCCCCCCGTGCGGCCGGCCATGACGATGCCGGTCATAATCGCCGCCATCAGGCGAACCATGGCAATGCCCACCAAATCGGCCACATAAATTTGGGCCCCGAATTGCTTCATCTCGATGGCGCCGGTAAATGCCAGGATTAATCCCACCAAAAAAGAGACAAGGGAGACGATGGGCAACGCCTGGGCGCTAACGGCCTGCATGATTAGCCACAGATCGGAGCGGCGGTACTGGGCCTGTCCGCGTAGCAGCCTCAGAACGGCGATGAAGGCAGCGCCGATGAACCCCAGCAAATCACCCGCGGATTCGAAGAAATAGACGGTTTCGTCGCCCAGATGGGCGAGAAACGACACCCGCCCCTCCGCCTTGCGGGCCTCTTTCTCTTCGGGTACCGCCGAGGCCAATTCCAATAGTTTCCGCGCCCCTTGGGGCAGTCCGTCGTAGTTCAGGCCGATTTTTTGCCGGGAGCAGAATGTGTGCAAATCTACCAGGAAGATCAAGAGCCCGGTGTCCCAATGGGCCAGCTCCCGGGCGTCGAAAACCAGGTTGCGAAACCCCGGGGCGCCTTCGAGCCTTTGCTGAACTTTATCGGCCCCGGGCAGTTCACCACCCAGCCTCCATTCCCCTGAAAGAATTACCTTCAGCGTGTCTGCTGATGCTTGCTCCATGGTCATTTCAGCACGGGCCGTCATGGGCGTCCTTCTTTATAGTGCCCAGGGTGAACTGCCCCGACGCGACACCGGCCTGGAAGAACGAGACCGGTCTTTACGCCTGGAGTTGCAGTAATTTTAAGAACTAATAAACGTTAATCAACCCGGCAGGAGCTATCAACATACCTGAGTTGGCCAGGGGGACCACATGGTAGGGGAAGTTTTTCAAGATCTCAGTAATCAGGTGGGTCATTAGAGGCATATTTCCTGCACCACCTGGAGGCCCCCAACCAAGGCCAGCAGACCCAGTAGATTTAAGGGGGCAAGGCTGCCAAGGGCCCCGAACCCCAATACTGCGGCGGCTCCGCCGAAGCGGCAGGCCAGGCGAGTCTTATGGATTTCACCCCGGCTGAAGTCAATGATGATTTGAATAAAACCGATGCCTAGTAAGGCCAGGGCTAGGGCTCCGCAAACAAGCCAGCGCCCTATCGCCGGCAAAGCCAGATCCTGGGGGCTGGCAATCGCATACTGCACGCCCACGGCGCTGGCGGCCACGCCAATTACCAGGGGGAGATGGGCGTAAAGCCACCCCTGGTACAGCCAGATGCGGCCCTCGGCCCGGGCGGCGCGGATGGCGGCGCCGTCAATATTGTCAAAATAGACCCACCATAAACTGAAGGCGAAGCTCAGCCCCAACGCCGCAGTAAGCCCGGAATGAATACTCCAGGCGTGTTTCGTCAGGCCCGCCACCACCATGGCGATGGCCTCTCCCAGCACGATGAGGATGAAGGCCCCAAAGCGTTCCGGCAGGTGGCCGGGGTGGGGCGCCAATTGCGAGTGAAGCTTCCCGGCGCTGAGGGGAGTGGCGAAATCAATCAAGAGGCCGAGTCCCCACAGATAAAAACGGGAGGGAGCCGGGGTCCAGGCCGACACCAACCAGAGGGCCGCAGCCAACCCGAATCCCAGAGCATAGCGTTTCGTCAAGTGGCGGGCGGCAGGCACAAAGACATGAGCGCCCAGGTATTCTCCTACCAGGACGAAGCGCACCGCGGCATAGGAGAGGGCGAAACCGGCTGAACCGCGCCCCAACCCGTCATGGACATTCACTGCCATGGCTGCCACTGCAAACATCTGGGCAATGATGAACAGGCGGTGTCCCAGATCGTCAGTGTCAAACCTGTCGGCATAAAAGGACTGGCCCGCCCAGGCCCACCAGACCGGCACGCACAACACGGCGAAGGTGAGGATTCCGGAACCGGAAAGGTCCTGGCTGAGTTCGAAGGTCAGCTGGGCGACCACCGCGGCAAAGAGCAGGTCGTAAAACACCTCCAGCCAGGTGGCGTGGCGTTCTGCTTCCGCGCCCTCGCCGATGCGCAGCCGCGGCGGTTTCCACACGACTTTTCTCATACCCGCTCAAATGTTCGCCAAGGCTGTGCCTTGCTCATCTTCAGGCTGAAATCCTTAGGTTTTATCTTTTCAAGAGACTTGCCTGGAAGAACAGGCGGCTATGGCTTCAGGTTATTTTGGCAAACTCGTTTCCCTCTTGACATCCATTATTGCTCGAGAGATGATCATCCCCACCAACACGGCCCAGAAGTAAATCCCGATCAAGACTTCGGAAATTACCAGAAACCTGGCCAGCACGGTATGCCTCGCCGGAATAATGTCTCCCAATCCCAGGGTACTTAGGGTGGTGCCGCTGAAATAAAGCAGGTCAATGAGGTCGGGGTCGATATTGAAGGAGGAGCGGCAAAGCGTGATGTACAACAATCCGAAGGCTATGCAGATCGAAAGATAAATAAAGAAGACCATAACCAGAGCCCGCAGCGGCAGTATGGGAATACCGCTAAGGGCGATGGAAGTGGGCAACATGAACATATCGACTATCAGATAACCGGCGATGATGGTCAGCAATATCTTTGACCAGACGGATAATGGCAAAGAAAAGGCTGCCACATAGAGGCCGGCCAAAAAGACGAACCTTAGAAAAACGAAGTGGCCTTCCCGACCCCTGGTCAGGCCCCCCCAATTCCCGAACCAGCGCACCTGGGAATAGACCTCATCGTAATTTCGCAGGAATGATTCGATTTTTTGCCAAAATTCCTGTTGTTCCATCTCCGGCATCATCCTCTTTCAAGGTAGTCGGCTGGTTGATCTGTGGCGTGTTTCCCGGGCCGGTCCTCTAGGCGCTCGTGAACTCCGCCCGCCAGTAATTGGCCTCGCGCACCACCTCCCGCACCCGCTTCATCCTGGCAGTATCTTACGTCTCGCTCATCTTTTGGCGGGTTTTATGAAAGTGCCTTCCTGGTATTCCTTGAAGGCGAGCTGCAACTCTTCCTGGGTATTCATGACAATGGGGCCGTACCAGGCTACGGGCTCCCCGATGGGCCGCCCCGAGACCAGGAGAAAGCGTACGCTACTGGCGGGAGCAGAAATAGCCACCTCGTCGCCCTCCCCATAAAGGATGATGCTCCGGTCGCCGCAGACGCAGCGGCGGTCGAAATCGAAATAGTTGGCCCCGATTACTTCGTGAGCGTAGGCATCCCGCTCCGGATCGAAGTAGCCTTCCCCGGCAATGACGTAGGCCAGGGCGGTGTGGCCGCGCTTAACGGGATGATGGAATTCGGACCCGGCCGGCATCGACACGTCGAGATATTCCGGGTCGGTGACGATATCACTAACCGGTCCCGCCACCCCGTTAACCCGGCCGCAAATGACCTTCACCTTGACGCCCTGGGTCACGGAGACCTCGGGAATCTGGGCGCTCGTTATACCCCGATAGCGGGGCTCCATCATCTTGTGGGAGGCTGGGAGATTAGCCCAGAGCTGAAAGCCGTACATGCGGCCCTGATCGTCCCCCTGAGGCATCTCCTGATGAACGATGCCGCTGCCGGCCGTCATCCATTGGACGTCCCCCGGGGCGATGACCCCCCGGTTGCCCATGCTGTCCCCGTGGGCCACTTCTCCGGCCAGGACATAGGTGATGGTTTCGATCCCCCGGTGCGGATGCCAGGGGAAGCCCTTGAGATAGTCGGCCGGTTCATCGCCGCGGAAATCGTCCAGGAGGAGAAAGGGGTCGAATTGAGGCACCTCCCGGTACCCGAAGGCGCGGTGCAGGCGAACCCCGGCCCCTTCCAGCGTGGGCTTGCTTTGCCAGACTTTGTCGATTTTTCTAATCTTGGCCATGTGTTTGCTCTCCGGTAGACAAAAGTTGGATAACGCGGTAAATCCCCGTCGATAATCAGACTGGCCCCCGTCACGCAGGCGGCCTGGGGCTGGCCGGATAGCATTAGAGGGCTTATCTCAGCAGAAATGAACCTGGTCTCAAATTGAAGAGTTGAACATATATAGCAATAATCGACACTGTAACCCTGCCAAAGTGTAACAGGTCTGACGGCCACGTCGACCTGACCAGAGTGCTAATTCGGCGGGTTGGTCTTCAAAATCTCCCGGCGCAGACGAAAGAGGTTTTCACCGAGTCCGCAGGTGTGCAAATACCTGATCAGTCGGCTGGGATTCTGCTGATAAACTTGGGCCAACTGCCTCCAAAACTGCCAGCGGCATGGGCCCTGGATACCTTGCCGCCAAATGAGTTTCACTAGCGCCGATAGTTGTTGTATTTTGTTGCCTCGGGGACGATGGATTTTAGGGGTTTGCCTATTTTCTTGGTCTCCATGTCGAAGGGCCTGGCGGGTCGGCCGCATGGCCAGGATGTGACGGAATGCCCGTTTTAAAAATCCTGAAGGTTCATATAATCGGTTTACCATCTCCCGATATTCGGTCATGATTTCTGCCTGAGGGCGGGTGGGGAGATAATTCAACCCTCCCATGGTATTGTCGCCGGTAGTGGCTTTTTCCAGGAGGCGGCCTTCCCGTTGCAGCCTGTCCCACAGGGCGGTATTGGGTAAAACCTGCAAGGTGTTTAACATGACCAAGGGCAGATCGTTATTTTCCACGAAGGTGCAGATTCGTTCAGCAGCGCCCTTTTCTTCGCCGTCGAAACCGATGATGAAGCTGGTCACTGGTGAGAGTCCATTGGCGGTGATATTGGCCAGGGACTGCTCCATGGGGTTTTTCAGATTCTGGTATTTACGGTTGGCGGAAAGAATCCCCTGGTCTGGAGATTCGATGCCCAGAAAGATATGACTGAAGTTGGCCTCAGTCAGCAAGTCGATCATGGCCAGGTCCTGCCCCAGGTTCACCGAGGTCTGGGTCCAGAAGGAGAAAGGGTGCCCGCGGTCCTTCATCCAGGGAATCAAGGTGCGCAGAATCTCCCGAGCGTGAGCCTTGTTGCCGATGAAGTTATCATCGCTGATCAAGATTCCACCTCGCCAGCCAAGACGGTACAGGGTGGTTAATTCGCTCAGGATCTGTGAGGGATTCTTGTAACGGGGCAGGCGCCCGTAAAGATTGATGACGTCGCAAAACTCGCACTCAAAAGGACAGCCACGCGAGGTCTGGATGGCCAGGGTGTCGTAATCGTCAAGCTTGAGCAGATCAAAGCGGGGCACCGGGGAAGCCGTCATGGACGGCTTTTCCTCAGCCTGAAATATTCCGCGCTTCTGGCCTGTCTGCATCGCCTCCAGCCAAAGAGGGATGGCGTTTTCTCCTTCGCCACACACCAGAAAGTCGGCCCCTGCCGCCAGGACTTCCTGTGGTACCGAGGTGACATAAGGCCCACCGACTACCACGGTTTTGCCCCGTTGCTTCGCCTCCTTGATGAGGGCCAGCAAACCTTGCTGCTGGATGACCATAGCCGTGAGCATGACCAGATCGGGCCAGTTCCAATCGGCGTGCGAGAGGCACCGGGCATTCAAGTCCACCAAGCGCAATTCCCATTCCAGCGGCAAAAGGGCCCCCGCAGTAATCAAACCCAAGGGCGGAAGAAGGGCCCGGTGGCCTGAAATCTTATTGGTTTCCTCGAAACTCCAATAGGAATGGGGAAATTTAGGATTTATCAAAAGTACTTGCATTAAGGGGCCTTCTCGCAGGATCGTCTGAGGGTTCACGGCTGCAAGGGACCCTGATCGAGCAGCGCAGGTATTCATCAAGCTTGGTGGCAGAGAGAAGCGGCGAAGGGCCTGCCTCCGATGATTATAATTTTAAGTTAGGACAGGATTTAAGTCAATCCAGAGAACCCAGCGGAGCTCAGTGGAGGCACTTTGAGGGGGTATCTCGGTGGAACCAGGTGCCGGTGGCCTAAATTTGAAGGGTCTGAAAGTGTTATATTCTTGTCGTCTGCCTAGGCTTTGTTTAATGTTTTGAAAATCTTCTCCATGGGCAATTAATAACACAGCGGCAATATATCTTGCCATTATCAGCAAGCTACCATTATCAACATGTCCCTTCCCTTGTTTTTTCAGCTTAAACCCGAAAACCGCCTTTACTTTTTCTTCACCACCAGGACCGGGCAGGGGGCCTGGCCGATGACCCGTTCGGCGGTGGAGCCCATTAGCAGTCTGCGGAGGCCGGTGCGGCCATGGCTTCCCAGGACGATGAGGTTCACCTTTTTGGCCTGGGCCATCTGCAGGATGGCCTCGTAGGGATGGCCCAAGGGCAGGACCGCGGCCGTAAGGGGCACCCCCCGCAGGCGGGCTTCAGCCTCCAGCCGTTCCACTACCCGGTTGGCGGCCTTGACCTCGCCGTCGCTGGCGGCCACGGTAATGGCCGTCAATTGGCTCCCCATCCTTTGGGTAATGGTCAGGGCCTCCTGCCAGGCCGCGGCGCTGAAGGGCGAGTCGTCGGCCGCGATGAGGACCCGTTTGAATTCCAGGGCCGCACCCTTGGGAACCACCAGGACGCTGAAGGGGCTGTGCCCGATGACCCGGGCAGTCACGCTGCCCAGGAGCAGCCGGCTCAGACCGGTGAGACCGTGGCGGCCCATGATGATCCAGTCGGGTTGGACCGCCTCGGCCTCTTCCAGGATGCCTTCATAGGCGGAGGCGCTGGTGCGGATGCGAGTCTCCAGGCGCACCCCCATCTCCGCGGCCTTCTCCCGCCAGGACTCCAGACGGGTTCGCACCGCGGCTTCCTGAGCCGCCTGCAACTCCAGATTGACCATGGGCGGCGGCAGCAGGTCCGGGGCCTGCATCTCATATAAGGCGATGAAGCTGAGCACCTGCAGCAGGAAGACCTGGCAACCGGCGGCTTTCGCCAGGTCCAGGGCCGTGGTGATCGCCCCCTGGCTGTCCGGGGACCCATCGGTGCACACCAGCAATTTCTCCAAAGGGGTGGGGCTGGTCATGGTGGACTCCGAATGGTTGGTTTTCGATTTTCGGTTTATGAAAATATCCTTAGATGCAAAAGTCCGCAAGTCGTTCCCGAGTTAACCCAGGGAACGAAAATGGCTGTCAAGCCTTCATTGCTTCTTCACCACCAGGACCGGGCAGGGGGACTGCCCGATGACCCGCTCGGTGACGCTCCCCATGAGCAGTCTCTTAAACCCGGTGCGGCCGTGGCTGCCCATGACGATCAGGTCCACCCGATTTTCCAGGGCCACCTGGATGATGCCTTCGTCGGCCGCCAGTCCCTGGGGCGAGATGCCCTGGAAGGAAACCCCTTCCCGGTTCGCCGCGGTGAGCATCAGTTGCAGGATTTCCTGGGTCTCGGCAATTTCTCCTTCTTCCCGGGCCACCGCCACCCCCACGAGTTCGCTGCCGGCCCGGGCCGCCATGGCGATGGTCTTCAGCACGGCCGCGTCGCTGAAAGAAGAGCCATCCGAAGCGATGAGCAATCGCCGGAAGGCCAGGGAGGCCTCCCGGGGGACCACCAGGACGTTGATCGGACTCAAGCCGATGACCCGGGCGGTGATCGAGCCCATGAAGAGGCGCTCCATGGCGGTGCGGCCGTGGCGGCCCATGATGATGAGCTGGGGCTGGATCTTTTCGGCTTCGGCCACGATGGCGGCAAAGGGCGAGATACAGTGGAGTATCCGGCACTCCCACTCCACCCCCAGCCGGGTAGCGGCGGCGGCCGTAGCCGCCTGCTGCCGCTCGATCTCTTCTTCCAGGCCGGCCCGCAGGTCCGGGGCCACCGCCTCGAATTCCGGGATGACCCTCACCACCCGGAGCGCGTAGACCTTGGCGCCGCAGGCCTGGCCCAGGGCCAGGGCCTGAGCCACGGCATGCTGCCCTTCCTCGGAGCCGTCGGTGCATGCCAGCAGCCGCTCCCAGGGGCCGGGGCAGTTTAAGGAAATTTCCACCATGATGGCATCGCCTCTTTAAACGATAAGATAAAACCTCGGGGCGGGTTTAACCATATGGACCGCAAGGAAAATTTAAAAAAAACTAATTTGAGACTTCCGGGAAAAAAACTTAGTCATCCGGAGCGAAGCGCAGGATCGCGTATTTCCTTAGTATATATGAGATTCTGCGTTCGCTTCGCTCCCTCAGAATGACAAATTTGGGGACTTTCGCAGAGGTCTCAAATTAGGGCTTTAGCGGCCCGATTTCTCCTGGCTCCTTCCCTTCCTGACAACCGGGGGTCTCATAATGGCCGGCTAGGAAGCGCTGCGCCAGGACCTCGGGCACGGACTCGTCTTCCCTGTGCAGGTCCAGCTGGCGCCCGAAGGCGATGAGGCGCCCCAGCAGGTCCAGACACCCCTCGGTTGCCGCGGCTGGCCTGCTGCGATAACGGCCCCGGATGAGGTCGCCGTGAACCTCCATTTCAAAGCCCAAGTTCTCCAGGACCGTGGCGACGAGGCGGAGGCGCTCCCGCCGCACATGCCTTGCAGGGCGGCCACCAGTTCAACCAGGTTTTTACCCAGGAGGTCGATTTGGGAACGCCAGGAGTCGAGTTTCAGCCCCTCAGGGGAGGATAGCATTCCTTCCAGGTCTCCCATCCGGGCCGTGATCTCGTGATTGAGGGCCAGAACCAGTTGAAAGCCCCGCCAGACGTCCTTCAGGGAAGGAGGCCGGGGCGTCTCCGCCTTCTTTTGCCGCCGCAGGAGGTTAACCGGGACCATAAAATTTCCTGCCCAGAATTTACCGCGGCTTGGTCAAGATGGAAACATTTTTCCTGGGCAAGAGAACTTTAATTCAACGAGCATTCGAACCGGAGGCCAAGGGGGAAGCGGTTCCTAATGCTCATCCGCTAGTCATCTCCTGGGATGGGGCCCGAGTCGGCGTCGACAGGAATTGCAGGCCGGACCATTACGTGCTTTTTGAAAAAATCGTCGATATATCCATAGGTGAGCTCATCGCCGGACATCACCATGTCCATCTGTTTGGTGTAAACTTCCAGGCGCCCCAGGATTTCCAATTTTTCCAGCAGCCCCGGCAGTGGATCGCCAATCGCCGTCCCGTCCAGCAAATCGCCTTTCAGCGTCACCGTAAAACCGAGCCGGGAGAGAATCCCGCCGATCAACTGCAGCCTTCGCAACCGCCGCTCCAGAGCGGCGGCGCCGCCCTGGTAATGGAAACGGATGTAATTGTCGTCCAGATTTTCCCCGACAAAGGCCTCGATAGTGGAGGCGTGGTATCCCAGGCACAGACTGAAATTCATGTAATCCTTGGAGACGAGGGCGAAGCTGACTTTCCGCAGTTGATCCTCGGCCCGGGGAGTGGTCGAGGTTACGCCAATGACCGAAATAAACCCCTTGACATCCAACGGGCGGGCCTTGGGCCAGGGGATCGACATCAGGCCGTTGAGAAAGGTTCGGAAGGGCAGCGATCTCACCGCCTCGAAATCGACCTTCGGAGTTTGCTCAGACAACCCGCCTCCCGCATCGATTACCAAAATCGGGACCATGCGCCCGGTTACCAGGCTCACGGCGTCTTTGGGGGTCACCCGGGCCCGCAGGCTGAGAGCGTACATTTCCCGCAGGCGGCCCGCCGCCGCGCAGAAGAGGATTTCGTGGAGGCTGCGGCAAGCTTCAGGGGTGAGAGGCTTATCCGGCAAAACCGGCGCGGCCAGGGGAAACAGATAGGGGCTGAGCCCCTGGAGGATCTTTTGCGCCACCGGTTGCCGGGAGCTGGGGCCGGGCTCTACTTTGGACAACGGCTTTTCAGGATCGGCGGCGAAGACCATGAGGCTGGAGGCATCCACGCCGACCCAGGCGCCAGGCGGCACGAGGGAAAGCGCTCCATCCCCGCCATAGTGAAAGATCGTGGGCACCTGCGCCTCTCTGGCTAAAAAAGCCAGATGATTACGGGCTTCCCCGGCGCCCACGACCAGGGCCGCAGCCTTGCTCAAAAGCGGCGCCAGAGAGAGCGCCGGCCTGTCAGCCAGGATTACCGTCCGTTGAGGCAGATCCCGGGGATCGGGCACCTGGTTAACATCAACCCGGAGGGCCGGTCCCGAGGCCCGGCCGGGATAAATCTTCGTCCCCCTGGAAATGAGCAGTCCCCTCGCATCTTCACGCCTGAGGGAGCCGGACCCAGAAGGCTCGCCGATGAGGGCGCTCCTCAGGATGACAATCTCTTTATCCGGCAGCAGCGCCCAGACGACCCTTTGAGGACCCGGCAATTCCGAGGACAATAACCCCACATATTCGCCTATGGTCTTCAGCTCTTCTTCCTCAAGGCATGACCGGCCCTGAAGGTTTTCCGGCAAGGGTTCCCTTCTCAAACCATCTTGAGGGTCCCAGGCAAGCCTGGAAGCCTGGACGCCGGACTCTGCAAGAGATATCTCCGGCCCCTTCCCCGGGGACAATTGATATTTCCACGGCCGCGCCTCAATTTCTCCCACCGCAGCCCCGAACCCCCATACTCCCTCGATAATGAACTGACCGGAACCTGCCGCGCCCTCAGCCGGATAAGCCGTCCCACTGGCCAGCAGTTCCACCTGGGGAAGCATCTGTCTTTCGAAGGGGAGAGAGATTGTGGGAATTTCGCCGCCGAGGGCCTGAGATAATGCCTCCCTCAGGTATTTTTCCCGGGCGCTGAGAATCTCCGCCAGGTCTTGGTCTTTACCTTTGCTGAACTCGTTCAATACGGAGACGGCCCGGCGGGTATGGCCCAGGACGATCTCGATTTGGAGCTGCACGTACGCCGGAGTGATATAGACATCCTCCGCCAGGTCTGACTGCAATTGCGCCAGGGTTCTGAGGGCGGCATTGCCTGCCGCGACGATTCCCATATAGCGCTGCACCTTGCGCTGATATTGTTCTCTGAGGCCAAGCGGCTTGGAGTCCGGCGGCTGAGAGGGGCTTCTTTGAAAAAGGCGGCGCCAGCTAGGCAAGGTCACACTCCCGAGGCAAGGATGTGACAGGAAATCGAAAGGTCTAAGGCCCTTTTATTTTGAGACATATCATATGGAGGGGGAGCCGGCCAGGGGCTCCTGCGCTTGAGGCCCTGGCCGGCCGCTCCCAGGGAAATCCTTGCCGGTTTTCCGGTTCAGACTTCTTCCTTGGCAGATTTTTCCATTTGTAGGCCCAGGCCTTCGAACAGTATATAGATGCCGAAGCCATAAAACAGGGTGTAGAAGACGTAAAACACCAGCATGGCGCCGAGCATAAACCCTTTATCGCTCACCTGGAAGGCGGTGATGCCGGCGAAGTTGTAGCCGGGCTCCAGTGCCTGGCTCTGGACCTGCGCAATCACCTTGGCCAGGTTGAATTTTTTCTGCTTGGTCATGGCGCCAGCCAGCTTATTAAGAGAGTCCCACCAGTTTTTCACTACCTTTTTGGGGTCATAGTGGTATTGCGCTTCGAGTTTTCCACCCTGTTCGTTGAAAAGGGCGCCGGCGTCCTCCACCGCTTGCAGCAGAATCTTGCCGAGATCGCCGCTGATTTTCAGGTTCGGCCCCGCCACCTCAGCCTGGGCTCCGGCCTGGCCGTAAAGGGCCGCGGTATCTTTGGCCTCGGCCGGGCTGGTCATCTTGATTCCCGCGGTAAACTGGGTGCCCACCATCGTTTGGGCCAGCTCCCGCATCTCGGCGAGGTGATTGCTGGAGCCTTTGGCCAGGGAGTTGAAGAAGTTATCCGAATATGCCAGCCCATTTTGGCCGTTGCCGAATATCGGCATGAAAATCAGAATCAGGATAACTGCGAACGCTGCCAGGAGAATGATTCCGAGAGCGAGTTTCATGGGTTTCATGGCTTAAGCCCCCTCCACGCCCGGTTGGCCGGGGGATTCGATCCCCCTCAATTTATCGAGCCTCTTAAAGAACATGAAGAACACCCAGAAGCCGAAACAGGCCATAATCGCAAAGAATATGATCGTTCCAAGGAAATCCAAAGCCTTGGCGGTTTCAGCCGGGATTGAGATAATTTCCATCTGACCCAGTTTTCTCGGCAGGGCGAAAAGCCGGTTGACGAACCCGGCAAGGATGGTTATGGCATAAAAGCCCCGGATGTACATGCCCTTAACCACCTTGGTGGTCAGCGCCCCTATCTGGATTCCCAGGAGGGAGCCCAGGAGCAAGCCCATGGCCAGGGTATAGAAGATGAAACCATAGATGGCATATTGCGAGATGGAGGCGAACCCGCCGGTATAGATAATCTGCAGGATATCGGTGCCCACCGTGGTGAAGGAGGACACGCCCAACATGTAAACGAACATGGGGAAGGTCAAAAAGCCGCCGCCCACTCCCATGATGGCCGCCACCAGGCCCACGATGGCGCCGCAGATGGCGACGAAGAGGCCGGAAATCCGGTTGCCGCCGGGAACCAGGTCCTCATCGAAGGTGATCATGGGGGGAATATGGATGGATTGCAGCTTCTGAGCCAGACCGGTTGTGGGTACGGCAGGGGCAGCGGTTGCCTGTTGCTCCCCGGGGGCTATGATCCGGGTGGCCCGGCCGGCCCGGCTAAGCTTGATAAAATCCACCATGGCGTAAATTCCCAAAAACCCCAGGAGAAAAACATAGACCAGGCTGATAAAGAGGTCGCTCAAGACCGGATTAAACTCATAAATGGCCCGGTTTAAAGTGCCGCCGACTACGACCCCGCCCGTCGAGCCGACCACAAAGGCTATCGCCAGGGTGCCGGAAACGTTGCCCAACTTTCGATGGATCACCGTTCCCATAATCGACTTGGCAAAGATATGGAAGAGGTCGGTGCCCACCGCCAGGATCCCTTTGACCCCCATGCTCATCAGGGCCGGAGTGATGACAAAGCCGCCGCCGGCGCCGATGCAGCCGGTTATCAAACCGGCGGCCAGACCGATGAGAATGGAAACCAGAAACACCGCAGAGGAATAAAAGGCCGGCGCATAGGCCTCCTTGCCCCCCAAGACATCGGGCGCAGCCCAGGCGACTCCGATAACGCCGACGATCGGCAGGCTAAAGGCCAGCAAGGTGAGCAGCTTTTTCCGATTCTGGAGGATTTCGAGGGAAGACTCGAGCTCCCAACGGGCATGGGCCTCAGCCGCCGCCTGCATCATAGTGAATGCCTTATTCCCAAACTTCATAATCGTTAAACCTCTAGATGAGTGGTTTTGGTTAAGGAGGCGTCTCAAAAGTTTTGCCGCATTCGGAGTCTATCTATACAAGTTTTATGCCGGGGCGGGTAATTAGCTAACTATTAGAAATGATAAGTAGTTTAGATGTCCTGCCGGTTTTTCAGGTAGGGTAACCCCTAGAAAATCCTTTTACAGTTTGTCAAAATTCCGCAGTGGCTCAAGTTGCCGCATAATCTCGGCCTAAGCTATTTCAGTCGCTTTAAATATTTCTAAGACGAAGGCAAGCTTTCGATTGCGAGTCGCCGGCAAGACCTTAAAGTTCCCCGAAAGCGGGCTCAAAACCGGAAAATTTCCTGTCTAGTATTTTTTTCTTGGCGAATATATATGAAATTGGTATATATAAACAAAATATATTTATCGGGTTTTGATAAGGAAGCGGCGCACCGGCGCTTTGCCGCACCGAAGTCCAAGACCGAGCTTGATCAGGAAGGAAACGATCATGGCCCTTCAGGTGTTTCTGGCTATGAACTTGAGAAGATACTCGACGGCATACAACACCGAAACCGGGTATGAGGTGGATGTCAAGTTTGGCACCACGGTCCGTGACCTCACCCAACTGCTTCGCATCCCCGGAGAAGAAGTCAAGCTTACTTTCGTGAACGGCGTGGCTGTCCCTTGGGAAACCGCGCTCGAAGGTAACGAACGGGTGGCCTTGTTCCCGGCAGTAGGGGGAGGCTGAGAAGAGGGCCGCAACTCTTTGGAGAGACAGCGCTCGCTGCCTGGGCCGACATCCCGGAACTGGCGGCCGCCCTGTCTGTCCTTAACCCTCCATGCGATCTGTACAATGGATGTTCGGCGAGGGGGCAGCTAACCCATCGCGCTTACACAAAGCAGAATATGAGAAACCCAGTCAATCTGAAAAAAGTTGCAAAAGAATACTTCATCCCCATGATGTGTTGTATGGGCATGCCTGGCCTCCAGGGTAGGGGAGGTCCGCTTATGTAAATTTTATAACTCTTAAAATCTATTTACATATCGGGACGCCCACTACCATGAGAGGTCATGGTGAGTGGGTTTTTTTTATTTTTTTGAACCAATAACCTGAAAAGCGAAGCGGCGGGTCGGCCTCCGATTTACCTGGCCAGCCTGAAAAATACCAGAAGGAGGGTATCATGTCCAAGACAATTCAAGAGATCAACGACAAGATCAGGCAAGGGAAAGCCGTGGTTTACACTGCCGAGGAAATTATCGGCATGGTCAAGGAAAAGGGACTTAAAAAGGCGGCCACCTTGGTCGATGTGGTCACTACGGGGACCTTTGGTCCCATGTGTTCCTCGGGGGCCTATTTCAATGTCGGTCACGCCAATCCCAGGATCAAGATGGGCGGCGGCACTGTTACCGTAAACGAAGTCCCGGCCTATGCCGGCTTTGCCGCGGTGGACCTGATGGTGGGGGCCACCGCCTTGCCTGAGGATGACCCTCGCAACAAGATCTTTCCCGGCAAATTCTCTTATGGGGGAGCGCACGTCATCGAGGATCTGGTGGCCGGCAAAGATGTCCGGTTGAAGGTCTCCACTTATGGCACCGACTGCTATCCAGGAAAAACCCTGGATACCTGGATCCGGCTGCAAGACCTCAATGAAGCGGCCCTCTTTAATATGAGGAATGCCTACCAGAATTACAACGTGGCGGTGAATCTCTCGGACCGGGTCATCTATACATACATGGGGGTGCTTCAGCCCAAGATGCGCAATGCCAACTATTGCACTGCGGGCCAGCTGAGCCCGCTCCTCAACGACCCGCTCTATCGCACCATCGGGACAGGGACCCGGATCTTCCTGGGGGGAGGTCAGGGGTATGTAGTGAGCCACGGCACTCAGCATAATCCCGGGGTGCCCCGTACCGAACAGGGCGTGCCCACCAGACCGGCCGGCACTCTGACCGTTTGGGGGGACCTGAAAAAGATGAGCCCCCGATGGCTCCGGGGGGCGTCATTCAGGGGCTATGGCGTGACCTTGACCATAGGGTTAGGCGTTCCTATACCCATCCTGGATGAGGAGGTTCTGAGATTCGCATCAGTGAGCGACGAAGAAATCATCGGTCCGGTGGTGGACTACGGTGAAGCCTACCCGAACTGCAAGCCGCAGGTGCTGGCCGAAGTTACAGTGGCGCAGCTCAAATCCGGGAAAATTACCGTTAACGGCCAGAAAGTGATAACTGCGGGCCTCTCTTCCTACGCCAGGGCCAGGGAAGTCGCCCTGACTTTAAAGAAGTGGATCGAAGAGGGCGCCTTCCTGTTGAGCGAACCCCTGGCCCCCCTGCCGGCTCCGGATTCCGGTTACGCCTTCAAACCGCTCAATTTCCGGCCGTGGGAACCCCTGCAAGAGGCTGTGTGAAAAATTCATCCGGAAAAAAAAAGAGGAGTCAACCATGTCCGATAAAAAAGTCGTGCTGAATTTCCCGCCGGAAATCATTGACCAGCCCATCATTTACCGGCTGATCCAGGAAGGCGGGCTGGTGGTCAATATTCTGCAGGCCCGCATCAGTCCCAACGAATGGGGGCGAATGGTGGTGGAGATCGGCGGCAATAAAGAGCAATTGGGTGCGGCCACGCAGTTTCTTGAGGAATTGGGAGTAAGGGTCGAATCCCTGGCCGGAGAGGTGAGATGGCTAGAAGACCGGTGCAACCAGTGCACTGCTTGTATAAGCGCCTGCCCCACTCATGCCCTGGCTATCGATCGGGCCGGCATGACCGTAAGCTTTGAGAAGGAGAAGTGCATCGCCTGCGAGCTTTGTTTGAGGACCTGTCCCTACCAGGCCCTGGAAATATTATTTGAATAATATTTGGTTCAGCCACAGGGACAAGCCATTGGAATCCGGAGAGAGGGTCCCAGTCGCCAGCTCGCTGAGAGATCCTGGCCCTGGAATCGTGAAGGGTTTGCCCCCGAAAACTACCTCAGGAGGTCACCCATGTCATGAATTTATGACGACAACAGTCTCACCATCGGCAACACCCCGTTGATGCGTTTGAACCGGATTCCCCAGGGACTTCCCGGGACGATCTTGGCAAAGATCGAGGGCCGCAACCCGGCTTATTCAGTGAAGTGTCGCATCGGCGCCTCCATGATTTGGGCCGCGGAACAGGAAGGGAAGCTTAGGCCCGGCTCCAGGGAAGTCACCGTGGTGGAACCCACCAGCGGCAACACCGGCATTTCCCTGGCTTTTGTCTGCGCCGCCCGGGGCTATCCGGTCCTCCTGACCATGCCGGAAACCATGTCCATGGAGCGGCGCAAGATGCTGCGCGTCTTCGGCGCGGAACTCATCCTCACCGCGGGCGCGCAAGGCATGCCCGGGGCCATCGCCAAGGCGGAGGAGATTGTGGCGGGCGAACAATCGCCGCTGAGGAAGGCTTGCTGCATGTCTTGGTGGGCACCAACGCGGATGACCTTGACGATTACCGCCCTGGCTGTCGGTCGGCCACCGAGCTTGGGGTAATTTCCCCCTTACTCGAAGCCGGGCTTAAGAAAATGGAAATAAGGGTACTCTCAAAAATGCGGGGCCTGCCAACATGGGACAAACCGGCGTCCGCCTGCCTCGCCAGCCGCATCCCTTACAACAGTGTGATTACCCTGGAGAAGTTACGGCAAATCGAGTTGGCTGAAGGTTACCTGCGCAGCGTTGGCATCGGCCAGTGCCGGGTCCGCCATCACGGAGAGATGGCTCGGATCGAAGTAGCCCCCGGAGACATCTCCCTGATCTTTGCGAACTTGCGCGAAGGTATTGTTATCCACCTCCGGAAGTTAGGCTTTACCTATGTGACTGTAGACCTTGCCGGATACCGCCCCGGCAGTATGAACGAGGTCCTGGGCCTTATCGCGTCTGATAACGCCCTTTGAGGGAGCCAGAAACCCTGTCTGACCTCGCGAGCGAGCTGTGCGGGAAGGTGAGCGGTTCAAAGAGTCATCCGGGAGGAACGGCATCAGCGACAATGATATCCAGATCTATAACAACGGAAGACCGGGGCATGGGAAGAGATCGACAGCAAGGCAATCGCTGCGGGGGATGCCGTCCCCTTCATGCCCTGGTTGCCAGCGGCTGAGGGGAGGGAGATGGAGGACAAACCAGAGCGAGGATTAATCGAAGAGGCCAGGGCTGAAGTCAAGGAGGTCACGGTCGCTGAGGCGCACTGTCTCCTCGCGGGTGAAGCCCCGATCGTATTTCTCGACATCCGGGAACCGGAGCAAGTTGCCCTGGGCTACATCAAGGGCTCGGTTTTCATCAGGGGAGACGAGGTTGAGATGTCTGCCCGTCACCTCTTGCCTGACAAAGAGGTGCCGGTCCTTCTTTATTGCAGCGAAGGCGTGCGCTCCCGGTTTACCGCCCTCACTCTGAAGGACATGGGCTACAAGGATGTCCGGGGGCTGGCTGGAGGCTTTAAGGCCTGGATGGAGGCGGGATACGAGGTAGAGGCGGACAGCCTGCTCACAAAAGAGCAGCTCAACCACTATAGCCGCCAGATCATATTGAGAGAGGTCGGCGTTGAGGGACAGAAGAAGCTGCTTGACGCCCAGGTGCTGCTCGTGGGTGCCGGGGGCCTGGGGAGCCCGGCTGGTATCTATCTGGCCGCCGCGGGAGTGGGAACCCTGGCCATCGTCGATTATGACCGGGTCGCCGTGTCGAACCTCAATCGGCAGGTGCTGCATGCCTACGCCAACGTGCGAAAACCAAAGGTGGACTCCGCCCGGGAGACGCTGAACCGGCTCAATCCCGAAATTAATGTGATGGCCATCAATGAGCGCATCGTCCCGGGAAATGCCCTCGACCTGGTCCGGCAGTTCGACCTTGTCCTCGATGGGTCGGATAATTTCGCCACCAAGTACCTGCTGAACGATGCCTGTTTCTTTGCCGGCAAGCCTTACGTATGGGGAGGCGCTACCCGTTTCGAGGGACAGGCGAGTGTCTTTCACCCGGCAGTCGGAGGGCCTTGCCTCCGCTGTCTGATGCCGACCCCGCCGAGTGATGAGTTCGTCCCAACCTGAAGCGAGGTAGGTGTCCTGGGCGTGGTGCCCGGGCAGATTGGCCTGGTCCAGGCCACGGAGGTACTCAAGCTCATTTTGGGGATCGGAAACCCTCTGATCGGCCGTTTCCTGGTGTATGACGCCCTCGAGACGGACTATCGGGTGTTTCAGGTCAGGAAGAACCAGGCGTGCCCACTTTGCGGGGATCAACCGACGATAACCGGGTTGGCTGATGCCGGGGAACGGCGGGGTGCTGCTGCCTGCCCTGTCTGAGCGCCGGGCAGAATCCTTCAGCGAGTGGCAGCCTGGGATATGACCATTATTACCCATGCGGTCCAAAAAAGGATTTGGGACCTCTTGCCCGGAAAAAATCCCCCCAAAGTTTCTATTCTTGAAGCCGAATCTTTTTATTATAACCATGATAGCACTCCACTAAAATTAAATTTTCCCGTAAATTCGGTAGTGACTCATTTTGAATCAAAATGAGTCACTACCCAAAATTCCTATTCCTTGACAGAAGGATTGTCTTTATCTATTAATGGAAAGGTGCCTTTATCCATTTTCCCTGGTGAAATCATGACCTTTTGGCAGTGGTTGACGGCAATTTCTCAAAGCGCCGCGCCGGCCGGGAAGCTTTTTGCTCCCCACTGGCCTTACGTGGCCCTGGCCCTGTTGGCGCCGCTGGTCATCGGACTCATTCTGGCCTTGATCCTCAAGAGCATCGAAAATATCTTCGGCGTCAAACTTGGCGGAGGCGACGTTTAGCCTCCCTTCCCGGACTTATTCATGGCCATCACCCTCCCTATTGCCTCCTATTGGCAGAAAATTCTTAATCCTGATCTAGGCCGTCTGGCTGAGCCTGTGCACGGCTGGTTTTATGCGATCCAGACCAATGGCGACCTTGCCGTCAGCCTGGCTGCCTTGATCGTCTTGGGCCTCTGTTTGGGTTTGTTAGGCGGCTTCTTCGGGGGCGCCAGCGGTTTCTTAATGGCGCCGTTGCTCAACCTCGTGGGCCACATCCCTTACAACGTGGCCGTGGGGACTGAACTTTCCACGATGGTGGGCACCGCCGCCATCGCCAATTTAAGGCAACGGGGTCTCGGGTACATCGATTATAAGCTGGGGATTCTCCTGATCCTGGGAGGTATCATCGGCTTGGAAATAGGCGCCCAACTGCTTAAGTATCTCACTTATGCCGGGGGTATCACCCTGTGGGGCCGAAAAATCAGCCTGCTGCAACTGGTCATGACTTTGGTTTACGGCGGCTTGCTGGCCTGGATCGGCAGTCAGGTTTATCGGGAAGCCAGGAGCGTCCACCAGGCTGAATTCTCTGAGGGCGCTCCGGGGGTTCCCCCGCTGGCCATGGCCACCCGGCTGCAGCGGGTAGCCCTGCCGCCGCTGGTATCGCTGCCGATGTCCGGGGTTGAGGCCGTCTCTTTATGGGTGATCCTGGGGGTTGGCGCCGTCACCGGCCTGTTAACCGGATTATTGGGGGTGAGCGGCAGTTTCATTCGCATGCCGGCCTTGATTTACATCCTGGGCATCCCCACCGTGGTCTCCATAGACACCAATCTCCTTAATTACCTGGTCCTGGCTTTGTACGGAGCCTTCACCCACAGTGTCAAAGGAAATGTCGAGCTGCTGCTGATGGTAATTCTGTTGGTCACCACGGTTCCAGGCTACCAATGCGGGGGCTGGCTGCGGAAAAAACTGCCCGGCCACCGGCTCCAGCTCTTGTTTGCCGGTATTATTTGTGCCATTATCATCACCATGTTCTGGAAGGTGTTGAGGTAACATCCCAACGAAGCGAAGGTCTCAACTCAGTAGGTTCTTTCATTCTCTAAGCCAACACATCCCCAAAAAGCAGGCCTCGACCCAGCTTGAATTAATGCCTTTGAGACCATTTTTTACACGAATTCAGCACACCTGTTGAAAGGAGCGTCAAAATGCCGGGGACTATCGTGATCGTGGATGACGAACCGGATATGCTGATGTTGCTAAAAATCATCCTTACGGAAAAAACGGATTATCAGGTGCTTACCACCAGTGACCCCAACCAGGCCCTGGACTGGTGCCGGGAAAATCATGCCGATCTCTTGATCAGTGATTTGAGAATGCCGCAGATCGGAGGCATCGAGTTATTAAAGATGGCCAAAGAACTCGACCCGAACCTGGCGTTAATTATCATCACCGCCTTCGGAACGGTGGAGTCGGCAGTGGAAGCGATGCGTTATAACGCCTTTGACTACATCACCAAACCCTTCCGCAAAGAGCAGATCTTGACGACAGTGGAGAAGGCCTTGCGATGGCGCAACGCCCAACCTTCGGCCTGATCCGTCCAGCAGCCAGCTTCTTATTGGGTAATATTTTGAAAATATTCGATTTTTTAAAAAGGAAAAGATCGGTCCCACCCGAGGGGTGGGAAAATTATTTGAAAAAGAAGCACGAATCCTTCAAGGATCTGCTGGACGCCAACAACGCCGCTCTCCGGATTATGTCGCGGATGGACGCCAAATTGGCAGGCGACTTCGTTTTCGATATGGAATACATCCGTTCTCGAACTGAGATGATTTTCCAAGCCTGTCAGACTCTCATCGAGCAATTAAATGCACTGGGGGACAATCGTTATGCTGAATTGGTCCCCGTTTTGGCAAATATAAAAAACCGGATAGAGGAAGAAATCCAGGCTGGAACAGCTTCCCATGAGAAAATAGCGCTCGTGCTTCCCTTGAGCCAGGTCGACCGGAGGCTGCTGATGGCCGTGGGCGGGAAAAACGCCAACCTGGGTGAGATCAAAAACCGCTTGCACCTGCCGACTCCGGATGGGTTTGTGCTAACCACCGAGGCCTACCATTTGGTTCTGGCCGAAAATCAATTAGCCGAACGGCTGGGCCAGATTCTCCAAAAAGTGGAGGTAGATAATGTCGCGCATTTGTTGGGCCAAAGCCGGCGGCTGCGGGTCTTGGTGCTGGCGGCGGAAATCCCTGCGGCACTCTCCGGGGCAGTGCATGAACAGTATCTCCAGTTGGCGGGCAGACTGGGTTACGAACCTCAACTGGCCCTCAGGAGCAGCGGTTTATATGAAGACCAGGAGCTTTCTTTTGCCGGGCAATTCCTGACGCTCTTGAATGTACCCGCCCCCGAATTCTTTCCTAATTATCTCAAGGTGCTGGCCAGTCAATTCTCTCCTTCCGCCCTGGTGTATCTGCACGAGAAAGGGTTGCTCCGCCAGGAGTTGGCCATGAGTGTGGGTTGTCTGGCCATGGTGCCGGCCCGGGCCAGCGGCGTCCTGTTCACGGTGGACCCCCTGGGTGGGCGGGCAGATGCCATGGTCCTGGACGCAGCCTGGGGTTTGGGGCCTTCGGTGGTAGAAGGCGCCTTGACCCCGGACCACTTTACCCTCGCCAAGAAACCGCAAATTAAGATTTTAGAGCGGCGCCTCGGCAACAAACCCGTCCGTCTGATCGCCGCCCCCGATAAAGGGGGGCTAACCTCGGAAGCGGTACCGGCCGCGGACCATCGCCAACCGGCCCTGACCACGGAGGAACTGCTGCAGGTGGGAAGCTACGGGGCGCAACTGGAAGAATATTTCGGGGGACCCCAGGATATCGAATTTGCCGTGGATAGGGAGGGACGGTTACTGCTCCTGCAATCCCGCCCCTTAACGTTGCTTGAGCCTGAAGGCGAGCCCAGGCTTTCGCCCGCGATTCAGGAGAGCCACCCCGTCTTGATCGACCACGGCAGCGCGGCCTGCTTCGGCGTGGCTGCCGGCCCGGTTTTCATCGTCCGCCGGGATGAAGATCTGGCCCGCTTTCCCGAAGGGGCGGTGCTGGTGGCCGCCCACACTTCCTCCAACTACGGCGTTGTGCTCCATAAAGCCTCCGCCTTGGTCGTGGACATCGGCAGCGCCACTTCGCACCTGGCCATCCTGGCCCGGGAATTCAAGGTCCCGGCTCTGGTGGATACGGAAAAGGCCACCCAGGTCTTGCAAAACGGGCAGGAAGTCACCGTGGACGCCGATCACTTGCGGGTGTACCAGGGGCGGGTGGATGCGCTGTTGGCCGCCAAAAAAGAAAAGTCTTCCCTGCTGGCTGAAACCCCGATCTATGCCACCTTGCGCCGAGTCTTGCGCTGGATAACCCCGCTTAATTTAACCGACCCGACGTTGAGCAACTTTACGCCCGCATCCTGTAAGACCCTCCACGACATCGCCCGCTTCGCCCATCAGATGGCCATAACCGAAATGTTTGATCTGGGGGAACGCGTCGGCCCGGACCAGGCGCACATGGTCCAACTCAAAACCACCATCCCCTTGAATCTTCATTTGATCGATCTGGGGGGCGGCATTGACGCAGACCCGCGGGTCAGGTTCGTTACTCCCGACGCCATCACCTCCATCCCCA
This sequence comes from Desulfobaccales bacterium, assembly GCA_049585595.1. GTDB lineage: Bacteria > Desulfobacterota > Desulfobaccia > Desulfobaccales > 0-14-0-80-60-11 > JAPLJC01. Next base: position 22,464 of record JBAVAG010000037.1, read on the forward strand.
TGAAGGCCCTGTGGCGGGGAATCAGCTATCCCGGAATTTCCTGGGCCGGACCCATCCCCATCGATGTGAAGGGACTCTATTCCGTAGTCTCCCGTTCCCTGGCCGGCCCCATGCCCGATTTCTGGGCCCGGACCCTGGCCATTATTTCCCGGAACTATCTCAATTACAACTCCCGCCTGGGCTATCACTTCGCCACCCTGAACGCCTTTATCAGCGAGGTGCGCAACGACAACTACATCAGTTTCCGGTTCCAGGGGGGCGCCGCGGACCAGGCCCGGCGAGGGCGGCGGGCCCAATTTCTGGGCGCGGTTATGGCCCGGCTCGATTTTCAGGTGGAAGTCACCGGAGACCTGGTAGTCGCCAAGCTCTGGAAGTATCCCCGTCCCCTCATGGAAGAAAAACTCGATCTGGTGGGCCGGCTCATGGGCTGCGCCCGTCAGCGGGATATGATCATGACGGCTGGTGACCAAGTTGACTGGTACGTCGAGGCCTTCCTGGCGGGAAATTACCGGTTCGCAGGTGAACCCGGCGCCCACCCCGCCTCCTGACTCCCGGGAATCTCGACCAGGTTTGCTTGCCGGATATCCCGGATTAAGCTAAAATTTAAGCATAAATGGCAATTGGTCCCGGCGCTGGACCATTGGGTCCGGCTGCCTTCTCACACCTGAGGATGACGGCCACATGCGGCGCTTCCCCTTCCTCATCACCCGGCACGCCCTGGCCCTGCTGCTGGCGCTGAACGTCGCCCTCCTGGGGATCAGCATCTATCTGGGGATCATGAGCGCCAGGCAGATGCAGGATATCGTCAAGGAGGACTTCAACCAGCAGCAACTGGTGCTGGCCCGGCACACCGCCAGCCTCCTGGAACAGGACGTCAACTTCCTGAAACGGGAGTTGAACACCCTTAACTACTCCCCTGCCGTTCAGTACCTGGAACCCCTCACCTGGGCCAACCGCATGCGGGCCACCCTGGCCAGCGTCCGGGAGGAAGGGGTGGTGGCGGTTATCCGCATCGACGCCAAGGACCGCCAGGCCTACCTGGTGGCAGGCCGGGGTCTGGATCGGATCGCCAGCGGCTCTTTTAAGGACGCCCCTTACCTGGATTGGGCCGGCAACCCGGAAAACCGGGACCGGGTCTACGTAAGCCCGGTGTCCACCCAGGTCGCCGATTACGCGGGACGCCTCATCTCGGTAATGGCCGTGCCCACCTACGAGGTATCGGTGGACGAGGACCATCCCCACCCCTCCGGAGTCTTCGCCGGGGTTCTGGTCTTTTATATCGACGCCCAGCGCCTGGCCGACAAGTTTACCCGGCAGATCAGGAGCGGCAAGACCGGCTATGCCTGGGTCATGGACAGCCAGGGGACTTTTTTAAGCCATCCGGAACGCGACTTCGTCGGCAAGAACGCCTTCACCGTCCGCAAGCAACGGGCGCCCGCCATCTCCTTTGACGCCATCAACCGGATTCAGAAGGAGAAGATGCTGAAGGGACAGGAAGGCTGGGGCACTTACATCTCCGGCTGGCATCGCGGTCTCACCGGCGAGATCCGGAAACTCATCGCCTATGCGCCGGTGAGACTGGCAGACCCGGCCTCGGGGCCCACCGCCAACCCGGCGCCCATCTGGGCGGTGGCGGTGGTGGCCCCGGCCAGCGAAGTGGAGGGCGCGGTCCATTCTCTCTATATGCGCCAGTTCCTCATGCAGGTGCTTATCGGCCTGTTGGTCATCTCCAGCACCATCTTCCTGTTGAACTTCCGTTATGAGCGGCAATTTTCCGATAACCTGGAGCAGGAGGTCAGCCGCCAGAAAGAGAAATTGCAGAAGTCCGAGGCCCGCTACCAGGGCCTGGTGGAAAATGCCGCCGACCTCATCTACACCGTGGACGAACAGGGCCGGATCCTCTCCATCAACCGCTACGCCGCCGACCTCTTCGCCACCGCCCTGGCCCACGCCGCCGGAAAACCGGCCCCAGATGCGGCGGAGGGCCGCGCCGAAGACTTCCTGGGCCGCAGCCTCTACGAGGTCTTTTCCCAAAAATCGGCAGACTTCCATATGGAGTGGCTGCAGAAAACGAAACCGACCGGCCGGAGCACCAGCCTCCGCCACGAGGTGGCCATCGGCCCCAAGGAGTTCTGGTTCTCCACCAACGTCGTGGGGATCAGGGATGAGGCGGGGCAGATCTTCGCCTTCGAGATCATCTCCCGAAACATCACCAACCGCAAATCGATGGAAGACCGCCTGATCAACATGGAGAAGCTGGCCTCCATCGGCACCCTGGCCGCCGGGGTGGCCCATGAAATCAACAATCCCATGACCGTGATCCTCGGGTTTACCGAGCACCTGCTGGAGCAGACCGGGGAGCTGCCCGTCATCCACAAAACCCTGGAGGTTATCGAGGAGGAGGGGCTGCGCTGCAAGAAGATCGTCGAGAATCTCCTCACCTTTGCCCGGGCCCCGGAGCGCACCGAGAACGTGGCGGACCTCAACCGGATCCTGGATAAGACCCTGGCGGTGGTGAAAAACACCCTGTTGACCAAAAAGATTCGCCTCGATTCCAACTTCACCCCGGACCTGCCCATGGCCGCGGGCGATCCCCAGGAGCTGCAACAGGTTTTCATCAACCTGATCAACAACGCCCGGGACGCCATGAAGGGCGGGGGGGTGCTGAAGGTGGAGACCAAGCTGGCCCCGGACGGGAAAAGGGTGGCTATCGAATTCAGCGACACCGGCAACGGCATCCCCCGGGAGGCCCAGCCCAAGATCTTTGACCCCTTCTTCACCACCAAAAGGACCGGCGAAGGCACCGGTCTGGGCCTGTCCCTGAGCCACGGCATCATCACCAAATTCGGAGGCGACATCATCTTTACCTCCTTCCCGGCAGATGAATATCCTGAAAAACACGGGACCACCTTCACCGTTTACCTGCCCATCGCCGCGGAGCAGGAAGCCGGGGAGGGACCGCGGCAGCGGAAACGGGATAGGAGAAGCGGCGGCACCCAATAATCTTGGTTTAGGCCACAACCCCCAGGAGGACATATGCCGGAACGGATATTAGTGGTGGACGACGAACCCAATATGCTCAGGTTATTGAAGACCATTTTGATGGATAAGACCGGGTACGAGGTGGCCACCACCAACAACCCCCTGGAGGTGAGCAAACTGCTCCAGGCGGACCGCTACCACGTGGTGATCTCCGACCTGAAGATGCCCCTGGTGGACGGTATGGACCTCATCGAGATCATCAGGAAAATCGACCAGACCCTGCCCATCATCATCATCACCGCCTACGGCACCATAGAGACCGCGGAGGAGGCCGTCCAGAAAGGGGCCTACGATTTCATTACCAAGCCCTTCCGCAAGGAGACCATCCTCATCACCATCCGGCGGGCCCTGGAGTGGAGGCGGATGCAGGAGGAACTGCAGGCGTTGAAGAACCAGCGGTCAGCGGGTACCGACCAGTAAGCAGTGAGCGGTGAGCAGTAAGCAGTGAGCAGTAAGAGGGGGCGCAATGAAGGGGCGCTCAAGGCAGGATAAGGGGCAAAGGCGATTACCCCTCGGCGCCGGCTGCGCCTCCCCGGAGGAGGCGTCCGGGACGGATGAGCTGGCCAGGACTCGCCGCCCAATTGATTCCTTATATTTATGAGTACCTGGATGAGACCCATGCCGATCCCCGCGAGGTGTTACCGAAAACTGAAAACCGGATTCTAAAATGGATTTGGCCACGTTGGCCAACTCCAAGCAATGCTTACGGTTATTAGCCTGGATTATGCGTGAGCATTCCTGAGAATTATACTGCGTTTGTCCCAACTATCTGATGTTGTGCCGCAAATTAGTCAGGTGAAGGGAAATCTTCATGCACGCGGTTGGTGACGGACGAAGAGGGGTCGCTGCACCACCAAAAAAGAGTAACGGCACCAAGACAAAGACTGGAGTTGGTGAAATTCAGGTAACTCAACCCTAGTTTAACATTCACAGTGAGCATGAGTGCTGATGGCAATAAAAGAGGTAATTGAGAAGATAATTGAGCAGGTGAAGGATTTCCTGGGGGAATGGGACAGCAAAGAGACTGGCCAGTCCGGCGAGAACTGGCGCAATAAAATCGCGTTGACTGCCGCCCTTATTGCCCTCTTGGGGGCTTTTTTCGGTCTGTTCGAAACAAATCAAGTCGCCGAGATGATCGTAGATATGAATAATGCCGTCATAAACCAAACCATAGCTTCCGACCGATGGAGCTGGTACCAGGCCAAGGACATACGAAGACATCTGTATGACGTAAGCGCTAAGGCTCAGGATAGGACTGATCCTCCCCTCGCATCTGAGTATAGGAAAAAGTCCGAGAAATACGAAAAGGACCAAAAGGATCTAAATAAAGAGGCCACGAAATTCGAAAAGATGGCAAAAGATTCCAACGACAGTAGCGACCAACACAAACACCTGCACCTATACAGTGCCATGAGCGTCACTGCAATTGAAATTTCGATCGCCCTACTGGCCATCTCGGCCTACACCAGGAAAAAGTACCTGTGGCTCTTTGCCATCATCATCGGCTTCGGTGGTTTCTGCGTTTTCGTTCTCGGCTTATACCGCTACCCCCAAGCTTGGACTAGAATAACGTCCTTTCTGTAATTTGAAAAAGCCTGAAAAAAGGCAGTTCAGGATTGTTCCCCTTTTGGGGGAAACAAGACGATGCTCACGTATAATTCGGCATTAGAGGACGGGTTCGGAATTATGGCCATAAGGCTAAAATTAACCGGGGCGCCGGCGGTAGATAGCCAATTATTAACTGCTCACTGCTCACTGCTCACTGAGGGTTAATGGTGTTCAAGTTCCTGCGACGCTTTCTAAAAGAGCCAGTGGACGAAATGTCCCGCCTGCGGGAGCAGTTCGGCCATTTCCGCCGCCTGTTGACGGGAAACAACCAGGCCCTGGAAATCATGGCCGATATGGAGGAAAAGCTCTCCGGGGAATTCCTCTTCGACACCGGCTACCTGGAGACCCAGACAGAGCGCCTGCTGGACAACGTCCGGGAGGTGGTGACCGAGCTCGATCAAATGCTCGAGGGAGACCGCCATCCGGAATTGGCCTCTACTTATAAGCGGCTGGCGGAGGAAATCGGCGCCGAGCTGACGGCGCTCCCCAGCATCCCGGAAACCCCTTATATCCTGCCCTTAGCGGCCCTGAACCGGGAACTGGCGCCCGCGGTGGGCAGCAAGATGGCCAACCTGGGGGAGATCGGCAACCGCATCGGCCTGCCGGTGCCCCAGGGATTCGCCATCACCGCCATGGCCTACAAGCGCTTCCTGGAGGGGGCCCAGCTCTCCGGCTCCCTTTCCGCCATGCTGTCCCGGGCTTCCGTCCACGACCTGGAAAGCCTGGAGGCCATCAGCCTGGAGATCCAGGAGCTGATCCTCCGGGCGCCGCTGCCCCCGGACCTGGAGGAGGCGCTCAAGCAGGCGGTCCAAGGCCTGCCGTCCCCCTGGCTGGCAGTGCGCTCCAGCGCCGTGGGGGAGGACAGCGAATTCTCCTTTGCCGGCCAGTTCGCCACCCTGCTCAACGTGGCAGCCGCCGGGCTGCCGGAACATTACAAACGGATCGTCGCCAGCAAGTTCACCTCCCGGGCCATCTTTTATTGGAAATACCAGCACTTCTCCGCCTCGGAACTTCCCATGGCGGTGGGCGTCCTGGCCATGGTGCCGGCCCGGGCCAGCGGGGTAATGTTCTCCCGAGACCCCCAGGCCCCGGAGGCGGACCGCGTCTTAATCACCTCGGTCTGGGGCCTGGGCCCGTACGCGGTGGATGGCGCCATCTCCCCGGATCTTTACGTGGTGTCCCGCAAAGAGGGCCACCCCATCAAAGAGCGGCGGGTCACGGAGAAGCCCGCGGCCCTGGTCTGCCAGCCCGGAGGCGGGGTGGCGGCCGAGGCCCTGCCTCCGAAACAGGGCAGTTCCCCTTCCTTGACCGATCTTCAGGCCCGAACCCTGGCAGAGACCGCCCTCACCCTGGAAAACCATTTCGGTGGCCCCCAGGACATTGAATGGGCCTTGGGCGAGGCCGGCAACCTGGTGATCCTCCAGTCCAGGCCCCTCAGGGTGAGCACCCCTCGATTCGCCGCCGCCCTCCGGGAGCGTCCGGCGGAACCGGCGACCCCGCCGCTCCTCAGCTTCGGAGTCCGGGCGGTGGGCGGCGCCGCGGCTGGCCGGGTCCACCTCTTCCTGCACGACGGAGAGGTGGCCGACATCCCCCCGGGCGCAGTGGTGGTGGCCCGCCAGCCCTCGGCCCGCCTGGTCCTGGCCATGGACCGCATCGCCGCCATCATTACCGAAGTGGGCAGCCCCACGGACCATATGACCATCGTGGCCCGGGAATTCCGCATTCCCACCCTGGTGGACGTGGGCAGCGCCACCCGGGTGCTGCGCCCCGGCCAGATCGTCACCGTGGACGCGGATGCGGCCCGGGTCTATCCCGGCATTGTCACCGAATTGCTGGGGCGGCAACCGGAAACCCCCGAAGACCTGCGCACCTCCCCGGTCTTTCAGAAACTGGGGCGCATCCTGAAGATGACCAACCCCCTCAACCTCCTGGACCCGGAGAACCCGGATTTCCTGGCGCGCAATTGCCGGACCCTGCACGACCTCACCCGCTTCTGCCATGAAAAGGCCATGGACGCCATGTTCAACCCGGACGTGGAGCGGGTATTGGATTCGGGCCGCGTCAGCCGCCTGGTCAGCGACCTGCCCCTCAACCTGTTCATCCTGGACCTGGGCGGCGGCCTGAAGGTGAGCGGCCAGGCCCAGGTGCACGAGGACGATATCATCTCCCGGCCCTTCCTGGCCCTACTCAGGGGCTTCCACCATCCCAATGTGAGCTGGTCCGGGCAGGTTGCCCAGGACATGAAGGGCTTCATTTCGGTGTTCGCCAATACCATGTACGATATAAACAAAGGGGAACGGGGTCTGGGGGGCAAGAGTTTCGCCATCATCACCGACTCCTACCTCAACTTCAACTCCCGCCTGGGCTACCACTTCGGAATGGTGGACGCCTATATCTCCGAAGAGCGCAACGACAACTACATCAGCTTCCAGTTCAAGGGCGGGGCCGCCGCGGTGGACCGCCGGGAGCGCCGGGCCCGGCTCCTGAAAAGGATCCTGGACGACCTGGGCTTTAAGGCCCAGGCCAAGGGCGACCTGGTGCAGGGCCGCCTGGTGAAGTATTCCCTCCTGGAAACCGAAGAAACCCTGGAGCTGGCCGGCCTGCTCATAGCCTTCTGCCGCCAGCTCGATCTGGCCCTGTCTTCCGAGACCGTCCTGGAACGCTGCCTCCTGGCCTTCCAGAAGGAAGATTACAGCCTCTCGTTCCTGCGTCCGGAGGAAGCCGCTAATTAAGAC
>JBAVAG010000038.1:0-19490 GCA_049585595.1 Desulfobaccales bacterium
GGCGGCAACAACAACGCCTACTGCCAGGACAACGAAACGAGCTGGCATGACTGGAGCCGTCTGGAACGGCACGGAGAAATTTTCCGCTTCACCCGTGGCCTGATCGCCTTTCGGCGAGCGCATCCGGTTCTGAGTAAGGAGCAATTCTACACGGACGCCGAGATCCGTTGGTTTGGCTCGCAAGGAGGATTGCCCAACTGGACCGGCCCCAAAGAAAAACAGTTTGCCTGTCAGATCAATGAAGATGAGCAGTGCGCCCTTTTCTTGATGTTCAATGCTGGCGCCGATGCGGTCGATTTCGATTTGCCCCCTTTACTGCCGGAGGCTCGGTGGCATTTAGCTGTTGACACCTCTCACGAAGGGCCCCAGGATCTGTTTGCCGCGGGCGAGGAACCGCTATGTGAAGATCCACAGACTTACCACCTGAGCCCCCGATCTATTGCCATACTTCTGGCGCGAGGAACGGACTGTTAAATTGGCGGGAAGACACAGTCATGAAAAGGAGGACGCAGTTATGACCACTCCCGCCAGACAACCGCTGCCAGTTCATGGAGATGAGAGCCTCAGCGCCTATGGGCCAGCCCGGGCGACGGCCGCTGGGACCCCGCTGAGAAGGGAGGATCTGCGCCCCAAATTGTTACTCCGCCATGAGGCGTCTAACGGGTCCTGTCGGACCCATATTTTTTCCGGTGTCCGGGTGTTTCCTTAACCCCAGAAAAACCATCAGGGCAGAGAAAATGACCAGGGGCGCAGTAAGCGGCTTAAAGGCAACGGGGTCGAGGAGACCCGTAAGGCCGGGAAGGGCGCCGAGCAGCAGCGCCAGGCAAGGGAGGCCGAAAGCCAACCCGGGCCATCGGGGAAGAGCGAGGTAGACGGCGGCCAGTGTGACCGGCATGGTAAACTGCAAGACCAGCATGGCGGTCAGGGCGGTATCGAACCGCTGCAGCCCGGCGGCCACCAGCGGCGCGGCCAGCAGCAGGGCGAGTGTGCTGGAGCTTCGCCAGCCGAGGCGGTCACTCCAAAGCCCGCCGATACATTTGCCGGCCAGGGCGGCCGCGGCCAGCGCCAAGGCGGCCAAGGCCGGAGTCCGCCAGGAACCGCTCAACAAGCCGCCAATAGCGGCTCGGACAGCTACGGATCCTAGCAGCAGAGCGACCAGGAGGGCGAGCCAGGATGCCGAAGCTCGGGGCCGCGGCCCGGCAGGAGCGGCCATTGACGGTACGAGGCGCGGCAACCACAGGCTTGAGCAAACCAGCAGGGCAACGAACGGCAGGCGCCAGAGAGCTGAGTTGAGGCCAAGCCAGAGGCCCGTGACCAGCCCGAGTGCCCCTGGGCCTACAAAAACGCCGGACTCGGCGGCGCGCCCGTAGGACTGCCTCAACACCGCGGCCCCGGCGCCCACATGGAAACAGGCGTTGCCGATCCCCGCCAGGGCTGCGCCCGTCCATGGATTAAACGGTTCGGCAACGGCAGCCGCCGCGATGAGCAGCGTCCCCACAACGGCGGTGTACCGGTAGGCACCCTTCAGGTCGGCCAGGATGCCCACCAGCCATTGGGAACCGAAGGCGAGCGAGTTATAGAGAAGCACCAGCTCGACGAGCGTTGTGTAGGGGAGCCTAACCAGGGCCACCTCGGCATAGAGGATCGCCGCGCAGGTGGCATCGACCAGGGCGTGGATCAGGCCGAGCCTTAACGCCAGCCCCATGGCGCTCCTGCCCACCAGGGCGCGGATGGCCTGTGCCCCGAGGCGATTCCAGCCCAGTCCGGGTTCCTCCAGGTCCATCACGTCCCTGTCAAGGTTGGGGGCCGGGCACAATTATGAGCCGCAGGTCTTCGGCCGGTTTGGCGTTCGTGATTTTCCAGGTGAGCGAAGTATCGGACCTCTGCTCGGGCTGGAGCGCCACCGGGCTGAGTACTTTCAGGCGCAATCCCGGATCGGCCGTAATGTTAATTACCTCCTTGCCGATGGGTCCATCCCAACGGGAGCCTGAGCGCAGGAAATAAACGAACTGCGCCTGGCCTTCTTTCTGTGGCAGGACAATGGCATACTGCACAATGATCCGCCGCTTGGCCCCGCCACGGAGACCCGCCAGGCGCCAGGCATAGCCCCACAGGGTACGCGGTCTATTGTTCTCCTCCATTACCGACAAATTATCTTTTTTTACCTGCGCAGCCGGTTTGCCATCGATGGCGACCGCGAAACGCAGTGTCTCGGGGGGCCCTTCGTCCTCATAAGCCAGGGGAAAGAACACGTCAAGGTCCTTGCCCTGGGGCACTGCGGAACAGACCAGGTCGAATTCGCCTTTGACCAAGGCGACCAGCCGTGAAATTTTCCCACCCGTTCCGGCGGCGGCTTCTTTCTTTATACGTATCTGCACCTTGGCCGCCTCCAGCGCGACCCCGGGTTCCAAGGCGGTCGCCGGCGGATTCCCGGCAGTTGGGGCCTCGGGCACTTTCCCATTGAGCGGAGTTCCCAACAGGTTTTTCTCCGGCGGTTGCGGCGGCAGGTTCGGATTTTGGGGCTCAAAGGGTCTCTGTCCCCCCCGCGGTACGGGAAGTATATCCGCCCAGGTACAGGTCACGGTGAGGCTCAGCAGAAGCAACAAAAGGAACCTGATAGTTCGCATCGCTTGACTCATTTGCCGCAATTATATGGGAATGGGACCAAAAGTTGCCCCCGGGGGGCTGCCGCTTACCCCCTTAACTGCATTATTACTACCAAATTTTGCGCAAGCCCGGCAACCCAGTCCAAAAATGGTTTGGGGTCTTCTCAGACCGTGGAAATCCCCCGGTTTTCTGGTTTTGAAGCCTGTCCTCTCACCTTGACCATCATAGAACAAATTCCTGGAAACTGGAATTTTTCTCTAATGGTAAAGGGGCTTTCATTTAAGCCACTCACTCTTCTAGTCGCCGATTCCTAGATGACTTTTCCCGCTGGGTAGGTGGCGTTCCCATATTGCTTCGGGTTTTCCCTTACTTAGTGGGAAAATAGCAGAAGATATGGCCGGGGCGGAGTTAAGGAAAAACCAGGAAGACCCTCTTTGGGGCTCTGAAGGCTAGAACCATGCTCCCGTTAATATCCAGATTAACCCAAAGATGTGAACAGATTGTTAAGAGGGCGCACCATGAGGAAGTAGGTGCCTTGAGGGGAAAAAAACGAGGGGGTGGAAGTCGTGATCGGTTGCCATTCCCACCTCGCTGGCCGCTTGGAGGGGGCCCTGAAGTCCTGCCGGATCTATGGAGAGACCACTCGAGGCCAATCAGGGAAGACACCACGATTGGCCGATTAAGCTGTTGCAGATGGATCCGACAAAGGCCTGGCTGCCCGATAAACCGCCAGGAGCACTATGGCCACCAATGCCGTCACCTTGAATGGGAAATTCATGGCCCAAGATAGTATCCAATGGGGGCCCAGAGTGGACCAGGCTAAAAGGGCCCAAACGAGCAACAGGAATGCTTCTTGGAAATTCGAGCCATGTGTATAAGCCTCCCAACCAAGCCAGGTAAAGGGCAGGGCGAGGATGGCCAGGTCATAATCGAAGGCATAGGGTGTGGCCAGAAAAATTCCTGCGGCCAGCACTGACCCCCGTATCGGCAAGGGAGCGCGCCGGAACCAGACCCAGCCAACCGCCAAGATAATTACGCCTATGGCAACTGTTTGCATGGTTGCGGCCAATCCTGAGCTTGCCCCATTCAGCCGCGAGGCCGCAAAGACTGTCGGCATCTTTCCCCAGAGCTGAGCGCGATTCATCAGACCGGCAGCCAGGGGCAAATTCTTGAAGAAGGCGATCCAGACGCTGGAGCCCAGCACCAAAAGACTGGCCAATGCCAGACCGACCGCGGATATAACCGCCCCGAGCAGTGCCTTCCAATACCTGCCCGCAGCCAGCGCCACGGGGATTAGCCATGCTAACTGAGGTTTATAACTGAGCAGGCCCAGGAGACAACCGCCGCCGAAGGGATAGCGCTCGGCCAAGACCAGGCCGCCACCCAAAATAGCGGCGGAAAGGAAGCCGTTCTGCCCATACAATATGTTATTGACTGTGCCGGGGAAAAACATTACCATCCAAGTTAATGGAGTCTTGGGAATGAGTCGTCGGACCACATACACAAACCCGGATCCCGTAACAGCTAACCAGCAGATGAAAGAGATTGCATAAGGCAAAAACCCAAAGGGGAGGAGCATTAGCAAGAAAGTGGGGGGGTAGTGCCAGACCATGGGATTGATTTCGGCGCCGATAACCCTCTTCTCCCTCGTATAAATCTCCTGCCGAGAAAAACTCGCGGCAGGGTCCCCTGCCTTGGCTAACCTGGAGGCAACCCAATAGGGTAGAAAAGAAGCTCCAAAGGGCCTTCCTGAGAGATCAATAAGATCAGATTTGTTTAAACCTCCCGCCGCCACATAACAGCCAATGACAAGATAAAAGGCCCCAAGAATCACGAGGTGTGATACAAAGAGTACGCGGAAGTATCGCCAAAAAATTGGCATATTTCAATCCGGCCTTTGAATCATGACTGTCTACTGGAGTGGTGATATCAATATCGTGCAAGCAAAAGCAGAATAACAGTTATTAATTTAATGGAGTTATAAATAGCAACTCGCGAAAGTGGAAAAAAATAGAGGGACAGGATATTTACCCTGCCCCTCCGCCACTCACCGATGTGAGCATCGTAATTAAAGTGGTATTTTTCTCCTCCCTATCAATTAACTTCCTGGAGGCGGCGGGGCAGAAGGGGCAGGGGGACCGTCTAAAAAGACAGACCAATTGCCCAAATTGGCACCGCCTCCCCAACTCAGCGCGGTTAAAGTAAGTGTTAAGACCAGGGTCACCATAATAAACAGGACGAATTTTTTCATACCTAAACCTCCTCAAATAAAATTTAATCGGTTTTGATTTTTTGTCAAGTAAATTTATCCAAGAGATTATCATGCGTTAAAAGTAGAGTTATTTTGGTGAGTTGGCCATATCAGTTTTTGACCGTCAATTATGGAGGCAGGATCAGGTGAAAATCAGCACCCTCTCAAAAAGAACTTGGCGCCATAACTATTTTTTTTCCGCTAAGGCCATAGGTTTTATGTGTTTGCTTTTTCTCTTGCTGTCGACCCAGGCTCATTCTCTAGTTGTTAAAACCGACTCCGGCGAGGCGCAGGAATTAACCGAACAGGAACGCTGGGTACTTTTGCAAATAGGGCAGGGGAAAGAGGCGGATCTGAAAAAAAGGTTTGGTGAGGAGAAAAGCAAGTGTTTGCTAACTGGAGGTTTTCTGGAGAAATTACTTATCGGCGGTTTTAATAATTTGCAGATCTCTCATCATGGGATAAAGATTGCCAATGCCAAGATAGAGAGTGCCTTGAACCTGGAAAATGCTGAAATAAATTTTTCAGTTTATTTGATCCATTGTATTTTTCAGGCCCCGGTAAATCTGGAAAATAGTCATTTTAAGAAAAATTTATCTTTTCAGGGGTCCGAATTTTTAAAAAGTGCAAGTTTCAAAGCGATAATAATCGATGGCTTCGCCATCTGCGATGGTACTATCTTTGATGCTGACAGCGTGTGGAGTGATGCCAAAATTGGGATAAGCTTCAACGCCGATGGGTCAGAGTTTCGCAGTGACACGGGCAAGGCTGACTTTAACTCCATGAAGGTGGGTGGCAGCGCCTCCTTTGGTTCTGCTAAATTCTATGGGCCGGTCGACTTTGTGTTAGCTAACCTGGGCAGACAGTTTAATGCTGATAGGGCACAATTTCTCAATCCGAAGGAGCTCGTCGGTTTTGCTGGAATAACTACAGGCAGCTCTATCTTTTTCCGAAACGCTGAATTTCATGGGCCAATATTGTTTGAGTTCGCAGTAATTGGGGCCAATTTTCGGGGAACCGGGGTCAGGTTTTTAAATCTATGCCCAAAAGACTTTTCCCAAATGAAGGTAGGCCAAACACTTTTTTTGGATGAAGCATCCATTTATGGCGATGTCAACTTGTCTTATGGCAACTTCTTTGATCTGGTAATAGATGGAGCGCCAAGAGTCGGGGGCGAAGAAATATGTTACGTTCCCTATTTAACCAATTTAAACCTGACAGGGAGCCTGGTTCACCGTGATCTAGACATTGCTAATGTAAGCATCGATGAATTAGATGCTAAGCAAATACAAGTAAAGGGTCGTGCAACTATTGAAAACGTTCAAATAATAAAGGTAGCGGACTTTCACGATGGAAGCTTCCAGGCACTGGAGTTTGAAAATGTCACATGGCCGCGGGTTGGCCCAGAAGGGTCGGGAAACGATGAAAAAAAGCGGTTACTATACAATGTAAATTTATGGGAACTTACTTATAACAGCATTAGTATCAATAAACACGAATCAAAATTAGGCGCTAAACGGGATGCTATTGACTATATTAAAGATGATTATGATAAAATTACAAATTTTGTGGATAATTGCCCATTTACTACCCAAAGTTATGTCCAACTTGAAACATTTTTTAAGCGGATCGGTCGCGAAACCTGGGCTAATAAAGTTTTTATGCGCATGAATGATAGAGAGCTCGCGGAAAACATGAAATGGTATAATCCGGTCCGGTGGCTCGAGTGGTTTTTCTGGGGGAAGATCGCCGGTTATGGCCGCGCCCCTTTCCGGGTTTTTTTCCTCGGCCTGGCATTTATCATATTGGGCGCCTGTTTGTTTAGCCCGGTATATTTGAAAGAGTGCAAGGTACCGCAGGGAGGCAAGAGATATCGATCCGTATTTATCAGGTTATTTATCAGTCTGGACCGATTCCTGCCTATAGAACTGGGACTGGCGAAAAATTGGGATTTTCAGGACCGAGGTTTTTTCATCTGGCTCTATTTTTTTCTGCACCAGGTCCTGGGCTGGATTTTGATTCCCATCGGCCTGGCGAGTATTTACTCGCAGCTTAAATAAGAGCCAGCAGCGCCAACTGGGGATTTATAGGGGATTCTCCTCAGCGTGGCCGCACGGAAATTCAACCGCAATTTAGGCCTAAGGGCCGCGGCCAACCCCCGCCCGGGGAGAGGCCCTCGCCCCTCGGGACCTGCCGGTGGCTCTCAGTCTCCCAGGGCCTTTTTTACCGACCTTTTCAATTCATCGATCTTCACCGGCTTGGGAAAAAAGTCGAAGATGCGTTCCCGGATGGCCTCGATGGTGGCGTCCAGGGTGGCGTAGGCGGTTAACATGATCACCTTGGTGTTCGGATAGAGACGGTTCACTTCCCGCAGGATATCCATGCCGCTGACCTGTTCCATCATTAAATCGGTGACTACCAGATCGTAGGGCCTCTGCTGGAGGGCTTCCATGGCCAGTTGGCTGTCGGTGAAGGTCTCCACCTCATAGCCTTCTTTTTGCAAAATGACTCTGGCCATGTCGCCTACGATCTTTTCATCGTCTACCACGAGAATTTTTTTTGCCATCTTCCGCTCCCTTCCCGGTTACTGCGGGTAACTTGATGATAAATCTGGTGCCCTTGCCCTCTTCGCTTTCCGCAAAAATATCGCCGTGATGCTCATGGATGATGCCGTAGCTCACGGAAAGGCCCAAACCGGTCCCCTTAGTGCCTTTGGTGGAGAAAAACGGATCGAAAATGTTGGGCAAAATCTCTTTAGGAATGCCGGTCCCGGTATCTTTCACCACCAGGATGAGATTGCCGGTCTTGGAGTCATAGCGGGCGCTGATGAACAGGTCTCCGCCCTTGGGCATGGCTTGAGTGGCGTTAATAAACAGATTGATCAGAACCTGCTCGATTTGGGAGACGTCCACGTAAACGGGGGGCAGATTCCTGGGTAGGTCCAGGTGCTGGTTTACCCCACCCAGTTTCAACTGGTTGACCACCAGGCGGAGGCTGACTTCGATAATTTCCTTTAAATCCGCTTCCTTAAGCTCTTGTTTCTTTTGACGGGAGAAATCCAACAGCTTTTCAACGATCTTGTGGATCCGCTCCGTCTGCGTATAAATATCCCCCATGTAAATCTTTTTCTCTTCATCCCCCAGCATGTCGTAGATGCTCAAGTAGGTCTGAGCCATCAGAGAGATGTTGTTCAGGGGATTGCCCAGCTCATGGGCGACGCCGGAGATCATGACCCCCAGGGAGGCCAGCTTCCCGGCTTGCAGCATCTGTTCTTCACGCTTGGCCAGTTGCCCGGCCATGTCGGCAATGGCCTTGATGGCTATTTCGATTTCATTATGGGGGGAGATGGTTTTCACCGCCACCTCCTGGAACCGCCCTTCCGACACTATTTTAATCAGGCGCGCCATTCTATTCAGTTCTTCGATAATCAGCCTGAAAAAGTACTGCCAGAGGATTAACTGAATAATAAAAATAATTCCCAGGGCGGCTATCAGCATTAAGGCGCTGTGATTTAAGGTGCGGCTGACATTTTCCCTCTCCAGTTTGAGAAGCCCCTCGGATACCTGGGTTAACTCCTGTCCCCGGCTCCTCAGCCCCTCCCCAAAATCCCGGGGAGCCGCCTTGCCCCCCACGAGGCCATCAATCAGGGAGCGGTATTCCTTGAGGATATCCAGTAGGCGATCATAAGTCTTCCGGCCCCGGCCGCCCAAGATCGGGCCCATGGAAGATTGTGAGGACAAAATAGTCTGATATTCTTCCTCACCCAGCTTGGCCGATTCTTTCAGGGCATTAATGTCGTTATATAAGAAGTAGTTCTTCTCCGCCTTGCGCATCTCCAAAAGGGCAATATTGATATCATCTATTCGTTCTACGGAGCGTAATTTTGAAGAAATATCTTCAAACGAAAAATAGACGAACAAGCCGATGACGCAGATCATGATCGCCTGGATCACGACCGAGACGATGATTCTTTGTCTAATCGTCATCTTGGGGAAATGCGGAAGTCTCATGAGCCTCGGGCCAAAGTCACAGCAATGGCGAAACCGACGTTAGGGACGTCTAAAAGCCGCTGAAACGGTGAGTCTGAGTGGCCTCATCCAGCCTCTTCTCCATCGCCTCCGGGGCCATCTCCTTTTCCAGTTTCTGCGTCAGCTTTTTTTCCACTTTGTAGGATTTGAGAAACAGCTTGACTGCCATGCCGACGCTGCTAAGACCCATCAGGGTGATGATCAAATCGATGATGGACCAGTAGCCCAAACCGAACATGCGGGTGAAGATGGTTCCAATGGCGATTAAGGTCAGGCCGGTTCTTAGATAAGAAAGTTCCGTGCGCTGCTTGGCCAGGATGGTTCGATATTGGGACAGATTGGTGCGGGCCTGGGCCAGACTGGTGCGGCCGCCGCTCATGCGGGTGCGGACTTCGGCGAGCTTATTGCGCATTTCCGCCCATTCGGTGCGGCTCTGGGCCAGGACAGTGCGCCCCTCCGCCAGGTTGGTCCGCTTCTCCGCCAAATCGGTGCGTTTGCCGGCCAGACCGGTGCGGTTATCGGCCAGATCGGTGCGTTTTTCCGCCAGCCCGGTGCGCTTCTCGGCCAGCTCCGTGCGGCCTTCGGCCAAGTTGGTGCGTTTTTCGGCCAATTGGGTGCGGCGCTGGGCCAGGGCGGTCCGTTCCTCCGCCAGTTTGGTGCGAAACTGGGCCAGTTTGGTGCGGTCTTCGGCCAGATGCTCCCGCCGGTCGGCCCATTCCTCCATGGCCTTGATGAGATCTTCCCCGGCCAGAGTTGAAAAATCTTTGGTTTCGTCGTCAGTCATGGCCCAATCCATTTAACCCGGTCTATTTCTAGCCCGGTTATTTCAGGGGGGGGCAAGGCGCCCCAGGTGTCCGCCCTTCCGGAGGCATTTCCCTTGGATGGCCTTGGGAGACCCCTTCCCGGTTGGAATCTGAATTTAGTGTTTCAGAAAAACCTTGAAAACAGAAATCGTTCTTATCTCCTCACCCAAGAGGGGTTGGGGCCGCTTGGGGTAAGTAGGTTGGGGCGTCTCAAAAGGTTATCATTCTCCCCCCAACCTCCTCCCCTCTCAGGGGGGAAGTTTTCGGGCCAGGATATCGAAGCATATTCCCGAAAGGCGATACTGGCGATTAATACAACACCAGCATCAGGGGCGACTTCACCTGGCCCAGCCATTGCAGCCTGGGGCTGTCTTTCCTGACGGCCCGCTCCAGGGCCACCACCACCAGGCCGTAGTCCTTGATGACTTCCGGCGCCGGGCCGCCCTCCTCCAGGCGGTCATCAACCAGCAGCTTAGTCTCGCAGCCGGCATTCCTTAATTGGTTCTGTCCTGCCGCCACTTCCTGCTGCATCGCCTCCCCAGCCCCGGGGGGCGCCCAAAAATGCACTGGCGCCTTACAGCCCGCCCAGATTTTTTGCAAGGTTTGGACCTGGTGCCTGGTCCCGGCGGGGTCGAAGCAGGGGGTCAGCACCTGGTTGATCTTCCTCAGCATCCGGAGCCAGATGAGGGGCATCCCGACCCGCTGATAAAACCTGGCACTGAGCCGCCGCTGGATGTTGGCCGGGGTGAAGGGGTAAGGCGCCCCTTCCACGTACAGGTCGAAGGGCTCGTGTTCCATGATCTTGAGCAGCTCATATTGCCGATCCCCGTAGAGCACCCGGGGCGCCTGCAGTTGGGGGCAGGAATCCATCTCGCCGGCCAGCATCTCCTGAATCTCTTCCTTGCCAGTCTCCACGATTTCCCGCTCCCAGGTATGCCGCACCCAGCCGGTGCCGATGGTCGGCACCTCGGGCGGCGGCTCTTTCACATAGATGGGGTGCAGCTCCAGTTCGATTAAGCTGCCCAATTGACAGGCGTAGCGGATCGCAAGGCTTGAGGCCAGATCCACTTCGATGGCTACCAGGGTCTTGATCATGTCTTCGTATCCTTTCAGATTAGAAGGTTACTTATCTGGGGCAGGCGCCCTCCCCTGCCCGGCAACGCCACTCTATGGCTTGCTCCCCCGAATCTTGGCGGCAGCCCGGTTCACTACCTCCTGAATCTCGCTCAACTTGAAGGGCTTGGCGATGAAATCGAACACCCCCATTTGCAAGGACTGTTTGGCGGTTTCCATGGTGGCGAAGCCGGTGATGACGATGACTTCCGTGCCGGCCTGGCGTTTCTTGGCCTCGCTCAGAACCTGCATGCCGTCGATCTCCTTCATCTTGAGATCGGTGATGATGATGTCGTAGCTGATCCGCTGAATCTGATGCATGGCCTCGGGGCTCTGCGTAAAGGCGTCCACTTCGAAACCCAGCTTCTCCAAGGCCGGCTTTAACCGCTTGCAGACGATGGGCTCATCGTCCAGCACCATGATTCTAAGCTTCTCCGGACTCATATTTTCCTCCTGTATCGGGGGGCTCCGACTCCAGCATTTGCTGCAAGAAGGCCTCCGCATATTCCGGAATATCATCGTCGTGGCGCAATTGGATGTCGAGTTGGCGGGTAAAACCGATAAGCCTTCCTATGATCTTGAGGCGCTCTTTGACGTCCTCCTGGGGCAGGTGCAGCACCTTGGCCACTACCAGGTCTCCCTTGGTGTCCACCTTGAAGTGGTACTGGGAGAGAACCTTGGCCAGGAACTGGGAGCGGCGGGACCGCCGGGTCAAGTCCGTAACCCCCCCCACAAAGCGAAAATAGATGTGGTTGCGATGGGGTTCGGTATCCATCCTGGCGTCTATGAGGTTAAAGTGATAGCCCAGGTGCAGGTGCAGGTTCAAGTAGGTCTCGTTGATCACCGCCAGGTTGAATCCCGCCGCCGGGGCGGCGCCGGGGGTCGCGGCCACGGTCTTGGTGAGACTGGCCATCATCCCCCTAAAGTCCACCGGCACCGGCTCGGTGCTCCAGACCCCCGGTTCGGAGAGGCCCTCCCACAGGGTCTTAAGAGGAAGCGACCTGATCTGTTCCGGGAATAACTTGGAGCCGTGAACCTCTGCTTCGACCCCTCCGCCCAGATCAATGATTTTGAGGCCCAGCGGTATATCCGAAACGAGGGTCCAGATCTGCACCCCTTTGAAGCGCTTGACGAAGCGGGGCAGGTCCATCAATTCCGCCACCGCCTTTTCATGGATGAATCTGATCACATCGTGGACGGTTCTACAACCCTCCGGGGTGAAATCCGGTTCCTGGGGATCGGTCAAATAGAGGGGGGCGATGCGGGTCAGCAGACGTCTCAAAAGACGGAACTCCGGGGCGTCTTCGAAGGCCATTGCCTGTATCAGTTCAAATTGCAGCAGTTCTTTGACCCGGCCGGCATAAATGATCCGTTGCTTGGTGTCCACCGTCACCTTCATGCCTTCCGTCAGGATTTCGCTGGCCCGCTCCACTCCCACCAGGGCGGGGACCCTGAATTCCCGGGCGATGGTGGCCAAATGCCCCGCGGCCGAGCCTCGCTCCGCCACGATGGCCGCGGCCTTGGGCACGATGCGGGCCAGCCAGGGAGCGGTATATTTCGCCACCAGGACCGCCCCCTCAGGGAAGCGGTTCATGCCCTCATCATCCTGCACCACGCAAACCGGCCCGGAGCCCACGCCGGCATGGACCACTACCCCGGTTTTTTCAATGAGAATCGGATAACCAGCACAGGTTTCACAAATATCCTGTTCAGCCGGGGAGATGGTCTTGGAAATCTGCAGTCCCCGGGACTGGAGGAGCCAGCAGTGGCCAGATTCGTCCAGGGCCCATTCGATCTCCTGGGGCCGTTTAAAGTAGCGCTCCAGGCTCAAGGCCCAGTGCACCAGGGTTTGGAGGGTTTCCTCGGAGAGGCTGGCCCGCTCTTGGGCATCCCCCGACACCGGCGCCACCTCCTCGCCCCCACCCGCTGCAGCCCGGGTCAGGGTTTCCTTCCGGGCGATCTCCTGGCGCCGCAGGCGGTAGGGGGAGTCCCGTTCCACCACATAGCGGTCCACCCCACCACTGCCCTCCACCACGGTGCGGCCCAGACCCCAAGAGGCGTAAATCACCAGGCAGTCCGGTTCCGAGCCGCTGACATCCATGGTGTGCACCACCCCGCTCACCTGGCTGGCGACCAATTCCTGAACCAGCACTGCCATGGCCGCCTCCTCCCCCAGCATCCTCATCGCCTGCCGGTAAACCAGGGCTTCAGGCGCAAAAAGGCTGGCCAGCACCTGCTTATAGGCATCGAGGAGGCCCCTGGGCTGAACGTTGAGGAAGCTCTGGTGCAGGCCCGCAAAGGTGATCTCCCCATCCTCCCCATAGGCGCTGCTGCGCACCGCCCAGGCGCCGCCTCCCTTTTCTGCATGGCGCCGGATCTCCCCGGCCACCTCCGTGGGCACCACCCCTGCCAGGATGCTATACTGGAGCTGCCGGGCGCTCTCGGTTTCGTCGCGCTCCCCCGCGGCCCAGGCTTCCAACCAGCCGTGAATCCGCTCCTCCAGGTGGTTGTCCTCCAGGAAGCGGCGCCAGGCGCGGGTGGTGATGACAAAGCCCGGAGGCACCGGCAGAGAAAGGTTTTGCATGATGATGGTCAAAGAGTTGGCCTTGCCCCCGAGGAGTTCAGGACGATCCGGGGTCGCTTCTTCGAGGGAAACCACGTAAGGCATATCCCGGGACAGGTTCAAACGGCCCCGCAGCTCTGCCTCAATGGGGATAAAGATCCGGTCGATGCTGGAATAGAGATCCAGGTAGCGGTTTGAACTGATGAGGTTGACTCCCTTGACCATGCGCAGGATCAGGTTCTGCATTTCGTTGAGGGTGTCGGCGAGGTACTTGCGGTCGAAGATGAATTCCCCCCCGGATTTCTCCCCCAAGTCGGCAATCAGCTCCATAACCTGCTGGTGGTCCTCAAGAAGAATTTGGAACTGCTCAAAGAGTTCCGGAAAGCCCACCAAGTCCGAGCCGGGCTTCACCAGCTTCATTAAGGAATTCCGGAGGTCCTTGAGAGATCGCCACATATGCTTAATTCGCCTGTGTAACCGGCTGACAGAAAAACGGGGCCAAAATGTGAGTCCTTCTCATTTTGCCGTCTTCCCTTGCCCCCCGGCGTCAGCCGGGCAAGTTCTCAAGATCAAAATAGATCCGGTCCCGCCTCTCCCGGGGCTGACTAATGCCCGCCGCCGCCCTTGAAGATAAAGCCAATGGCAAAGCCGGTGACGATGGCGATAACCACCGCCAAAATACCATAGATGGCGCCATGCTGATACGCCATTGTGGCAATCGCGGCCGGAAAGCCCACCATCTCCACCTTAAGCTCCCCGCAATCCTTGGCGGTCACATGCCCTTCCTGAATCACCGAGAGGCAGACTTGGTAGCTGCCCGGCCTGACCTTGGTGGGCAGCTGAAACTCGCCCTGCACGGGGACCAGACCGCCGGTGGCCCCGGATTCCTTGATAGGCTCTCCAAAGGATTTGTAAAGCCCCTCACTCTCCTTCATCTGCAGGAACTGCTTGAATAATTCATCCCGCTCCTGGTCCTGGACCAGGCCCGACATGGTCACCCGCTTCTTCAGGGCCGGGAAGCCCCAAGGTTCCGCCGCGGCGCCGGCTTCCAAAAGTTTGGGGGCGGTGCTCATGGCCATATACATGGAGGGGGCGCCGTGGAAATCGATCTCGCCCACGTTCATCCACAACCCGCCCCTGCGCCCCTTGCGCATCAGGTGCTCGTCCCGGGTCTGGCCCACCACTTCCATGACCGCCTCGGCCCCCTGGGGGATCATGGCAGTCACCGTCACCCGGAGGCCCTGGAAGAAGGCCCCGATTTCCACCTGGGGCGGAATGACCTTAAGATCCAGGGAGGCCCCCCAGACCAGGGAAGGCAAGCTCGAAATCAAGAGCAGCAAAGGAGCCGCCATCAACCTTTTTCCGAAATGACCCTTGGCCCCCATCTCAGTGCCCGCCCTTGGGCGCCAGCATCAGATGGGGCGGAATGATGAGGCTGGCCAGCATTTGCACCATGACGAGGAGGACGATGGAAGCCAGCAGAATCTTTAACTGGTCGGCCTTCAGCCGCCGGCTCAGACGCACCCCGAACTGGGCTCCCATCGTGGAACCCAGCAGTAGAATAAGGGCCAGCACCAGGTCCACGGTAAAATTGGAAATAGACTGCATGATGGTGACGTCAATGCAGGTGAAGAGTATCTGGAACAGGCTGGTGCCCACTACCACGTGCATGGGCATGCGCAGCATGTAGACCATCACCGGCACCATGATGAAACCGCCGCCCACCCCCATGATGGCCGCCAGGATGCCCACGAAGGTCCCCAGAATCAGGGGCAGCAGGGGCGACAGGGTGACCCCGGACTTGTCGAATCTCGTCTGGTACGGCAGGGATTGGATGAAGCGGTTGTACCGGGAAACCTTGGCGGGCACGACAGGCCGCCTGGCTTCCAACGCCGGCTTCTTGCGGAGGGCCTGGAGGCTTTCCATGAACATGTAGCCTCCAATCACCCCCAGCATTACCACGTAGGTGATTTTGATGACGAAGTCGGCGTTCCCCATGGAGCGCAGCACCTTGATGAGTTGGACCCCGAGGGTGCCGCCGAAGACCCCCCCGATGAGCAGGTAGATCCCCATCTTGAAGTCCACGTTCCCCAAGCGGTAATGGGCATAGGCGCCGGAGGTGGAGGCCGCCACGATCTGGTTGGAATCCGAGGCCGCGGCCACCGTGGGGGGGATGCCGACCATGATCAACAGCGGGGTCATGAGAAAGCCGCCACCCACCCCGAAGACGCCCGAGAGGAAGCCCACCGCGCCCCCCAATCCGAAAAGCAGCAGGATGTTGATGCTGTTGCCGGCCAGTGGAAGATAAAGACTCAATGACATGCCAAGTTCCCCTTTCTTTGTTGTTGCCCTGCGATATCCGTGAGACCCACCACTTTTCCTGCCCCCGGACCAGCAAAATCTCTACTTCGAATTGCCGGCGCCAGTTCTTTAAACCAGGGGTGGTCGCCCTCCAGGCCGCCTCCGGGGCATCCCCGGGGAAACGCCCAACGCTCTTGGAAGCCGTCTTATAAGCGCAATTGCCGTCACCCGGGCGCCGCGCCCAGGGCCCTGCTCACCCCTGGCGCACCGGCAGCACCACGCTGAAGGTCGATCCCTTGCCCTTTTCGCTCTCCACGTCGATACGGCCCCCATGTTTTTCCACGATGCCGTATGTCACGGAAAGGCCCAGCCCCGTGCCCCGGCCCACCTCTTTGGTGGTATAGAAAGGGTCAAAGATGTGGGGCAGGTGCTCGGCAGCGATTCCCATGCCGGTATCCGTCACCTGCACCTTCAGCCATTGGCCGTCCGGAGTGGGATTGGCCCGGACGGTGAGGCTGCCTCCGTCCAGCATGGCCTGGATAGCGTTGATGAAGAGGTTTAGAAAGACCTGCTGCAGGCTCTTGCGGTTCCCCTGCACCTGGGGCAGATTCTGGGGCAGGTCCAGGTCCGCCTGAATGCCGGAGAGCGACAACTGGTTGCGCACCAGCTTCAGGGTATCCTGAACGACCCCGGCGATGTCCAGAGGCTCGATCTCGGGGCGCTCCGACCGGGAAAAATCGAGGAGGCCCTTGACGATATCCGCGGCCCGCTCCGCCTGCCCCATGATATCCTGGATCAACCCCAGGGCCTCTTCCTGACTCAGCTCCCGGAAGTCCCCTTTGAGGACTTCGGCTGAAAGCACGATATTGTTGATGGGATTATTGAGTTCATGGGCGATGCCCGAGGTGAGGGTGCCCACCGCGGCGATCTTGCGCGATTGCACCAGTTCATCCTGACGCACCTGCAATTCATGGGTCATACGATTGAAGGCCCGGAACAGGGCCGAGAACTCCTCCGGGGAGGACTCCGGTTGAGAAATAGGGGCGAAATCCCCATGGGCAATCTGATTCATGGCTTGCTGCATCTGGGAGAGGGGCCGCACCAGCATGCGGGTGAGATAGAAGGCCACCAGGACGCCCAGGGCCAGGAAGACCAAAACCGAGCCGACGAACAGTTCCATGGCGCGCTTGAACAAGCGGTCGATCTCGAGCCTTTGCTCCTTCTCCCACCTTTCGGTAATGTTCAGCAGGTTCTGCCCCAGGCTGCGCATTTCGACTTCTTCAGCGGCAAAATTGCGATTGCCGGCAACAGGCCCTTGGAGATCGGTTTCGATCTTGGCCAAAACTTCTTGATACTGGTCGAGGGTTTTACGAAACTCCGGCGCCTGGGGGTCTTTCTTCAGCTTCAAGATCTCCGCTTCGTGGCTCAAGTAAAGTTCAACCACATGCCCCGCATAATGCCCGGCCTCCTTTAGGCTGGCAGGCTCATGGTAAAGGAAGAAATTCTTTTCAAAACGGCGCATCTCCAGCAGGCTCTGAAACAGGTCGTCGGTGAGTTCCAGCAGCCGCAAGCGTTGGCCGATTTCCCGGTGCACCTGGAAGCTGAATCCCGCGAAAACCAGCACGGCCAGGACGCTGAACAGAAAGGCCAGCATGATCAGGCGCCGAATCTTGTAGGTGGCTTTTTTCATGAAGGATTTTTCTCTTCCTCGATCTGCCCAAATTTAGCAGGGAACGAGGATTGAGACAATTAAAAGTTTCATTTTGATTATAGATCAACTGGTTGGCCTACTTTGCGAAGCCTTATGAGTGGGAATTCAGGGGACCGCTGGTCAAGGCGGCGGGTGCAGCCCGCGCCAGTTTGGGAACCAAAAAAAGCAGGCCGGGAAATTTCCCGGCCTGCGTGGTGAGCCGTCGTTAACTGGCTGCCCTTGGCTTTACAAGATGGGCAGGTAGCGATCGATCTCGTAGGCGCTCACGTGCATCCGGTAGGCGTCCCACTCCATCTTCTTGTTTGCCAGGAACTTGCTATGGATATGCGCTCCCAGGGCCTCTTTCACCAGGGCGCTCTTTTCCACCTCGGCCACCGCCTCGGTGAGGCTGCCGGGCAGTTCCTTGATCCCATGGCGCTTCCGTTCGTTTTCGGAGAGGTGGTAGATATCCAATTCCACCGGCTCCGGCAAGGGGTACTTGCCTTCGATGCCCTTGAGGCCGGCGGCCAGCATCACCGCAAAGGCCAGGTAGGGGTTGCAGGCCGGGTCCGGGGCGCGGTATTCGCAGCGGGTGGCCGCCTCTTTGCCGGGTTTATACATGGGCACCCGCACCAGGGCGGAGCGGTTGCGCCGGGCCCAGCAAATGTACACCGGGGCCTCATAGCCCGGCACCAGGCGCTTGTAGGAGTTCACCCACTGGCTGCAGATGCCGGTGATTTCCCGGGCGTGCTTCAGCAACCCGGCGATGTAACACTTGCCCTCGGCCGACAAGTTATACTTGTCATGGGCATCATACAAGGCGTTTTTCTTGCCCTTGAAGAGGGACTGGTGGGTGTGCATGCCGCTGCCGTTGATCCCGAAAATGGGCTTGGGCATGAAGGTGGCATAAACGCCATTGACCATGGCGATGGCCTTCACCGTGGCCCTGAGGGTCATGGTCTTGTCGGCCATGGCCAAGCCATCGTCGTAGCGCATGTCAATTTCATGCTGGGAGGCGGCCACTTCGTGATGGCTGTACTCGATGCGGACGCCCATGCTCTCCAGGCCGAAGATGGTGTGGCGCCGCAGATCGTTGGCCACGTCCAGGGGCGGGGCGTCGAAATAACCGCCGGAGTCCAGGGTCTCGGTGCAGGTGCTGTCCCGGAAGTAAAAGTATTCCAATTCCGGCCCGACGTAATAAGTGTAGCCTTTCTCCGCCGCCTTGGCCAGCATGCGTTTCAGGGCATAGCGGGGGTCGCCGGGATAGGGGGTGCCGTCCGGTTGCAGGACGTCGCAGAACATCCGGGCCACCGGCCTTTCATCCGGCCGCCAGGGCAGGATTTGGAAGGTGGTGGGGTCGGGCTTGGCGATCATGTCGCTCTCTTCGATGCCGGCAAAGCCCTCGATGGAGGAACCGTCGAACCCCATGCCTTCGCTCATCGCCTCTTCCAACTCGGAAGGGCGGATAGAAAAACTCTTCATCACTCCCAAAATGTCCGAGAACCAGATCTGAATAAAGCTGATTTCCTTATCCCGGACGACTCGGAAAACATCTTCCACCGTCTTGCAACTCAGCACGTTAGACCTCCCCTAAATCAAGGTTATTTTGAAAACTAAAAGCAATTTTTATACCAGGTTTATTTTAAAGTAAAATCAAAAACTTAACGAAATGATGGGTTACATTTTTGTTAAATCATTCGAATTTTTGCTCACAAGTTTGTAGAGATCACGGGCCGGTAAGATGCATCAGGGCAATCAGAATTGGTAAGGGGTAGCCCATCCTGCGAAAATCGTGCATCACCATCTTTTTTATATTATCCATTAATTTTCCATTGACAATCGGCGACAGGGATTTTTTCAAAAAAATTCACCCCCACCCTCTCTTTCCGGGGGACCTAAAAGCGATTTGGGGCCGCGGCGGCTGGTTGCTCCGGGGCAAACCTCCAACTTGAGCGTTCTACGAAAGTCCCCCTTTTTGTCATTCTGAGGGAGCGAAGCGACCGCAGAATCTCAGAGATGACCAGGTTTGATTTCCGCAGACGTCTCAATTTTGAAATTGACTTGGTTCTAAAGGCTGAGGGCCGGATAGCCCAACAAGTGGTTGACTTCTTCTGCCAACTCGGCTGTAGGGCTG
>JBAVAG010000039.1:0-72618 GCA_049585595.1 Desulfobaccales bacterium
GCATTGCCATGGTTCGCCTGATGGCGGCGATTATGACCGGCATCGTCATGGCCGGCCGCACGGGGGGGGCCTTTGCGGCCCAGTTGGGGTCCATGCAGGTGAACCAGGAGATCGATGCCCTGAAAACCCTGGGCATATCACCCATGGAGTTCCTGGTGCTGCCGAGGATGCTGGCCCTGGCCCTGATGATGCCCCTGCTGTGCCTTTACGCCAATTTGATGGGCATCCTGGGGGGCATGGTGGTGGGGGTCTGGATGCTCCATATCGGCTTCATACAATATTACAACGAGACGGCGGCGGCGGTGGGGCTCTGGAATCTGGGCATCGGCCTTTTTTCCGGTTTCGTGTTCGGCGTGATCGTGGCGCTGGCCGGGTGCATGCGGGGTATGCAATGCACCCACAGCGCCGCGGCGGTGGGGAACGCGGCCACGTCCGCAGTGGTCACCGCCATTGTCGGGATCATCGCCTCTACTGCGGTGATTACCGTTCTCTGCAACGTGCTGGGGATCTGAGTGAATGCCTTTGCCGCGCCAATGGGATAAAGTGGAAATGACGGAAAAGGAAGCCCAAATAACTGTGCGCCATCTCACCATGGCTTATGGCGACTTTGTCGTCATGAAGGACCTGACCTTTACCATTAACCGGGGGGACATCTTCATCGTCATGGGCGGCAGCGGCTGCGGCAAGAGCACCTTGATGACCATTTTAATCGGCTTGAAGGCTCCGGCCGGGGGCCAGGTCTTTTATGGAAAGGTCGATTTCTGGGGCGCCGATCGAGAGACCCGCAAGCGGATCATTCGCCGTGCCGGGGTGATGTACCAGGGCGGGGCGCTCTGGAGTTCCATGACCCTGGCCGAGAACGTTGCCTTGCCGCTGGAGACCTATACGGATTTAAGCCCGGAGAAGATTCGGGAGGTGGTCGAACTGAAACTGGCGCTGGTGGGGATGGCCGGATTCGAAGAGTTTTATCCCTCGGAGCTCAGCGGCGGGATGCAGAAACGGGCCGCTATTGCCCGGGCCATGGCCCTCGATCCGGAAATCCTCTTTTTCGATGAGCCTTCCGCCGGATTGGACCCGGTGAGCGCCCGGCGCCTGGATGACCTCATCCTCGATTTGCGTGATAGCCTGGGCACAACTATTGTGGTGGTGACCCATGAGCTGGCCAGCATATTTGCGATCGGCAGCAATTCCGTATTTCTAGATGCATCCCAGCGAACCATGACGGCCACGGGCAACCCCAAAAAGCTTTTGGCCGAAACCCAGGATCACAATTTGCGCCTGTTTTTAACCCGGGGTGAGAAATCTTAACCGCTAGGATAGGCCCAGATGGCTAAGCAAGCAAACAGAACGATGATCGGCGGTTTCGTGGTCCTGGCGTTGCTCATGATGGCTGCCAGCCTGGTTATCTTCGGTTCGGGTAAATTCAGCGCCTTCTTCCAGAAACGCCACAAATTTGTTTTGTACTTCGATGAATCCCTCCAGGGCTTGAGTGTGGGCGCACCGGTGCTCTTCCAGGGAGTTCCGGTCGGCTCTGTGACCAACATGGTTATCTACTTCGACGTGGTCAAGCTGCAGACGCGCATCCCAGTCATAATCGAAGTTGATCCGAATAAATTCAAGGTGGGAGGTCCCGAGAACCGGAAACTGCTCAGAAATCCCCGAATCTTTATGCCGAAGCTCATCGACAAGGGTCTTCGGGCCGAGCTAATTACTCAGAGTTTGATTACCGGCCAGTTAATGATCGAGATGAATTTTTTTCCCGAGACGCCCATCATCCTGCATAACTTCGACAAAAAATATATCGAGATTCCCACCAACCCGTCCAGAACCAAACAGCTGGAAAGGAATTTGGAAAAGGCCCTGGCCGGTATCGACCGGTTCATTAACAACCCGGACCTGGCTGCCAGCATTAGGGCCCTGAAAGAGACTCTGCAGACCGCCCGCAAGCTCGCCGCCAGGCTGGACCGCCAGGTGAATCCAGTTGCGGGCAGCGTCAAAAATACCGCCAAGGATTTCCGCAAGCTGGCCCGCGATCTCGACAGCCGGGTGGGAGGAGTGGCGGAGGGTTTGAATAAAACCATGACCTCGGCCAGAGGGGTTCTTTCCGAGGACTCACCCCTGGTTGTGGAATTGGAGGAAACGCTGAAGGAGATTTCTGCTGCGACCCGGTCAATCCGCCAGTTGGCCGATTATTTGGAAGAGCATCCCGAGTCCCTGATTCGCGGCAAAGGGAAACCTAGAAATGAATCTGGGGGTAAATAACATGAAAGTAGTGCCGGTTCTGCGCGCCTTGCCGGTCCTCCTGGCGATCGCCGCCTTCTTCCCAGGCGGCTGTAGCAGGAGTCAAACGCCGCGTTTTTACACCTTGAGTCCGATATCGGAAGATCAGGGGATCGTAAAGAGGGAAAGCCCGGCTCAAAACGCGGTTATCGGCATCGGTCCCGTCAAACTGGCCGATTACCTCGACCAGTCCAAGCTGGTCACCCGCACCAGCGACCAGCTGGCGGTAAAAGCCGAGTACGACCGCTGGGTCGGCCCCCTCAAGGATAACTTCGTTAATGTTCTGGCCGATAATATCGGTCTGCTCCTCGGGACCGAACGGATCTATCTTTATCCCTGGCGCCTGTCCGTGCCCATCGACTACCAGGTGCTATTGGATATCGTTCGTTTAGATGGCCGGTTGGGCTACGCCGCCCGGCTGGAGGTGCGCTGGAGCATCCTCAAGGGCCCTGGAAAAAAGCTGCTCAAAACTTATCGGTCCAATATTCGCGAGCCGGTAAGTGGTGCGGGTTATGACGCCCTGGTGGCGGCCCAGAGCCGGGCGCTGGCCAGGCTCAGCCAGGAGATTGCCGAGGCGATTCTTCAAGGAGCAGGGAAGAACTGAAGCGGATCAGCGAGTTCTTCAACTCTGCCCTTTGAGACCCGGTTTCACTTCTGCTGAGACAAGGCGCTCTTAATGGACTCCGGCAGATCCCTGGCCCGCCAGGCGCCGTCAATGGCCACCAGGTGGGCGGAGCCTTCCGCCAGCAACTCCGGACCCGTCTCGGGATAAAATTCGCACCCGAAGATCATGGCCCTGGACCTGATCTCCTGGACCCGGGTCTCGAGGCGCAGCAGTTCGCCATAGCGGACCGGGCGCCGGAAGCGGCACCAGGCCTCCACAATGGGGAGGCCATAGCCCTCCCGGAGGTTCTTGAAGGTCTCTTCGGGCTTGAGGCCGCAGGCCCGCAGGTACTCCTCGATCCCCCCATGGCAATACCGGAAATAGCTGACGAAATAGACGATGCCGTAGGGATCGGTATCCCCGAAGCGTACCCGCACCCTGGTGCGGTGCACTCCATCGCTCAGACCATCTCGGTTGTGGCGCCCTTGAGCCATATTCCCACCCCTGGTAAAATGTTTCGGAAATATCTATTATATCTCCAGCGGCCCGTACCATTTTCCCAGCCCGGTTAATTTTTTCACGGGGCCCCAGGAATTTTTATTTTGCACCTGATAAAATCCATTAACTTTTTTTCCCCGGCCCTGGTCTAATTGTCAGGAAAAGAGAACCATACCTTTATGGGGAGGATCGGGTTGTGGATAAATTAAAGCTCTTTTTGAGATTTTTGGTAAGGGGTCGGGCCTCCCATCTCCTGGTGGGATTGGCGCTTGTGAGTTTTGTGGGGGGATGTGCGGGCACCAACATGGCGCAGCAGGATCCCTACATGCTTACCGGGGCGGGCTTGGGTGCCGCCACGGGTGCGGCTCTGGGGATCGTCGCCAGTCCCGGCAATCCCTGGAAGGGCGCTGCCATCGGCGGTTTGTTAGGCACTGCGGTGGGTGGCGTGGCCGGGGAAGCCTATGGGCGCTCTATCGCCCCCGCTCAGCCCCCTTGTCAGGCGCCGGCGCCGCCGCCCCAGGCTTACCAGCAGGGGCCGCCTCCGGTCAATTATCAGGGACCGCCTCAGGGTCCGCCTCCGGTTGCCTATGGGTCTCCGCAACCTGGCTATAACTACGGGCCGCCCCCTCAACAGGGCTATTGATTGCCGGCGGGAGCCGGGGAGAACTGGTTATGAAGTCGCAGACCGGCCTGATCGTGGCCTTGACGGCGCTTAGCTTGATCACGGGCTGCGCCTCCACTCCCTACGTTAATACCGGCGCACTCCTGGGGGGCGGGGTGGGAGCCATCACCGGAGCGGCCATCGACCATCATAACCCCTGGCAGGGAGCCCTCATTGGCGGCCTGGCCGGCACCGCCCTGGGGGCCGGGGGCGGCTATGTGTTACAGCAGAGGCAAGCCAACCAGCCCCAGCCAGGCCAGCCCCCGCAGGGTCAGCCCCAGCAGGGATATAACTACCCGCCCCAGCCGGATCCCGGCGCCGTGCCCCCACAGGGCTATGGCTACGGCCCTCCGCCGCCAGGCGCCGCTCCCGGTCCGGCCTACGGCGACAACGGCGGCAACCCGGCGGCCCCTCAGGGGCTCGCGGGGAGCGCCGCGCCGCCGCCTGAATCTTACTCCAGCCAGGCGCCGCCTCCCCAGAGCCCCGGGGACCTTGCGCCCCCGCCCGGCTATGGCTACGGCGCGCCCTCGCCAGGCGCCGCCCCTGCCTCGGATTCCAGCACCTGGGTCGCGGTGGACCCTCAGGGACCCCAGGGGAGCCCCGTGCCGGATTCCTACAGCCAGACACCGCCTCCTCAGGCCCCCGGGATGGGGGCGCCCCTGGCCAATGGGACGTATTAACGTGAGGAGTAACCGCCGCCTGCCTGCAGGCGGGCCCCGCCGCTCCCCGTCTCTGCCTCGACCATGGCCAGGGCAGGGAGCGGCTGAGTTGATCAGGGGACGGCGAGGCTTACCCCTATTGTCCACCTGCTATCCCCCTCCCCCGGCAGCGAGGGAAAATTGAAGATAGGGCAATGGCCCGGTCTCCCCAAAAAATGTCGTCTTTCTCCCCCGGATTTCACTGTCATCCAGAACGAAGCCAAAGCCAGGCTTGATCCCCCCCTGCCGCGGAAATTAGTTACCGCGCCGCGGCGTCTGTGTTATGATCCTTTCCGGCCATCGGCCCGACAAACCTCTCATCCGCGAGATTGACTTTGGCTCCCCCGATTCTCTTCCAGGAAATCTCCCTGGCCGCAGTGGACCTGGAGGATCATACCTTCGTGGTCCCCGACGGCTCCGATTTGACCAGGCTCCTCGCCTCCATGGAAGAGGTGGGCCTGCTGGCCCCGCCCTGGGTGCGGGCCCGCGCCGATGGCCGCTGGCAGGCGGTGGCCGGCCGGAAACGCCTGCAGGCCGCGGCCCAGCTAAATAAAAAAGGCAAAAAAGATTGGGAGCGGCTGCCGGCCCGGACCCTTTCCGCCTCGGCCCCGGAGTCCCACTGTTTGCTGGTCGGGCTTTACGACAACGCCTTCACCCGGGGATTCAATCTGTGGGAGCAGGCTGTCCTGGCCCGGCGGCTCCTTACCCATTGGGACCGGGCCCTGGTTGCGGGCAAATTTCTGCCTTACCTGGGATTGCCGGCCTCCAGGGCTCATCTGGAGCGGCTTATCCAGGTAAGCTCTCTAGAGCCGCCTTTCCAGGAATTGTGCGCCCGAGGCCGCCTGGCCCTTACGGCCGCGGCCTCGCTGTCTCAATGGCCGGGGGCAGACCGGGCCATAGCCTTATCTTTTGTTGCCGGGCTACCCTTCAGCCAGAGCAAGCAGGAGCAATTTCTCGAGGATGTGGAGCTCCTGGCCCGGCGGCTGAACACCACACCCGGGGAGATCCTGTCCCGGAAGCAACTGCGGCAACCTCTGGATGACCCGGCCCTCAGCCCGTTAGAACGGGCGGAGGCAGTGCGGCGGCTCCTTAAAGGCTGGGTCAACCCCCGCCTGCACGCCGCGCTCGCTGCCTTTGAGCAGGCCTTGGGCCGCCTGGGGCTCAAAGGCCACCCCCGGGTTCGCCTTAAGCCGCCCCCCGCGTTTGAGGGCCCCGATTTCCATCTGGAAATCAAATTTCGCGATTCCCCGGAGTTGCAAGGGCTTCTGGCAGAAATCGCCCGTCTCAGCGCCAGGGAAGACTTTAGCGACCTGACCCGCCTGTAAGAACTCGGAACCCGGTGGCTCATTTTCCCTGGCGGCTTATGGGGGCCGTTAGGGGTAGCTCGAAGGACCGGGAATTTATCAGAATTTGGACCTCTCTCCTTGCGTTGCCTCTGTATCTCCCACCAGGAAGACTTCTTTGGTCCGGCAACCGGACTCCCCCTGGGATTTGGCGATCTTGGCCCAGCCCTTAAGTTTAAATATATTATAAAGTTACGCTCTGAGGGTCCGATCTGAATCTGCGAAATTTCGGGGAATAACATTCATTCTTGTGGGGCAAGAATAGGGTGCAGATCGGGTGAGTTGCATATCGGGTTTAAAGTATAGGCAGCGGCGGTGAATTGAGAAGCGGAGCCGGCGTCAGCGGCTCACCGCCAGGGTCCGATACAGCCCCCCGCCCCCTTGCTGGTCCCGCCCGTCAACCCTGCCATACATCATTAATAATTAGGCAATTTAAGCTGCCAGTGGTTGCCTGAATAAGTCCACTAAGAGTGGTGAGTCCAGTAGATTATTTTATGAAATCTCCTGGCATTATAATTGCAAAGACGGCTCCCAAGACCCATTCTTCCGACTGCGTTGGCCAAGGATCTTAAATAAAATATTTCCGCCGGATAGGAAGAAGAAAACGTATGTATAACTGGTTCATGGGACAGATGGATTACATTTTTTTCTTTTGCGGTCTGGCGTTTATCGGTCTGGGGATAGTTTGCTATTTCCTTTCCAACCAGGTTAACCAGCGGCTTCCCTGGGTGTGGTTGGCCTTCTTCGGT
Organism: Desulfobaccales bacterium; assembly: GCA_049585595.1. GTDB lineage: Bacteria > Desulfobacterota > Desulfobaccia > Desulfobaccales > 0-14-0-80-60-11 > JAPLJC01. Next base: position 6,834 of record JBAVAG010000039.1, read on the forward strand.
ATTACCCATGGGCTAAAAGACTGGTTGGACCTCGTGGCAATCACCTGGTCGGATGGGGTTTGGTTTGCCGCCTGTCGTTGGGCAATGATGACCGCTTCTTTCCTCTTCCTGGTGGAATTCGGCCGTCTCAGCCTGATCCGCCGTCAGGGCCGGGGACCGGGGCGCTGGATTTTGGTCATTTTGGCCCTGGGCGCAGGTCTGGGGGCCCTGTCGGGCTGGAGCGGCATGAACGCCGCCGCCAGGTATGCCCTGGGGCTGGTGGGGGGCCTGGGAGCCGGGTGGGCACTCATTGCCGAAGGGGGACAGGCCGCCCCCCGGTCTCGCCCCTGGCTGCTGGCAGGCGGCGTGGGTTTGTTGCTCTACGCCCTGGCTGCCGGGCTGATTGTGCCCCGGACCGGATTCTTGCCGGCCGCGGCGGTAAATTATGAGACGTTTGCGAACCTCACGGGCCTGCCGATTCAGCTGGTGTGGGGGGTGCTGGCAGCGTGGACCGCCGCGATGAGCGTGGGCTATTTCCAGGTATCGTGCCCGGCAGCCAATGAACGCGCTCGCGGATCCCGGGCCCGTTATATGTATGGGGGCGTCACCTCCGTGGTGTTTATCATTGTTGCCGGCTGGTTTTTCACCCAATACCTGGGCAATGTGGCCCAGGAAAAGGTCCGGAAAGACGTTGTCTCCAAGGGTAACCTCATCATTCAGCGCCTGACTTTTGAGCTGGAAGAAGCCGAAGCCGCGGTTAAAGCCATGTCGGGGTCTCCCTGGATTAGCCCGGCCCTGTGGTCAAGGTCGCCCCAGACCCTGGCCCAGGCCAACGCGGTGCTGGACAGATACGAAACAAGATTTGAGGCCTCTCCGGCATATATCCTGGACCTGACCGGTACTTGCATCGCCTCTTCCAACCGGGGCGCGCCGGACAGTTTTGTGGGCCATAATTATTCTTTCCGGCCATATTTTCAACAAGCCATAGCGGGCCACCCCGGCCGCTATTTCGCCCTGGGAATTGTCTCGAAAAAGCGGGGTTTTTTTGCCTCCTTCCCGGTACGGGACCCGGAAGGGAAGGTTGTGGGAATTGCGGCCATCAAAACGACTTTGAATGAGTTTCAACAGGAATTGCAAGAAAGCGATCCGGCCCTCCTCATAAGTCCCGATGGGGTGATATTCCTGGGCACCCGCCCCAGCCTTGAATATCATAGTTTGTTTCCCGTCAACCGAACTGATCGCCAGGGTCTTATAGCCCAGTACGGCATCGCCAATTTTGAGTCGGTTTTTCCCCAGCCCCCCAAGGATGGGGCTAAAGTGAAAATTGATGGCAGGAATTACTTATTTTATCGGCAAGCTATCAACGGCCTGGCGACGCCAGGGTGGTCCCTGGTGTTGTTGGCGCCGGTCAATCAGGTAATATTCTATCGCTTCCTGGGTATCGTCACGGCGTTTATCGTCGTGGTGCTGACCATGATCTCTATCGGCAGCAATATGTATATCCAGGAAGGGGCCAATCGCATTCTGGTCTCCGAGGCCCGTTTCCGGGGCATGTTCATGGCGGCACCCGAGGCGGTTTTTGTCTATGACCCGCAAACCCGCAAAATTTTAGACGCCAACCCATTTATGACCCAATGGCTGGGCTACGAACCGGAAGAACTCGTTGGCCAGGAAATCGACCAGGTCCAGGCCCCGGATTCCCTGGGAGCTCAGGGAGAATGTGCCCTGGAAGGTATAGCAGGTCCACACCGGTCAGCGGGCCTTCGCTATCGCAAGAAAGATGGTTCCCTGGTCGAGGTGGAGTGCACTGAGGCCAACATTCTCGACGGGGATCGCCTCCGGGAGATCATATTTGTCCGAGACGTCACGGAGCGCAAGCGGGCGGAAGAGTCCATTAAGGAAAGCTTGCGTTTACGCCAGCAAATTCTGGATACCATACCCAGCCCCATCTTTTATAAAGGCATCGATGGCCGGTATCAAGGAGTAAACCAGGCCTTTCTCCAGTTCTACGGCAAGACCATAGGGCACATCTTGGGCAAAACGGTCCACGAGGTCTTTTCCAAGGACCTTGCCGATAAGTATTTCCAGGCGGACCAGGACCTATTTCAGCACCCCGGCACCCAGGTTTTCGAGTTTGAGACTTATGACGTCCAGGGCCGACGGCGTGAGATAGTCTCGCATAAGGCTACCTTCGTGGCCGAGAGTGGGGCTCTCGCTGGCTTGGCGGGAATCATTTTTGACATCACCGATCAAAAAAAAGCCGAAGCAGAGCGCCTGCGGTTCAGCAAACTGGAATCCTTAGGCCTTCTCGCTGGCGGCATTGCCCACGACTTCAACAATATTCTTACTGCCATACTTGGGAATATTGGCCTGGTGATGCTGGATAGCAAGGTAGAACCCCAGGTTCAAGATAGGCTGGCTCATGCAGAACAGGCGTGCCTCCAGGCTCAGGCCTTGTCCCGGCAACTGCTCACCTTTGCCAAGGGAGGGGCGCCGATTAAAAAGATTGTTTCCATCGCTAATTTGCTGAAAGAGTCAGCTATGTTGACGCTATCCGGTTCCAGGTCTCGCTATGAAGTGTCAATCCCTGACGATCTCTGGCCAGTGGAAGCCGATGCCGCCCAGATCAATCAAGTTATCGGCAATCTGCTCATAAATGCTGACCAAGCCATGCCAGAAGGCGGCATTATTAAAATAACCGCGGAAAATATTTCCTTAAAAGCCAAATCGAATTTACCCTTAGAAAACGGCAAATACATTAAGCTTACTATTGCCGATCAAGGCATCGGCATCTCCCCAAAATATTTGAATCAAATTTTCGACCCATATTTTAGCACCAAACAAAAGGGAAGCGGGTTGGGCCTGGCGACAGGTTATTCGATTATCAAGAATCATTCCGGACACATTCAGGTAGAGTCCCAGTTGGGGGTTGGCGCCACCTTTCATATCTACCTCCCTGCCACGGACAAAGGAGTTCCCGCCGCTGACCCGGAAACGGCAAAACCAGCCATGGGGCATGGGAAGGTCCTGGTAATGGACGATGAAGAAATGGTCAGGGAAGTTTTAGGCGGCATGTTGAGCCGGTTGGGCTACCAGGCGGATTTCGCCTGCGATGGTTCTCAAGCCATAGAAAAATTCGTCAAGGCGCAGGAGGCCCAGCAGGGATTCGATGCGGTGATACTCGATCTGACCATTCCCGGGGGCATGGGAGGAAAAGAAGCCATCCAGGGTCTCCTGAAGATCGACCCCCAGGTGAAAGCCATAGTTTCCAGCGGTTATTCAGATGACCCGATTATGGCTGATTTTCGAAAATATGGGGTCTCCGATGTCATCGCCAAGCCGTATCGGGTTGCGGAATTGAGCAAGATTTTGCAAAGAGTCATTCCTGAGAAAAGAATCTAAGACCTGCCAGGCAAAAATCCGGGGGCAAGTCTGAAGAGCTTTTCTGCTGCACTTCAACCCTGGAGCCACCTCACTTTCCCCTGGTACTCCTTCCGTCCCCCTCACTTGTCCAGCCCCTATCTGCATTTTTCCCCGGTGCGCCGATAAGTTTCCCGCATGGCAAGTAACTCGCTATAAGCTTGAAATAAGAAAGGCAGGGTCTGGCTGACCCTGCCTGGATTGATTCCCCAAAGGGAAAAGCCCGGTTAATCCCTATTGAACATCTTCCAGCCCAGCAAGGCCAGGCCCAATAGCCCCGTACCCAGCAGGGGCCTCTGCTATCAATTTCTCCTCGACGTCAGGCTCCAAAATCCGTCCTCTTCCGCCGGCCCAGGGCCACCAGGCCCAGCAGTCCGAAGCCCAGCAGCCAGGCAGCGGCGGGGAGGGGAACCGCGGAAACCGTGGAAACCTCAGTCAGTCCGACATCGGCAAAGTCACCCTGTGCACCAGATGTGGCACTGGTGTTAAGGAAAATCGCCAGGGTATCTCCGAGATCGGTAGGGCTGGCGCCGGTAGTGAAGGTCAGGGTCTCCTCCGTAAAAAACGCTCTGGTCAGCGCTGTCCACGTTGAGGTGGTGTTATCTGAACCAGGTTCAAATGAACCAGCTTCACCGATGGAAGCCAGCCTGACATAGGAGCTTGCGGATGACACGCTTCCCGACCCACTATATACATCTAAAGATATCGAATCTAACGGGTCGTTATTGTTATTGGTATCCTGGCGCCACCCCACATAGACCGTCAGGGTATAGGTGGTATTGGCTGCCAGCGTGTTATTGGGTCCAGTGGTCAACTCCTGGAATAACGAACCGGTGCCGGTGTCATTCGCAAAACCCACCTGGGCCCCAGTCCCACCCGGGACGGTAACGGCTGTTGCAAAAGCACCCGTTCCGGAAGGATTATAAACGCCCCAGATGGCGCCTTGCCCATTCCAAGGGGGAGCACTATCAGTGCTATTACCGCCAGCACTTACCGCTGGCGACGAGAAATTGGCATTTCCAACCGTGATGCTCGTTCCCCAGGCCACTCCCTGGGCCAGGAGCACCAGGCTCAAGACCCCGATGATGCACCAGATTCGGGCAGGTTTGAGCTTACTCATAATTATTACCTCCGTTTGCTGGGGTTATAGTTGGTAGGCCCTCCGTTTGCGCCGGAAGTCCAGGAAGGCCAGTCCCAGGAGACCACTGCCGGGGGTACCTCAAGATATCCCCCTTTATGCCCATTCATGTTAAGCAATCGACTCCCAGGCGCCACTCCAGTTAGCACAACTCAAAGATTGGATTCGCCTTAGGAACGAAAAGACTTGGGCGGCCGGACCCCCGCCCCAGCCGTTCCCTCGCCTCCAATAGCTAACCTCCCCGTCCTGCAAACCTAGCCAGGATTTAAAAAAAAACCGGATTGTCCTTTTCTGGGCAACCCGGCTATCTCTCCATTGAGACCCGTGGTTTTCCGTCCCCAGCTCACGCTGGGTTTGGCCTTTCAGGCAAAAATTTTCAGGTAAAAATTAGGTTAAACATTAGGTCTAAATTTGTCAAACCATTTTGAAGAATTGTAAAAAAATCTGGTTCATTATCAAAGATCTGCCACAGATCATCGAGGAATTTGCTGAGATGCCCCAAAAAGTGAGGCACTTTTTATGAGAGGAATTTTTCATCCTGAGTAACAGCAAAAGAGGCTGATAATATGCGAAGATAAATGCTCACGACCCCCCCGCCCCCTTAAACCGACTTGCTCACCGGCGCCGCGGTAATTAACTTACTAATAAATTCTGGTCGAGCCCGGGAGCCTGCGCCGACCTGCCCGGCTTGTCCGGACCATTTTTGGGTAAAGGAACCCCCTCATGGCAGAATCACGCTCCAACCGTTTGCTCGAGAGCGCCAGCCCCTATCTGCAGCAGCACGCCCATAACCCGGTAGATTGGTACCCCTGGGGTCCTGAGGCCCTGGAAAAGGCTCGCCGGGAGGACAAGCCCATCTTCCTGAGCATCGGCTATTCCACCTGCCACTGGTGCCATGTCATGGCCCACGAATGTTTCGAAGACCAGGCCATTGCGGGGGTCTTGAACGAACACTTTGTGTCCATCAAGGTGGACCGGGAAGAGCGTCCCGATCTGGACGAGACTTACATGAACGTGGTCACCGCCCTCACCGGCCGGGGCGGCTGGCCCTTGAGCGTTTTTCTGACCCCGGACCTGAAGCCCTTTTACGGCGGCACCTATTTTCCACCTGCAGACCGGGGCGGCCTGCCGGGTTTTCCCCGGCTGCTCCTGGCCCTGAGCCAGGCTTACCACAAGAACCAGGAACAGATCCAGGAGCTGGCCCGCCGGGTCATTGAACACCTGCACACCCTGGGAGAGATCCCCGTGGCGGTGACCGAGCCCTCCCGGGAAGTGGTGGATCAGGCAGTGCGACGCTTGCTCAACGGGTACGACCCGGTCCACGGCGGTCTGGGCGGCGCTCCCAAGTTTCCCCGGGCCCTGGAGTTAGGCCTAATCCTGTACTATTACCACCTTTCCCGGGACCCCCAGGTGCTGGAGAAGCTAAGCTTTACCCTGGAGAAGATGGCCCGGGGCGGCATCTACGACCAGCTGGGGGGCGGTTTTCACCGCTACTCCGTGGATGCCGCCTGGGTGGTGCCCCACTTTGAAAAGATGCTTTACGACAATGCCCTGCTGGTCCCCATCTACCTGGCCCACTATCAGCTCAGCGGCAGCTCCCTAAGCCGGCGGGTCGCCGCCGAAACTTTAGATTTCGCCCTCAGCGACCTGGAGGCTGCCGACGGGGGCTTCTATTCCGCCTGGGATGCCGACAGCGAAGGGGTGGAAGGCAAGTACTACGTCTGGAGTTTTGAGGAGGTGGCCGCGGTGGTGGGATCAGACCCGGGACCGGACCAGGCGTCCCTGGCGATGGCGGCCCTGGGGGTGACTGCGGCTGGGAATTATGAGGGAACTAACGTCCTTACCCGGCCCCGCTCCCGGGAAGAGCTGGCGGCGACCTTCTCTCTCAGCCGCCTGGAAGTGGAGCAGCGCCTGAGTGCGGCCCTGGAGGCCTTGCGCCGGGCCCGGGTGAGAAGGGTGCCTCCGCATCGGGATGACAAGATCGTGGTCTCCTGGAACGGTCTGATGCTGGCGGCCCTGGCCCAGGGATTCCAGGTTCTGGGGGAACGGCGCTATTACGAGGCCGCAGCCCGGGCGGGCCGCTTCCTACTGGCGGAGCTATTCCGGGAAGGGCGGCTCCAGCGGAGCTGGCGGCAGGGCCGGGTAAGCGTCCCCGGTTTTTCCGAGGATTACACCCACCTGGCATACGGGCTGCTGGAGCTTTACGAAGCCGACTTCGACCCCTCCTGGCTGGCGGCCGCCCGGCGTCTAATGGATCTGCTGGACGAGTTGTTCCTGGACCCGGTTTCCGGGGTCTATTTCCTGGTGGCTCGGGATCAGGAGGCGCCCTTGCTGCGCGCCCGGAGCATTTATGACCAGACCCTGCCCTCCGGCAGTTCCATGGCCGCCAGGGTTTGCCTCAAGCTGCACCGCCTTACCGATGAAGACCGCTACCGGGAGCGCGCCCTGGCCATCCTCCGGGTCCTCCAGGATCAGGCCCGGGAGACCCCCGGGGCCTTTGCCCACCTGCTCTCCGCGCAAATCCTTTATCTCACCCCGCCGTTGGACCTGACCCTGGTGGGCGACCCCGGGGATCCGGCCATCCAGGAGATGCTCAAGGCATCTTACCGTATCTTTCTTCCGGAGCGGCGCCTGCTCCTGAAGAACCCGGCAGACTGCGCCGCTCTGGAGGCGGCGGCGCCCGCGGCCGCCCCTTACAGTTCTCTCGACGGCGTCCCGGTGGCCTACATCTGCCACCGGTTTACCTGTCTGCCGGGGATCCGGGGGGCCCAGGAGCTGGAGCGGCAGTTGGTCCGGATCAGCGCCGGAGACGAGGGACCAGCCGTAAGCTGAGCGGAAGACGAGCAGGTGGCCAAAAGGGCCATCAAAGAAGCAAAAAGCTGAAGTCTGATCCGGAAGGGTGAGAGGAACGGAGGTCAAACCGACCGTAGAAACGCCAAAGCCACCGCCGCCGCCAGGCAGATAACAATTACCAGGGCGGTCACCCGGTTCAACATTCTAAATTCCATGGCTCAGGCCCCTCAATTACAGAGAAAAATATTCGAAATGGATTCGGGAGTCGGGTACCGCCAGATCCCGCAGGTTGGACACCAGACTGTGGATAAGCGGCGGCGGACAGCAGAGAAAGAAGGAGGCCGTCCCCAGGCGCTCGCCGCAAAGGCGGGCCAGCTTGTCCCGGTCCAAATGTCCTTGTTCGCCGGGCCAGGCTTCATCAGGCCGGCTCAGGACGTGCACCACCTGGAGTTCGGGTCTTCTCTCCACATCCTCTTCCATCCTGGACAGTTCCTCCCGAAAGACTATGCAGCTCTCGGTCTTATTTGCATAGAGCAGCAGGACCCGCCTCTCCGCCTGGGTGTCCCGCATGTGGCGCAGGTTGCTCATCAGGGGAGTGATGCCGATCCCCCCGGCGATAAAGACCAGATCCTGCGATTGGGGATAGAGGACGTAAGAGAAGCGTCCGAAGGGGGCGTGAATGGCTGCGGTATCGCCAGCCCTGGTCTGGCCGATGGCGGTGGTGAAATCCCCTGACTCCTTGATGGTGGAAGCATGGTAGCCGGGCTCGCTGGGACTGGAGGAGATGGTGAAATGGTGTTCCTCCACCGGCAGCCCCCGGCCCCGAAACAGAGTGACAAATTGGAACTGGCCCGGCAAGAAATCGAACCGCCTCTTCCCCGGGGGCGGAGCGAATTTGATGGTCCAGACCCTGGGGCACTCCTCGTGGACCTCCTGGACCCGGTAAAGATGGCTCCGGAGCAGCCGCGGCCTGACCAGGCGGTGATAGCCGAAAAGGAGGAGGGCCGCCGCCAGAGACACCAGCCAAAGGACCTGCAGGGGCCGCACCTTGAGATCTGCGCCGGCGTTCCAGCTATGCACGAAGACCAGGACCAACACCAGGGGCGCCAGGATGTCATGGAGCAGGCGCCAGTTTTCGTATCTGATCCCCAGCCGCGCCCGCCAGAGGCTTAGCCCCACATGGATGAGCAGCAGCAGGAGCGCCACCTTGGCAATGATGATGTACCATTTGACGTCGAGTCCATAGAGCAGATGCCAGCCCCCGCCGCCCAGGGCCATGAGCGGGGGATGCAGGATCAGGAGCATGGCGGCCACGGTCCCCATGCGGCGGTGGAACGGGAAGGTGAGATTGAGGCCGAAGGGCGCCTCCACCCAATGCAGGCGGGCGGCCAGGACCACCTGCACCACGAGGATGGCAAAAGCCAGCAGGGCAAAGCCGCGGCCAAGATTATAATAGAATACGTCTTCGGTCTTCAGGTGGAAGGCCGCCACCGCCAGCAGAGGCGAAAGGATAACGGCCAGGTAGAGGATGATCCGGGAGCGGGGCCCGTTCACGGAAGGTCTGGGGAATAATCCGAGTGGGCGCCGTGCAGTAAATAATCTGGGGAGCCATAAGTAGCCCCCGGGACAGGAGGAGACAAATTATTATCGGCGGGAGTCCCATAACCCCCACCCGCAGCGCAGGCACCCACCAACCAGGCGCTGCCCAGTATCAGCAGGGTCCAGGCGATCATTCTCTTTAATTTCGAGACCATAGTGAGCCCGTTCTGCATCATAACCCCCCCACTCTCCCAAAAAGGGCAGGCTAAGGATTGATAAACCGGTTGCAAAGATTACCGAAATTTCTGGGCCTAAGTTAAGAACCGGAGGGGCCAATGTCAATCCCCGCCAGGATTGGCCCCCTCAGGTTCTCGATGGCAGCTGCCGGGAACGTGGCCTGGGAGATTTTGGGGGCGGACATCTCGCCCGTCCCGGCCTCCTGATGCGGATGTTTCCTTGCCTGCCAAGGGCGGTCTTGCCCCCTGGGGCAGTTATGCCTTATAATCTTGTCTAGGCGAGGAGGGCTCATAAATGGACCGGGACGGCTTGTTGGGTTTAGTGCGGGTCTTGACGAAGGAGGTCATCACCACGGCCTGTCCCGAAAAGTTGGCCGATTTCGCCGATGCTTTCGGTGATTTCACCTTGCAGGCCGGGACCTTGAAGGTGAGTGAACGGCTGGTCTATCAAGGGGCCCCGGGATCGGGCCTGGACACCACCCTGGTGGCCGGCATGTTCTTCGAGGTCTTAATGGACGCCTCCAGATTGCCCGCCGAGCGCCGGGAGCGGGTCTCCTTTGTGCGGACCAGGGCCAAGGATTACCTGGTAAACCGCCTGGCCGGCCAGATCACCCTGTCCCAGTTCTACCGCCTTCTGAACCTCATCGAAGAGCAGGTGGGACATTATTTCGAGCACCTGACGGATGACTGGACCGCCCCGCCCCGGGGCCGGGAAGCCGCGGCGGCCTCCCCGGCGGGGTCGGAGGCCATCGACAGCGAGGCTTTGCGCCAGGCCCTGTCCCGCCTCTCCCTGCCTCTGGAGGGCAAACGCAAGCTCACTTTCGAAACCCTGTGGGACTTTCTCCGCCGCAGCGGTGGCGGCTGGTTCCGGCTGCTCGATTTTGAGGAGCACTTCCGGATCAATAAAAAGACCGCCTGGGGCTATCTGAACCTGCTGCAAAAAGAGGGCGTCCTGGAACACAACGGGGAGAAGGCCAACCGGGTGCGCTACGCCGTGGCTCCGGCCTTTCGGGCCGAATCGGAGAAGATGCACCCCTGCTAACACTCCTTTAGTTTCGAGTTGAGACCTCTGCGAAAGTCCCCATTTTTGTCATTCTGAGGGAGCGAACCGACCGAAGAATCTAATAAATAATAAGGAAGGATTTTATTTATAAAAGGTTTTGCCTTTCTCGGTTAACTCCCAGACTCCCCAAGGCGCATTTTTATTAAGTAGCCCCGCCTTTTTCAGCTCAAACTTCGCCCAATCAACATTTTTTACCCAGCGGGTTTCTCCTGAATATATGCATTCGCGGTCCGATTCAGGAAATTCCCGGCCAAAAACTTTTTGGACGTAGCTATGGACTTCTTCCCTTCTCGCACTTCCCCCTAGAGCGTCTGGCGCGACAACAATCCACCTAGCGTATCGGTCAATCATTCTAGAGCGTCTAGGAAAATTACTAGGATTTGGCGCTCCATCACAGGCTGGAAGCCTGCGCCACTTTAAGGAAATGGTGGGCAGTGCCCACCCTACACCAACTGGGCGACCCAGCGGGTCGCCCCTACTCGAAACTCGAAACCAAGGGCGGACACCTGGGTCCGCCCCTACATCTCGAAGCAAGCTCGAAACTCGAAACTCGAAACTCGAAACTAAAATATGTAGCTCTATCTCAGCAAAAGACTACTGAATACGAGATCCTTCGCTTCGCTCCGGATGACAACGTATCTGGAAATAAACCAAGACCTTTAGATCGCAGCCGCGAATGTTTCGCCTCTTTAGGACCTGCCGGCGGGGTCTACGAATTGGTCAGAGTCAGGGCGCCAAATTATAAAAAGTATGGCGAAAACCGCCGCCAGGAGTTAGATTAACAAGTTGGGGAGAGTTAACTAGCAAGCGCTTTTGGCCAGTCGCCCACCTCAAGCTCGTAAGCCCCTCTTGCGCCATTTAGATAGCCAAGGAAGGTTCTCATGCCCAGAGGAAAAGAACCCCCCAAAATGGGGCTGAAATTGGAAGTCACCGTGATTCCTGCTAAATATTTAGGATGCACCCTGGCCCAGATTGTGCGGCAGTTGGGAACCGGCCCCCTGCTGTGGGCCGGCGGTGCGGGCCGGGCCCAAGGGATCAAGTTTGTCTCCTATGAGACCAAAAAGAAGCGGGGGCGCAAACCGAAGTCCAAGGAAGAGCAGCAGCTCACCTCGGCGCCCGGCCGGGAAGGCGCCGCCCTGACCTCGATGTGACCCCGCACCCCTGGGGTTAAGCAGCCACCCATGCCCACCAGCAAGATCGTCATCCGGGGCGCCCGGGAGCATAATCTCAAGAACATCGACGTAGAGCTGCCCAGGAACCGGTTTATCGTGATTACCGGGGTCAGCGGCTCCGGCAAGTCCACCCTGGCCTTCGACATCCTCTATGCCGAGGGCCAGCGGCGCTACGTGGAAAGTTTATCGGCTTACGCCCGGCAGTTCCTGGAACTCATGGACAAGCCGGACGTGGAGTATATCGAGGGGCTGTCTCCCGCCATCGCCATCGAGCAGCGCAGCGCCTCCCGCAACCCCCGCTCCACCGTGGCCACCTCCACCGAGATCTACGATTATCTGCGGGTTCTGTTCGCCCGGGTGGGGACCCCCTATTGCTACCGTTGTGGCCGGGCCATCTCCTCCTTGAGCGTCCCCCAGATGGTGGACCAGGTCATGGGCCTGGCGGGGGGCAGCCGGATCACCGTTTTGGCCCCGCTGGTTGTGGACCGCAAGGGTGAGCATCACAAGCTCCTGGAGCACCTGCGCCAGGAGGGCTTTAGCCGGGTGCGCCTCAATGGCGACATCCTGGAGCTGGAAGAATTACCGCCCCTGGACAAGAACCGCCGGAACACCATCGAAGCGGTGGTGGACCGGTTGGTGATCAAGACCGACCTGGGGGCTCGCCTCACCGACTCCCTGGAGTTGGCCCTGAAGCTGGGGGACGGCCTGGTGCGGATCCTGGTCCAGGGTGGCGAGGAGCTATTGTTTTCTGAACGATTTGCCTGCGACCACTGCGGGATCTCCTTGCCGGAACTCACCCCCCGGCTCTTTTCCTTCAACAGCCCCCAGGGGGCCTGCCCGGTCTGCAGCGGCCTGGGCACCAGGATGGTCATCGACCCCGACCTGGTGGTCCCCAACCGCTCGCTGAGCCTCCGGGAGGGGGCGGTGCGCCCCTGGGCGCAGCGTCACTCTCTGCGCCACCAGCATATGCAGGAGGCCCTGGAGCAGCATTACCACTTCTCCATTCGCACCCCTTTCCAGGAACTGGCCCCGGAAGTCCAGGAGGCCATTCTCTACGGCTCCCAGGGAGCCCCAGTCAGCTTCTTCCAGGAGCGGGGAGGGCGGCGCTTCTATGAGGCCAGGAGCTTCCCCGGGGTGATCCCCCTGCTTCAGGAACGCTATCGGGAGACCGACTCCCCTCTGGCGCGGCGGGAGATTGAGCAGTACATGGGGGTGCGCCCCTGCCCGGATTGCGGCGGGGCCCGCCTGCGGCGCGAGGCCCTGGCGGTCCGCATTAACGGGGCCAACATCAGCGAAGTCACCGGCTTCACCGTTTCCCGGGCCCTGCAGTGGTTCGTCAGCCTGGACCTCACCCCCCGCCAGGCGGAGATCGCCCGCCGCATTCTCAAGGAGATCACCGAGCGCCTGGGATTTCTGGAGGAGGTGGGCCTGGACTATCTCACCCTGGATCGGGCCACTGGCAGCCTGGCCGGCGGCGAGGCCCAGCGCATCCGGCTGGCCACCCAGATCGGCTCCAAGTTGAGCGGGGTCCTGTATATCCTGGACGAGCCCAGCATCGGCCTCCACCCCCGGGACACCCGGAGGCTGCTGCGCACCCTAAAGACCCTGCGGGATCTGGGCAATACCGTGGTGGTGGTGGAGCACGACCCCGAGACCATTCTCCAGGCGGACTACGTGGTGGATATGGGCCCGGGCGCCGGCCGGGAAGGGGGCCGGCTGGTCTTCGGCGGCACCCCGAAGCAACTGCTGCGGAACGAACATTCCCTCACCGGCCTGTTTCTTTCGGGCCAGCGCCGCATCCACCTGCCCCGCTGCCGCCGGCTGCCCGAAAAATTTTTACACTTGAAAGGCGCCGCCGGCCACAACCTCAAGAATCTGGACCTGGACATCCCCCTGGGGGTCTTCATCTGCGTCACCGGGGTCTCCGGCTCCGGCAAGTCCACCCTGATCATGGACACCCTATACCAGGCCCTGCGCCAGAAGCTCTACGGGGCCAAGGTCGTGGCGGCGCCCTATGCCGGGCTCCTGGGAAGCGAACACCTGGATAAGGTGATCAACATCGACCAGAGCCCCATCGGCCGCACTCCCCGCTCCAATTCCGCCACCTACTCGGGGCTGTTCACCACCGTCCGGGAACTCTTCGCCCAGGTGCCCGAGGCGCGCCTCAGGGGTTACCGGCCCGGGCGCTTCAGCTTCAACGTCAAGGGCGGGCGTTGCGAGGCCTGCCGGGGTGAGGGCATCAATAAGATCGAGATGCATTTTCTGGCGGACGTTTACGTCCGCTGCGAGGTCTGCAAGGGGCTGCGTTACAATCAGAGCAGCCTGGAGATTCGCTATAAAGGCAAGACCATCGCCGAAGTCCTGGAGATGACAGTGGACCAGGCCCTGGAGTTCTTCGGGCCAGTGCCGGCCCTGCGGGATAAGCTGCGCACCCTGGCGGACGTGGGCCTGGGCTATATCCAGTTGGGGCAGGCGGCCACCACCCTCTCAGGCGGCGAGGCCCAGCGCCTCAAGCTCTCCCGGGAGCTGAGCAAACGGGCCACCGGCCGCACCCTCTATATCCTGGATGAGCCCACCACCGGACTCCACCTGGCGGATATCGAAAAACTGCTCCATGTGCTCAACCGCCTGGTGGAGGACGGCAACACCGTCATCGTCATCGAACACAATCTGGAGGTCATCAAGACCGCGGATTGCCTCATTGACCTGGGCCCCGAGGGGGGCGACCGCGGCGGCTACCTGGTGGCCGCCGGCTCCCCGGAGGCGCTGGCCCGCCACCCCGAATCGCACACCGGCCGCTTTCTGCGGAAGCTGTTGCCCGAAACCCCTGAGAGTTTGGTTTCCAGCAAATAGGTGGGGATCTTGGAAACCGGGTCTGGAGATGTCCTTAAGCGTCCGGAACCGGTTTAAGAGAGATGATTCGCCTAGCAAAATCGCTGCAGGCGGAAAACAGATAGGGGATATATAGCAGTGATCAGCAGTTTTGCTTTATTGTCTCGCCACCCACCTGAGATACCTCAGAGTAATGCAACTTTCCTATAATATGTTACGGGGAAACGCTTCCTGCTCATCGCCCTGCCTCCCTTCAATCTACTACGCTAACATAACTTGTGGATCAGTTTTCGGGGGGCAGGTCACGTTCGCCCCCTGGCTTCTGGGCGTTATTCATCCGCAGTGGGCGCCAAAGTTTCTTATCATGCCCGGAGCTGGTATCCTGCCATACCCTCACCTGCACCCATAATTATTCGGCGCTATGCGTCCGGAAGTTCCCCAGGGCAACGGCGTCATGATTAAAAATAATAATTCAAGGGCTGAAAGTGGCGGCGGGCCGCCCAGGCGAAATAGAGATTGAAGATCAGCATATTGAAGGCGTAGGGGGCCCGGCGGTAGCGCCACAGCATGGATAAGGGTGAATAGAAGCGACGCGTGGCCCGCCAGTAGCCCTCTTCCAGCTGCCGGACCGTCATGTGTTTGGGGTGATAAACTACCTGGAAGCCGCTGTAATTGGTCCAATCATTGTCGAAGATGCGGCCTTCCTGCTGGAGTTGGGCGCGAATCTTGGTGCCGGGGCGGGGTGCCAGGATGAACATAAAGGCCGCAGGAGCCTTGACCCGCTCAAGAAAATCCACGGTGGCGTCAAAGCTCTCTGGGCCGTCGCCGTCCAGCCCGAACATGACATTCACGGAAAAGCCGATGCCCCGATCCCGCAAGGCCCGGAACTGCCGCTCGTAATCCTTGCTCTTATTTTGTTTTTTATTGATGGACTTGAGGCTTTCCGGGCTGATGGACTCCATGCCGATATTTACGTGGTAGCAGCCGCTGCGGGCCAGGAGGTCCAGCAGCTGCGGGTCATCCCCCACGTTGGCCGTGGCCAGGCAGGCGTAATTCAGCTTCAGGGGGATGAGGCGCTCCATAATCTCCATGGCGTGGCGGCGGTTGGTCACGAAGTTGTCGTCCACGAAGTAGATAAAACCGCTGTCGGTTAACCGCCTAATCTCCTGAATTTCGTCAATCACTTCGCCCACGGGCCGGTGCCGGAACTTGCCCCCATAGACCTGGGTGACTTCACAAAAGCTGCAGTTATAGGGGCACCCCCGGGTAGTCTGAGAAGGGATGTTCCAGATCTTGTAACGCTTGAGATCCAGCAGGTCATAGCGGGGCACCGGCAGGTTTTTCAGGTCCGAAAGTTTCTCCTCCTGATAGCGGGCCTGGAGCCGCCCGGCCTGGAAATCCCGGAGGAGCCGGGGCCAGGCCTCTTCTGCCTCCCCCAGCACTAAAGTATCGGCATGTTTCTGGCATTCTGCCGGGGCCAGGGTGGCATGGAAGCCGCCCATCACCACGGGAATCCCCCGGCGTCGGAAACCCGCAGCCAACTGGTAGGCCCGGGGAGCCTGGTGCGACATGAAGGTGAGGCCCACCAGGTCGCAGTCTTCCCGGAAGGTGATCTCTTCCAGCATATCATCCTTGATCTCCACCTGAATGTCGCGGGGTGTCAAGGCGGCCACATACGGCAGGGTCATGCCCAGAAGCCAGCGGCTTTTGCGGCGGTCCAAACGGCCTTTCTCACCATAGTGGGAAGCTTGAACCAACAGGACTTTCATAATTTCTCATCGGACGGCAAAGATCTCGGCGCTCCAGCCCGGCTCGCCGACGTTTCCCTTAATTATCGAACGCCGCTCTTGGCGAAGTCAACCCGAGATTATGCAGCAGCCTTGGCTACCGGTGTTCGATAATGGTTTTTAGGGACCTCTGGGGTAGGGGAAAATTCCCCAAAGTTTCTGTTCTTGAAGCCAAATCCTCTTATCGGCGACATGATAGCAGAAATTTCGCCGAAAAAATAATTCTCCCCTTATTTCTTTGCATACCACACCCTCAAAACCCGGATACCTCAAGGCTATGGAGTTTATGGACCCCAGGCCAGCACCACCCGATAATGGTGCGCAGGAGGAAAGGCTGGAGCCACATGGGCACACCGCCTCCTTCTTGAACCGAAATTCAAGAATCGCGCATAACTTGCGACACTCTTGAAAAAGTCCCGATACAACGTTTTGTCTATCCCTACATGTAGTAAAATCAACTACTTATGAGTCGTAATAAGCTGAAAAATCCGGGCTTTTAGTGATTCTCGACAGTCACTGCCAAGTTAGACACTTATCGTTGGGAGGGGAATTTCCATATATGGTCTGAATATCAGGTGTAAAAAACCGATATTCACCTATACCATCATGTGGCATAAAAAAAGGGTTGGCCCAAAACGACTATTGCGAATAGTCGCGCTCTTATCACCTCTTTAAAGCATCATCCAAAACTTTACGGTTTTCGGGGTAATCCGGAGCAAGACGGACGGCCTCCTGGGCCAAACTGATGGCTTTGTCCCGATCACCAAAAGGGGTCCAACGCGGGGCCTGGGCATAAAGCTGACTAAGGACCCGGGAGGCGCCGGCATGATCTAAGGTTGGCGCAGTCTGACGCACTATGTTCAATTCCCTGATGCCTTCTTTGACTATGGAAAACGCCCCCATTCCACCTTTTTTTTGAGCCTTTTTAAGCAATGCCAATCCATACCAATAGTGAGCCTCCGGGCGGTTCTCCATATGCAATGCTGTTTGAGCGTAAGTCTCCGTCTTTTCGTAATACTGATATTCCCCGGCCACATCGGCATCAGGGTTGGCCAGGCGATAGTAGGCTTCAGCCAGATAGAGAGGGAATCGTACCTCTTCCGGAAACTGCGCGCTATTGCCCTCCAGAAGAGAGATGGCTTTACGCAGGCTCTGGGGATTATCTTGGTTTATCAAGCCGCGAGCCTCTTGCAGGATGGCTTCTTTAGAGGGAGATGGCTGGCTGGC
Organism: Desulfobaccales bacterium; assembly: GCA_049585595.1. GTDB lineage: Bacteria > Desulfobacterota > Desulfobaccia > Desulfobaccales > 0-14-0-80-60-11 > JAPLJC01. Next base: position 24,020 of record JBAVAG010000039.1, read on the forward strand.
AGGAGCCGCCAGGAGCTGCTGGGTAAAAGAAAATAAAAGCCAAGACGCCAGTATGATTCTTATTCCGAAGGAGATTCTGTAGCCACGGCATTTGCTGGTTTCCGACAATATATTTATCATACATTTTTCCTCGGGTGATCAAGGTCTGCCGGAATAGCTTAACCGGCAGTAGATAAGGAATTTTTTGATATATATTGACCGAGATTATGCGCCAGGCTTGCCCACCGCAGTCAAAAAAAGGTTTTAGGGACCTCTTGCCTGGAAAAAATCCCCCAAAGTTTCTGTTCTTGAAGCCGAATCCTCTCGTCGACCACATAGTAGCACAAGTTTCCTTGAAAAAATACTTTTTCCTTGAATTTTGGGCATATCTAACCCTCAGAACCTCAGACACTTTACTGCTGTGGAGGTTAAGCACCCCAGGCCAGCATTGCCCTGTAATGGTGAGCCAGAGAAAAGGCTGAGGCGACATGGACATGCCATCTCAGGGCATGGTAAGAGACTTTGGCTCCCACTTTGATCAGCCATTTTATCAGCCAGTCCCGCAGAGCTGAAGGTGCGCGTAACTTGCCAGGATCGGCACCTATCACTGGAGTGGGGAAATTTGCGGATATGATCTGGATACTGGAAGTTTTCAGGGCCTTCCTAAGTTTCTAGTCGTAGAAGATAGCGGTACCACGTTCGAGGTTGCCTTCCTGATAGCCCCGTGCCTTTCCCATACTGCCAAAGGCGCCTAGTCCCCCCACCCAGAATATACCATAATGCAAAAACTGGTTTGAGTATTTATACATTACCGTATAAGCTATCAATAGCAAATGTACGTATTTGTATATTTAGTAGCCTGACCCATGTCTGGCGCTTTCAATGAAAAACTATTTTATGTTCTATTTTAAGATAGATAGATATTATCTTGAAAAACTGGCATGGTGATTGCTTCTATCCTATGCAAAATTATGGTTAGGAGTGTCGGTTATGCGCAAAATCGCAATTTATGGCAAAGGTGGTATTGGCAAGTCCACCACCACTCAAAATACGGTGGCCGGGCTGGCTGAAATGGGCCGCAAGGTGATGGTGGTGGGTTGCGATCCCAAGGCGGACTGCACCCGCCTGCTCCTGGGGGGGCTGGCCCAGAAGACCGTCCTGGATACCTTACGGGAAGAAGGCGAAGACGTGGACCTGGAGGATATCCGCCGCCCCGGGTTCTGCGGAACCGCCTGCGTCGAATCCGGCGGGCCGGAGCCCGGGGTGGGCTGCGCCGGCCGGGGTATCATCACCTCCATTAATCTCCTGGAGCAATTAGGGGCCTATGCCGACAGCGAGAAGCTCGATTATGCCTTTTACGACGTTCTGGGGGATGTGGTCTGCGGCGGGTTCGCCATGCCCATCCGGGAAGGCAAGGCCAAGGAGATCTACATCGTGGTCTCCGGCGAGATGATGGCCATGTACGCCGCCAACAATATCTGTAAGGGCATCCTCAAGTTCGCCGAAGCGGGCGGGGTGCGTTTGGGGGGCCTCATCTGCAACAGCCGCAATGTGGATAACGAAAAGGAGATGATCGCGGCCCTGGCCGCCGAGATAGGCACCCAGATGATCCATTTCATCCCCCGGGACAACATGGTGCAGCGAGCGGAGATCCATCGCAAGACCGTCATCGAGTACGACCCTGCCCATCCTCAGGCCGATGAATACCGGACCCTGGCCCGGAAGATCGAAGCCAACGAGATGCACGTGATCCCCAAGCCCATGAGCAACGAGGTGCTGGAAAAGCTGCTCATCGATTACGGGCTGGCGGGTTGAGTGGAGGAGAAAACCATGACCCCGCCGATGCTGAACAAGGAGAATAACATGAGCCTTACCCACATACTGGCAGTGGCCAGCCGCTGGTTGACGAGATTTTTGCGGGAACAGGCAGAGATGTCGACCCGAGCGGAATTATTCATGGAAGCGGTACCCAGGAGGACGGAATCATGATCATGATCAGATCGGTGGTGCGGCCGGAGAAGGTGGACGCGGTCCTGGCCGCCTTAATGGAAGCGGGGTTCCCGGCGGTCACCAAGATGAGCGTGGTGGGCCGGGGCAAGCAGCGGGGCATCAAGATCGGCGAGATCACCTACGACGAAATCCCCAAGGAGTTGTTGCTCACGGTGGTGCAGGACCAGGACAAGGATTTTGTCATCAAGACCGTCCTCAAGGCGGCCCGCACCGGCGCCAAAGGCGCTTACGGCGACGGCAAGATCTTTGTGTCTCCGGTAAATGAAATTTACACCATCAGCTCCGGCATCAAGGAAGACGGCGCCGGCCAGCTCGAAGAGGTGAAGCCGTGAAAGAGATAATGGCCATCGTGCGCCTCAACATGATGAACAAGACCAAGAAGGCCCTGGCGGACGCGGGCATCTCCTCCGTCACCGCCCGGGACGCCCTGGGCCGCGGGAAGGGCTTGGTGGACCTGAGCCTGCTGGAGGGCGCCGAAAAGGGTTATGAAGAGGCGGTGGCCCAGTTAGGCCATGGCCAACGGCTGATTCCCAAACGGATCTTTTTCGTGGTGGTTCCGGACAAACTGGCGCCCAAGACGGTGCAGACCATCATCGAGGTGAACCGGACGGGCAAATCCGGGGACGGCAAGATCTTCGTCCTGCCCGTGGTGGATTCGGTCCGGGTGCGCACCGGCGAGAATGGGGAAGCGGTTCTGGATGAAGCCTGAACCAGATTTTCAAACTGAGCAGGCAATTGACCTCGCCAAGCTGGCGCGGGGATGAGATGGGCAGTGTACCGGCGAGGCGCCGGCGCTGCCTGGAGAAATCGACATGGCCAAATTAGCACCAGAAATCCTGAGCGAGTCAGTGCTGGATATCAATGCTGAGGAAGTGAAGAAGGAACTGGTCAGCAAATATCCCACCAAGGTCGCCCGGAAGCGTGCCAAGCAGATCGTGGTCAACGAAATAGCCCCGGATCTGACCGTGCCGGAGATTCAGTCCAACGTCCGCACCGTCCCCGGCCTCATGTCCCAGCGGGGCTGCACCTACGCCGGCTGCAAGGGCGTGGTTCTGGGCCCCACCCGGGATATCCTCAACATCACCCACGGCCCCATCGGCTGCGGCTTCTATAGCTGGCTGACCCGGCGGAACCAGACCCGTCCCAAGGGCCCGGAAGACCATAACTTCATGAACTACTGTTTTTCCACGGACATGCAGGATGAGCAGATCATCTTCGGCGGCGAAAAGAAGCTGCGCCAGGCGGTGCAAGAGGCTTATGACATCTTCAAGCCCAAGGCCATCGGCATCTTCGCCACCTGCCCGGTGGGCCTGATCGGCGATGATATTCACGCCGTGGCCCGGGAGATGAAGGAAAAGTTGGGGATCAACGTCTTCGGCTTCAGTTGCGAGGGCTACAAAGGGGTGAGCCAATCGGCGGGGCACCACATCGCCAACAACGGCGTCTTCACCCACATAGTGGGCCTGGACGACATCGTCCGGGAAGGCGAATTCAAGATCAACATGCTGGGGGAATACAACATCGGTGGCGACGCCTTCGAGATCGAGCGTCTCTTCGAGGATTGCGGCATCACCCTGATCTCCACCTTCAGCGGCAACTCCAGCTACGATAACTTTGCCAACTCCCACACCGCGGACCTGAACCTGATCATGTGCCACCGCTCCATTAATTACGTGGCCGAAATGATGGACAAGAAGTTCGGCATCCCCTGGATCAAGGTGAATTTCATCGGGGCCGAGGCCACCGCCAAGTCCCTTAGGAAGATCGCCAAGTATTTCGAGAACGACAGATTGACCGCCAAGGTGGAAGAAGTCATCGCCCGGGAGCTGCCCGCAGTGGAGAAGGTGCGGGAGGAAGTGCGGTCCCGATGCCAGGGCAAGCGGGCCATGCTCTTTGTGGGCGGCTCCAGGGCCCACCATTATCAAGAGCTTTTCCGGGAGATCGGCATGGAGATCATCGCCGCGGGCTACGAATTCGCCCACCGGGACGATTACGAGGGCCGGCAGGTCCTGCCCGGCCTCAAGGTGGATGCCGACAGCCGCAACATCGAAGAGCTACATGTGGACGCGGATCCGGAGCGCTTTCGCCCCCGGTTGGACGCCGCCGGCGTCGCCCGCTTGAAGCAGGAGGGCATCACGCTGAGCGAATACGAGGGCATGATGGCCGAAATGAAAAACGGCGCCCTGGTGATTGATGACATCTGCCAGTTCGAAACGGAAAAGCTCATCGAGATCTACCGGCCGGATATCATTTGCGCCGGCATCAAAGAAAAGTACGCCGTTCAGAAGAGCGGCGTGCCCATGAAGCAACTGCACAGCTACGACTCCGGCGGGCCTTATGCCGGCTTTCAAGGCGCCGTCAACTTCTACCGGGAAATCGACCGCATGGTCAACAGCAAGGTGTGGAAATACCTGAAGGCCCCCTGGCAGGAGAATCCCGAACTGGCCGCCACCTACGCCTGGGAATGAAAAAATGAGGATAACGTCATGTTACTGAGACATACACCCAAAGAAATCAAAGAACGCACGGCCCTGACCGTCAACCCGGCCAAGACCTGCCAGCCCATCGGGGCCATGTACGCGGCCCTGGGCATACACCGGTGCCTGCCCCACAGCCACGGCTCCCAGGGGTGCTACGCCTACCACCGCAGCGCCCTGACCCGCCACTTCAAGGAGCCGGTGATGGCGGCGACCAGCGCCTTTACCGAAGGCGCCTCGGTCTTTGGCGGCCAGGCCAATCTGCTTCAGGCCATCAATAATATCTTCAGCGTTTATGAGCCCGAAATAATTGCGGTGCATACCACCTGCCTGTCGGAGACCATCGGGGACGACATTCCCCAGATCATCGCCAAGGCCAGGGATGAAGGCAAGATTCCGCCGGGCCACTACGTCATCCATGCCAACACCCCCAGCTACGTGGGGTCCCATGTCACCGGCTTCGCCAACATGGTCAAGGGCATGGTCGATCATCTGGCGGCCAGGAACGGCCAGCGGACCAACCGGATCAACCTGATTCCCGGCTACGTGGAGCCCTCCGACATGGAGGAGATCAAGCGCCTGGCCGGGGAATTGGGCGTGCCGACAATTATGTTTCCGGACACCTCCAACGTCCTCAACGGTCCCCAAACCGGCCGGTTCTCCATGTTTCCGGCCGGGGGCACCACGGTGCGGGACCTCGTCGCCGCGGGCAGCAGCATGGGCACGGTGGCCCTTGGCCCCCTGGCCTCCGGCCCGGCGGCCAGGGCCCTCGACACCAAGTGCAAGGTGCCCTGTGAAATTCTAGACCTGCCCATCGGCCTCAGGGCCACCGACGCCTTTATCGACACCCTGCGGCGCATCGCCGGGGTGACCGTGCCCGACTCCATCAATATCGAGCGGGGCCGGCTGGTGGACGTCATCACCGACATGCACCAAGTCTTCTTCCACCGCAAGGTGGCCCTGGCGGGGGACCCGGATCAGTTGATCTCCCTCACCCAGTTCCTGGTGGACCTGGACATGTGGCCTATACACATTGTCACCGGCACGCCGGGGAAGAAGTTCGAGGCGAAAATCAAGGAGATCACCAAAGAGGTGCCGCACCCGGTAAACGTCCGCGCTACCGGCGACATGTTTTTGCTTCATCAGTGGTTGAAAAGCGAGCCGGTGGACCTGCTCATGGGCAATACCTACATGAAGTACATCGCCCGGGACGAGGATATCCCTCTGGTCAGGTTCGGTTTTCCTATACTGGACCGCGTCGGCCACAGCTACTTCCCCACTGTGGGCTATCGTGGCGGGCTGCGGCTCCTGGAGAAGATCCTAGATGCCCTTTTGGACCGCCAAGACCGGGACGCCCCGGAGGAGAGCGTCGAATTAGTGATCTGAGTCGTGGTGGCGCGGGCTTTCATCCTGCGCCGACGCGGGTTCTTCGCAAGGGGCCTGCGGTTATTCCTGAGAGGAGGCAATTATCATGGAAAAACCTGATCATCATATCCTGGTGTGTATGAGTTTCCGGGGGCTGGAGCCCAAGGGCAAGTGCATCAAGAAAAACGCCCCGGATTTACTGGGCTACCTGGAGTCGGAGCTGGCCGACCGCGGCCTGGAAAACGTCATGGTCTCCACCACCGGCTGCTTGAAGCTCTGCGACCAGGGCCCGGTAGTGGTGGTCTATCCAGAAGGCTACTGGTACGCCGGGGTGGAGGGCGAGGAGGCCATCGACGCCATCCTGGACGGCCTGGAAAACGGCGGCCCGGCGAAGGAGTATTTGGTGAGTTGAGGTCAGTGGCAAACAGCCAGAAAGCTGGAGTTACCCATGGAACCGGCGATTTTTAAAGAGCGTCAAGACCAAATCCACCGCAAGGGGGAAGCCCCCTTTGCCATGGATTGTGATAAGGAGTCCCTGGCCGGGGCGGTGAGCCAAAGGGCCTGCGTCTTCTGTGGCTCTCGGGTGGTGCTGTATCCCATCGCCGACGCCCTGCACCTGGTGCACGGCCCCATAGGCTGCGCCGCCTACACCTGGGACATCAGGGGCGCCTTGTCCTCGGGCCCGGAGTTGCATCGCCTCAGCTTCTGCACCGACCTCCAGGAGATGGATGTCATCTTCGGGGCCGAAAGCAAGCTCTACCATGCCCTGGTGGAACTCATCGACCGGCACCAACCCCAGGCCGCCTTCGTTTACTCCACCTGTATCGTGGGGATCATCGGCGACGATTTGGAAGCGGTGTGTAAGAAGGTCAGCCAGGAGAAGGGCATTCCGGTGCTGCCGGTACAGTCCGAGGGCTTCAAAGGCAACAAGCGGGCCGGATATCACGCCGCCTGCCAGGCTATGTTCAAGCTGACTGGCACCGGTGACGTCTCCGGTATCAGCCCCAAGAGCGTCAATATCTTAGGCGACTTCAACCTGGCCGGGGAGATTTGGGTCATCCGCGACTATCTCTCCCGCATGGGTGTCCAGGTGGTGGCCAACATTACCGGTGATGGCCGCGTGGCCGACATTCGCCGGGCCCACGGCGCGGCTCTGAACCTGGTGCAATGCTCCGGCTCTACCATGGACCTGGCGAAGATGATGGAGGAAGCCTACGGCATCCCCCATATCCGGGTCTCTTATTTCGGGGTGGAGGACATGGCCGAATCGCTCTACGCGGTGGCCCGTTTCTTTAAGGACCCGGAAATGGAGGAACGCACCCGGGAACTGGTCCGGGAGGAACTGGCCGTGCTCTATCCCCGGCTCCGGGAGTTTAAGCAAGCCCTGAGCGGCAAGAAGGCCGCCATCTATGTGGGCGGGGCCTTCAAGGCCTTTTCGCTGGTTAAGGCCTTCCGGCTGCTGGGCATGCAGGTGGTCCTGGTGGGCTCCCAGACCGGCACCAAGGAAGATTATCAGGAGTTGCACGACATTACCGACGAAGGAACGATCATCGTGGACGACTCCAATCCCCTGGAGCTGTCGACCTTTCTGAAGGAAAAGGACGTGGACATCTTCGTGGGCGGGGTCAAGGAACGCCCCATCGCTTATAAGTTGGGCGTGGGTTTCTGCGACCACAATCACGAGCGCAAGGAATGCCTGGAAGGCTTCGTAGGCATGCTCAATTTCGCCGAGGAAGTCTATAAGACGGTGATGAGTCCGGTGTGGAGATTCGTGCCCCGGAGAAACGAGGCCAAGGGATTAGAGCGATGAAAACCCCTGATCCAGCATACGTATCCACCACCAATGCCTGCAAGCTTTGCAAGCCATTGGGGGCGTGCCTGGCCTTCCGGGGCGTGGAAGGGGCGGTGCCTTTTCTTCACGGCTCCCAAGGCTGCGCCACTTATATGCGCCGTTATATCATCAGCCATTTTCGGGAGCCCATGGACATCGCTTCCTCCTCCCTGGGGGAGAAGCACGCGGTCTATGGCGGCGGCCCTAACCTGAAGCAGGGTCTGAGCAACATCATGACCAAATACGGGGCCCGGCTCATCGGGGTGGCCACCACCTGCCTGACCGAGACCATCGGCGACGACGTGCCCGGGATCGTCCGGGAATTTCGCCAGGAAGCCGCCACCCTCGGGAAGTCCGAAGAGCTGCCGGAGATCGTCACGGTCTCCACCCCCAGTTATGCCGGCACCCATATGGAAGGCTTCCACGCCGCGGTACGGGCCCTGGTCGAGCAGTTAGCCCAGGGGGGGGAGCCCTCGGCCGCCCTCAACCTGCTGCCGGGCTTCGTGTCACCGGCGGATATCCGCTACCTGCGGGAGGTCCTGGAAGATTTCGGGCTGTCCGGCATCATCCTGCCGGACCTGTCGGACACCTTGGACGGCCCGGCGCAATTGGACTATGAGAAGATTCCGGCCGGGGGCACGCCTCTGGCAGAGATCAAGGCCATGGGCCGCTCCCGGGCCACCCTGGAGTTCGGCCGCACCCTGTTCTCCGAGGAAACGGCCGGGCGCTACCTGGAAAGCCACTTCGGGGTTCCCTGGCATCCCCTGGGAATGCCCATCGGTCTACGGGAGACCGACCGGTTCTTCAAGGTTTTGGAAGAAGTCACCGGCAAAGCCACCCCGGCCCGGCACGCGGCGGAACGGGGCCGCCTCATCGACGCCTTCGTCGATGGTCATAAGTATATCTTCGGCAAGCGGGCCGTGGTTTACGGCGAAGAGAACCTGGTAATAGGGCTTACCGCCTTCCTGGCGGAGATCGGCGTGAAGCCGGTGCTCTGTGCCACGGGCGGGAAAAGTGGCCATTTTAAGGAGGCCCTGGCCGAGGTCACCGGCGACCTCCTGGCGGAGCCGCCGGAGATCATGGAAGGGACGGATTTTTATGAGATTGCCGAGGCCGCCCAAGGCCTGGCCCCGGACCTGCTCATCGGCCACAGCAAGGGCTATCATCTGGCCCGGCGCTGGCAGGCGTCTTTGATACGGGTGGGTTTTCCCATCCATGACCGCTTCGGTGGCCAGCGGATTCTGCACCTGGGCTACCGGGGCGCCCAAAGCCTTCTGGATCGCATCGTCAACGCCGTCATCGCCAGGAAGCAAGATACTTCCGAGGTGGGTTACAGCTATATATAAGTAAGCGCCAAAGGAGCGGCCCTCAACGCCCGCTCCTGGAAATGCCGCCATGATAAACATCGACATTCATCCCTGTTTCAATGCCAAGGTCAAGGGCCAATTCGGACGGGTGCATCTGCCGGTGGCCCCGAAGTGCAATATTCTCTGCAATTACTGCAACCGGAAGTTCGACTGCGTCAACGAGTCCCGGCCCGGCGTGACCAGTTCGGTCCTCTCTCCGGCCCAGGCCATCGCCTATCTGGAACGGGTTCTGGAGGCCCAGCCCTGCATCACCGTGGCCGGAATTGCCGGCCCGGGCGACCCCTTTGCCAACCCCCAAGAGACCATGGAGACCCTGCGGCTGATCCGGCAGAGGTTTCCGGGACTGCTCCTCTGCCTGGCCAGCAATGGCCTGGGGCTGATGCCTTATCTGGATGAACTGGCCGAATTGGAGGTCTCCCACGTGACCATCACGGTCAACGCGGTGGACCCGGAGATCGGGGCCAAGATCTATAGCTGGGTGAGGGACGGCAAGGTGATCCATCGCGGCCGCCAGGCTGCGGAGGTGCTGCTGGCCCGCCAGTTGGATGCCATCCGCGGCCTCAAGAGCAGGGGAATCGTGGTCAAGATCAATACCATCGTCATTCCGGGGATCAACGACCAGCATGTGGAGGAGGTGGCCAGGAAGATGGCGGAATTGGGGGTGGACCTGCTCAACTGCATGCCGGTCTATCCCAACGCGGACACGCCCTTTGGGGACATCCCCGAGCCCGAACCGGAGAAGATGGCGGCCATTCAGGCCGCAGCCGGGGATTATTTGCCCCAGATGCGGCATTGCACCCGCTGCCGGGCCGACGCTGTCGGCCTGCTGGACGCCGACCAGACCGAGGAATTTCGCGGCTGCCTCTCTGCCTGCGCCCAGATGCCGCCGCCCCTGGACGAGAGCCGCCCTTACGTTGCGGTGGGTAGCCGGGAGGGCATTCTGGTCAACCTGCATTTGGGGGAGGCCGATTCCTTTCAGATTTGGGGACCGGAGGGAGACGGTTTCCGGATGCTGGAAGAACGTCCGGCCCCGCCCCCGGGAGGCGGCGGCCAACGCTGGTGGGACCTGGCAGAGGTCTTAAAAGATTGCCGGGCGGTACTGGTGAGCGGGGTGGGTGAAACCCCTATGGCTATTCTCAGCGAATCCGGCGCCGTGCCCCTGGAAATGAACGGCTTCATCGAGATCTGCCTGAAGGCGGTTTATGAAGGTGGGGCAGTGGCCCTCTTTAAGGGACGGAAAGGCGGCCTGGCCGTGAGTTGCGCCGGTAAAGGCGATGGCTGTCAATAAACCCGGACCGGCTACCGAATGCGAAGGCAGTGACAGATATCGCCTCGATCCTGCTCAGAATTAGATGGTCGAAATGCAAAATAAGGGATTGCAAGATGTTTCAGGCCCTGGATCTAACTCCCTTATGGTTGACTTTAAAAGTGGCCGGGGTGGCAACCCTGGCAACTTTTGCCATCGGGGTCAGTCTGGCCTTCCTGGTAGCCCGGAGCAAGTTTGCCATCCCGGTTATCCTCATAACCCATGATCCCGAGGACGTAGCAGTCCTGGCGAAAACCATAGTGGTCTATGAGTTTGGCAAGGTGAGCAATATTATGTCGCCAACCGGAGAAGATTTTCCGGTCAGGGAACTCCCCTCGTCATCTCCTTTGGCCGCCACCCTCGCTCCTCTATTTCCCGAAAGCAAACCCCAAAATCGATTCCAACCATCACTTGCTGGCCTTTGCCGCTGCCTTTTTGCTAAAGCAGCAGCAAAGGCGGCGCCTGCGGCTGCGGGCCGATAATCTCCAAGACCTGCCTCGGAATCATGCTGGCCGCCAGCGCCAGGAAGGGCAGACCCTGGCCGCTGGTGGCGTTGCGCAGGCCGGCGTCCCCGCCGATGGCCAGGCAGGCGGCCGGCGCCCCTGGCTGGTGGCGAGTCCAGAAGACCCTGAGAGGGCAGGGGCCGCCGTCACCGGGGCCTTGCCAGCCGACCAAGGTGTGGCTCTCTCCGTCGGGGTAATCAAGGACCAGGGTCTCCCCTTGCCAGATGGGAGAGAGCACCTGCAACTCCAACCGGGGCAGGCCCGCGGCCACGTTGCCGCCGGGGGTCACTTCATAATCCAGGATAAAAAACAGGGTTTCCATAATGGGCTTCTTTTAGTGCCAGAGAGGGGCTGAAATTGGCGCTGGCTTAGGGAGAATCGGAACCTGCGCCGCAGTCGATCAAGAGCTTCAGTTCTGCCGGAAGCCGGGCCGCGGTGAGGGCCGCCACCCCCTGGGTCAGGGGGCTGGTGCGGCCGATCAGGGGCCGGGGGTCCACCCAACCCTGGCGCAACAGGCGCAGGGCCTCCGGGAAGGGGCCGCAGCGAGAGCCGACCAGCCGCACCTCCGGCACAACCAGCGCTGCCGGGTCCAGGGGAAAGAGGCCGGCATAGGTGCTCTTCAGGACCACCGCGCCCCGGGGGCGGACCCGGGCCAGGGCCAGGGTCAACCCGCCCGGAGAGCCGCTGGCCTCCACCACCGTGTGATAATCCCCGGCGGGCAGGTCCTGTTCCGGAAAGGTGGCCACCCCGTAGGCGCGGGCCAGCGCCAGGCGTTCCGGGTGGTGGCCGGCCAAATGGACCGGGGCGCCCCGCAGGGCCAGGACCCAGGAGATCAGCAGGCCCAGAGGCCCGTCCCCCACCACCAGCAGCCGCTCCCCGGGAAAAATCCCGACGCTGTGGGCGACATGCAGGGCCGCGGCCAGGGGTTCGGTGAAGACCGCGGCCTGGTCCGGGATCTCCGGGGGCACGAGATGGAGATTGGCCGCCGGGAGGGTCAGGTATTGGGCGAAGGCCCCGTCCTGGCCCTTGAGGCCCAAGACCCGGCGTTGGCGGCAGTGAGCCGGGAGGCCCTCCCGGCACAGGTCGCAGGTCCCACAGGCCAGGTTGATCTCTCCCACCACCCTCTGCCCCAGCCAGGGAGAGCCGTCCGGGCCGGCCACCACCCCCACGAACTCGTGCCCCGGCACCCCGCGAAAGCCATGGTAGCCCAGGAGAATCTGCCGGTCGCTGCCGCATACCCCGGCCAGCCGCACCCGAATCAAGACCTCCCCGGGGCCGGCTGCGGGGGTGGGCAGCTCTTTCAGAGTCAATGAACCGTCAAAGTAGAGGGCAATCATGGTCTGTTTGGGGCCGCGGCCTCCTCCAACACCGACAGGGTCTGATTTAGCGTGGCCTCCCAGCTCAGGTGCGCCACCGCGGCGGCTGCAGCCCGCCGCACCTCCGGGGCCTCGCCCCGGGAGAGATATTCCTTTAGAGCGAAAGTCAGGCCGGGGACGTCATCGGCTCGCGCCAGGACCTTCCCGTGGCCATCGGGGCGCAGGAACTCGGCGGCGCCGTTGGCCGCGGTGGTGATCACCGGGAGCCCGCTGCCCAAGGCCTCCAGGACCACGTTGCTGCAAGGATCGTAGATGGTGGGCAGGGCCAACACCGTGGCGGCCTGGTAAAAGGGCGCCAGGTCGGCCTGGGGTCCCCAAAACTTGACGCGCGACGCGGCGCCTGACCGCCGCGCCTGCCGCTCATAGGAGGCAGGCTCGCCTTTGCCCACCACCCAGAGAACCACCTCTTTTTGCCGCAGACCGCCAAAAGCCTCCAAAAGATAGGTCAAACCTTTGCGGCCAAACCCGGACCCGGCGAATAATACAATGGGACCGGACGAAGCCCCCAACTCGGCCTTAAGGGCTGCTCGCTGCGGCTCTTCCAAGGGCCGGAATCTCCGCCGGTCAATGCCGTTGTAGATCACCGCCAACCGTTGGGGTTCCAATTGGTAATGGCGGATGATCTCCTCCTTGACCTGTTGGGAATTGGCGATGACCCGGCGCAGGCCGGAGTCGGTGAAGAGGCGCTCCTCCAGGGCCAGCATCACCCGATGGAACAGGCTAAGGTCCTGGAAGGCCCGGGCGGCGGGAGAGAGAAAGGGGGTCCGCAGCCTGAGCCACTCCCGGTGACAGCCGTCCCCGGCCCGGTAAACCTGTGGGGACAGGGTGCGCTCCAGGCTGAAAACCACCTGGGGGCGGGCCTTTTCCAAGAGCCAGCGGGAGCCCAGGGCGTAAGAGAGGAGGCGGCCAGTCTTGCCGGGCCACACCGGCACTGGCACATAACCCACCTCAGGGCTTAGGGCGGCCCGGGCGGTCTCTGCTGTATCGCTCCCGTAAACCGCCACCTGGTGGCCCGCCGCGGCCAGCCCCCGGGCCAGGTGCTGCACGGTGGTCTCGGCCCCGCCGGGGCCCGCCACCCTCTGCCTCAACATGGCGATTTTCATCGATTTCCGGTAGTACCAAGGTCTCGCCCGGGCGAGTATTGTGGGTGCCCCAGGTTATCCTTTGGCCGCGGCCAGGAGTTCGGCAATGGCAGCCCGCTCAAATTCCCCGGCCTTCTCCGAGCGGGGCAGGGAGGCGGAGCCCTGGATGACCCGCTGGGCTGGCGAGGTGTCCTGTTTGACCTTCTCCACCCTGACCTCCCACAAGGCCATGGCGTCGCTCATGTCCAGGCGCTCCTTGAGGAGCCGGGCGCGGCCCTGGATGCCCATCACCAGATCGTCTGCGCCCAGGATTTCCAGTGAAATCCGGCCGTCCCGGCGCAGATTAGCGGTGGTGGTGGTGGTCCTCAGGGTGCCCAAAAGCAGGGTGCGCTCGTCCTTGGCGATGATCAGGGTAACGGGACAGGTGTTGGGCGTCCCGTCGGCCCCCACCGTGCCGGCCACCGCGATAATCCGGTTGGGATTGCTGTTGAAAAGCTGCATCAGATCAATGACTTGCTCTTCCCCGGGTTTCCGGGCCACATTGACCACGAGCCGGTCACCCACTAGGCGGGCCATGGTTGCATCTCCTTTATAGAGTTTCGAGTTTTGAGCGTTTGCGTCTTCAGGTCGTAGGTTCGCCCCCGAATGCAATAACCAATCTGAGGCTTGTCGCCAATGGATGTGAAACCATTCCTTTTGGTGCATATGTTCACGGAACGCTTCATGGGCATCCTGTTCGGCACTGTACGCTGCTTCCTCAGAATCGAATTCGAAAGCAGCTTTTACAAGAAGGTTTCGAGGATTACCACGTTTGAGATTTGCATCCAGTCTCTATTCCGGCGGGTTAAAGTATCCAATCTTTGTTCATTTACCATATGTTGCCACCCTCCCCCCAACCTCCTCCCTCTCAGGGAGGGGGGGTTATCTCAAATCTTTTGGTAAGATAATTGTGGGACATGGCTACGAGCCGCCGTGATCCCGGAAAGCCCAGGCAGGGGCGCCTGTCTCCGAAATTGTTAAGCGAAAACAGAAAACAGAAAACAGAAAACCGCCGTCTTCACGGTTGGGCGAAGTGCCGGGCCATGGCCTCCAGAACCTCCTCCGGCTCGATTTCTTCGAGACAGCGGCTGACCTTCCCGCCCTCACAGCCGTCCCGCCCGCAGGGGACGCACTGCCAATCCTTCTGGACCACCAGGTGGGACTCGCCCCAGGGCCGCCAGTTAAAGGCGCCGCTGGGGCCGAAGAGAGCCACCGCCGGGGTGTCCACCGCCGCGGCCAGGTGCATGGGGGCGCTGTCGACGCCGAAGAAAAACCGGGCCCGCTGGATGAGGGCACCCAGTTCCTTCAGGGTGAGGCGGCCCGCCAGGTTGATGGGGGTTTTGATCCGGCTCTCCCGGAGGATGGCGGCTAACAGCTCCTGCTCGTGCGCTGCCCGGCTGCCGGTAAGGACCACCTTAAGGCCCCACTCGCCTTCCAGGGCCTCCAAAACCCGGGCGTATCCCCGGGGGGTCCAGCACTTGAAGCGCCAGCCGGCCCCGGGGTGCATCACCACAAAGGCGCCGGGGGCCAATCCCTGGGAAGCCAGCAGCTCCCGGGTGCGCTCTTCCACCAACCGATCCCAATAAAACTCAAGCCGTGGTCCTGAAGGCGAGAGGCCCAGGGCCCGCACGGCCTCCAGGTTCTGGTCCACCAGGTGCATCCTGACCGCGGGCCGGGGCAAAAGAAGGGTGAAGCAGCCGCGGCGTTGCCAGAAAGGCCGGCCGGGGTGGTCGAAGCCCAGCCGTTCCGGGGCCCCGGTGAGCCGGGTATAGATAGCCCCCCGGTCGCCGCCGGAGAGTTCCAGGACCAGGTGGAAGCGGCGGCGGCGCAGTTCCCGGAGCAGGCCCAGGGCCTCCCCCCAGGATTCCTGGCGCCGCGCCACCACCAGCAGGTCGTCAAGTCCCGGGTGCCCGGCCACCATCTCTTCGGTTCCCTTGGGAACCAGGTAGGTCAGGTGGCAGTCGGGCCAGGCCTCTTTGAGGGCGGCGATCACCGGGGTGGACACCAGCACGTCCCCGGGCTGCTTCAACTTGATCACCAGGATGCGTTTAGAACTCATCGTCTTTGACCTGGCGGGGACCCATGGCCACCCCCCGCTTGGAGGCGCGGATGAAGGTCAGCAGGTGGGCCACCTCCGGAGTCAGGGGCGCCTCGGCTTCCACCTGCTCCAGGGCCTTGGCCAGGTTGGTGCGGCGTCCGAAGAGGGTTTGAAAGGCCTGGCGCAGGGGGCCGATTTGGGCCGCGGTAAACCCGGCCCGGCGCAACCCCACCAGGTTGAGGCCCTTGACCGTGTGGGTGTCGTCGATGTTGCTGTAGGGCGGCAGATCCCTGGAGGCCCGGGCCCCGCCCCGCATCATCACCAGGGTCCCCACCCGGATAAATTGGTGCAGCAGGCAGTTGGCGGAGATGAAGGCCCGGTCGGCCACCTCCACGTAGCCACCCACCAGGGCGCCGTTGACCACGATGACGTGGTTCCCCAGGGTGGAGTTGTGGGCCAGGTGGCTCAGGGCCATGAGGAAATTGTGGTTGCCTACCCGGGTGGCGCTCCCGGGCTTGGTGCCCCGGTGGATGGTAACGTACTCCCGGATCAGGTTATGGTCGCCGATGACGGTGTAGCTCTTCTCGCCCTTGAAGGCGTAGTCCTGGGGCTCGTAGCCGATGATGGCCCCGAAGCCGATGAGGTTGTCCTGGCCGATGGAGGTATAAGGACCGATATAGGCGTGGGCCAGGATGCGGGTGCCGGCCCCGATGGAGCTGGGGCCGTCGATGGTGACCCCGGGACCCACTTCAACGTCGGGGGCTAGTTCCACGTTGGCGGCTATGCGGGCGCTGGAATCAATGGGCATCGAGGTCCTTCCCCCGGGTCAGTTCCAGTAGATAGTGGTATTTCAAGAAATTGTAGCGGCTGCCCTGGATGGCCAGGGACATTCCCAGAGAGCCTTCCAAAAACCCGGCCTTCAGGAAATAGAGCTTCCAGAAGGTAAAAAGAGGACGCCAGCACCGCTCCCCCGGGAGGGGGCGGCGGCCGCGGCCGGCCATCTCCCGGGCGGCCAGCCGGGCGTAGCGCTCCTGGCGCGCCGCGTATTCCCGGAGATCGTTATAGGAATAGTGTTCCAGGGGGGTGCGCAGGGTCCCCTGCGGCCCGGCCACTTCCACCTCTTCGTGGACCTGGCGGTCCCGAAAGCGGCCCCGGCCCCGGCGGAAAAGCCTCAAGGTGTAGTCGGGATACCAGCCCAGACGCCTGATCCAACGACCGCCCAGGTAATTCTTCCGGGGCACCCGGTAGCCGTCCTGGGGTCCGTCGGCCTGGATAACCTCGAGGATTTCCTGCCGCAGGGCCGGCGGCACCCGTTCGTCCGTGTCCAGGGAAAGGACCCAGTCCATCCGGGCCTGATCCAGGGCAAAATTTTTGGTGCCGGCAAAACCCAGCCAGGGAGCGGTAATCACCCGGTCCGTATATTCTCGGGCCAACTCCACGGTGCGGTCGGCGCTGCCGCCGTCCACCACCACGATCTCATCGGCAAAGCTCACCGATTGCAGGCAGTCGCCGATGTTGGCCTCCTGGTTCAGGGCGATGATGGTGACGGAAAGGGACGGCATGGATAGTTTTCCGTTATCCGTTTCCCGTTTTCCGTATTCGGCAGGTTGGTCAGAATTTACCGAAAACTGAAAACCGAAAACCGTCATTTCAACGGCTTGGCCTCTTCGATGAGCATAATGGGGATGTCGTCCTTGATTTCATAGAGGAGGCGGCATTGGTCGCAGATGAGGCCGTCTTCCTTCTCCGTCAGCCTAAGGTCGCCCTTGCACTTGGGGCAGGCCAGGATCTCCAGCAATTCCTTGTTGATGGTCATGAGACCTCCATTTTTGGGTGGGGGGGCGCCCACCCCGCATAAGTCATTTTAACCATTAACTTTAGCAGTGAACAAGATTTTCTCGCAGGCCGCCAGCACCGCCTCCGGGGCCAGCTCCGTCAGACAGCGGGGCGCCGGGCAACGGCGCTTAAAGCAGGGGCTGCAATCGAGGCCCAGACGCAACACCGCGTGGCCGGGGCCACTGGGTCCGGTGCGCCAGGGCGCGGTGGGCCCAAACAGGGCCACCACCCTGGTTCCCAGGGCGGCGGCCAGGTGCGTGGCGCCGGTGTCGGGGGTCACCATTAGAGAGGCCAGGCGCAGCAAGGCGGCCAGTTCCGCCAGGGAAGTGCGCCCGGCCAGGTTGAGGGCCGGCCCCTCAAACTTCTGCAAAATTTCTGCGGCCAGCCCCCGGTCGGCGGCGCTGCCGGTGATGGCCACCCGCAGGCCCAGTCCCCGGTCAGAACTGAGCCGGTCCCCCAGGCGGGCCCAAGCGGCGGCGGGCCACTGTTTGCTTGGCCAGCGGGCCCCGGGGTGCAACACCACCAAGGGGCGCTGGTCCTCAGCAAAACCTGCCGGCAACAGATGCGAGACCGAGGTCCCGGCGCCCAGGCCCAGCCGCAGGCGGGGCGGATCAGCCGGGGCCCCCAGGTGGCGGGCCAGGTGCAGGTAACGGTAAATGGCGTGGGCCTCGGGATCGAAGGGGGCCAGGCGCTCGTTCAGGGCCAGATAGCTAAACTCCCGGGTGCGGTCATAGCCCAGCTTGCGAGGACTCCGGGCCAGGGCCACCCACACGGCGCTTTTCAAAAGGCCTTGAAGATCGATGACCACATCGAATTGGCTGGTTCTAAGACGGCCCAGCAGCGTCTTTAGCAGGGCCGGATTGGCCCCGGAGAGGATTTCCCCAGGCCGCAGCCGGGGCGCCACCCAGACCTGGTCCAGGGCCGGATGCTTATCCAGGAGCGGTCCATAGGCGGCCTCCACCAGCCAGGTGATCCGGGCCAGGGGATGGGCAGCGCGCAACGCCTCCAGGGTGGGCAGGGCGTGGAGCACGTCTCCCAAGGAGCTGAGCTTTATTATGAGGATACGTAGAGGCTCTTCCGGCAAATCGTTATCCGATTGAATTGGTGGCACAGGCGTCTCGCCTGTGCGGGTGCACGTTAATTGACAAGATGATTCTCGGACGCCTTCCCAGGTGGGCGCCGCATCGACCCCTTCCGGTTCAACCCTTCTTTAAATCTTCCAAAATCCAGGCGGCGGCGTCCTCCAGGTCCCGGGCCACATAGACCGGCTGCACCTGGGACTGGCTGCGGATAAATTCGAATTCCCCCCGGCCGTAGCCGGTGAGTACCAGTACCCCCTTCACCCCGGCGTTGGCCGCGGTCCGGACGTCGTTATAGCGATCCCCCACCAGGTAGGAACGCGAGAGATCCAGGTCCAGGTCGCGGGCGGCCCGGAGGAGCAGTTCCGGATGGGGTTTGCGACAGGAGCAGCCGGCGCTCGGATGGTGGCTGCAGACATAGAGGCCGTCCAGCCGGGCCCCCCCGTCGGCCAGGACTTGGCTGAGGTGGCGCTGCACCTCTTCCATGAATGCCAGGGGAAAATAACCCCTGGCTACCCCGGACTGGTTGCTGATGACCACCACCTTCAGCCCCGCCTCGTTGAGGCTGCGGATGGCAGGGGCCGCCTGGGGGAAGACCCGGAAGCGGCTCAGATGGTTGATATAGCCCATCTCTTCGTTGATGGTGCCGTCCCGGTCCAGAAATACCGCAGGGTAGCTCATTAACCGTTTTCCGTTTTCTGCTCACTGCTTACTGCTTACTGCTCACTGCTTACTGCTTACTGCTTACTGCTCACCGGGCGACCCAGCGGGTCGCCCCTACTGCTTACTGCTTCCGTGAGCCAGGGCCGGGCCGCGGACAAGACTTCTTCCACGCTGATGGCCGTCAGGCAGGGGTATCCCAGGCTGCAGGTGCGCCGCCGGCAAGGGCTGCAGGGCAGTGGCTGCCGCAGCACCGTGGCCTGGGGGGTAAAAGGCCCGGTGGCCGCCGGGTCGGTGGAGCCGAACACGGCCACCAGGGGCACCCCCAGAGCGGCGGCGGCGTGCATCAGGCCCGAGTCGTTGGTGACCAGCAAGTTCAATTGGCTCAAGACCGCCAGTGCTTGCCGCAAATCGGTTTTGCCCGTCAGGTCTAGAACCGGCAGGTCCAGTTGCGCCTTCACCTGGTTGGCGACCCTGGCCTCTCCCGGCCCGCCCAGCAACACCAGACGGGCTCCGAATTCCCAGGCCAATTCCCTTCCCACGGCGGCGAACCGCTCCGGCGGCCAGCGTTTGGCAGGGCCGTAGGCCGCGCCGGGGCTCAAGCCCACCCAGGGCCCGGAGCCGGAGCCGGTTGCTGCCAGCAGCTTCGCCGCGGCCGCGGTCTCCTCTTCCCGCAGGTAAAGGGCGGGGGGCGTGAAGGAGTCCACCTCGCCCAGGGTCTTAAGCAGGCCCAAATAGTAGAAGACCATGTGCAGCCCGCCCAGACGCCGCCGCCCGGAGACCGCTGGCTTAAGGAGAGGACCCCGGGCGTCGGCGGTATAGCCCAGCCGCACCGGGGCTCGCAGCAAGCAGAGCCCCAGGGCCGATTCCAGGGAGTTGGCCAGGGTGACGGCCAGCTGAAACCGCCCTCTGAGACCCCAGAGAACCCGCCATTTTTCCAGGGCCGCGGGGTAGGGGATGACCTCTGCCACCCCGGGGAGGCCCAAAAACAGGGGGGATACGCGCCGGGCCGCCAATACCGTGATCTCCGCCTGGGGAAAGAGGCGCATCAATCCTGAGAGCACCGGCAGGCTCATAATGGCGTCCCCCACCCAGTTGGGAGTGCGCACCAAAAGCCGGGGCGCCGGCCCCGGGACCGGGGGAAATTTCCGCACCGGCCGCAACCCTTGCCAGCGCTGCGTCACTTCCGGGGGCAGGGGCTGTTCTTTAGACTGATAAGTTTGATTCATTATTCCTGAGGGAGGCCAGTCCCGCCCGGCGGGGCAGCCAACCCCCCGCCGCGAGCCCCGGCGGAGCGCCGTTGGCGACGCCGGCGAGCTTGGGCGTGGCCTACACGCCGAATATGTTTTTATTGAGAGTGGCACAGGCTTCCAGCCTGTGATTGGTTCGCCCCCGGATCACCGTGTTTGCTTTTAACTCAGATAAAGAACCTTTAGCGGCGGCCGCAGGCCGCCCTAGACCACCATTTTGAAAGGAAATTGCAGCTCCAATCAATAGGAGCCGGACTTTACTCCCTCCCCCTGGAGGGAGGAGGGTTGGGAGGGGGTGGCGTGGCCTTGAGTTAGAGCGAATAGTCGCCACCCTCCCCCTAGCCCCTTCCCCTCAAGGAAGGAGGAACTTTCAGCGGTTGGCTCCTATCTTGGTTAGGGGCCGGCTACACAGCCCTGCCAGGTGCCACCCGAGGGAAGTTCTCCAATTATTATCGCACGAGGGGCACTTTAAAGGAACTCCAGTAACTCCGTAATTCTCTCCGGCTGGCTGATTTGGGCCTCCACCTCCAGGACCCACAGAGGCATGGCCTGATCCCAGCGTCCGGCCAGGCGGGCCCAATCTTTGGCGGTGGTGACCAGGGCCAGGGCGCCGGCGTCTTCCGCCTCCCGCACCAGGGCCGCCAATTCCGCGGGTAGGTAGGGGTGATGGTCCGGGAAGGCCCGGAAGCCCAGGAGCTGCACCCCTAACTCTTCCAGGGTGCGCCGGAAGACCTCCGGCCGGGCCAGGGCGGCGAAGGCCAGCAGGACTTGATTTTTAAGGACAGTGGGAGGCGAAGGCTCGCCGGCCGGCGCCAGGCGGACCGCGGCGGGGACGATGCTGGCCATCAGCACGGTTTTTTCGGGAAACTGGCGTTGCAGGTCCGTTAGGGTGCGGCGGTCCCGGTCCTCCTGAAAGCGGGTGAGGATGAGCACCTGGGCCGCGTTTTTATTGGCCAGCGCCGCCGGCGGCTCCCGCAGGAGGCCCCGGGGCAGCAGCAGGCCGTTGCCGAAAGGGGCGGCCGCGTCCAGGAGAACGATGTCCAGGTCCCGGTGTAGCTGAAAATGCTGAAAACCGTCGTCAAGCAGGAACAGGTCCGGCCGGACCTGTTCCCAGGCGGCCAGGCCCGCGGCATAACGGGAGGCCCCGGTATAGACTGCGGCCCCGGGGAGGGTCGAGGCCAGCCAGTAGGCCTCTTCGCCCGCCTGGGGCGGTTTTTGGTAAATCCGCCGGCCGTCAGAGATGCAGGCAACTCCCTGGTGGCGGCCGCCGTAACCCCGGCTGAGGATGGCCACCTTGCGGCCCTGGGCCTGAAAAAGACGGGTCAGACAGGCGGTCACCGGGGTCTTGCCGGTGCCGCCCACGGCCAGGTTGCCGACGCTCACCACCGGGGCTGGCAGGCGCCTGGCCCGGAGGATGGCCCCGGCATAGAGAGCCCGCCGCGTCCTCGCCCCCAGGGCGTAGAGGGCGGCCAGCCCCCCGGCCATCGCCCCCAGGGAACACCGGGGCGCCGGGGCCTCCTCCCCTGCCTGGAGACCATCAAAGAGGCGGTGGAAGTAAGGGTGCATTTATGCTAATTTCATATATCGAAGAATCCATAATCTCGAGCTTTTTCAAATTCGCAACTATAGTTTCTAAAGAGAAGTGCTGGATTTGAATAGCTTTCTACATTAGCGGATTTTTCTATTACATTTTCGCCACAGTAACCGATTGCTGCGATATGCTTGAAACTGTCTTTCTGAAAAAGGAAATTAGTCATAATTTGTAAGGCGCTATTACTTGATAATTTAATAAGGTCACCTCTATTGATTCCTTCAATAAAGCATAAAATTAGTCCTGGTTTTGAGGTATCTAATTGACGTTTAGCTTTCTTATTAATTCTTTCTTTTATTGCATCTAAAACATTTTCAGATTTTTCGGATATGATTGTCATCTCAATGGGATTAACAGGTTCATCATTTTCTGACATAGCTAAAATAACCCCATGCGCTCGATTCGGTTTTATTTCATGAAGGTTTGCATCAAGTTGTGTGTATCTTTCAAGAAAATCAATAGTATTACCATTAGATTTTTGCAAATTCATTCCAATAGACCCGAAGGGTATTTGAAAGTCTCCGTTAAGTACATCTTCTTGTGTAATAATATCAATCACTTGTGCTGTTAGTTCATTTAGATAATCTTCATTGCTGTGGAGGCGATCTTTCAATTTTATATCAATAATACCAGAATATCCTTTTTATCCTATTGCTGGGAGAAGCTTTTCCGCCAATCTATAAAAATCTTTTCTCCGAATCTTTCTTGCTAAATCAACATTAAATCTCTTACATTCGACATTAAATTCAAAATTAGATGTCTTTACTAAGAATTCTGAATGAGTCTTTGAATCATCTTCATACCATTCAATTTTACAACCTTTGCCAAG
Source organism: Desulfobaccales bacterium (assembly GCA_049585595.1). Classification (GTDB taxonomy): domain Bacteria; phylum Desulfobacterota; class Desulfobaccia; order Desulfobaccales; family 0-14-0-80-60-11; genus JAPLJC01. Next base: position 46,638 of record JBAVAG010000039.1, read on the forward strand.
GAAATGCCATGCAATATCAATTTCAAATAAATAATTAATTGCGTTATTGTCATCTATTAAATTCTTTTTAAATTCTTTTTTGATTTTCTCTGGCATATATCTTTGAAATGTTGATATTTTCAATCCGTATCTTGCTAATAATTTCATTTGAATGGTTAGATTATCCTTGATTGATTTGCCTTGTTTCCCTAGCTGAAAATAAGTTGACAGAGGTTCCCACCATGGGTGTCTTTTTCTTAAATAATATTCTCGAAAAAGTGGGCCTGAAGATGCTAAGGCAATCTCATATCTTTGAAGACATTTATCGATATTATTTCTGCCAAGAAATCTTATAAGTTTATTAATAAGATTTGAGGCTTCAAAATCATGGAAATCACCTATAGGATTTATCATAGCGGTTAGTTCCGTAGGGTGCGTCACACGCACCAATTATGGCGCGTAAGACGCGCCCTACGCCTCTCGCATCAGGATTATCTTGGCTCGTATGAAGGGCCTCTTCTTCCCCCTGAGAAAAGCGAGGGTTAGGCTGAGTGTTAAAAGCCCACCTATTTCACTTCCCCACCAATTTCAATTTTGGTGTAACCTCCGATGATATATTGGGTCTGGTTGTCTTTATTCAGTGATGCGTCATCAGGCTTGGTCCCCGGCGACGCACATGCGGATATTGAGGCAACCATAATCAACAATAACAGCCCGAAAATTAACTTTTTGGCCATCACCTTGTCCTCCAAAACTTTGGTCTGACTGCAACTCAAAGTATTTGGCAATAGCTGAGATAATCCGGCTCACCCTGAATGTTCGCACCCCTGAATGCCGCGCCCAAGGCGGGACGCCTATGCCACCGGAGTTGCTAGCCTAGGCCTCTGGCCTGTGTGCAATTAACTTTCAATCTGGCACACAGGCGGGACGCCTATGCTACCCGGACTCGATAGCTTAGGCCTCCGGCCTGTGTAGTCAGTAATTTTCTTCATAACTTCGCCGAGCCGTGATGCCTGGGCTGGGCGTTGTCCACCAACAGGGCCGGCTCCTTATCCTCCTCCCGGGCAAACTGCATTTCGTAGAGGCGGCGGTAAGGGCCGCCGGCGGCCAGGAGATCCGCGTGCCGGCCGCTCTCCACCACCCGGCCTTCTTCCAGGACCACGATGCGCCGGGCATTTCTGACCGTGGACAGGCGGTGCGCGATGACCAGGGTGGTGCGCCCGACGATCAGACGGTCCAGGGCGTATTGCACCTCCCGCTCGGATTCGGAGTCCAGCTCCGAGGTGGCCTCATCCAGGAGAAGGATGGGCGGGTCCTTGAGGAGGGCCCGGGCGATGGCCAAACGCTGGCGTTCGCCGCCGGAGATGCGCACTCCTTGCTCGCCGATGACCGTATCCAGGCCCCGGGGCAGGGACGCCACAAAATCGTAGGCATAGGCGGATTTCAGGGCCGCCAGGATTTCTTCTTCCCGGGCCGCCAGCGAGCCGTAGGCCACGTTGTAGCGCACCGTGTCGTTGAACAGGATGGTCTGTTGGGTGACCACCCCGATCTGGGCCCGCAGCGACGCCAGAGTCAATTCCCGGAGGTCCCGCCCGTCGATCAGGATGGCTCCCCCGGTGACCTCGTAGAAACGGGGCAGGAGGCTCAGCAGGGTCGATTTGCCGGCCCCGGAGGGACCCACCAGGGCCACGATTTCGCCCCGGCCCAGCGTGAGGTCGATGTCGTGCAGGACCGGGCGGCCCTGCTCATAGGCGAAGCTGACCCCCCGAAAGACGATTTCCCTTTGCAGCGAGGAGAGGGCCGCGGCCCCCGGGCGGTCCTGGATCTCCGGCTCCCGGTCCATCAGGCCGAAGACCCGCGTGGCTGCGGCCAGACCCTCCTGAAGGATGTTCTGCACCGAGCTGAGGCTCTTGATGGGCTGGTAGAGCATGAGCAGGGCCGCCAGGAAAGAGAAGAAGGTGCCCGGGGTGGAGGTCCCCCGGATGACCGCGTAACCGCCGTAAAAGATGATGCCCGCCATCCCCAGGGAGCCCAGGAACTCCATGATGGGGGGAGAGAACTCCCGGACCGCGTTGAGGCGCATGCGGGTGCGGAAATAGGACCAGTTGGCCTCTTGAAAGCGCCGCTCCTCGAAGTCCTCCCGGGCAAAGGCCTTGACGATCCTCTGTCCCGCCAGGCTCTCCTGGAGCACCGTGTAAAGGCGGGCGTTGAACACCTGGGTGTCATGGGAGACGCCACGGATGCGTTTTCCCAACCAGACGATGAGTGCCACTGCCACTGGAAAGACCCCCATGGCCAGCAGGGCCAGGCGCCAATCCCGGTAGAAAATCACCGCGCTGAGCCCCAGGACGGTGAAAGTGTCCTGAAAAGCGCTGGTCACCACCCGGGTCATGGCGTCCTGCAGCAGGTTGACATCGTAAGTGAGGCGGCTCATCAGCGTGCCGGTGGCCTCGCCGTCGAAGAAGGATAGGGGCTGGCGCTGCAGCGAGGCAAAAAGCTGGTCCCTGAGGGCGGTGACGGTGGCGTTGCCGATGTAGCTCATCTGGTAGTTGTCGGTGTATGAGAGGAAACCCTTGAGGGCGTAAAGCAGGACGATCAAGGGCGGCAGCAGGTAGAGCATACGTTCTTTGTGCCCAAAGAAGACGTCGTCCAGGACCGGTTTCACCAGATAGGCTAAGGCCGCGGTGAGCGCCGAGACCCCCAGCATGGCCAGGATCGCCGCGACCATCCGGAATTTGTGGGGCTTCAGATAGGCGAGTAGGCGCACATATAAGCGCAGGTCGTCTTTATACATGGCCGGACGGGTCGCCAATCTTTTTGAGTTTCGAGTTGTAGGGGCGACCCGCTGGGTCGCCCAGTTGTAAGGGCGGACCCAGGTGTCCGCCCTGAGCTTCGAGTATTCATCCCGTTCCCCGGTTGAACCTGGGAACGCCCTGATAGTCAAAGAGTGCTTTGGTCCCTTTTATTTCTCAATGTATATCTTATAAATAAGGATTTTTCCAGCAAAAATCCGGAAGGGGAGGGGTGACTGGGCCGCGGCGCCAGGGCCTGAGTTAGCGTAGGGTGGGCACTGCCCACCCTTTCGCGGATGGTGGGCAGTGCCCACCCTACGCAAAATGGTCTCCCCGCCCGGGGCGGCGAGAGCCGCCCCTACAAGTGCAGGCTTCCAGCCTGTGATGGGTCTCCCTGCCAACCGGGGCCGGGGCCGGCATGGTGATCGCCAGAACTATCCGGGATAAATTGCTGGCCGCGGTCGTAATAGCTAATAAAGGGTTTTTGAAATATCTTCCTGCCTCGATAATTGGCGGCCACAGGCCGCCCTAGAAAATCGTCTCTTTATGGGGCGGGCAGTGCCCGCCGCTTAACCATTGGTCCCCAGGAATTTCCGCCCGCGTGGGCTATCGTCAGCTGTGCCTCAATTCACCCCCTCAGCCTTATTTACTCGAAACTCGAAGCTCAGGGCGGACACATGGGTCCGCCCTTACAACTGGGTGACCCAGCGGGTCGCCCCTACAACTCGAAACTCGAAACTCGAAACTTTCTCCCGGTTGACAGGGACGCCTGGGTTTGGGATAACTAGAGTAACACGCCAAAGGCTCAGGATTTGCTCCTATGGTAATGGTAATTTTTTCCTTGCTGGCGGCCCTGTGGCTCTGGCCCGGGGGACTGGGGGCCGTGCCGGTGGCGGCCCCGCCCCCGGCGCCGCCCGGCGAAACGGTGCGGTTTCCCTACTTCCGGGTGCCGGAGGGCGTCTATCTCTGCGGCGAACCGGTGCCGCTAAACGACCCCGCAGTCAGGGAAGACCTGGACCGGGAATTGACCGTCGTCATCTGGAGCCATGCCGAGACCACCATGTGGATCAAGCGGTCCTCCCGCTACCTGCCGGAGGTGGAAGAGAAGCTCCGGTCCCGGCGGCTGCCCCTGGACCTTCAGTACGTGCCCATCATCGAAAGTGACTTGCGCCCCCGGGCCAGGTCTTCCGTCGGCGCCCTGGGCCCCTGGCAGTTCATGGCCCCCACCGCCCAGCGCTTTCAATTGACGTGCAACCCAGCCGTGGACCAACGCCTGGAGTTTGGCAAGGCCACCGACGCGGCGCTCTCTTATTTGCAGAGCCTTTACCAGATCTTCCACGATTGGCCCCTGGCCCTGGCGGCCTACAACTGCGGGGAAGCCCGGGTGCAGAAAGAGATGGCCATCCAGGGGGCGAACTCCTTTTACCGCCTGAGCCTGCCGGAGGAGACGGAGCGCTATGTCCACCGCCTGCTGGCGGCCAAGATCGTCCTGGAGGACCCGACCCGCTACGGTTACGATATCCCCCCGGACCAGCTCTACCCACCGCTCGCCTATGACGAGGTCAGAATCACCCTGGCGAAGGCCGTGGCGGTGCGGCGCCTGGCAGAGGCCTGCGGCAGTTATTACAAGGCCATCAAGACCCTGAACCCCTGGATCAACGGCGCGCAGCTGCCACCCGGAGTCTACCGCCTCAAGCTGCCCCAGGGGTCGGGCAGCCGCTTCCAGGAGGCCTGGCGCCGGGGATTGGTTGATTAGTAAGCAGTGAGCAGTGAGCGGTGAGCAGTGAGCGGCGGGACGGGTTTCCGGGACCGACTCTGTCTAGGCAGGCCAGATCGGTGGAACCGCGGCAATGGCGGCGGACACAGCCCGCCCTAGATGGCCTGGCGCCGGGGGCGCCTCACCCTAGATGGGGTTGCGTCCCCCAAATAGCTTTCCATAGGTATGTAAGGGCGTCGTCCCAGCGCCCAGGGCGGCGAAACGCCGCCCCTACAGTCTTTGCCTTTGAACTTCCCGGAAAACTGAAAACTGAAAACGGAAAACGGGAAACGTTAGGGAGAGAATGGCCCAGGCAATCAAAGAAAAGGCTTCCTTGCTGATCAGCGGGGCCTGGGTGCTGACCCAGAATGAGGCCCGGGAACTCCTGGCTCCCGGGGCGGTGGCCATCCAGGGCGCCCAGATCGCGGCGGTGGGGCCGCCGGCGGCGCTCTCGGCCCGCTTCGCCCCGGAGCGGGTGCTCGACTATCCCCAGGGCCTGATCTTCCCGGGATTGATCAACGCCCACACCCACTCCGCCATGTCCCTGTTCCGGGGCCTGGCGGACGACCTGCCCCTTCTGACCTGGCTCAACTCTTACATCTTCCCGGCGGAATCTCATCTTACCGGAGAATTCGTCTATTGGGGGGCCAAGCTGGCCATAGCCGAGATGCTGCTCTCCGGCACCACCACCTTCTGCGACATGTACCTGTTCACCGATGCGGTGGCCCGGGCCGCGGCGGAAACCGGCATTCGAGCGGTGGTGGGGGAGGTGCTCTACGACTTTCCCTCCCCCAACTACGGGCCGCCGGCCGCGGGCCTGGCCTTCAGCGAGGAGCTGTGCCGCGCTTGGCGGGATCACCCCCGAGTGAGCGTGGCCATTGAGCCCCATGCGGTATATACGTGCTCTCCGGAGTTCCTGCAGCAATGCGGCCAACTGGCTGCGAGCTATGATCGCCGCCTGATTATCCACCTGTCTGAGACTGAGCGGGAGGTTAAAGACTGCCAGGAACGGTACGGCGCCACCCCGGTGGCCCACCTGCACCGCCTGGGTTTGCTTAGCCAGCGGTTGCTGGCCGACCACGCGGTGGCCTTGACCGAGGCTGATCAGGAACTGTTGGCCGACTCCGGCGCCGGGGTGGCCCATTGCCCGGAGAGCAACATGAAGCTGGCCTCGGGCCTCGCTCCGGTGGTGGACCTCTTAAGGCGCGGGGTGCCCGTGGGCCTGGGGACTGACGGCTGCGCCTCCAACAACAACCTGGATATGATCCAGGAGATGGACACGGCAGCCAAGCTCCAGAAGTTGCGCTACCTGGACCCCACCGTGTTGCCGGCCGGCGCCGCTCTGGATCTGGCCACCCGGGGCAGCGCCCGGGTCCTGGGTCTGGAAGGCTGGGTGGGCGCCCTCAGCCCGGGGATGATGGCGGACCTGGTGGTCCTGGACCTGGATCAGCCCCACCTGACACCGCTCTACGACCCCTATTCCCATCTGGTCTACGCCGCGGGCGGGGGCGATGTCCAGACCGTGGTGGTCCACGGCCAGGTGGTGGTTCAAGACCGCCGGCTCCTCACCTTCGACCTCAAGGAGACCCTGGCCCGGACCCGGGAACTGGCCCGGGCCCTGGGGGCCGCACCGGCGCGCTAGGGGCGGTTTTCTGTTTCCTGTTTTCTGTTTGCTGTAAGGTCAAAGGCAAAATCAAAGTCAAAAGCGGTTTAGCAGAGACAGAAAACAGACAACAGAAAACCGGTCTGATATGACGTCGGCGGCCTCAACTGCGGGCCACCAGAAAGACGCCCAGGCAGATGACCAGGATGCCGCCCATGCGGGCGAGGGTCACCTGTTCTCCCATGAGATACCGGGCCAGGATGGCGGTGAAGACGTAGCCCAGGCTGATGAGGGGGTAAGCGTAACTCACCTCCGCCTTGGCCAGGACCACCAGCCAGACCAGGAAGCCCAAACCGTAGCAGACCACGCCTATGAGGATGAAGGGATTGAGGGCCGCCTGGGCAAACACCGACGGCAGGGCGTTCAGGGACATGGCAAAGTTGCCCACCTTGGTCATGCCAAATTTCAAAGAGAGCTGCCCTAAGACATTGAGCCCCACGTCCAGCAAGATCAGGGCCAGCACCATTTGGTTAACCATCAGGCGTTTCCTTGGGAAAAGGTTTTGGTATAATATTAAATCAAAACTGTATTCTCGGAAAAGTACGACCACGATGCAAGGAAATAATGCAGCCGCCATCGCCCCCGGCCGGGTCATACGGGCCCGGTATGGGCCTCCCGCACCTATCCATATTTAATGGCCAACATTAACGGATTTTTGAAAAACTTTGTCCTGGTGCTCCTGGGACTTTTTCTGTCCTTGATCCTCCTGGAACTCGCCGTGCGGATTTCTCCGCCCTTTGAGATGCGGTTCAAGCCGGATCGGATCGCCCTGCCGCTGAATAAAAAATATATTCTTGACAATACCGAGAAATTCCCCACCAAACTGCCCAAGACCACGGTGCACACCAAAAATTGCCTGGGTTTCCGGGGGGCGCCGCCGCCCGCCGACTTTGCCGATTACCTCACCATCCTCACCATCGGCGGCAGCACCACCGAGTGCTTCTATCTCTCCGACGGCAAGACCTGGACCGATCTGCTGGGCCAGCAACTGGCCCGGGATTTTCCCAAGCTCTGGATCAATAATGCCGGGCTGGACGGCGCCACCACTTACCGCCACCTCATCTTGATGGAAGATTACGTGGTCCACTTGAAACCCAAGGTGGTCCTGTTTCTGGTGGGGATCAACGACGTGGGGGTGGGATACCTCGACTACCGGCCCCGGCCCGGCTTCGGCGGCTGGATAAGATCCCTGGCCAATAGAAGCGAGGTCTATTCCCTGGGATTGAACCTATATCGTTATTTTGTAGTCCAAAGGAGGGGCCTGCTGCACCGGGAAGTGGACCTGAAAAAGGAGGGGACCCTTGAGGTGCCCGTAGAAATCCAGGCTGAGACGCTGCAGAAATACCGGCGGCAGTTCCTGCCCTATTACCGGGCCAGGCTGGAGCAGCTCATCCGGGTTTGCCGGGAAAATGGCATCGAGCCGATCTTCATCACCCAGCCTACCCTCTACGGCCCGGGGATCGACCCGGCCACTGGAGTGGACCTGGGGAAGGTCAGGCTGGGGGAGAACCTCAATGGCGCCCTGATGTTCGCGGTGGTGGACCTCTATAACGACACCCTCAGGCAAGTGGGGGCCGCAGAACAGGTCCCGGTCCTCGACCTGGCCCGGCAGATGCCGCACTCGTCGGTCTATTATTACGACTTCCTGCACTACACCGAGCCCGGGGCCCGGGAGGTGGCGGAGATCATCTACGGGGATCTGAAGCCGATATTGACCCAACAATTCCAGCAAAAATGAATCTCACGGCCAGGGGTACGAATTCAAGGTTCAAAGTTCAAATTCAAGGTTGAGACCTCCGCGAAGGTCCCCATTTTTGTCATTCTGAGGGAGCGCGGCGACCGAAGAATCTCATAAATACTCAAGGAAATACGAGTCCCTTCCCCTCGCTCAGGATGACAGAGAGGTTTTTCGCAGAGGACTCAAGTTCAAGGTTCAAAGTTCAAGGTTCGAAAGCTCCAAGATGGCGACCTTGAACGTCGAACTCTGTTCATCCCGCCATTTTTGCCCTTGCTGAAGCTTCCTCACTTCGGACCGGCCGCCAGGATGGACTGGTCCACGGTACCCTCATACTGGCTGAAATTTTCCCGGAACCGGCCTGCCAGCTCCAGGGCCGCCTTCTCATAGGAGGCGCGATCGGCCCAGACCTTTTCGGGGAAGAGGATGTCATCCGGCACCCCCGGGCAGCGGCTGGGCACCGTCAGGCCGAAGAAAGGATCATGGTAGGTCTCCACCTGGTCCAGTTCCCCGGACATGGCGGCCCGCAACAGGGCCCGGGAATGGGCGATTTCGATGCGATGCCCCACCCCGAAGGGGCCCCGGGTCCAGCCGGTGTTGACCAGCCAGCAGGTGGGCTGGTGCCGGGTCACCTTCTCCCGGAACAGGTGGGCATAGACCGCGGGTGGCATGGGCAGGAAGGGCGCTCCGAAGCAGGTACTGAAGGTCACCTGGGGTTCCTTGCCCAGGCCCCGCTCCGTACCCGCCACCTTGGCGGTGTAGCCGGAGAGGAAATGGTAGGTGGCCTGCTCGGGAGTCAGGCGGGCTATGGGAGGCAGCACCCCGAAGGCGTCGCAGGCCAGCATAAAGATGTGGCGCGGATGGATCCCCACCCCGGCCCGGACAATGTTGCGCAGATGGGTGATGGGATAGGCGGCCCGGGTGTTCTCCGTCAGGCTGGCGTCGTCCAGGTCCAGGCGGCGGCTGGCCAGGTCGATGCCGACGTTTTCCAGAATGGTCCCGAATCTTCGGGTGCACTCGTAGATTTCCGGCTCGGCCGCGGCGCTCAGGCGGATCGCCTTGGCGTAGCAGCCGCCCTCGAAATTGAAGATGCCGTCATTGCCCCAGCCGTGTTCGTCATCACCGATGAGCTTGCGTTCCGGGTCGGCGGACAGACTGGTCTTGCCGGTGCCCGAGAGGCCGAAGAACAGGGCGGTGTTGCCGCGTTTGCCCTGGTTGGCGGAACAGTGCATGGACAGCACTTCCTTCTGGGGCAGGAAATAATTGAGGATGGTAAATACCGATTTCTTGATCTCTCCGGCATAGGAGGTGCCGCCGATCAGGACCAGCTTCTGGGCGAAATTTACCAAGATGAAGGCCTCGGAATTGGTGCCGTCGAGCTCCGGGACCGCGTGGAAGCCCGGGGCGGCGATAATGGTGAAATCCGGGCCTAGAAGGTGATGTTTCTGGTGATCCCCCGGGGGCAGGAACATGTTGCGGGCAAACAGGTTTTGCCAGGCGGTGGCGGTGATGAGGCGGATGTTCATCTGGTAGTTCAGATCGGCGCCGGCGCGGCGGTCTTGGACATAGATCTCCTTGCCCTGGAGGTAGGCCAACAGCCGGTAATGGATGAGATCGAATTTTTCCGGGGTGAAGGCCTGGTTTTCCCCGCCCCAATGGATATGGGTGGAGCTGCTGGGCTCCTGGACGATGAACTTATCCCTGGGAGAGCGGCCGGTATAGGCCCCGGTGCGCACCACCACCGGCCCCAGGTGAGCGATGAGGCCCTCCTGCCGGGAAACGATCTTCTCATACAAGGCCGAAGTGGGCAGGTTCCAGTGAGCCGAGGCCACGTTTCTGATGCCGTGATGCGTCAGATCTTTCTTCATTTAACGCCCCCTACTAGGTCTTTAAGCCTTTTAATTTCTTCCCTTATCTCTTCAATAATTTCACGATTATAGATTATTTTTCTTTTATCTTCCGCAATTGAGATTATATAAAAGACTCGACCACCGTATTTTTTTGAGAATAATTGATGAGTTTGTTCTTGAAAGTTTAGTTCATTAATAATTTGAGGAATATAAGCATATCCTGCTGGCTTAATTTGAATTCCAATGTATTTATCCCCAATTTTAATGTAAAAATCTACATTGTATCCCCTATCCCATTCGTCTGGTGCTGGCTCTATTTTAACACCTAGCGACTCTTCCAATTGTCCATATATGGTTTGAATCTCAGATTGATAACCATCGAATGTTCTATTAATTACCAAATTGATGATGAATTCAATACAATCATCCTCAGTTATATTTTCAATTTCTGCTTTACAAACTTCGGTAATTTTTATGAATAGCTTCTTTCCGAGCGCTTCCAAATGTTGCCTCGAATATGCATTAGTATAATAATAATCTTCCCATTGTTGCAATTGTTTTGGAGAACATTTTCTAATAAGCTCAGAAACAGGGCCAACTTTATTTTTCCTAGTAAGTCCCCATCTCATATTAGCTTGGTTAAGAATCCATTCATTAGGCATTTTCACGATCTCTCATAAATTTATCAAATCTTTTCGTAAACTTATGTTCAATTGAAAGGTCAGGGGAGGCTAATCCAGATTTGATTAAATATGCATTAATAAATATTCTATTTTTTAAATAGATATAAGCTAGTGTAACATTATGATGACAGTTTATTTTATTCTTTATCAAAACCTTTTTGCCTATTAAATGGTTATTTAAATAATCAATCGTTTCATCTTTCCTGTCGACTTTTATGCCGAGGAATTTGATAAGATCGCCATTATCAATCCTTATAATATCCTCTTTCACTATTTCAATTACTTTACTTAAATCGTCTAATTTAAAATCTTTCTCAGAATAGCTTATTAAAGGATTTGCATCCTGAATGGAAGGAGTATAATCAATTTTTGGCAAATCAATGATCTTTGTTTCTCTTTTATTTATAATAATATTATCAATGAATATCGGTAACTTATCTTTAATCCCCAATTTTTCTTCAATAATGGTTAAAAAACTCTCATTTATTTCATAACCTATGGCACTGCGCCCCCATTCCAAAGCTACTTTGATCGTGGTGCCGCTCCCTAAAAAGGGATCGAGCACCGCGTCGCCCTGAAAAGTGAACATGCGGATGAGGCGCCGGGGCAATTCCTCGGGAAACATGGCTTCGTGGCCCAGTTGCCGGGCGCCGCCGAAACGCCAGTGGCCGGAAAAATATTCCTTCCATTCCTCCTTGGTCAGCCTGGAGGCTTCTTTTATCTCTTTCGAGACCTTCCTGCCCGCCCCGGGTTTTTTGAAGATGAGGATGAATTCGTAATCGATCTCCACCAGGCCGTTGGGAGGATAGGGGTAGGAGCCCATGACCACCGCCCCGCCGCTGGTATTCATGGTGGTCTTTTTCTGCCAGATTACGGACCCCATGAAATCGAAGCCGATTTTCTCGCACTGGCCTATAAATTCGGCGTGCAAGGGTATTACCTTATAGCGTCCATAAACTACTGAACGGGCGAACTGATCCCCAATGTTTAGGCACAACCGGCTGCCGGGTCGGAGGACCCGGAAACATTCGCCCCAGGTATAAAATAAGTCGGTAAGATATTGATGCAAGGTCTGTCCATACCCGGTCTGCCCGCTGACCCCGTAGTCTTTAATATGCCAGTATGGCGGGGAAGTGACCACCAGGTCAATGGTCGCCGTTTCGATCTCCGGCATGGCCCGGCTGTCGCCGATAATGATCTTGGCCCAATTATCCATAGAAAGATTTGGGTAGGGGGGGCGTCCCGCCCGCCACTCCAGCCCAACCCGCACCGGCGAGACGCCTGTGCCACCAAATTCTTAAAAACCTTTCAAAACAGCCGTTCAGGAGCCTCAAACTCACCTGCAAATTATGGAAAATGTAGCGCCGCCGCCCTCGGCGGCGCTTTAATTTGTCAATAAGGCGGGGAAGTGACCACCAGGTCAATGGCCGCCGTTTCGATCTCCGGCATGGCCCGGCTGTCGCCGATAATGATCTTGGCCCAATTATCCATAGAAGGATGTTGGTAGCGGAAAATGGCAGGCAATGCCAACCCCACAGGTTTTACTCGAAACTCGGGGCGGACACATGGGTCCGCCCCTACAACTCGAAAGTCATTTGGCTAACCATCTCAGCCCCTGGCGCAGGAACTCCTCCAGGGTCGAGGCCCCCTGGCCCCGGGCCGCCTCCATGGCCTTCTCCGCCAGGTTCTTGGGGTAGCCCAGGTTGATGAGGGCGCTCAGGGCGTCTTGCAGGGGGTCCTGACCGGGAGCCGCCGCCAGCCGGGTGGCCGTTGCGGCGAGCTGTTTGTCCTTGAGTTCCAAGACGATGCGCTCGGCGGATTTCTTGCCGATGCCGGGGATGCCGGCCAGGCGGCGAATATCCCGCTGGGCCAGGGCCTGGCCGAACTCCCCCGGGCTGATGCCGCTCAGGATGTTCAGGGCCATGCGGGCCCCGATGCGGGGGATAGCGAGCAATTGCAGAAACAGCTCCTTTTCCTCCGGAGTCCCGAAGCCGTAAAGATTCAGGGCGTCTTCCTGCAGGCGCGTGTGGATCAAGAGCGAGGTGCGGGCCGGAGGCTCCGGCAGGGCGTAGAAGGTGGACAGGGGGATGTGGACCCGGTAGCCCACCCCGCCCACCCTGATAATTAGCTCTGTCGGGCCTTTGCTGATGATTTCCCCTTCCAGTAAACCGATCATGCCGTCCCCCCCGGCCAGCGTTGGTGGAAGAAGTGGCAGAGCCCTACCGCCAGGGCGTCGGCGGCATGTTCGTCAGTCACCTGCTGCCCCAAGAGTTGGTTCACCATGAGCTGCACCTGGGCCTTGGATGCCTGGCCGTAGCCCACCACCGCCTTTTTGACCACCAGGGGGGGATAATGGCAGACGGGCAGGCCTCTCTGGGCCGCCAGCAGCAGCACCACCCCCCGCACCTGGCCCAGGGTGAAGGCGCTCTTGACGTTGGCGGCCAGGAAGATCTCTTCCAGGGCCAGGACCTGGGGCTGGTGCCGCAGGATCACTTCTCCCAGGCCGTCGTAAATTCGGTGGAGGCGGTCGGCCAGGGGGAGCTGGGAGCCGGCCTTGATACTGCCGGAGGCCAAATGGCACAGGCGGTCGCCCTCCCCCTCAAAGACCCCGAAGCCGGTGTGCCGGGAACCAGGGTCCACCCCCAAAATAACGGTTCTCAAATCAAGGCCTCGAGTAATTGGTCCGGGATGTCGAAATTGGCGAAGACGTCGCTGACGTCGTCGTGCTCTTCCAGGAGTTCCACCAGCCTCAGCAGTTGCTGGGCCGATTTCTCTTCATCTATCTTCACCGTGGTCTTAGGAAGCATCTGCACCTCAGCCAGGGCCGGCTTGAAGCCCCGGGCCTCCAGGGCCTCCTTGACCTCCAGGAAGGCGGCGGGATCGGTGAGCACCTCGAATTGGCTCTCATCACTTTGCAGGTCCTCGGCGCCGCATTCCAGGGCGGCCTCCAGGAGTTGGTCCTCATCGACCTCGCCGCGGTCGAAGACGATGACCCCCTTTTTGTCGAACATCCAGGCGACGCAGCCCGGCTCTCCCAGACTCCCGCCGTATTTGGTGATCAGATGGCGCACGTCGGAGACGGTTCGGTTTTTGTTGTCGGTGAGGGTCTCAACCATCAGCGCCACCCCCGCGGGCCCGTAACCCTCCAGGAAGATTTCTTCCATCATGGCGCCGCCACCTTCCCCGGTCCCCTTGCGGATGGCCCGGGTGATGTTGTCGCCGGGCATATTTTCCGCCTTGGCCGCGGCGATGGCAGCCCGGAGGCGGGGATTGCCGGTGGGGTCGCCGCCGCCTATCCGGGCCGCCACGGCCACCTCTTTGCCCAGCTTGCCGAAGATCTTGCCGCGCTTGGCGTCCACCGCCCCCTTCTTGCGCTTGATGGTGCTCCACTTGGAATGGCCGGACATCTGCTTGCTCCTCCCATTGGTTGCTCAGAGCCTAAAACCAGTTCCCGATGGGGAATTTAACTGTAGCCGCAGGCTTTAACCTGCGCAAGCCAAAGCTTGCGGCCTTCGCTCAAAATGGCATCCAGTAGCTGCTCTGATCACTGGCTCTTGGTCCGGGGGCGCCCTGGGACCGGAGGCCGGTTAGGGTCCTCCGGGGCGGGGCCGCGGCGGTTTAGGCCCAGGAGATAAAGTTCCCGGCTGGCCGCCCGGGAGCCCGCGGGTTTTACCTGCCGGCAGACGCAGTAGTCCTGGCGCACGGCCGCAACCAGGCCGGGAAGGTCTGGTCCGGCAAATACCTTCACCAGGAAATGGCCACCGGGCTTAAGCAGGCGGCGGGCCAATTCCAGGGCCTGCCGGGACAGCGTCAGGGATCGCTGCTCGTCCACGTCCCTCACCCCGGTGGTCTTGGGGGCCAGGTCGCTGACCACCACCTCAAAACCTGGACTTATCGCGGCAATCGTCTCTAAGTCTAGACTTTCCACCTCACCCTGGAGGAAGTATAGGGGTGGGTCCGCCGGGATGGCCAGCGGGGCGGCATCCACGCCCAGCACCAGGCCCCGGGGGCCCACCCGGCCAGCGATATATTGCAGCCAGGACCCGGGGCTGCAGCCCAGGTCCAAAACCCGCTGGCCCTGCCGGAACAGGCGGTATTTCTCATCGATTTCCTTTAATTTGTACACCGCCCGGGCCACGTAGCCATCGGCCTTGGCCCGGGTCCGGAAGGGATCCGGAATTCCAGGGCGGGGCATGGTTCAAAGCCTATCTAAGTAAATTAACTCAATTTCTTTTAACACAGGCCCCTCGTTTTGGCAATGAAAAACGGCTGTCCAGATTTGGAAGAAGAAGTCGAGGAAAAAGGGGGCGAGACAGTTTTGGGGGGCTCGAGTATTGACCCGGCTCATCTGAGCCTTCGGCTGCTCAGCCCCAGGGTGAACCGCCGTCTCAAAATCTTCCCAGAATTTCAAGGGCTTGACTCTCAGGGGCGCCATTATCCCAAACCCGCCCCCGCCCCCGGCGGCCCAAGGACTCCCCTGGCATAGACCTTGCTCAACCCTAGGCAGGAGGCGGCGCCGGCGACGGCCCGCCGCCGGGAAACGGGGGCCTCAAATCCTTTTCGCCCCCTCCTCCGGGCATCAATAACTCAGGGAAGAGATGGGGAACGGCTATCATGGATGAACGGTCTTTGGTCCTGAACGAATCACCCCCAGGCCTCGGAGCGGGTCCCGGCAATCCGGACCTGGCCCGACGGCACCAAATGGTGCTGCAATATGCGCCTCTGATCAGGTATATCGCCGCCCGCCTGGCTTTACGCCTGCCCTCTCATATCTCCCAGGAGGATCTGATCAGCTCGGGCATTATCGGTCTCATCGACGCCATCCAGAAATATGACCTGGGTAAGCATATCAACTTCAGGACCTATGCCGAGTTCCGCATCAAGGGGGCCATGCTGGATGAACTGCGCAACCTGGACTGGACCCCCCGTTCGGTGCGTCAGAAATCGAATCTCCTCGATAAGGCCTACGCCCAATTGCAGAAAAGTCTGGGGCGGCCGGCGGAGGCTGAGGAAGTGGCCGCCCTCCTGGGGTTGGACCTGGAAGATTTCCATAAGCTCCTGGAAGAAACCAAGTCTGTTTGTCTGGTGCCCCTGGACTCCCAGCCGCCGCGCCAGCCGGCGGGCTGCTCGGACGGGGGGAAGACGCCCGCATTTTTCCTCCAGGATGAGAATCTGCGAGATGGACTCCAGGAAGCCCAACTGTCTCAATTGCGGCAGGTTATCATCAAGGCCCTGGAGGTCCTGCCGGATAAGGAGAAATTGTTGATTAACCTCTATTATTACGAAGAGCTCACCATGAAGGAAATCGGCCAGATCATGGGTTTAACCGAGTCCCGCATCTCCCAGTTGCACAGCCAGGCCATGTCCCGCCTCCGGCACCGGCTCCGGGAATACGCCCGGGAGCTGGAAAATTGAGCCGGAGAACGCCGCGGCGGGCGATAACCAATGGGGTCTTGGACCACCTCTCATTATTATATGGAAAAATTCTAAAGGCGGGATGCGCTTCGCTTTCCCGCCCTAGGCCATACGGGCTACGGGCTGGTGGCACAGGCGTCTCGTCTGTGCGGGGTAGGCTAAGTTATCAGAAAAATGGAGTCTTGGTGGCACAGGCTTCTATCCCGTCTTCCTAAGACATATGGGGCGGGCTGGGCCTGCCGATTATGGTGAGGAGGCGGCCAGCGCCATCGCCAACACCTGGACGACTATTAGAACTATCCGCCTCTAAAGGAGGTAGCAGCATGATCCATCGCCTTTTTAAAAAAAGCTGGTTTATCATAGGCTGGGCTGTGTTATTAGCTGCCTTGGCCGCCTGGCAAGTTAACCATGGGAGCTTTGCTCAGGGGATGCTGGCGGGCTTGGTTATCGGGTGGATGTTATAGTATGCGGCCACCCACCCAGGCCGGGGGCGCAGGCGGGGGTGAGCAATATTGCGGCGATTGGGCCGGTGGCGCATTAAAAAGAGAAAGGTGATGGAATGGATGATGACCAAAAATGCTTGGATTGTCGTAACGTAGGCAATAAGCCTGTCCGCCTGACCAGGATGCCCATAGGAGAGGGGATCGCTATTTTCGTTATGTCTTCGACGACCGAAATCTCTGAGACAATTCACTTCATCATGGCTAATTTTCTGGAAGCAGCCGGTAAGACTTTGAGCGAGGAGCTTCTGAATAAAGAAGTGGCTGAAAAATATGTGGAGTCTTTGCGGGTCGTAACCCACTGACCGAATGGGGGAGAAGGTGACGATGTGTCGCAAATTCTGGGCGCAACTTTGTTGAGAAAACACCCCAGTTTCAACTAATGATGCCTTTTACCAGATCATATTTTATATGGAAAAATTCTAAAGGCGGGATGCGCTTCCCTTTCGCGCCATACGGGCTCTAGGGGCTACGGGCTGGCGGCGTGGGCGTCTCGCCGGTGCGGTGCAGGCTAAGGGATTAAATAACTTGGCTTTTGGTGGCATAGGCTTCCAGCTGTGTCCTTAATTTATAGGGCGGGATACGCCCGCCGGATATTGGCGGCCACAGGCCGCCCTATTTCCAGCTCTGCCTGGGCAACGTCTTGGAATATGATAATAATTCTTATTCAATAATCCTTGCCAGGCGGAGCCTGGCGGGAAAATGGGTTCCCAAGCGGGAGCTTGGAAACCAGATAAAATATTTACATTTATCGGTAGCCGCAGGCTTTAGCCTGCGCTCATTTTATTAAGTAGTTTCCGAAGGTTATATTTACAGCCACATTTCTAGGGCCGACCGTCTGCGTTCTCTGCGTCTCGGCGGTGAATCTTTTAGGTTTCCTTCTTCCTACCGCAGAGGCGCAGAGGGCGCAGAGAAAGACAACTGCAAAGGTCCCCCCGGTCCTCAATCAACCTTGCCCGGAAATTCCTGAGGCTAGCAAACTCATGGTTGCGCCGGCCTCGCTTTTTAACTAAACTGGCCTCATTGCCAGGCGCAAAAGGGGTTTGGGGAGCGGCGGCGGGGTTTCCCCGGCGCCCCGGCCTGGTGATGGGAGCGGAAAAGAGATTAAATTCCCCCTCACCCTAACCCTCTCCCCCATCGGGGGAGAGGGGTTAGAGCTGGAACTCCTCTCATGCTTTCCACCAAGCGGAAGGGAAAAGTTTTGGTCAGGCCCGAGGGGAGGCTGGCGCGGCGGCTGCGAGTAGCCCGGGGGGAGGCCCCGGCGGACCTGGTGCTGGCCGGGGGCCGGATCGCCGACCTCTACCGCGGCTCGTGGCAAAAAATTGACGTGGCCCTGTTCGACGGGATCATTGCGGGGCTGGGTGATTACGACGGCCCCAGAATGGAGGTCCGGGGCAGCTATATCCTGCCCGGACTCATTGACGGCCACCTCCACCCGGAAAGCAGCATGCTCACCCCCCGGGAACTGGCCCGGGCCCTGCTGCCGCTCGGAACCACCACGGTGGTGGCCGACCCCCATGAAATCGCCAACGTCTGGGGCACGGCGGGCCTGGACTACCTGCTGGCTGCCAGCCGGGGGCTGCCTCTCGATTTCTTTTTCATGCTGCCGTCCTGCGTCCCCGCTTCCCCCCTGGAGACCGCCGGGGCGTTGCTCACCGCGGACCTCCTGGCTCCTTACCGCCGGCGCTCCCGGGTCCTGGGCCTGGCCGAGGTCATGAATTTTCCGGGGGTAGTGAACGGCGAGGCCGGCCTGCTCAGGAAGCTGGCCCTCTTTCCCCGGGGCCCGGTGGACGGCCACGCGCCGTTGCTGTCCGGCAAGGCTCTCTCGGCCTATCGGCTGGCCGGGATCGGCTCCGACCACGAATGCACCCAACTCGACGAGGCCCGGGAAAAGCTGAGTCTCGGTTTCTACCTGATGCTCCGGGAAGGAAGCCTGGCCAAAAACCTTAAGGACCTGTTGCCCGCGGTGACTGCCGCCAGCCTGCGCCGGGTCATGCTGGTCACCGATGACTGCCACCCGGAGGACCTGCTCCAGGGCCATCTGAATGGACTGCTGCAAAAGGCGGTGTCTTTGGGGTGCGATCCCTTGCAGGCGGTCACCCTGGCCACCTTGAACCCGGCGGAATACTTCCGCCTGGGAGACCGGGGAGGGCTGGCCCCGGGCTTAAAGGCCGATCTGCTGGTGGTGGGGGACCTCCAAGGGTTTCAGATCCAAAAGGTCTTTAAGAACGGCCGGTTGATGGCGGAAGGAGGCGAGCTGCTGGCCGACCTGCCTGCTCCGGAAGCGGCGGTTCCCGCCACCCCGTTTCGGGTTCGGGAGTTCTCTCTGGAGGCTCTGTCTCCCCGGGCGGCCGGAGACCTGGTCAAGGTCATCGGTCTCATTCCCGGCCAGCTTCTGACGGAGAAAAGGGTCCTGCCGGCCCCGGTGCGGGGAGGGCGGCTGGCGGCGGACCCCGGACGAGATCTCCTGAAACTGGCGGTGGTGGAGCGCCACCATGGCAGCGGCAACCTGGGGTTGGGCCTGGTGCAGGGCTTCGGTCTGCAAAGGGGCGCTCTGGCTTCTTCGGTGGCTCATGATTCCCATAATATCGTGGTAGTGGGGGCCCAGGAAAGCGACATGCTGCTGGCGGTGCGGCGCCTCACGGACCTGGGGGGCGGCTTGGTGGTGGCGGCCGCCGGCCAGGTGCTGGCCGAGCTGCCACTACCCATCGCCGGGTTGATGAGCCCCAGGCCTTTGGGTGAGGTGGCCGCGGCTTACAGTAACTTGAAGACGGCCTACCGCGGCCTGGGCGGAGCCCTGCCAGACCCCTTCATGGCCCTGTCCTTCCTGGCCCTGCCAGTGATTCCGGAACTGAAACTCACCGACCTGGGCCTGGTCGATGTCCACCGTTTTCAGGTGGTGCCGCTTTTTGGGGAGTGAGCAGTGAGCAGTGATCAGTGATAAGTAAGCAGTGAGCGGTGAGCAGTAAGCAGTTAGCAGTAAGCAGTAAGCAGTGAGCAGTGAGCAGTGAGCAGGGAGCAGTAATTCCTGGACCTTTGGGTCTCCTGAAACGATGAAAAGTTTTTGAGGCATGTTACCCATTTCTAAGGGACGGTGGCTGAGGTCGTAGCTCAATGGTGCCGCAGGATTTCAGAAGCAGGGTGCGCACTGACCACCAGATTGCACAGGCGGGACGCGCCTGTGCCACCAAATTACTAAAGGTGCGCGATGCGCACCCTAGGTTTTCTGCCTGACCTTTTCGGAACAGTAGGAATGGTTAATTGCCCATGACAGCCGGTTCTGTCTTAAACTGCTCACTGCTCACTGCTTACTGCTCACTTTTATCGGAGGTGGCATGAGCCTAGTCCTGACCGCATCCGAGGTGATGCAAGTGTTGGATATGGACCTGGCGCTGGCCGCGGTGGAGGAGGCCTTCCGGGCCTACGGCGAAGGGAAGGTGAACATGCCCCCCAAGGCCTATCTGACCCTGGCCCAGGGGGACTTCCGGGCCATGTACGGGGAAATCGACTTGCCCCAGGGGCACATCTGCGGCCTCAAATGGGTCAATGTGCACCCGGGCAATCCGGCCAGGGGCTTGCTCACGGTGATGGCCAAGATCCTTCTCAATCATCCGGATACCGGGCTGGAGTTTGCCGACCTGGACGGTACCCGCATCACCGATTTTCGCACCGGGGCAGCCGGCGGCCTGGCGGCTAAGTACCTGGCCCGGCCCGAGGCGGCCCGGTTGGGGTTGATCGGCTGCGGGGCCCAGGCCCACACCCAGGTAGCCGCCATCCTCAAGGTCAGGACCATTCGGGAGATTGCGGTCTTCGACCGCCATCCGGACCACGCCCGGGCCTTTGCCGAAAAGATCACGGCCGCCCATGGGGTCGCGGCCCGGCCGGTGGCCACCGCCCAGGCGGCGGTGCAGGGGATGGATATCGTGGTCACCACCACCCCCAGCCGCACCCCGGTGGTCCAACGCGGCTGGCTTTCGCCCGGCGCCCATATCAACGCCATCGGCGCCGACGCCGCCGGCAAACAGGAGCTAGCCCCTGCCATCCTGAAGGCCGCCAAGGTGGTGGTGGACGATTGGGCCCAGGCCTCCCACTCCGGGGAGATCAACGTGGCCTTAGCCCAAGGCGAGTTCAAAGAGGAGCAGGTTTACGGTTCCCTGGGAGAGGTGGTGGCGGGCAAGAAACCGGGCCGCCTGGGTCCTGAGGAGATCACGGTTTTCGATTCCACCGGCCTGATCATCCAGGACCTGGCCCTGGGCTACGCCGTCTATCTCCGGGCCCGGGAACTGGGCCTGGGGGATGAGAAGGATTTTTTGAAGTGAGACTGGCAAGAAGTGAGTCCAAGGTTTTCCGCAAATTCTTCTAAAGTTTTAGGATGGCAGGCCCAAAAAGGCCTTGATCTTCTCCAGGATTTCCGGGCGGCTGGCCGGGTCGAACTCCCATAGGGTGGATTGTTGGGGGGCGTCCTTGTCATCGTCCATGCAGTCCCCGAAGCCGCAGACCGCCGCGGGGGAGCGAGGCGGGCCCAGGACCAGGGCTAGACGCTCCGCCACCCCGGCCATGGCCCCCCGTACCGGCCAGAGGTTCAAAACCAGGTGATCCCGGCCCAGCCGCAGGTGGAGGTTGAGGGCCCCCTCCGGGTCCCGGTGTCCGGCTTCAATGCCTTCAAATGAGGTGCCGCGCCGGTCTTCCCGCACCGTGAAGTCGAATTTTACCGGCAGCGTCATGAGCTATCCTTAGGGTTTTGAGGAAGGCTATCCAGGATGGCCCGGCCCGGCCCGAAAACCCTGCTCAAATGCCGGGTGAAGAAATCATAGCCAAGAACTCGGAAATTTCCAGTAATTCCAGGGTCATCCATGAAGCGGCCAGCCCCCCACCTGGAACCGGCTCGGCCATAATGCATTTTCCATTTGAAATTCGTTAGAATGACATATATGTATCATATGTGTAAAAAAATCCTAGAGAGTTAAATCCGGGACCGGCTCACTAGAGACTACCAAGGAGAATGGCGACATGGCGAAGCAAACGCAAGAGGCGGCAACCAAACGTTATTGCTATGCCTTCGAGGAAGGCGACGGCACCAATAAAAAGCTCCTGGGTGGTAAGGGCGCCGGCCTGTGCACCATGACCCAGATCGGGCTGCTGGTGCCTCCGGGCTTCTGTATCACCACGGAGGCCAACCTCGATTATTTCGGCCAGGGTTCGCATATGCCCGAGGGTCTGATGGATGAAGTGCACGATTATATGGAAGCCTTGGAGAAAAAGACCGGTAAAGGCTTCGGCGACCCGAAAAATCCTTTGCTGATTTCGGTGCGGTCCGGTTCCGCCCTCTCCATGCCGGGGATGATGGATACCATTCTCAACCTGGGACTCAATGATGAAACCGCCAAAGGCATGATCGCCTTGACCGGGGACGAACGCTTCGTCAATGACGTCTATCGCCGCTTTCTGCAACTCTTCGGAAAGATCGGCCTGGGGGCGCAGGACGCCGGGTTTGATGAGATATTTGAAGAAGTGAAAAGGGAACAGGGCGCCGCCGTGGACACCGAGCTTTCCGCCGAGGCCTTATCCACGATCCGCGAACGTTTTAAGGAATATATCCGGAAGAGCACCGGCCGGCCTTTCCCTCAGGACCCCTGGGCCCAGTTGGTGATCGCCATCGAGGGAATCTTCAAATCCTGGATGGGAAAACGGGCGGTGGATTACCGCCGCCAGTTCAACATCACCCCGGCCCTGGCCAACGGCACCGCGGTAAATATCTGCACCATGGTCTTCGGCAACATGGGCAACGACTGCGCCACTGGGGTGGGCTTCACCCGGGACCCGGGGACCGGGGAGAATGTCCTTTACGGCGATTACCTGATCAACGCCCAGGGTGAGGACGTGGTCGCCGGTCTCCGCACCCCCCGGCACCTGCTGGAGCTGCGCACCGACATGCCGGCCATCTACCGGGAACTGGAAAAGCTGCGCGGCATTCTGGAGAAGCACTACCGGGAGGTGCAGGACATTGAGTTCACCATCGAGCGGGGCAGGCTCTTCATGCTGCAGACCCGCAACGCCAAGATGAACGCCTGGGCCTTGTGCAAGACCTCGGTGGACATGGAGAAAGAAGGGCTCATTAGCAAGGAGGAGGCCCTGCTGCGGATGGAGCCGGGCATGCTGGAGCAGTTCCTGCACCGGCGCATCGACCCCAATGCCAAGATCGAGCCGCTGGGCGCGGGCATTTCGGCCTCTCCCGGCGCGGCCACCGGAAAAGTGGTTTTTGACGCCGACCGGGCGGAGCGTCTGGGAAAGGAAGGGGAGAAGATCATCCTGACCCGGGTCGAGACAAAACCTGAGGATATTCACGGGTTTTTCGTAGCCCAGGGGATTCTCACCAGCCGGGGCGGCAAGACCTCCCATGCCGCGGTGGTGGCCCGGGGCATGGGCAAACCCTGCGTCTCCGGGGTCGAGGGTCTGGACATCAACTATGACCTGAAAGAGGCCCGGGTAGGCGGTGTGGTCATCAAGGAAGGGGACATCGTCACCATTGACGGCACCGATGGCACTTTTTTCCTGGGAACGGTGCCCATGCTGGACCCGGAGCTGCCCAAAGACCTGGCCGTGCTGATGCATTGGGCCGACCAGGTGGCCACAATAGAGGTGTGGGCCAACGCCGACACCCCGGAGACAGCGGCCAACGCCAAACATCATGGGGCCAAGGGCATCGGCCTGGTCCGCACCGAGCGCATGTTCAACGCATCTGAGCGCCTGCCCCTGATGCGCAATATGATCCTGGCGGACACCCCGGAGGAGCGGAAGGGCTGGGCGGACAAACTCATGCCCATGCAGCGCAGCGATTTCCTGGAAATCTTCCGGGTCATGGACGGGCTGCCGGTCACCATCCGGCTGCTGGACCCACCGCTGCACGAATTTCTACCCGGCATTGAAGAGCTCCTCAACGAAACCAGCCGCCTTCGGGAGTTCAGCCAGATCATCAACGCCCTGGAGCAACTGCCCGGCATCGTGAACTTGCTGGGTCCGGATCTTTATCAGCACGTGCCCTCCATTGAGGCGGTTACCCGGGAGCTGAGCGAGTTCAAGGCCAAGGGCCTGGACCAGAAGCTCCTGCAGGACAAGGAGAAGGTGCTGCGCCGGGTGCGGGTGCTTTACGAATTCAACCCCATGCTGGGGAACCGGGGGGTGCGGTGCGGCATCTCCTTTCCGGAAATCTATGACATGCAGATCCAGGCCATCTTCGAGGCTACGGCCCTGGCGCTCAGGGATAAGATCGACGTCCGCCCGGAGATCATGGTGCCCAATGTTTGCACCAACCAGGAACTGGTCTGGGTGCAGCCCCGGGTGGAGAAGATCCACCATGAGGTGGAAAAGCGCTACAATGTCAAGATCAAATACAAATTCGGCACCATGGTGGAAATCGTCCGGGCCTGCGTCCGGGCCGGCATTTTGGCGGAAACCTCGGAGTTCTTCTCCTTCGGCACCAACGACCTCACCCAGGGAACCTTCTCCTTCTCCCGGGAAGACGCGGAAAACAAGTTCCTGCCCATTTACAACACTGTGGGCATCCTGAAGGATAACCCCTTCGAAATCCTGGACGAGATGGGGGTAGGCTGGCTCATGCAGCTCGCGGTGACCGAAGGGCGCAAGACCCGCCCTGACCTGAAGATCGGCATTTGCGGTGAACACGGCGGCCAGCCTGAGGCCGTCGAATTTTGCCACCGCATCGGGCTCAACTACGTGTCGTGCTCGCCGATGCGCATCCCCGTCGCCCGCATGGCCGCGGCGCACGCGGCTATCAAGGAAAAACGGGGCCAGGCCGCCAGGTCCAAGTCCCTTTAGTCCATTTCTGAAGAAACCTAGGAGGCCGGGGCCGGGTGAATCCGAGTCCCGGCCTCCCGCGTCCACCCTGGTTTGGTTCGGACTCATGGAGATCTGTTGGAGCCCAGATCCATGTTGAGGCGCATACACCGGATTTGGCTGGAGGCAGGGGCCCGGGAATACCCGATGGCCCGGCGCATCCTGGCGCGGCTGCGCCACCTGCCGGTGACGGTCATTGAGGACTCCCGGGCCTTGCGGGCTCCGGAGATGGAGCGTGCCCGCTGGCTCCCGGAGGCCAAGACTACCCTGCTGCTGGCGGTGCAAAAGGGGCCTTTCCGGCGCCCCTGTCCCGGGACCAGGGATTACCTCTGTTGCGGCTACCAGGTGTTGCAGGTGGCGCTCAACTGCCCCATGGATTGCAGCTATTGCGTCCTCCAGGGTTACGTCAATACGCCGGCCATCACCATTTTCGTCAACCTGGAGGATTTACTGGAGGAGCTGGAGGCCGGCTGGCAGGCCGGGCCCGGGACCGGCTGGCGCCTGGGCACCGGGGAATTCGGGGACAGCCTGGCTCTCGATTCCCTCATGGGCCTCAATCAACGGCTGATCCCCTGGTTCAAAGGCCGGCGGGCGGCCCTGGAGATCAAGAGCAAGGCCCAGGACCTGGGGGAATTATTGTCCCTGGGCCCCAACCCCCAGGTGGTCTTCGCCTGGTCCCTCAATCCCGAAGAGGTGGTCCGGGAAGCAGAGAGGTTCACGGCCCCCCTGCAGGCCCGGCTGCAGGCAGCGGCGGCCGCGGCGGCCGCGGGCTTCCGGGTGGCCTTCCACTTCGACCCCCTGATCTATTTCCCAGGGTGGGAATCGGCCTACCGGCGCACGGTGGAGGCCTTGGGAGAAGCGGCGCCCTCCCCGAGCATCGCCTGGATCAGCCTGGGGGGGCTGCGGTTTCCGCCGGCTTTGCGGTCCCTGATTCACCAGCGTTTTCCCGGCAGCGGCTGGGCGGCCCAGGAGATGGTGCGGGCCCCGGACGGCAAGTTCCGCTATTTCAAGGACCTCCGGGTGGAAATGTACGGCCGCCTGCGCCGGTGGCTGGAGGAGGCGGCTCCGGGGGTCCAGGTCTATCTCTGCATGGAAAGCCCCCGGGTCTGGCGGGAGGTCTTTGGCTTCGCCCCGGATGCAGGGGAATTGGCCGGCTGGCTTGACAGCCGGGTCTTCTCTGGCGATTAAGGGAGAGGCCTTCCTCCGGTTCCTCCGAAAAAAATGGAAAACGGAACCTTCTCCTAAGCCTGCCAATCCGTCCCCAGATAGGCGGTGATCCCCTCCGGATTCTTTTGAAAGCCCGAGGCGGGCCCTCGGGATGATTTTCTGTAGCCCCAGGCTTCAGCCTGCGCTTACTGCTTTAAAGTCCTGTGTAGGGACGGACCCGACTATCCGCCTATGGTGGGCGCACACATGGGTGCGCCCCTACAATAGATTCCCCCAGAAACCGCAGGCTAAAGCCAGCGGCTACCATTTAAAAAATTATCAATTTTGTCCCGCACAGCGAGACGCCCGCGCTACCAGCTATTTCTTACGTAAAATGGAACTCCGGCCGGGCGCCTTCCAGGGTGCGGGGAAGATTTGCTTCAACTGTTTCGTGATACCATAATGGATGACGAAACCTCTAAAAGGTCCTTTCGGTCATTCTCAGCGAATCATCATGACCCGACGGCCGCAACGAAAAATGGCAATGTAGAACCGCCGCCCTCGGCGGTTTCCCCGCCGGCGAGGGCGCCGGCGCTACATTTTAAGAG
>JBAVAG010000040.1:0-12352 GCA_049585595.1 Desulfobaccales bacterium
CTGCCCGCCTTTTGGCTGAGGAGACTGAAGCCTCACGTGGAGCGGTGCAGCCACTGTCGCCAGGAGCTGGCGGCCCTTAAGGAAGTGGCCCAGGCCATCCGGACATCGAAGGTGGCCGATCCGGGGCCGGAGTTTTGGAGCGACTTTTCCCGGGAGCTGCACTTGCAACTGGTCCAGGCCGTCCAGGAAGGGGAAATGACCCCGGCCCGGTCCTCCTGGTGGGGCAGGATTCCCTATCTGGTAGGGGCCTCGGCCCTGGCTGTCCTGCTCGTTTGGGTGGCCGTCAGCCATCTGACGCCCCGGCAGGCCGGTCTGGCTACGCCCCAGATCGCCCAACAAAAGGTCCCCAAGGAGCAATTGGCAGTTGCTCCCGAGCCTGAGGCCGGCCAGGGACCCAATAGTTTTCTTTTTGTGGCCAATAACCACGGCGAGGAGGCGACTCCGGAAGAAGATCTGGGGGACGACCTGGACGCAACCCTGAGCGGGATGACGTCGCAGCAAAAGGAAATGTTCCTGAAAAAGTTAAGCGAGCAGCAAAAGGATGGATCATGCCTAAAAAGCTATTCTTCTATTTTCTGTGCCTGATGCTGGGCGGGATGGCTTCGGCCCCCTGGGCCCTGGCACAGCCCGCTGGGGTTTTCCAAGGGGGTGCGCCCGGGGGCGGGCCCGGAGGCGGGCCCGGGGCCGGCGGTTTTCAGGAACGCTTCCAGCAGGTGAAACGCCAACAGATGGGACCGGCCCTGGGGGTGAATCAGGAAACCGTGGACCGGCTCCTGGAAATCGAACGGCGTTATCAGCCGGGGCGGCGTCAATTGATCCAGGGTATGAGGATGGATTACCAGCGCCTGCAGCAGGTCATGTCCCAGGCGGCGCCGCCGCCGGGGTTGGTGGAGGCCATCCTTGGCGACATGAAGCGGAAAAAACAGGAGATGCAGGACCTGCAGACCCGCCAGGGCGAGGAAGAGGACGCTCTGCTCAACCCGGTGCAACAGGCCCGCTTTCTAATGTATAACCAATCCTTGATGAGAGAGGCCCGTAGTGTCAAGAGAGTCGGTCCGGGGGAGGGTGGCACCTTTACCCCGGGAGGCCCCCTGGAAGTTCCGGTAATCAACCCATCCGGCCGTTAACGGCCAGCGGACTCCGGGAAAATCGAGTTTCTGCTCCCGGAGGTTCATTACCAAATTATTTGCCATTCTCGGCAGGGCGGACCCAGGTGTCCGCCCTTTTTTTTGCGCAAAGTATTTTCTCTGCGCCTCTGCGGTGAACCGGAAAAAGCTGGTGCTATTCAAATCGGGGACCCGATTGCGGCGGCCGGCGCCTTAAAGCTGCCGGAGCCGGAGAGCGGGCCGGGAGAAGGCGGCGGCACGATTCCTGCCGCCGCCTTTAGGATTTGGCGGCATAAATTCGAGGATGGTAAATTGAGCGCCCCCACTTGCCAACCGGGTAGGGAAGGGGCTAAAATATCTCTGCTGCCGGAGTGGTGGAATTGGTAGACGCAGGGGACTCAAAATCCCCCGAGGGCAACCTTGTGCGAGTTCGAGTCTCGCCTCCGGCACCAACTATTTAAATCAGTTAGCTCAAATATGGGCATTAAGGTATTGCTTCTTACAAGCCCCCTTCATTAGCTGTCCTGCACCTGTCCCTTCAGTCCATCGCTAATCATTGACCATCTCTGCCAGCGCTTGTATTCTCCATTAAGAAATTTGTCTGATAAAAGTATAGACTTCCAGCTGAAATTGTAATCAGAAAGTTCAAGAATGCCCGCCCCCTTTTACCTATCTACTTAATTTTACCCAACTAATCTGATTAAGGACCCGCCCGCCCACAACTGGCACCATTCTTGGAACATCTATGTGCATCTGCCATTGAGGAGAAATGTCAAAGGGGGTCGGAAACTATGGATAACCCAATACACCGATCTGGCATCCTCCGGACCATCGCCTGGTTTGCCGCCGCCATCTTGATCATCATGTTGCTTAGCGCGGTTCGGGATCATCTGAAAAACGTAACCTGCATTCAAGAGGTGAGATACCGGTATAGCCGACAATTTCACCCTTGGCAGATGACTTGCCTGCCCGGAAATCGGTCCACAGGGAGAAAACTAGTCATCGACTAACCATCCCCATGAACCTGGAACAATTAATCAACAGGAGGAATGCGAGATGATCTTCATGGTTGGCATCATGGTTGGGGGATCAGCCATCTTGGTCATAATGTCTCTTCTCTATGTGGCGAATGAAATCAGGAAGTAGAATTCTTTCGGCTCATAGAGAGAGCTGATAAAAATCTGACCGCTTATATGGGCTTCCCCCGGGCAGACGTATTGACCGGCGAATCATGCAGCCGGGCAGATGCCTTTTATCATCGTACTTGAGGGGAGGGGAGGGGAGGAGGGAAAGGAAGGGATTTGGGAGAGTTGGTTACCTGGAGAAACTTAGTGCTTCAGCCCTCAGACTGCCTGAACCCTGATATTAGCTCCAGATGCAAGGTTCAAAAACCCGTTTTCAACCGCGGATGCCAAGGCTGGGGCATAATCTCAGATGATAGCCGATAAGTAAAACCATGAGCACTCTTTTTGGCTCGTTTCGTAATAGACATCTGTTGGTCGCCATCTATTTCCTCTGTGCTCTGGTCGCCGTGCTATTCCTGTCGATAACTGCCTCAGCGGGAGACCAAGAGAATTCAACAGGCAAATCGGCGGCTAGTGAAGATTCGCCCCCGTCGTTTTCCCAGGCGCCGGTTGACCAGTCGCAGGGCGCCACTCCGCGATGGACTATCTCAGCCGAGGCCATCATCTTGGACCGAATCGGTAGCGTAAATCGAACCCTCGTTGAACGAGTGCCGGGCTTCGGATCGGTCTCCAGCCTGTTCACCACCCCCGGCACGGAAGCTCTCAACACCAACAATCTTCGACAAGGCTTTTCCCCTGGACCGAAAATAGGCGTGATTCGCCACGGTGATTCCGGCTTCGATTTGGAACTGTTGTATTTTCAGACCGCCGGCTGGAGCAGCACCGGAAGCGTTAAGACCGGCAATCCGCCGGACTGGCTGGTGATGCGGGCTCCTGGCGGCTTTCTCCAAACTCAGGATCATTCATACCAGGCAATGGCATGGGACTACGTTACCAATCTTTATAATGCAGAGCTTAACGTGCGCTGGCATCCTTATAGCCGCCTAACCTTGCTGGCCGGATTCCGTTGGGTCAACCTGTCTGAAAATCTTCAGGGTTCATTAGTACCCGCAGGAGGGTTTCCACCTTTCTGGAATACAGGTACGGCTAACAATCTTTTTGGTCTCCAGATCGGCGCCGATGGAAAAATATGGGGGCGTGGCGCCTTTTCGATTAACGGACTGATAAAGGCCGGGGCTTATGTCAACTACGCGCAAGAGTCAACCGGAGTCAGCATCTTTAAGGTCGTGAGACCGACCTACACCAGCACTGACCACCCCGCCTTCGTTGGCGAAATCGGTTTGACGTGCAAATATCAGGTTAACAAGGTGCTGGCGCTGAAGGTCGGTTACGAAGCTCTCTGGCTCGAAGGCGTTGCTTTGGCGCCTGGACAGATCCAGGAAACTTATTTGACTCCGCCGGATACCGAGCACGCCCTTGGCGTTAAGACCTCCGGCGTGTTTTTTCACGGAGCCACTGCCGGCTTGGAATGTTCGTTTTAGAAATTGATAGAGGTAGCGGCGCACAATCATAATCATAAAAATACGAGATTCTTCGCGGCGCTCAGAATGGGATTTTTTGGCAACGGGGGGTTGCAATAACTTCTAATGCTTCCGGATTAACTTCTGAAGCTCCTGGGAAGGATAAGGAATCTCGAAGGAGATACCGGCGCCATGGCCCTCCCAGCTTTGCACCAGCAGGTCCCCACCCATCATCCGGGTTGAAAGCTGATGACTCATGGCGGTTAAATCTCCTTCCTGTAGGGGCGGGTTTAAAACCCGCCCCTACACTGCCTTTCGTAGGGGGCGCACACATGGGTGCGTCCCTACAAGACCATTCCTACCCCCTCAGCCTGCTCTCTCCCCCCAAGGGGGCGAGGGAAAAAGCTTGTAAATTCCATGAATTTATTTGCCAGTGGGCATGCCTAGGTTCAAAAAGACCTCTGGTTTTGGTGGGCAGTGCCACCCTACATGTCTGCTTGAAATAGCATAAAATGTACCTGCTAAAGTTGGGATGGCTCTTTGGGGTCTTATAAGGGCCATTTCCGCCCCTTATTCCCGGTTTTGTGCTATAAGGATTTCAGCGCCAGGTGCAAAGCGGGGTTAATCATCATAGGGGAATAGCATGGACGATCCCTTTAAAACCTATATCCAAAGCCTGCAAGCTGATTTGGCCAGAGGGAACGCTTCAGAGCATACCTATAGGTCCGCCCTCAAGACCCTCTTGGAATCCCTGGGGGAACGCCTTACGGCTACCAATGAACCCCGGCAGGTTACCGATTGCGGCATTAGGGCAATTATGGGCAAGGAAGAGGGATTTTCATTTTCTCGGAGAACTCATGGAAACCAGTTCTAGGGAAGAGGTTTTTAATGTCATACTGGCGCAGATTTTGGAAGAACATGGAGTCATTTCCGCGCCGGAAAGAATAATTAAGGCCAGGCCCGGCGTAGCCCGGAAGATGCCCGATGTGCTGGTCTATTTCCGGGGTCTGCGCTTAATTATCGAAGGAAAAGTAGATGATACCCATAACGCAGAAGAGAGCGCCCTGAATTCCGCAAGGCAAAGGGTGGAAGAGGGACTTGCTCATATCGGTGTAGCTGTGGTTTATCCTGCATTACTGCGAAAATTGGAGAAGCCTTCTCAATTAAAGAAGGGATTAGAAAATAGTGAGCTGAGGGTGGCGATTTTCAACGAATCAGGCGAAACCGGTTTCTCTTCCGCAAATATAAAACAATTGACCAATATGCTTTATCAGACTTTTGACCAATTAGTGCAAGAGGATGTGGTGAGCCGTGCTACCGCGATACTTGATGAGGCAGTAGAAAAGTTGGCGCCGGTCTTGGCCGCCATCCCCGATTTTCCTAGCGAAGCTGCAAAAATATTAGGGATTCGCGCCCTTCCAAGCAGGAAAAAACGCCATAAAGAAGAGGAAGGGGAATGAAGAGAACACTAACTGCCGCCGAAGCTGAGGCTATCAGCCGTATTGCAAGCTTGGTCATAATCAACGCCATGATATTTCAAGAGATATTGTCTAGGCATGGCGACTATAGGATTTCAACTCTTGAAAAACTAAAAAATGAAGAAAATGTCCTAAGCGCCTTTAGCGTTCAGTGGCGCCATATTCTCGAAATTAACTACTATCCCATTTTTCATCTAGCACGGGAACTTTTATTGCAAATTCCCGTTCATGGGGATACTGTGGCGCTGCTCAGAACATTGGCAGATGCGGCCCAGCGCATTGTCGGTCTCCGGGCCGCGTTGCGTCATGACCTGATGGGCCGGGTATATCACAAGCTGCTAGCTGACAAAAAATACCTGGCGACCTATTATACCAGGGTGCCTTCTGCCCTACTGTTGTTAAAACTTGCGCTGGGGGGTGAAGTCTTTGCGCGCCGGTGGCATGATTTTAACGAACTTATGGACTTTCGCATTGCCGATCTGGCCTGTGGCACCGGCACATTACTCATGGCTGCTGCGGACACCGTGGCGGATAATTATGTGGCCGCCTCAGTGAAGGCGGGTAAGCGCCTTAATTTTACTGACATTCATAGGGTCCTGGTCGAAAAAATAATTCACGGTTACGATGTGATTCCTTCCGCGACCCACCTCACCGCTTCCACTCTTGCCCTGCGCGCGCCGGAGATTACCTTCGAGACAATGAACCTGTGGAGTATCCCTATGGGGGGCGCATTAAACAGTCTGGGAAGCATTGATTTTGTCAGGGACAAGAGAATTTTTGTCGTGCGCGATCTATTCGGGGCCGGGAGAAAGGGCAAACAGATAACAGGTAAGGGCGAAAAAGAATTCGACCATGCCTATTTACCGGAGTTGGACCTTTGCACCATGAATCCGCCTTTCACCCGCAGCGTGGGCGGCAATCTCCTTTTCGGCTCTATGGATGATGCAGAACGGGCCAAGGCCCAAACCAAATTGAAAAAGCTCGTCAAGCGGAATCATCTTAAGGCCAATGTTACGGCAGGTTTGGGTTCAGTGTTCGTAGCGATTGGCGACCGTTATGTGAAAAGGGGAGGGCGCCTGGCCCTGGTGCTTCCCAAAGCTTTGGTGTCTGGAGTGGCCTGGGCGCCCACCCGGGAATTATTGGCTGATAGTTATCAAGTTGAGTATCTGATTGCCAGCCAGGACCCGGAGAGGTGGAACTTCTCCGAAAGCACCAGCCTAAGCGAAGTTATGCTAGTGGCCAGAAAGTTAGAGAGAGGGGAAGACGCTTCCGTCAAAAACACCGTGGTCCTGAATCTATGGCGCAATCCCGACACCGCTTTTGAGGCTCTGGCAATCTACCACACCCTAATAAACAAGCCAGTTCCTCCAGGACCACGGGGCCAGGGCGCCCTTGAATTTTCTCTGGATCGGTCTTCAGGGCGAGTGAAATTAGGAGAAGCATTGGCATTTCCCTGGGGAGAAATGCGCAACTGGCCGGCGTGGATATTGCCCTGCGCCTTTGCACAATCAGACCTGACTCGGGCAGCCTATTTTTTAAGCGGGGGGGAGTTATGGCTGCCGGGTCGGAAGGGTTCAGCCCAAGTGCCTTTAAAGCCTTTGCGTGACTTCGCTATCTTGGGGCCTGACGTCCGCGACATTCACGATGGTTTCAAGGTGAGCCAATCTGCTACTGCTTACCAGGCTTTTTGGGGTCACGATGCCCAGGCTATTACCAATCTAGAACAAGAGCCCAACGCATTCCTGATGCCTCTATCGGAAGCCAAAGCAGGCCGCCCCTTGCGAAAAACCGAAGACCTCTGGCCTTTGGCAGGCAAAATCATGTTGGCTGAGCGAATTCGACTGAATAGCCAACGTATGATTTGTTTGAGGGTATCTCAGCTTTCGTTATCAAATAGTTGGTGGCCAGTGTCTCTGAAAGAAAAATTCCAAAGGGAAGAAATCGAAAAAGCCTTAGCTCTTTGGTTGAATAGTACCCTAGGACTACTTCTGGTGATAGCGAACAGACAGGAAACAGAGGGTGCTTGGATGAAATTCAAAAAACCCGTATTGGAGAAACTGCCCGTACTAGATTTTGAGGGACTTAGCGCAGACCAGGTGCGGCAACTGGCGGCGGCTTACGACGAGGTGCGCCGGGAGGAGTTGAAGCCCTTTCCCGAAATGGCCGACGATCCGGTAAGGGATAGGATTGACCAGGCAGTCGCGAAGACTCTTGGGTTGCCGGATTTTTCGGTATTGCGGCGGCTGTTGGCGCAAGAGCCGGTGGTCTGTTTGCGGAGGTTATAGCGATTCAGGGCAGTGCTCACGGCGGCTATCAGGTCTGCAATAAATGGCTCAAGGACCGCAAGGGCCGGACCCTCAGCTTTGAGGACCTTCATCATTACCAAAAAATAGTTGTCGCCCTGGCCCAAACTAGCCGCCTCATGGGAGAAATAGACGTCGCCATTGAAGCCCACGGCGGCTGGCCGGTTGTTTAAAAACATATGGCCCTATGCCCCTCCTAGGGTGGGCAGTGCCCACCCTACACAGGTCGCCCCTACGGCTGATTGGTTTTGGTTGATCCGTCTTGCCCGGTTGTCCGTGGACTGGGGGACCCAATCACAGGCTGGAAGCCCGTGCCACCAGATAAAGGAAATGGTGGGCAGTGCCCACCTTACACGCCGCCGAGGGCGGCGGCCCTACTGTCCTCTCCGCATCCAAACCACCCTCATTGAGACAATCGTCTTAAGCGTCATTGCAATCGGGCCTGCCCGTCTTTATCATTATCCATTATGGCTGAGGAAACCTGGATTGAGGTCAGGGTCCTGGTACCCGCCGGGATGCAGGAGGAGGCCGGCCTCTACTTCACGGAGTTCAGCGGCCGCGGGGTGATCCTGGAGGAGGAGGGCGCGCCGCCGCAAGGGGTGGTCGTCCGGGTCTTTTTTCGGCCCGAGGAGTTCGGCGACTGGCAGCGGCAGCAATTCCAGGAATACCTGGAGCGGCTGGGCGGCCACAACCTTTCCCCACTGGGTCTGGAGACGCGGCTGGTGGCCGCAGAGGATTGGGCCGAGGCCTGGAAGTCCCATTTCAAGGCGGAGAAAGTCACCTCCCGCCTGGTGATCCGCCCTCCCTGGGAGGATTATGCCCCGGAGGCCGGGGAGTTGGTGGTCACCATTTATCCCGGCATGGCCTTCGGCACCGGCCGCCATCCCACGACCCTGCTCTGCCTCAGGGCCCTGGAGGAAGTCTGGGAGCAGGTAAAGCCCGAGGCCAATGATCCCTGGCAGGTGCTGGACGTGGGCACCGGCACCGGCATCCTGGCCCTGGCTGCGGCCCGCCTGGGGGCCGGGGTGCTGGCCATCGACGTGGACCCCGAAGCGGTGGCCGCCGCCTTGGAAAACGTGCGCTTAAATGGCCTGGAAGCGCAGGTGCTGGTGGAGCCCACCCTGCTCCACACCATCCGCCGGCAGTTCGCCCTGATCCTGGCCAATCTCACTACCCCTGACCTGCTGCAATGGGCCGAGGCCCTGAGCGGACATCTTTTGAGCGGCGGCGCCCTGATCATTTCAGGGTTTCTGGAAACCGATCTCCCGGAACTCGAGCCCCGCTTCCTGGGATTGGGACTTAAGAGGGAGGGGCTGCTCACCCAGGACGACTGGGGGGCCTTGATCCTGCGGCGGCCATGAAGGGTGAGCAGTGAGCAGTGAGCAGTGAGCAGAAAAAGCCAAACCATAGAAGGATCGGGCGTGCCGTGTCGGCGGCCATCGGCCCCCTCACCCTCCCCTCTCCCCCATTGGGGGAGAGGGTAAGAAGTAAGATAACTCCATAAGTTAACCAAAGAAGATTTGGGGGCCTAGATTACAACGGCGGGTTAGCAAAAACCTTGCCGGACACTACTTGTAGGCAGATTTTATTAAGGGTAATTCTGAAAAACTTCCATAGGAGGAAACCATGAAAGAATTCTTGCAGAAGGCGTGGTCCTTTGGTCTGGGGCTCTTCGATTTTACCAAGGAAAAGGTCGAATCGCTGGTGGAGGAAATGGTGCGCCGGGGGGAAATCACCAAGCAGGAAGCCCCCGAGGCGGTAAAGCAGCTCCTGGGCCGGGCCCAGGAGGCCCAGACGGCCATGGTAGACAAGGTCAAGGAGCTGGTGGCCAAGGCCCTGGCAGAGATGAAATTGGCCCGAGCCGCGGATCTGGAGGCTTTGGCGAAGCGGGTGGCGGCCCTGGAGGAAGAGATCAAGAAACACAAGCACGCCTGACCTGATTGTATGGTGCCCAATGGAAACGTTGCTTATATGCTTCGCCTTTTCCCCTCCGCCTTGAGGGGGCGACACCGGGTGGGCGTGGTAAATTTGGAGCAGTGAGCGGTAGCAGTAAGCAGTTATCTTTTCCTGCTTACTGCTCGCTGCTAACTGCTCACTTAATAGCCACCCTCCCCCCAACCCCCTCCCCTCAAGGGCCCCTCAAGGGAGGGGGTATCCCAAATCTTTTGTTAAGGTAATTGTGGAACATCACAATAGATTAAAATCGGGAGATTCATCGCTCCGGTACGCAGTGTGCACCGTGGTCTCTGAAAATTACCTCGTCGCTCCGGGAAAACGACCGGCAACCTTGACCATTGAACCTTGAACCTTGAACTTGGGCACCGGGCATTGCCTATGCATCGCTTTTACGCCCCTCCCGAGGGCTTTCAGGATGACACCGTGCATCTGGACCAAGAGGAGACCGGGCATCTGGCCAGGGTCTTGCGGCTGGGGGTGGGCGAGCTGGTGGAGGTTTGTGACGGCCGGGGGCGGCAGGTGGAAGCCCGGGTGATCGCTCTTGAGGCCAGGGGAGCGCAGCTGCAGGTGATCCGGGAACTGGCCGGGTGGGGGGAATCCCCTTTGCGCCTGGTGTTGGGCATTGGCCTCGCCAAGGGCGACGCCCTGGATGGGGTGATCCGCCAGGCCACGGAAATGGGGGTGCAAAGGATTATCCCCTTTTACTCCGAGCGTTCGGAACGGCCAGCCCCGGAGCGGGCCCGGCGGCGGCAGGACCGCTGGCAGCGCCTGGCCCGGGAAATCCTCAAGTCCTGCCAGCGGGCGATGCTCCCGGAGATTGGCCCGGTGGAGGAATTTGCCGCGGTCTTATCGGGCTCCGAGGAGATGAAGCTCATCTTCTGGGAAGAAGAGAGGCGTGGCGGGCTGAAATCCTGCCTCAGTGTGGAGCGGCCCGGGTCGGTGCGCCTCCTCATCGGCCCCGAAGGCGGTTTTTCCGCGGCTGAAGCAGCCCAGGCCCGGGAGGCGGGCTTCCGGGTGGCCAGCC
This sequence comes from Desulfobaccales bacterium, assembly GCA_049585595.1. Taxonomy (GTDB): domain Bacteria; phylum Desulfobacterota; class Desulfobaccia; order Desulfobaccales; family 0-14-0-80-60-11; genus JAPLJC01. Next base: position 10,413 of record JBAVAG010000040.1, read on the forward strand.
TGGGTCCCCGGCGCCTCAAGGTGGAGACCGCGGCCCTGGCCGCCCTCGCCCTGGTGCAGGGCGCTTGGGGAGACCTGGCCTGATGGCCGGGCTCCCTTATCTCGACCTTAACACCCACCTGCGGCGCCGCTTTGGGCGGCGGGTGCAAAAAATAGCCTTGGACGCGGGTTTTACCTGCCCCAACCGGGATGGACGGGTATCCAGGGGTGGTTGCCTCTATTGCAACGCCCGGGGCTCCGGCACCGGCGCCTGGGCCCGGGGGCTGAACTTGACGGCGCAGCTCCGCCAGGGCATGGCCCGCCTTAAAGATCGCTACCAGGCCGACCGGTTCATCGCCTATTTCCAAAGCTTTTCCAACACCTACGCTCCGGTGGCTCGGCTTCAGGCCCTTTATGATGAAGTCCTGGGACTCCCCGATGTGGTGGGTTTGAGCGTGGGAACCCGTCCCGATTGCCTGGAGGAGGGGGCGCTGGAATTACTGGCGGGCTATGCCCGGGAGCGCTTGCTGTGGCTGGAGTTGGGGTTGCAGTCGGCCCATGACCGGACCCTGGCGGCTCTGAACCGGGGCCATGATGTGGCCTGCTTTTCCCGGGCGGTGGAACGAGCGGCAGCCCGAGGTCTGGAAGTGGTGGCCCACGTGATCCTGGGACTGCCCGGGGAGGGCCCCGAAGAGATGGCGGCCACCGCGGACTATCTGGCCAGCCTGCCCTTACAAGGGGTAAAAATTCACCTGCTTTACGTGGTTCGGGGCTCGGCCCTGGCCCACCTTTATCAGCAAGGGGCCTACACCTGCCTCTCAGAAGATAGTTACGTCAGTCTGGCAGTGGACTTTGTGGAGCTCCTGCCGCGGCGCCTGGTCATCCACCGTCTTACCGGCGACCCGCACCCTCAGGAACTGCTGGCTCCCAGCTGGTGCCTAAACAAGGCTCGGGTCCTGGGGCGCATCCGGGAGGAGTTTAGCCGCCGGGGCAGCAGCCAGGGTAGCAGGAGTAGGTTTTGAACCTGGCTTTACCCGAGAAGTCGGCCAGGAGTCTGCCATGGGATAGGCTGATATAAAGAAAGGGGAGGGCTCGGCAAAAAGCCCTCCCCTCGTCACTCCTGGCGCCGCAGGGGCGTAAGGGAGTTACGCCCGGCTGCCAGGTTGGGGAGAATCGCCGGGCAGGCCGATGCGAGGGAAGATCTCAGAAATTATTTATTTTCAGTTTGGCCGTGCGGTCACGGTCCGCCTGCACTGAAAGGCGAGAAGGGACAGAGCCACTCCTATCCCCGATCGGCGCCTGGATAATGTGCCGCCGGCATCGGCCTTTTAATTAAAAGGTATTTTCAAGAGAGCCCGGGGCGCCGGGTCCGGGGCGCTCAAGAAACAAGGCCGTAAACCCTTATTTCACTTTTTCTTTCAGTTGTTTTCCCGGTTTGAATTTCACCACTTTGGTGGCCGGAATCTTGATGGGCTTGCCGGTCTGTGGATTCCGGCCTTCCCGAGCCTTTCTCTGGGTCACCGTAAAGGTGCCAAACCCCGCCAACGCCAGGCGGCCCTTTTTCTTCAGGGTCTCGGAAATCTGGAGGATGAACTTATTGATGGCTTTCTCCGCTTCCACCTTCCTGAGCTGGGCGCCTTCCGCCACTGCCGCGATTAATTCTGCCTTCGTCATAATTTTTCTCTCCCTTTCTCCTGGTACGGGTTGACTGCAATTCCCCTTCAGCCATGGCCACTTCTGGAAAATGGGTTTTCCGACGTCCATCCCCCTTTAATAAAAGATATATCTATGCAGTCCTGATGGCCCGCAAGCTGACTGCCGCTCAATCAGAGGCCATCGGACATGACAGCTTCCCCTTGATAGCAAAAAAAAAGGCGAATGACAATAAAATTATTACACGATTTCCCTTTTAATAAGCAGATTTTCATCCGCTGGCAAGGGGGGTTGGAGCTATGGGGGGAC
>JBAVAG010000041.1:0-2064 GCA_049585595.1 Desulfobaccales bacterium
TAAATCAAATCACCTTATGCAGGGGATACTCCACAATCCCCTGGGCCCCGGCCCGGATTAGATTGGGGATGAGGTTCCTGACCTCGGAGGAGTTCACCACCACCTCCACCGAATACCAATCGGTTTCATAGAGGCTGGCGATGGTGGGGGCCAGCAGGCTGGGGAGCAGGTCCACGATGCTCTTCAATTGTTTTTCCGGGATGTTCATCTTCAGGCCCACCATGCGTTCGGCCCTGAGCGCCCCCAGGAGCAAAACCGATAGAGATTCCATCTTCTCCCGCTTCGTTGCGTCGTTTTCCCACACCTCATTGTTGGCGATGAACTGCGTATTGCTCTGGAACAGTTCGTGGATGATCTTGAGGCCGTGGGCCCTGATGGTGCTGCCGGTCTCGGTCACCTCGACGATGGCGTCCACCAGGCCGGCGGCCACCTTGGCCTCGGTGGCCCCCCAGGAAAACTCTACACTTAACGGGATTTGGCGCTGCTCGAAATAGCGGCGGGTGTAGTTCACCAGTTCGGTGGCCAGCTTTTTGCCCGCCAGGTCCCGCAGCGTCTTGATCTCCGAATCCGCTGGCACCGCCAGCACCCAGCGCACCGGGTTGAGGCTCGACTTGGAATACATCAGGTCAGCCACCACCGTCACCCTGGAGTCGTTCTCCATGGTCCAGTCCTTGCCGGTGATGCCGCAGTCCAGGGTGCCGTTCTCCACGTAGCGGCTCATTTCCTGGGCCCGGCACATGGAGCAGGCGATCTCCGGGTCGTCGATGTCCGGGAAGTAGTTCCGGCCATTCACCTGGATATGCCAGCCGGAACGGCGAAACAACTCCAGGGTGGCTTTCTCCAGGCTGCCCTTGGGGAGCCCCAGTCGCATTTTAGCCACCTCCGTATACCTCCTTGGGATCAAAGATTGGCGAGCCCACCACCTCCCAGCCGGTCCCCCGGCGGCGGCGGTGAAAACAACTGCGGTAACCGGTGTGGCAGGCGGCGCCTCCCACCTGCTCCACCTTCAGGAGGATCGTATCATTGTCGCAATCGAGGTAGACCTCCTTGACCCGCTGCACGTGGCCGGAGGTGCCGCCCTTGTGCCAGAGCTCGTTGCGGCTGCGGCTGAAATAATGGGCCTCGCCGGTTTTCAAGGTCTCGACCCAGGCCGCTTCATTCATGAAGGCCAGCATCAGCACCTCGCCGCTGGCCGCGTCCTGGACAATGGCCGGCACCAAGCCCCCCATTTTGGCAAAGTCGGGTATCTCCGTGCTTTTCATATCAGACGAAATTAACCTTTTTGCCTTGAATCTGCAAGGTTGGATGATAACTTTTCCAACAGGTGCCCATGATCCCTGGCCCACCCGTAGATCATTTAGCAGAGAGAGGCTTCCCCCCATGAGCAAAGTCATCTCCTACAGCACCCTGGCCAGACAGCACCAACTTAACTTTCTGAAGCACAAATTCCGGGAATACCGCGAAAATGACGATTATCTGCTTAGGCTGCGGAAACTCCTGTTCCAGGTGGAAGCCCAGATGCGCCAGGCTGAAATCCAACAACTGGAAGTCTTCCGGGAAATTGCCGCCCACTTCAAAATCCCTTTGCCGCTCCCCGACCTGGGAGACCGACTGGGAATTCAGCAGTTTTTCGCAGCCAACCCCTTCCTCCGGGCCCTGCAGGATTATTTCCACGGCCGCCTCAGCGCCGAGGACTGCCTTCAGAGGATCGAGGCCATCAAGACCGGCGAGCCCAGCCCCAGGGCAGAATGAGCGCGGCGCCGGCTGGCGGCTGTCTCCAGGGCCGAAGCGCTCTCCAGGCTGCCTGCCACCAGGGGCGGACGCCCCGCTCCGGCCAGTAGTGCCCGGCAGATATTTTGCATAAAGGCTGGCCAATGAAAATTGAAAAATGTAGCCGCGCCTTAACCCAGAGAAGACGGGGGTAGCCCGGAATAGCCAAAACTCCCTCTCCCCTGTGAGGGGAGAGGGTTGGGGTGAGGGGTGGCTTGAAGGACGGATCACTTCCCCCTCACCCTGCCCTCTCCCCCATTGGGGGAGAGGGTAAAAAGTAAGATAACTCCATAA
>JBAVAG010000042.1:0-52598 GCA_049585595.1 Desulfobaccales bacterium
GGATAGACCGAGGCCCCCAGGGCTATGATGAGCAGGTCGTTCCCTTCCTGCAAGACCTCGGCATTGCCCACGGGAATCTGCTTCAGGGTGGAGGAGAAGGCCACCCCCACCCCCGTGCCCCGGGGATAGCGCAGGGCCACCGGCCCGGGATGCTCCATGGCGGTGTACATCATGTCCCGCAATTCGTTTTCGTCTTTGGGGGCCATCAGCACCAAGTTGGGCAGATGGCGGAGAAACGAGAGGTCGAAGAGCCCCTGGTGGGTTTCGCCGTCTTCGCCTACGATACCCCCCCGGTCCAGAGCCAGAACCACCGGCAGGTTTTGCAGGCAGACGTCGTGGAGCACCTGGTCGTAGGCCCGCTGCATAAAAGTGGAGTAGATGGCGCACACCGGCTTGACGCCCTCCAGGGCCAGCCCGGCGGCAAAGGTTACCGCGTGCTGCTCACAAATGCCCACATCGAAAAACCTTTCCGGGAAGCGCCGACGGAAATCGACCAGGCCGGTGCCATCGGGCATGGCCGCGGTGATGGCCACTATCTTGGGATTGCCCTCGGCCAGGCGCACCAGGGTGTCGCCAAAGACTTCGGTGTAGGACGGCACCTCGCCGACGTGCTTCTTGACCGCGCCCGTGTCGGGGTCGAACCTGCCCAGGCCGTGAAAGCCGGTGGGGTCCGATTCCGCAGGCTCATAGCCCTTGCCCTTCGTGGTGCGAACGTGCACCAGGATGGGGCCTCGCAGCTTCTTGACGTTTTGCAGGACTTCGACGAGGTGATCCAGGCGGTGGCCTTTCACCGGCCCCAAATAGGTGAATTTGAGGGACTCGAAGAGCATACCCGGGGTGAAAAAGGCCTTTAAAGACTCCTCGCTCTTTTTGGCCCAGACCAGCAGGTCGTCGCCGATGGCGGGCAGAGATTCCAGCAGGTTCTTCACCTGGGTCTTCAGGAAGACCATGGCGGGGCGGGTGAGTTGGCGGCTGAAAAAGGACGACAGGGCCCCGACGTTGGGGGAGATGGACATGCCGTTGTCGTTTAAGATGACGATGAGGTCCTTGTTCAGGTCGCCGGCGTGGTTCAGGGCTTCGAAGGCCATGCCCGCGGTCATGGCCCCGTCCCCGATCACCGCCACGATCCGTTTCGGTTCCCGGTTCAGGCAACGGGCCGAGGCCATGCCCAGGGCGGCAGAGATGGATGTGGCGGCGTGGCCGGTGTCCAAGGCGTCGTGGGGGCTCTCGCTCCGCTTGGGAAAGCCGCTGAGACCTTCGAACTGCCTCAGGGTCCGGAAACGCTCCCGGCGCCCGGTGAGAAGTTTATGGGCATAGGCCTGGTGTCCCACGTCCCAAATGATCTTATCCCGGGGGCTGTCGAAGACGTAGTGCAGGGCGATGGTGAGTTCCACCACCCCCAGGCTGGGGGCCAGGTGCCCGCCGGTCCTGGACACGGTGGCGATGATCTCGTCCCGAATTTCCTGGGCTAGTTGCGGCAGCAAATCCGGGGGCAATTTCTTCAGGTCCCGGGGATTATCGATGGCGTCCAGTAAGCGGCGGCGGCTGCCTTCAGGCAGCGTTATCGGGCGTATATCCATGTGACTGTATCCCCCCCTTATCCATACTTTATAGCAAAAAACGCAACGCAAATCATGTTATTTATGACATCCCCAGGGGAACATTTGTTAATCCGCCTCAGGAGCGGCGCACCAGCAGATAGCGGGCCAGTTCCTGCAAGGGCGCCACCCGCTCATCCAAGGGCTCCAGTTCGGCCAGGGCTTCCTGCACCAGGCGCCCGGCCCACTGGCGGGAGGGCTCCAAACCCAGGAGGGCGGGATACGTGGCCTTTTGCCTCTTCTCGTCCATGCCCGGGGCCTTGCCCATTTCGGCGGCGTCCCCTTCCACGTCCAGCAGGTCGTCGGTGATCTGGAAGGCCAGACCGAATCGTTCCCCGTAAGCGGTGAGGGCGGCCACCTGGGGGCGGCTGCCTCCCCCGGCCAGGGCCCCGGCCCGGGTGGCCGCGGTAATCAGCGCCCCGGTCTTGAGACGGTGCACGAACTCCAACTCCTGCAAGGTGATCCGGCGGCCTTCGGCCATCAGGTCCAGCATCTGGCCGCCCACCATGCCTCGGTAGCCGGCCGCCTCGCTCAACAGCTGCTGAATCTCCAGCAGCACCGCCTCCCGCCCCTGGAAGCGGGGCGCCGCGGCAGCCACGGTATAGAAGGCCTCGGTGAGCAAGCCGTCCCCGGCCAGAATGGCGCTGGCTTCGTCGAACTGCTTGTGGCAGGTGGGCTGGCCCCGGCGCAGGTCATCGTCGTCCATGGCCGGCAGATCGTCGTGGATCAGGGAGTAGGTATGGATCATTTCCAGGGCGCAGGCCAACGGCAAGGCCGCATCAAAGCCGCCGCCCACCGCCTCCGCCGCTGCCAGGCAGAGGATGGGCCGCAGCCTTTTGCCCCCCGCGAACAGGCTGTAATGCATGGCCTCAACCACCCGAAAGGCCGGGCCCCGCACCGCCGGGAGGCAGGCCTCCAGTGCCCGGTTGACCAGGGTGCGCCTTTCTTCCAAATATTCCTTAAGGTTCAAGCTAAGTCCTCGATACGCTCGATCAAGGATGAAGGGGAATTAATCCCCTTGCCTCCCATTACCATCTAAGAATTTTCCGTTCACATTTCAGGCCTTTCTGGCAAAATGTTAGAAAACCTTAACAGCTTGTTGATATGTCCATAAACCCATAAAAACCCTCCTCGCTGGGAATTCCTAGCGCTCAAGTTCACACAGGCGAGATGACTATGCCATCATATCTTATCAACTACACATACCTGTCTTTTACTGATCACTGACCACTGGCCACTGACCACCTTTCAGTTCCCTTCCCCCTCCTCCTCCGGGAAAGGCCGGGTGAAGAAGCGGCCGGCATCATCTTTCAGGAGCAGCTCCACCCGGCGTTCCACTTCGTCCAGCTTCTGGTGGCAGGCCTTGGCCAGGCTCACGCCCTCTGCGAAGGACTGCATGGCCTGCTCCAGCGGCAGTTCGCCGTGTTCCAGGGAATCCAACACCTCTTCCAGGCGTTTGAGCAGCGCCTCGAAACTCCGGTCAGCCGGTTTTTTTTCTTTAGCCATGGAGATAGTTCCCAGTTCGCAGTTCCCAGTTCCCAGTTTTTAGTCTTTCCTCTATAGCAAATATAGGGCGGCCTGTGGCCGCCGATTGGGGCGGCCCAACAGCCTATGCCTCTGCGTCAGCGTAGGCTAAAGCCTGCGGCCACATCTTGCCTTTCCATCTGCTCACTGCTCACTGCTCACTGCTCACTTCTTACTGTTCACTGCTCACTTCTTCCACTTCGCAATCCATCCTTCCCTTAGCCACCCGCACCCGCACCGTGGCGCCCCGCTCCACCTGGCCGGCGTCGCGAATCACCGTCTCTTGGGGCATCAGGGTCGCCACCGCGTAGCCCCTTTCCAGGATGGCCAGGGGATTGAGTTGGTCCAGGTGGCTCTGGCAATAGGCCAGGTGCCGTTTACGGTCTTCGAGGCCTCGGCGGTAGCTCTGCCCCAGTCTCAGCCCCCCCGTCTCCAGGCGCTGCCGCCAGGAGGCCAGGGTACGCCGGGGGCTCAACAGCACCAGGCGGGAGCTGGCCAGACGCAAGTGCTGCTGCTGTCCCGCCAGCAGGCGGCGGGCCCGTCGCGCCAGGGCCTCGCCTTGATCATCCACCTTAAGACGCAGGTCCACCAGGCGCCGCCCCATGTCCGGCAGCCGGCGGGCCACCAAAAGGAGATGGTTCCGGGCGGCCATTTGGGTCCTTCTGGCGGCGCCCGCCAGGGAAGCCCCCAATCGGTGCAGGCGACGGATCAATTGGGCCTTCTCCGGCACCACCAGCTCCACCGCGGCGCTGGGGGTGGGAGCCCGCAAGTCGGCAGCGAAATCGGCGATGGTGAAGTCCACTTCGTGGCCCACCGCCGAGACCACCGGCAGGGGGCAGTTGTAGATGGCCCGGGCCACCGCCTCTTCATTGAACGGCCACAGGTCCTCCAGGGAGCCGCCGCCCCGGGCCAGGACGATAACCTCTATTCCGGGATAAGTGGCCAGGTCCTGAAGGGCCCGGACGATTTCCGGCGCCGCCTCCCGGCCCTGCACCTTCACCGGATAGACCAGCACCTCCAGATTGGCATAGCGCTGCCTGAGCAGGCGCAGAAAATCCCGCACCGCCGCTCCGGTGGGAGAGGTGACCAGGGCGATCCTCCTGGGCAGGAAGGGCAAAGCCTTCTTCAGCTCCGGGGCGAACAGGCCCTCCGCCTGCAGACGGGTCTTCAGGGCCTCGAAGGCCTGGGCCAGGGCCCCCAACCCCAGGGGCTCCAGGTAATCGACCACCAACTGATACTCGCCTCGGGGCTCATAAACGGTGAGACGTCCCCGGCACAGGAATTGGCCGCCTTCCTGGGGCTTGAAACGCAGGTGTTGGTGATTACCCTTAAAAAGGACGGCCCGCAGCTGCGCCCCGGCGTCTTTGAGGGTGAAATAGCAATGTCCCGAAAGAGGCAGCCGCAGATTGGAGACCTCGCCGCTCACCCAGACCAGGGAGAAATGGCTCTCCAGCCGCTCCCGGATTTCCCGGGACAGGCTGCTCACCGTATAGATTTGAGGTAGTTGTTCGTCCATAAGAATAGTTCAAAGTTAACCTTGAACTAAACCTTAATGCGGCTCATGTTAGCATATTTCCTGGGAGCCGGGGAAGAATTTTGGCTGAAACTCTACTGGGCGCCAGAGGCTCTTCCCGCCTGGTAACGGAATTTTCTTGACAGCTGCGGCTATTTATGAGAAAAATCAGCGAAAATCGCCTGCGGGAAAGGCAATACACACCGGGAGAGGTAGGAGTGGCGCGGCGTAGGTCGCTAACCGCAAATTTATGTAACTGGGAAAAGACCAACGGCATCCGGGAAAGCGCTTGCAAAGCGCTCCAGATGCCTTTTTTTTTTAGGGCCGGGTAAAAATGATCAAGGTGAAACTAGTAAATGGCCTCGCCCTCGAGTTAGAGGTGCAGACCGAGGCAGGCAAGGCCTTGAGGGCCCTGGGGGTGGCCAGCGACCACCGGGTGGCGGCCGCCCTCGTGGATGGGGAAATGGTGGACCTCGCCCGCCCGTTGGCCCAGGACTGCACCATCGCCCCCATTGGGCTCGACTCCCCCGAGGGGCTTACGATCCTGCGCCATTCCGCGGCCCACATCATGGCTGAGGCGGTGCGCGACCTGTTCCCGGGGGTGAAAGTGGCCATCGGCCCGGCCATTGAAAACGGCTTTTACTACGATTTCGAGGTTCCGGAGCCCTTCACTCCCGAGGACCTGGAAAAAATCGAAGGCCGCATGCGGGAACTGGTGGCCCAGGACCAGCCATTCGCCCGGGACGAAAAACCACGAGAACAGGCCATCGCAACTTTCCAGGCGCAGGGTGAAACCTACAAGGTCGAATTGTTGCAGGAAATCCCCCAGGAAACCGTCAGCCTGTACCGCCAGGGCAACTTTATCGACCTCTGCCGGGGCCCCCACTTGCCTTCCACCGGCTACCTGAAGGCCTTCAAGCTCACCGCCAGCTCCGGGGCCTATTGGCGGGGGGACGAACGCCAACCCATGTTGCAGCGCATCTATGGCACCGCCTTTGCCAGCCCCCGGGAACTGAAGCAACACCTGGAGTTCCTGGAGGAGGCCAAACGCCGGGACCACCGCCGCCTGGGCCGGGAACTGGGGCTCTTCAGCATCGAGGAGGAAGCCGGGGCGGGCCTGGTCATCTACCACCCCAAAGGGGCCATCATCCGCAGCATTATCGAGGAGTTCGAACGCCGCGAGCATCGCCGCCGCGGTTACCTGATGGTCATGGGCCCCCAGATGCTCAAGACCGAGATGTGGGAACGTTCGGGCCATTTGGCCAACTACCGGGACCACATGTATTTCGCCGAAGTGGAAGGTCAGAGCTATGGTATCAAACCCATGAACTGCGTGGCCCACATGCTGATCTACCGCTCGAGCGTCCGGAGTTACCGGGAACTGCCGCTGCGCTTTTTCGAGCTGGGTACGGTGCTGCGCCATGAGCGTACCGGGGTGCTGCACGGCCTCACCCGGGTGCGCCAGTTCACCCAGGACGACGCCCACATCATCTGCACCCCGGACCAGGTGAAAGGCGAAATCATCGGGGTCCTGGACTTCGTCTTCCAGGTCATGGCCATCTTCGGGTTCGAATATGAGGTGGAACTCTCCACCCGTCCCGAGAAGTCCATCGGCAGCGATGCCGAGTGGGAGTTGGCCACCACCGCCCTGGTCGGCGCCCTCAAGGCCCGCCAGCTGCCATTTCATCTCTGCGAAGGGGAAGGCGCCTTTTACGGTCCCAAGATCGATGTCAAGCTCAAAGACGCCTTGAACCGGCGCTGGCAGTGCGCCACTATCCAGTGCGATTTTACCTTGCCGGAGCGCTTCGACCTCACCTACGTGGGGCCCGATGGCGGCCGCCACCGCCCGGTGATGCTGCACCGGGTGATCCTGGGCTCCCTGGAGCGCTTTCTCGGGGTCCTGGTGGAGCACTACGCCGGGGCCTTCCCGGTGTGGCTGGCCCCGGTCCAGGCTATAATTTTGCCCATCACCGACCGGGTGCACGCTTATGCCCAAAAGCTCGCCAACCAGCTTGCCAAGGCGGAATTCCGGGTTGATTTAGATAAGCGCAATGAAAAGTTGCAGTATAAAATTAGGGAAGCCCAGGAACAAAAAATTCCCTATATGATTATTATTGGGGATCGGGAAGCAGAGAACCGGACCCTATCCATCCGGCGCCTGGACGGGACTAAACTGAATGATGTGCCGGTTCAGGAATTCAAAAAACGGCTCAAAGCGGAAGCGAAGGTGCCTTCGCCGAAATTATCCAAAAAATACGGGAGGTAACGATCATCCAGAAGCAGCAACGAGTGCGGATCAACGAGCAGATCAGGGTTCCGGATGTGCGTCTCATCGGTCCGGAGGGGGAACAGATCGGGGTCATGCCCACCAAGGAAGCGCTGGCCCAGGCACAGGAGGCGCATCTGGACCTGGTGGAGGTGGCGCCCCAGGCTGTCCCGCCGGTTTGCCGCATCATGGATTACGGCAAGTTCAAATACCAGCAGAGCAAAAAGCTACAGGAAGCCCGGCGCCGCCAGACCATCATCCAGGTTAAAGAGATCAAGGTCAGGCCCAAGATCGAAGAGCACGACATGGGCTTCAAGCTCAAGAACAGCCGCAAATTCCTGACTGAAGGCGACAAGGTCAAGATTTCCGTGATCTTCCGGGGGCGGGAGATCGCCCACACGGACCGGGGCATCCGGATTCTCGCCAAGATGGCTGAGGCCCTGGTGGACGTGGGCACGGTGGAGCAGGCTCCCAGGCTGGAAGGCCGGAACATGTTCATGCTCATCACCCCCAAGTAACAGCCCACCTGCGCAGAAAGTCGATAACCAGGCCTCAAGGCCGAGGCAGAAAACTTTTTTGCCTGGGTGCAATTGTTAGTGGTGCCAGCCTCGATTATCTGATAAATATATAAGATTGCTCGTGGTGAGACGAAGATCCCTTCCCGGGTAGCATCCTGAGCTTTTTGGCCAGGCCCAGGGGCCGCGGCCTAGGCCTGACCAAAAGAGCCAAAAAGCCCTTGGTGCAAATAAAATCAGAAAGGCAATAAAACTTCAGAGGATTTTTTCCAGGCCAGGAAAGTGCCGGCTGCCTTAACCAGAAATACCGGGATGCCGGGCAACCGGCAACACCGACAGGGATGAGGATGAACCATGCCTAAAATGAAGAGCCATCGAGGGGCTGCCAAGCGCTTCCACGGCACCGCCGGCGGCCGGGTGAAGCATAAAAAGCCCTACCACAGCCACATTTTGACCAGCAAAACCACCAAGCGCAAACGGCACCTGCGCCAGGGCACCTGCGTCTCCGCGGCTGAACTGAAAAAACTGAAGCGTCTGTTGCCGTATCTGTGAGCTAGGAGCACCTCATGTCACGCGTCAAGAAAAGCGTCTATTCCAGGGCCCGGCGCCGCAAGTTTCTGGGAATGGCCAAAGGCTTCCGCAGTGGCCGGCACCGCCTTTACCGCTCGGCCCGGGAGGGCGTGGAGAAGGGATTGACCTTTGCCTACCGGGACCGCAAGGTGCGCAAACGGGAGTTCCGCTCCCTGTGGATCGTCCGCATCAATGCCGCCCTGCGCCCCTTGGGGCTCTCCTACAGCAAATTTATCGGCGGCCTGAAAAAGGCCCAGATCAATCTGGACCGCAAAGTCCTGGCGGACCTGGCCATCTTCGATCCCCAGGGATTCGCCAAAGTGGCCGAACTCTCCCGCGGCTAGAGGACCGTTTTCCTTTTTCCGTCAAAAGCCGACGCCCTTCAAATATGCGGCTGAGAATGGACCCCTGGCACAGGCGTCCTGCCTTCTGTGTAGGGTGGGCACTGCCCACCATTTCCTTTATCTGATGGCACAGGCATCTTGCCTGTGCTTCCTTGCTTCTTCATCGAAGCTGGGGGGAACTTGAAAGGCAGCAGCCTTCTGTGTAGGGTGGGCACTGCCCACCATTTCCTTTATCTGGTGGCACAGGCATCTTGCCTGTGCTTCCTTGCTTCTTCATCGAAGCTGGGGGGAAACTTGCAAGGCAGCAGCCTTCTGTGTAGGGTGGGCACTGCCCACCATTTCCTTTATCTGGTGGCACAGGCATCTTGCCTGTGCTTCCTTGCTTCTTCACGGAAGCTGGGGGGAACTTGAAAGGCAGCCTTAATCCGGATAATCTGAAGCGCCTCCAAGACGAGGCCCTGGAGATAATTAACCGGGCTGCCGGCCTCGAGGCCCTGGAGGAACTGCGGATCAGATATCTGGGCCGCAAGGGGAGCCTCACCCAGATTCTCAGGGGCTTGAAAGACCTGGGGCCGGAGCTGCGACGCCAGTTGGGGCAAGAGGCCAACCAGGCCAAGCAGGCCCTGGAATCGGCTCTCGCCGATAAAGCGAGCCAATTGAAAGCCGCGGCCCGCCAGGCCGGGGCCGGGGTCCTGGACGTCACCTTGCCGGGCCGCCGCCCGCCCCTGGGCCACCTGCATCCCATCACCCGCACCATGCAGGAAATCTGCGACATCTTCCTGCACCTGGGGTTCGAGACGGTGGAAGGCCCGGAGGTGGAACTCGATTGGTACAACTTCGAGGCCCTCAACCTGCCCCCGGACCATCCGGCCCGGGACATGCAGGACACCTTCTATTTCACCGACCAGGTGCTGTTGCGCACCCACACCTCGCCTATGCAGATCCGCACCATGGAGCAGCGGCAGCCACCGGTGCGCATCATCGCCCCCGGGCGGGTCTACCGCCGGGATTCGGACCTGACCCACACTCCCATGTTCCACCAGGTGGAGGGTTTGCTGGTGGATAAGGGGGTGACCTTCGCCGACCTCAAGGGGACCCTCACCGCCTTCGTCCACGAGATGTTCGGCCCAGAGGTGAGCCTGCGTTTCCGGCCCAGCTACTTCCCGTTCACCGAACCCAGCGCCGAAGTGGACATCGCCTGCGTCATCTGCCGGGGTGAGGGCTGCCGGGTCTGCAAGGTCACTGGCTGGCTGGAAATCCTCGGGTCCGGCATGGTGCATCCCGCGGTCTTCGAGGCGGTGCATTACGACCCGGAAACCTATACCGGCTTCGCCTTCGGCCTGGGGGTGGAACGCGTCGCCATGCTGAAATACGGCATCGACGACCTCAGGCTCTTCTTCGAAAACGACCTGCGTTTTCTGCGGCAATTTTAAAAAAAATTCCTGCGTGATTGCCAGGGCCTTCCATAAGTGGCACCTGCCATCCCCCAAGCGCCTGCCAACCAGTAGTTTCCGGCGACAAAATTGCATGGAGAAGATTACACTCTCTCCGTCCGCCGTAGGGGCGGGGTTTCCCCCCCCGGGCAAACCCGCTGGCCAGAGGCCTATACCACTAAGACGCCGCCCTATCGGCGAGGGGATTTTTTTAAGTGATAAGGTAAAGCGCGCCTTCGCATGGTTTTTCGTAGGGGCGGACCCATGTGTCCGCCCTGTAGGGGCGGGTTTAAAACCCGCCCCTACTTCCCACCGTTTCGTAGGGGGCGCACACACGGGTGCGCCCCTACAAGACCCCCCAAAGGGGGAGACGGAAATAGCTTGTAAATTCCATGAATTGCAGGGGCAACCCGCTCGGTCGCCCGTAGCCGAGAAGAGATGGGAAAGGCTCGTAAATTTCATGAAATGATTAGCTATTGTGCCTTCCTAAGTTAAAACAGATCTCTCTTTTGGTGGGCAGCGCCACCCTATATGCCTCATAGCGAAAACCTTGCCGAACACTACTGCTCCCACGCCCCTAAGACAAAATAAGGCCGAAAGCGTCAGCTTCCGGCCTTAATATTTGAAGACCAGGGGGTAGGGGCGGCGTCACGCCGCCCCGGGCGGGAAAACCGGGCCTCTACAACTGCTCACTGCTTACTGCTCACCGGGGCGATCCGGCCCCGGTTTTTTCTTTTAGCCTTCCCCTGTGGTGGTCCTCCCCGCCATTACTCCTGAGGCAGGCCCAGGTGGACCTCGAGGCGCCGGTTGAAATAAGCCGAGGCGTCCTTGTCACCAGTGAGGCCGTACCGGAACTTGACGGTGGTAATCTGGTTGGGCCGGGAAATCAATTGAATCTTCACGCTGGTGGACGGGGGCGAATCCGCCTCGATATGGGATTCCACCGGGTTATATTCCTGCTTTATAATTTGCAATTGCAGGTCATTGCAGGCTTCCAGGGTGGCTTTCCAGACTTCCGGCATGGGCCGGGGATAGTCCCTTTCCATGGTGCCTTCGATCCATTTATAGCTGCCGACGGCGGCCATACCGCCCAAGCCCATGAGAGTGGTTTCCAGGCAGCCGGCGGTAAGCAGCAAAGCCGCCAGCAAGATCCCCAGTTGAGTGCGCCAGATATTAAGCCTCATTCCCGACCTCCTTTTCATTACCGGCTTCTTTCCTCTTATGCCACCCTTCCGGGCGTCTGTCAATTATTTTGGTGGGGTTTGGGAGTCATATTTTTCGGTAAAAAAGAGAACAGCGCGCCCACACGGAAAAGTCCACGGCACCTGCTCCGCATTTCAAGTATAGAAGATTCATGGGCCTATCAGGGGCGCAGGGCGCACCCGACGCTACCTGCTTAGTGCGAGGCAGCAACTGCCTCCTTGCCATAATCGCAATAGGGCAGCAAGGGGCAGCGGGGGCATTTAGGGTCCCTGGCAGTGCAGATGGCCCGGCCGTGCCAGATGAGCTGCAGGGAAAACCTGGTCCAGCGCTCCTTCGGCACCAGGCCCATCAGGTCGAACTCGATCTTTACCGGGTCCTTGGCCCGGGTGAGTCCCAGGCGCTGGGAAACCCGGCCGCAGTGGGTGTCCACCACGATGCCGGGAATGCCGAAGGCATTGCCCAGGACCACATTGGCGGTCTTGCGGCCGATGCCCGGGAGCTTGACCAGCTCCTCCAGGGAGACCGGCACCTGGCCGCGGTGGTGCTCCACCAGGGCCTGGCCCAGGGCCTTGAGGCTCTTGGCCTTGTTGTGGTAAAAGCCGGTCTGGTAGATGTCCCGTTCCAATTCCTCCAAGGGGGCCCGGGCATAATCGGCGGCGCTGGCATATTTGGCAAAAAGCGCTTCGGTCACCCGGTTCACCCGCTCGTCGGTGCATTGGGCGCTGAGGATGGTGGCCACCAGCAGCTCCAGGGGGTTCTTGAAATCGAGGGTAACGTGCACCTGGGGGTAATGCTCATCCAGAAGCTTAAGTATCGGGCCGATTTTCGCCGCAGGCTCCATGGCGACTCCTGTGTTCAGTTTCTGTTTTCTGTATTCTGTATTCTGTTAGCTGTCTTTTTTTCTTGTCTTTCCTGGGTGCGCTATTATCTGAGTGGCACTGCTATCAGAATTATTTTAGCAGGAACAGGAAACAGAAAACAGTAAACAGAAAACTATCTTTTAAGGCGGGCCGCCAGATGCCGGGCCAGTTCCTGGAACTCCGGAATCTTAAGGCGCGATACCATCAACACGTAGAGACCCCCTCCCAGCAGGATATCCGCCAGGAGTAACAACAGGCGCCCCGGCAAACTGCTTCCCAGCCAGCCGCTCAGCAGCGAATTGGCCAGGAGGACCGCCAGGCCCATCACCAGGCCCGAGCACCCCGTCTTGACCAGGGTGCGGAAGAGATAGCCCGCCCGAAAACCTCCCAGTTTCCGGTAGAGCATCATCGCCAGGAAAAAGAAGTTGAGGGTGACGCTGAGCGAGGTGGACAGGGCGATGGCCCGGTGTTGCAAGGGTCCCAGGGTAAGATTGATCAATACCAGGTTGGCCGCCACCGTCAGGAAAGAGCCCAGCACCGGGATCCGGGTATCGTTCAAGGCATAGAAGGCCGGCACCATGATCTTCACCCCGGCAAAGGCCGTGAGGCCCACGGCATACAGGGCCAGGGCCGCGGCGGTCTCTTGGGTATCAAAGGCGGTAAAATGGCCGTGCTGGAAAATGAGGGCGATGATGGGCTGGGCCAGGAAGATCAGGCCGCAGGCCGCCGGCAGGGTGACCAGCAAGGCAAGCGCCAGGGAAGATTCCAGGGCCCCTTTTAAGGCGCCCATATCATTGAGGGCCGCGTGCCGGGAGACCACCGGCACGGTGGCTATCATCAGGGCCACCCCGAAGAGCCCCCCGGGCAGATGAAAGAGGCGGTAAGCGTAATTGAGCCAGGAGACGCTTCCCTGGGCACAACTGGAGGCGTAAAAGGTGTTGATGAAGATGTTCATCTGGGTGCCGGAGAGTCCCACCACCGCAGGCAGCATCAGGTGGCCGATGCGCCGCAGCCCCTCATCCCGCCCATCCAGGACGAATTGCGGGCGAAAACCTTCCCGCCACAACAGGGGCAGTTGCACCAGCAACTGCAGCAGGCCGCCGATGAGGGCCCCCCAGGCCATACCCACAATGGGGTTGAGGCCGAGGCTTGGAACCAGCAGGCTCAGGACCACCCCGCCCACCACCGAGCCCAGGTTGAAAAAGCTGGAGGACAACGACGGGATGAAAAATTTGCCCCGGGTGTTGAGGACGCCCATGGCCAGGGCAGCCAAAGAAACCAGCAGCAAAAAAGGGAACATGATCCGGGTCATCAGGATGGTGAGTTCCGATTTCCCGGGGATGAAGCCGAAATCCGGGGCCATCAGATGAACCAGGTTGGGGGAGAAGAACATGCCCAGGAGGATCAGACTGCCCACCAGTAAAGACAAGCACATGATGACGTTGTTGGCCAGGCGCCAGGTCTGGGCGGCACCCGACTTTTGGTCGTAGTCGGTGAACACCGTGACGAAGGCGGCGCTCAGGGCCCCTTCGGCAAAGAGGTCCCGCAGCAGATTGGGGATGCGAAAGGCCACCACAAAGGCGTCGTAGGCGTAGCCGGCCCCGAACATGCCGGCGAATACCTGCTCCCGCACCAGGCCCAGGATGCGGCTGGCCAGGACCGCCAGGCTCACGGTTCCCGCGGCCCGGGCGATTTTCCCGGTTTGGCTGGCTTTGTTGGCTGAATCCGGACTCAAAGGCAAGACCTCTATAAAAAAAATCAACCGAATCTCTGGCAAAGGCCCGGGGCCGCGCCCGGTGCGGTTCGAACCTGAGCCCCGCCCCATAACTCCCTTGGCCGGCCACCGCGGCCTACGGCGTTTTCTTTAATTAACATGGATGACTTGCGGGGAAAAAGGGGAAAAGCCGGCGGGCGCCAATATTTTTCCGGCCAGCCGCGGCGAGCGCCCCCTAGCCTTCGTCGGTCTTCCTGGCAGCCGTGGGGGCAGAGGGCTTCTTCTTCTTGGAGGTGGCGGTCTTGGACTTATCCTTGGCGGCCGCCAGCTGGTTCCGGGCCGCGGGCTTGGCCCCTTTGGCGCCCTGGGCTTTGTGGATTTTGGGCTTGGGGGCCGGCCTGGGCCTGAGGGTCATCGTCTTCGGGGCCAACTCGGCGGAGGGAGTCCCGGGGTGCAGCAATGAATAGCCCGGTTGATCCCCGGAGGCCGTAGCCTTGATGGGAGGCTCTTCCACCCGGGAATTCAAGTTGGCCGGCACGCCTTCGGCCCACACCGTCCCCTGGAATCCCGCCAGCTGCAGATCCTGATGCCGCCCCTCAAAAGATTGGACCAAGGCCAAGGCCAAGACCAATCCCACGCCGGCGCCCGCCAGCACGCCCAGCCACCCGAGGCGCCGCCAGGGGCGTCCCCGCCGCAGAGCGCCAGCTCTGCGCCCGCGTAAGGTGGAAATGAGGGCATACATGCCGTAGGCCCAGAGTATGAAGAGCAACGCTGCGAGCACCGGTTCTCCTTTAAAACTAGATGATAGAGAGATAATCATTCTGACATTTTGAAGTCAACCCTTTTTCGCGGCCCTTGCTGCAAAAGAGTTTGCCAGAGGTCATTTTATTGACATAGAGTCGTTTTTGGGGTAACGAATCTTAACCCAGGAAGATTATAAATGAAACCGGATGAGGTTCCCCATTTGCGTTTAAGGAGACTGCTTCATGGCCGAAACCCCCATTAGCCAAAAAACCCAAAATCCTACCTCCAGCCGTCAGGCCATCCTGGTCTTCCATTTCGCCGACCGGATCAAGGCGGAAATCATCCTCGCCTCCCGGCTCCTGGACAGCGTCGCCCAAATGCAGGGACTGGAGGGCGAGGGCGCCAGCCGGCTTTTTCTCGATTTTCTCCGGGGTCTGGAGCAGGAGATCAACCTGGCCCAGGGGCAGATTAACGAACCGGAGATGGTGCGGGTGAGCACGGTGATGCATGGGCTGCTGGGGATGGCGGATTCCCGCATGTTCCAGGAGATGCAGTCCCACTTCACCTGGATGATCAGCGTCATGGCCACCTTTGCCCAGCGGGCCATGGAATATCTGATCAGGGAGAAATTGCTCTGACGGCGGGAGCCGCCCGCGGCTGTTAATACTGGTGGGGGCGGCCGAAAATTGCCGCCTGGTCATTTTCCTTTGGCGTAGTCAGGCATCCCGGTGATATCGATGACCACCACCGGTTCCGGGCCCACCACCCAGCCGTCATGGCCGGGCGGGATTAAGGATACCTCCCCGGGACCAAATTCCTGTTCGCTGCCGTCATCCATCAGTACGCGAATGCGCCCGGAAAGGTGCACTTGGAGATGGGGCGCCTGGCAACTCTCGGTGCCGGCCAGCGGTTTTACCGAGGTGGACCACCGCCAACCTGGCTGGAAGGTGGCCCTGCCGAAGGTTACCCCGCCCAATTTAACCAGCTCCAACTTGCCCTTTTCAAAGGTGTGGATCTCATCCGGCTGGGAGAAAGACTTCACTTCAATGCGGCTCATGGTCAACCCTCCTCTGCCCCAACCTAGGCAGCCTGCCGGCCTGAGTCAAGAAGGGCGAGTCTCCCGCGCCTATTTTTTGGTTCTTGGCGTGGGGGTTATTGCGGAATTCCTCCCTTTTGCAGAAGGTCCCGCAGGTTAGGAAGGTTTCCGGACGCATCATAGGGCAGGTCGAACAGCCGGGCTCCCTCGCAAACCTCCAATTCGCCCCGGGGCGCCAAAAGGAGAGCGCTGGAGACCGCCAGCACTTCCAGATCCTTGGTGTTGGCGATCCAGGCAACCCTGACGCGCTCAGGAGTCCAGAGCCCAATCGTTTTGAAGGCGGCCTCCAAGGCACCCCGGTCTGACGCAAAGGCCAGGGGAATGCGCCCCTTTTCCGGGGCCACCGCGGTCACACAGTTCATCGCGGTCGCCTCGAAATCGATTTTCTCCGCGGCCCTGCGGGTGGTGTAGTCCGCCAGCCCGATCCCGGTGGCGTTGCCCCCGGTGGCCTCGGACAGGTCCCGGACGATGATGCGGGTGATCTTGGGGGTTTCGCACTCCTTCTCGTAGATGTTCATGATCCGGCCCACTACCTTGGTATCCAGGCCCGCGCCGGAGATCTCCTTGCCGATCTCGTCTATCAGCAGGATGTCCAATTCTTGAAAAGGCAGTTTGGGTTTGAAAAGCTTCGATTCCTCAAGAAGAGCCGGTTCTCTGGCGAATATTTCGTCAGGCCGGATGGCTTCGACCCTGCGGAGCTGGTTCAGGTGGCCTTCCAGCAGCGCCACCCCCCCGAGGATTTTTAAATTCTGGAACAGGGAAGCGGCGATCAGGTGAATGGCCTTGAGGTAGCTAATGTTGACCGCCAGCTTATGCATGGTTTCGGCCCCGGGCTGCCTGCCGAATCCCACCACTGCCATCTTCAGAATTCCGGACTCCGTTTCCCCCAGGTATTCCGTATGCTCCTTAACGCGATTGACGATCAGGATATGGTCGGCATTTACGGCGGCTCTGTCGGCATAGACCGGGACCGAGTCGAGTACCCGGTCAATCTCCACCACGTCAAACCCCGAATAAATCGGAGCGCCCAGCTTTGCTTCCGTAATGCCCAGGTGCCGCAGGACCTCCACTTGCCCCGCGGCATCTCCCCGGCCGTGACTGCCCATGGCCGGGAAGAGAAAGGGTTCGCCGCCGCGTTCCTTCACTGCTTCAATCAGGGTTCTGAGCACCTCGTTCATCGATTCGATGCCGCGGCTGCCGGCCGTAATCAAAACCTTATCGCCCCTGCCAACAGGGGCCAGCAGGTCCGAGCGCTCCAGTTCCCTCCTGACCATAGTGCGGGGATCGGCAGGAATTTCTTTTTCGAATTTTTGCCGGACCAAACCGAATTTGGGATACTCCATTAGCCTTCCACCTCAGCCGCTTATCGGGATTGAAGGCGTATCAATTGACGCCGCTCAGCTTTTTCGCCAATTGCACCGCTTCGGCGGCATCCTTGCCGTAGCCGTCGGCGCCGATCTTGGCCGCGAATTTGGCATCCACCGGAGCCCCTCCCACCATAATCTTGACGCGGTCCCGCAACCCTCTTTCCTGGAAGGTGGCGATCACCTGCTGCATCTCGGGCATAGTGGTGGTGAGCAGGGCGGAAAGACCGAGCACCTCCGGCTTGAGCTCAGCCACCTGCTCGACGAGCTTTTCGGCGCTCAAATTGACTCCGAGGTCAATTACCCGGAAGCCGGCGCCATCGAGCATCATACTTACCAGATTTTTCCCGATATCATGGAGATCACCCTTTACTGTGGCCATAACCACGGTCCCCTTGGGCTGGGAGGCTCCCCCTCTGAGCAAAGGCTGGATGATGGCCAGGCCCTTCTTCATGGTGACCGCGGCCACCAGCATCTCCGGAACGTAGATCTCACCGGTCCCGAATTTTCTCCCCACAATATCCATGGCCTCGATCAGGCCATCGTTAATTATGCTATTCAGGTCGATTTGGTCTTTCACCGCCGCGGCTACCAGACCTTCGATCTCCTTATGCTTGCCAGCCACCACGGCCTCTTTGATCTGCTCTACTCTCCGGTCCATTAGATGCTCCTCCAGCAATGTATGCTCCGTAGCCCGTATCTTGGGGCTCATCGCTTGATGGGGTAGCTCCCATATTTGAGTGCAGCTTCCCGCATCGCCATGAAATTGTCGAAATTGGCCCAATCGGGGACTGAATTTCCCGAGCCGACACAATACCCTCCCCCCGGAGCCACCCGGGCGATCAGATTCTGCACATATTGGTCCACCTCGGCAGGGGCGCCGCTTCTCAAGAGTTCATTGGGGACATTTCCCACCAAAGTGAGGCGATCGCCATACATCTCCTTGACTTTGACAATGTCCATACAGGATGGATCGATGGGCTGTAAGACGTCGAGGCCCATCTTGATGAGGTCCTCCATTAAAGGCATCACGTCCCCGTCGGTGTGCATAATAAATAGGAGATCATTCTGGTGACAGCGCCAGGCCATTTCCCGATACCAGGGGAAAACATGGTCGCCGAAGGCCTGTGGAGAGATCATGGGGCCTGTGCCGAACGCCAGGTCGTCCACCACCCATACTGCTCCCACATGAGGCATTTTGAGGATTTCTGCGAGCCCCCGGAACTGGATTTCTGCGACCTTAGTGAATACGTCCGCCACCAGTTGCTCGTCCATAATGAGGGACACGGCGAAATGATTGAATCCCATGAGCATCCAGGTAAGGGTGAAGATCTTGCCGGAGACGGCAATGACCTTCATACCGTCGGGCAGCAGGTCCTGCACCTGATGGAACTTGGAAAAATCGAGCTGCGAAGCCAGCTCCCAGGGAAATTTCTCGAGGTCCTCCCGGGTTTTGATGAAGCTTGTGTACTCCAGGTTCCAGGCCTGATCATTTTGGCTATCCGGGGAGTCCTTGAGCATGGTCTCCCGGAGGACCCGGGAAATTGAAGACTCCTGCGTCACCTTGCCGGGACTCATCATCCCGACAGTTATGGGGATGAAATCGTAGCCGGCGCCCGCCCAGAATTCCACCTGGGACCCCAGGTCGTCCTGGGTAACCTCACGACCGAGGAACTTGCCCTGTATGGGATATTCGATGAGCACTTCACAAAGTGGGACTCTATCCGGCTCCTCGTGCCGCACCGTTTTTCTGAGGCGCTCGAAATCGGGTTGCAAATTCATAAGCCGCTCCTCGTTTAAGGAATAATCAAGACTGGAAACCGCCAAAGGATACGCCAACTAATCCCGGCGCCTCCTCTCCCGGCCCCCGCCCAGGTCGAAAGGGAATTCCACCGCCATTTCGGTGCCGGTGCTCTGCCGGATATTCCGGGCAACATCGTAAAGATGTTCAACCACCTTCCTTTCCGCGCCTTCGGTGTCGCCGCTCCTGATCAACTTGAGTATTTGCTTATGGAACGCCAAAGCATTTTGCATGGCCCTGGGCAGCAAAGAGACCTCTTTGATAAAATTACCCAAAAGGTCGGTCACTGCCCCCAGCAACTGCAGCAAAACCTGGTTGCCGCTGGCCTTGGCCAGAGTGGTGTGGAACAGGACGTCCTGGGCAATAAAGGCCTGGATGTTGCCCTTGCGAATAGCTTCCCTCTGTTTTTTCAAGTTGACTTCCAGTTCCGCGATTACCGCTGGGTCGGCCCTCATAACCGCCAGGCGCACCGTGGCCCTTTCGATGATTACCCGGGCTTCCAGAAAATCCCGCACCGTCGTCGCCTGCAGGAGCAGATGGTCCGAAAGCGAGGCCAGGTAGCCGGTAGCGCTGGTGATATTGACCAGGGTCCCCACACCCTGCCTGGCGCTCAAGAGACCCATGACGATGAGCTTATTGATGGCTTCCCGCATGGTGTTGCGGCTAACCCCGAACTGCAGGGCCATTTGGTCTTGGGAAGGGAGCTTGTCGCCGTGTTTCAACTGGCCGGACATGATCCGGTCGTACAGGGCCTTGAAGGCTTCGTCGGCCGCGCTCATCCGCCTCAGACTAACCATTTCCATAGATTTCTCTACCTGCCCGGGGTTTCCCCATCTCCAAGGTTCAAAAAAATAGTTCAAAGTTCAAAGTTCAACGTTCAAGGTTGAAAACCATTTCATTTACCTTTGACCTAAACTTTGAACTTGATAAGTCTGCGAAATTACCCATTTCTGTCATTCTCAGGGAGCGAAGCGACCGAAGAATCTCATAAATGACAAGGTTGGTTTTCGCAGCGGTCTCAAAGTCTAAGGTTCAAGATTGAAGGTTGGAAACCCTTTTTTGTGCCTTTGACTTAAACTTTGAACTTTGGGACCTTGAACTTTGAACTAAACCAGGCCTAGCCACTGGCAACTCTTTCCGGCGCCGACCGCGCCCCCACTCCCAGGATGCCGCATCTCTCTATCCCCCCCTCTATCCCCCCTGCCCTCAGTAGTGTCCGGCAGAGATTTTGCATGACCTTTGACGGCATGAACCCGCGGCTGGCACAGGCTGAAGCCGGTAATAGCAAAAACCCCTCTCTCCTGCTGTAGGGGCGGGGTTTCCCCGCCCGGGCGGCGAGACGCAGCCCCTACCTAAGATACAAGGGATGGGGGTGAGGGGTGGCTACGTCCGTTAATATTCCCCCTCACCCTGCCCTCTCCCCCATTGGGGGAGAGGGAAAAGGTTTGAAATTTCCACAAGATAATAGATTGCGAAGGGTACCTATTTTCAAGCAGGTTTCTTGTACCCATTTCATAGCAAAAACCTTGCCGGACACTACTGCCCTTTCTTGGCTGGCCCCTGGCGGGAGTGGCCTTTACCAGGCAGTGCTGGGAAAAATCTTATGGTTCTATCATCCTATGACTACCCGGCTTTGTCAAGGAATAACTCCAGGCCCAAACCTGCAAAATACTCATTATTTCAGACTTATTTCTTCTATGAAACATTTTGTTGACTTTTATGGTAGCATGATTATACCATTGAATCATTCTACCTTTAACCATTGCCCGGCCGGAGGGATAAATATGATGGATATCGATAAATCAGCAAGGATGCGGGCTATCTACGCCGGCGGCGCCGGCCAAATCCTGGAATGGTTCGATTACGGGGTCTACGGGACGCTGGCTCCTATCATCTCCACGCTCTTCTTCCCGGTTAAAGATCGGGTCATCAGCATCCTGCTCACCTTTCTGGTATTCGGCCTGGGTTTCGTCATGCGGCCGGTGGGCGCCATCGTCTTCGGGCACATCGGCGACAAATACGGCCGCAAGATCGCCCTGGCCTGGACCATCTATATCATGGCCGGGGCCACCTTCTTAATGGGCTTTCTCCCGTCGTATGCCGCCCTGGGCCTGGCTGCCCCCATATTATTGACTGCCTGCCGGCTGATCCAGGGTTTCTCCACCGGTGGCGAATGGGGTGGGTCAACTGCCTTCCTGGTCGAATATGCCACGGAAAATAACCGCGGGTTTTATGGCAGTTTCCAGCAGAATCTCGCAGTAGTCGGGATGACCATCGGTTCTTTGGTGGGTTTTTTCCTGACCCACTATTTGGCTAAAGATGCCTTATACTCCTGGGGTTGGCGGCTTCCCTTCATTTTTGGGATCGTTCTGGGCTACGTAGGTTGGTTTATCCGGAGAAAAATTGAAGATACCCCCTCCTATGTGAAAGTGGAAGAAGCGCATCAAGTACTGGGCAATCCCCTGGTGGCCTCGGTTAGGAGTAATCTCAGCGGTATCCTCAAAGCTATGGGCATGGCCCTGGGATGGAACGCCGCCTTTTATATCTTATTGGCCTTCATGTCCACCTATATCAATACGATCTTGAAGCTGCCGCTCAGCCTCTCCCTATTGGCCAGCTTCTTTTCCAGCATTTTGCTCATCGTGCTTATGCCGATTATGGGCCACCTATCTGACCGGATCGGCCGGAAACCCGTTCTGATCACTGCCTGCCTGGGCTTCATCTTCTTCACCTACCCCCTGTTCGTATTTATCGCCAATGGCAGTTTTCTCAGGGTCTTGCTGGCAGAATTCGTACTGGCCCTCTTACTTTCCATGTTCTCGGGAACCGCCGTGGCCTTTATCGCGGAAATCTTCACGACTCAGGTCCGGATCTCATCTCTGGTGGGGTACAACATCTGCGCGGCCATCGGGGGCGGCATGGGTCCCTTCTTTGCCACCTATCTCATCAAATTGACCGGCAACAACTCTTCCCCGGCGTTCTATCTTATCGGCATGATTATAATTGCGCTGATTTCCATTGCCCTGTTGCCGGAGTCTTATAATAAACCGCTCAAATAGGCAGCGGCTGGGGGGGAAACTTGAAAGGCAGCAAAAACTGGTGGCGCAGGCATCTTGCCTGTGCTTCCTTGCTTCTTCATGAAAGCTGGGGGGAAACTTGAGCGGCCGCGGCCATTCAGATTATAGGGCGGCCTGCGGCCGCCGAACCTCTGGCAGCCGCGGCAGGATAGCCGCTAATTCAGGTTGGTCGTCTAGACCCCTACCTCCATCCTCTCGTTCCCAAACTCACACTTGGGAACGCCCTGGTCACTCCCGGGGCACCAGCCGGTAAACCTCCAGAAGCGGCAGCCCCTGGGCTTCGGCCATCTGGCGGCAGGCCTCGTACTCCGGCAGCAGCCGGCGCCTGCCGCCGTACTCCATGACCTTTACCAATAGCGGGCCGTAGGGGGTGTCTATGACCTCCTGCCAGCGCCTGGCCACCACCCGCTCCACCTCCGAGACCCGCACCCCCAGGGTGGTGGAATCGGTGAACAGCCGCTCCAGCAGCGCCTCCCTGGCCGCCAGCGGCCCGATCACCGTGAGGCTCACCCCGGGACGGCCCTTCTTCATCTGCAAAGGAGAGAGGGCCACGTCCAGGGCCCCGGCCTTGATAAGCCCGGCCACCAGGGGCTCGTAGAGTTCCGGGTTCATGTCATCTATGTGGGTCGAAATCACCAGCACCCGCTCCCGGATGCCCGCGGCCGGGGCCAGGGGGGACCCCAGATAAATGCGCAGCAGATTAGGATACCCCGGCAGCTCCCGGCTGCCGGCGCCGTAGCCTACCCGTTCCAGACGCATGGGCGGACAGGGCTCGAAGACCGCCCCCAGGCCCTTAAGAATCACGGCGCCGGTGGGGGTCACCAGCTCCCCGGGCAGATCGGTGCCGTAAACCGGCAGTCCCTTCAACAATTCCAGGGTGGCCGGGGCCGGGTTGGGGAGCCTCCCGTGGCCCCCGGCGATCATCCCATAGCCCATGGGCAGGGAGCTGCAAAAGACCCGGGTGATCCCCAATTTTTCCACCCCGTAGGCGGCGCCTACGATGTCCAGGAGGGTATCCAGGGCTCCCAGTTCGTGGAAGTGCACCTCCTCCAGGGGCTGTCCGTGAATTTTGGCCTCCACCTCCCCCAGGTGGCGAAACATGGCGAGGCTCAGTTCCTGCACCCCGGGAGTCAGGGGGCTGCCCGCGATCAGGGCGCGGATCTCCCGGTAGCTCCGGGTGGGCTGGGGGCTGCGAGACCGGAAGTCCACCTGCAGCTGCACGCCGCTGAGATGGTCCTTGGTGCGGCGCGCGGCAGCCAGACTCACCTCGGCCAGCCCCAGCTGGTTGAGGAGGCCCTCCAGGTCCGAGACCTCCAGGCCCAGATCGATGAGGGCCCCCAGGGTCATGTCCCCGCTGATGCCGGCGAAGCAGTCGAAGAAGGCCCAGCGTTCACTGGTCGGGGCGGTCGGCAAAAAGTTCCACCTCCTTTACGGTGCGGCCTTCAGTGGCGCGCACGATAAAACGCAGGTTGCGGTACTGCACCCGTTCCCCGCTCCGGGGCAACTCGCCCAGTTGGGCGATGAGGAACCCCGCCAGGGTCTCGTAATCGCCGGCGGGCAGGCCCAATTTCAGGGATTCGTTCAAGGCCTTGATTTCGGTGCGGGCATCGATGAGATAATGGCCCTCCCCCAACTTCCGGTAGGGGGTCACCTCCTGGTCGAACTCGTCGGTGATTTCTCCGACGATCTCTTCCAACAGGTCTTCAATGGTGACAATGCCTACCGCGCCGCCATATTCGTCCACCACAACCGCCAGGTGACTGCCCTCCCGCTGCATCTCGGTGAGCAGCCGGTCGATCTTTTTCACTTCCGGCACGTACATCACCGTTCGGACGAAGGGTTTGATGGGGCGTTCGCCGTGCTCCTCCCCCAGCAGGTCGAAGCTGTGGAGCACGCCGCTGAGGTTGTCGATGCGCCGGTGAAATATGGGCAGGCGGGAGAAGCAAGTGTCGCGAAATTCCTCCCGGGCCTGCTGGATGGTCAGGGTGTCCGGGATCGCGCTCACCCGGAAGAGGGGAACCATCACCTCTTTGACGGTACGCAGGCTGAACTGGAGGATACGGTGGATGAAGAGGCGCTCGGTGCCCTGCAAGTCCACCTCCGGACCGCTTTTGGCCACCACCAGGCGCAGGTCCTCCCGGGTGATGAAGGGCACCTGGCCGGTCTGGCGGACCCCGGTGATCAGCAAGACCGCCCGGCTGATACCGCCGAAGATCCAGATAATGGGAGAGAATACCCAATAGAACAGCCACAGGGCCGGCGCCAGGCGCTCCGCCAGCAGGGTGGCCTGCTGCCGCCCCACGGATTTGGGGATAATTTCCCCCAGAATCAGGATCAACGGGGGGAGACAGATCATCACCGGGATTTCGGCCTGCTGGCCGAAGAGCCCCAGGAAGAAAGCGGTCACCAGGACGGTGTTGGCCGCCGCCGCCAGGTAAGCGCCCAGCAAGGTGGTGGACAGGTATTGCTCCGGCCGGCCCAGGAGTTGCAGAGCCAGTTGTGCGCCTCGATGTCCCTCCTCGGCCCGGTGGTGAAGACGGCGGCGGTTGGCGGAGACCAGGGCGATCTCCGCGGCCGCGAAGATCCCTTCCAGGACCAGGAGTGGAATGAAGATGAAGAGAATCCCGAAATTCATGGCTGGGCCCTTCGCACCTCCATCTCCAGGATCCGGGTGCCTTTCATTCGGGTCACCCGGAAATGCAGATGGTCCAGGGCCACGCTGCCGCCTTCCCGGGGCAAAGCGCCGAAGAGATTCAGAACCAGGCCGCCGATGGTATCGAACTCCGCGTCCGGCAGCTCCAGGCCCATGGCCCCGTTAAAATCCGCTAAAGACAGGGTGGCCTTGACCCGCCAGACACCCGGGGCGATTTCCACCAGGAGTTTCTCTTCCACCTGAAACTCTTGGGGAATCTCGCCGCAGAGTTCCTCGAGCAAGTCCTCCACGCTCACCAGCCCCACCAGGGAGCCGTATTCATCCACCACCAAGGCCAAGCGCAGATGCCGGGCCTGCAGTTCCGTCAGCAGATCGAACGCTTTCTTGTTTTCTGGCACATAATAGGCCGGTCGCAACAGATTTTCCCTAATCTTCTCCAGGCATGGGCCCTCCACGGTCATCGCCAGGACATCCTTGGCGTGCAGAATGCCCAGGATAGCGTCAGGGCTGTCCCGGTAGATGGGTATCCGGGAAAACCGGGATCGCTTGATGGCTTGGATCATTTCGGGACAGGGCATATCCAGCGGCAAGGAAAATATATCAGGTCTGGGGACCATGATCTGCCCCACCCGCAGTTCGCCGAAGCTCAGGAGGTTCTGGATGAAATCCCGCTCCACCTCGGCAATCAGGCCCCGGAGATGGCTCTCTTCCACCATGCGGACGAAGTCCTCCTGGCGCACCGCGGGCACCTCGAGCTCCGGGCGAAACCCCAGGGCGGCCAGAATACCCCGGCTAACCGCCAGCAATACCAGGCGCAGGGGAGTAAACACCAGGATGGCGGGCTTCACCAAGAGGGCCAGCCAGGGGGCTATGCGGGTAGCGCGGCTCAGGGCCAGGGATTTGGGAATCAGCTCCGCCACCAGGAGAAAGGCGGGGGCCAGGAGG
Source organism: Desulfobaccales bacterium (assembly GCA_049585595.1). Classification (GTDB taxonomy): domain Bacteria; phylum Desulfobacterota; class Desulfobaccia; order Desulfobaccales; family 0-14-0-80-60-11; genus JAPLJC01. The sequence continues at coordinate 25,221 of JBAVAG010000042.1, forward strand.
CCCAGGGCCAGCCATTTCCCGTGGGGGCCCCACAGGCTCAGGGCCAGGGACGTGAATATAATGGAAGCCAGGATGTTGATCGTCTCCACCCCCATGAGCACCGTCACCAGGAGCCGCCGGGGCCGGGCCAGGAGGGCCTCCACCCGCTCCCCCCGGACCCGGTTCTTCTCCCGGAGACGCAGGCGGTCCAGGGGTGTCAGCGCAAAGAGGGAGGTTTCGCTGGCGGCAAACAGGGCGCACAACAGCGCCAGGACGCCCAGGGCGATATAGCTCGGGAGATGGGGATCTGACCAGATTGGATCCAAATTTTGTTGGGGCCTTCAGCTGTCCACCGGCGGCAGACAGCAAAACTTTGATTGCTAGAGGGCTTTTCGCTGGTGGAGATAAGATAGTGCCGCGGCGTGAAAAATCAAGCCAACCTTCTTCCCGCAACCCCAAAAGGCAGCGAGGTCTTGGGTTTCATCAATACCCTGGCATTGAATCGAGTGAAAATTGGAGTCCCAATGGTATTAAAGTCCCCTTTTGGGAAAGCGATTATGCACTTTTTGACATAAGGCATAATCATTTTAGGGGGTAACCATGAACTGTCCCAGCGATAAATCAAACTGGGGATACATATGGAGATGGCTTGCGATAACATTCATCATCAGTACCGTTATAATTGCCGTAAATATGGTAGCTAAACTCCCGATCTTTATTAATCAGAACTTCATAACAAGACTCTGTTCTATATCTTGGGGTATTGGGAAAAACGTCATCATAATCGACCCATCCATATATATACAACCGCTGTCTTTTAGTAAGAGCATCGTCAAAAACGTTGAATGGCATAAGAACCTTAGCATCAATGGTTGCTTTGCGGCTTATAACGCCATAGACTGGCGGGAGTTTATTGGGAAAATCAAAACCATTGGGGATGTCTCCAGAAAAACAACAAAAGTCATAATTACAAATCATTTTCCTGGCAGGCGTCTCTCCAGTATTTTCGAGAACTATTATAAGTTCACCAATACCTTCTCGGGGTTTTATATTATGGATAATTTCTTTAATAAAAATATACGCCCTTTGACTGTGAATAGAGTGTTCTTGGGATGCTTTCCACAATTGTCTATTAGCACGTACCAAAGCCCAGGTGAAAAAAGCGATTACCGCAGTAGAAATAGCGGTAACGAAAGGACTGAGGAAATAAGTTACTGTCTCCAAGGAGCAATCCTTGTTCTTTGGCGGCAGAATCTCCCGTCAAACCACCGGTAGCCGGGCCGGCCGCCCTACCCTGCCCTTGCCGGCCTCGGGCTTCTTCCCTTCCCGGAAAGGCGAGCGGACCATGGCCTCGCCCAGGACCTGATCCACGTCGGTCACCGCCACGAACTTGAGGCGCCTTTTCACGTTGCGGGGAATCTCCTCCAGGTCCTTTTTATTGGCCGCGGGGATGATGACCGTTTTGACCCTGGCCCGGAGCGCGGCGATGGCCTTCTCTTTCAGGCCGCCGATGGGCAGGACCTTGCCCCGCAAAGTGATCTCCCCCGTCATAGCCACATCCCGGCGCACCGGGATCTGGGTCAGGGCGGAGATTAAGGCAGTCGCCATGGTGACTCCCGCGGAAGGGCCATCCTTGGGAGTGGCCCCGGCGGGCACGTGGATATGAACATCCAGCTTTTCATAGAAATCCGCGGGCAACTGCAGGAGATCCGCCCGGGAGCGGGCATAGCTCAAGGCCGCCTGGCCCGACTCCTTCATAACGTCGCCCAACTGCCCGGTGAGGAGCAATTGGCCCTTGCCCTTCATGAGGGAGGCCTCCACCGCCAGGGTCTCGCCCCCCACCTGGGTCCAGGCGAGACCAGTGGCCACCCCCACCTCATCCTTCTCCACCTCACCCTCCGGCAGGTACTTGGGCGGCCCCAGGTAGCGGTGCAGGTTGCCCCGGGTAACGGCAAAGGGGGGTTCCTCACCTTCGGCCAGGCGCCGGGCCACCTTGCGGCACAGGGCGCCGATCTCCCGCTCCAGGTTCCGCAGACCGGCCTCCTGGGTGTAAAGCAAAATGATCTTTTTCAACACCTCCGGGGCAATGGTGAGATCCTTGGGGCGCAAGCCGTTTTCCTGGAGCTGCCGGGGCATCAGGTGACGCCGGACGATCTCCAGCTTCTCGTCCTCGGTGTAACCCGGCAGGCGGATGGTTTCCATGCGGTCCCGCAGGGCCGAAGGAATGGGGTCCACCAGGTTGGCGGTGGTGATGAACATCACCTTGGACAAGTCGAAGGGCACGTTGAGATAGTGGTCGCTGAAGGAATGGTTTTGCTCCGGGTCCAGGGCCTCCAGCAAGGCGGCGGAGGGGTCGCCGCGAAAGTCCATGCCGAGCTTGTCCACTTCGTCCAGGAGGAAGACGGGATTGTTGGAACCCGCGGTCTTGAGCCCCTGGATGATGCGCCCCGGCAGGGCGCCGATATAGGTGCGGCGGTGGCCTCGAAGCTCCGCCTCATCCCGCATGCCCCCCAGGGAAACCCGGGTGAATTTGCGTCCCATGGCTCGGGCAATGGACTGGCCCAGGGAAGTCTTGCCCACCCCCGGAGGACCCACGAAGCAGAGAATGGGGCCTTTCATCTTTTTGTTGAGCTTGCGCACGCTCAGATATTCGAGGATGCGGTCCTTAACCTTCTCCAGATCGTAGTGGTCTTCGTCCAGGATGGTCTTGGCTTCCTTTACCTCCAGCTTGTCCCGGGTGCTTTTGCTCCAGGGAAGTTCCACCAGCCAATCGAGGTAAGTGCGGACTATGGAGGCCTCGGCGGCGTCGGGGTGCATCTGCTCCAGGCGAGAGACTTGCTTGAGGGCCTCTTCTTCGGCCTGCTTGGTCATGCGGGCCCGGGCGATCTTGAGGCGATAATCCTCCATCTCCTTGCCCTGCTCGTCGATGTCGCCCAGTTCCTTCTTGATGGCCCGCAGCTGCTCCCGGAGGAAGTATTCCCGCTGGCTGCGGTCCATCTCTTCCCGGGCCTGGTTTTGAATCTTGGCCTGGATATTGGAAACCTCCAGCTCTTTGCGCAGGAAGTCGTTCACCTGGATGAGGCTGCGGATGGGGTCCGTCTCTTCCAGGACCATCTGGGCCTCCTCGATCTTAAGGCGCAGGTTGGCGGCCACCAGATCGGCCAGGTGGCCGGGATCCTCGATGGATTCCAGGATGGCCAGCAGATCCGGAGACATGATGCCTTTCACGGTAAGGATTTTTTCCGACATCTCCCGGGCATTGCGCATCAGGGCCTCGGCCTCGGGAGAGATCTCGCCGACAGCCGCCTCCGGGATGACCTCCAGCTTCACCTGGAAATAGGGGCGTTCCTGGATATATTCCTTAATCGACGCCTTGCTCTTGCCCTGGACCAGGATCTTCAGGCGCCCGTCCGGGAGCTTCAACATCCTGAGGATGAGGCTCACGGTCCCCACCGGGTAGATATCATCCACCTCGGGATTCTCAATCGCCTGGTCCTTTTGGGTGGCCAACAGCAAAAGGCGGTCCTGGGCCAAAGCCGCCTCGATGGCCAGCACCGAGGCCTCCCGGCCCACGAACAGGGGGAGCACCATGTTGGGAAAGACCACCACATCCCGCACCGCCAGTAGGGGCAGGACGGGAGGGATGACAATCTGTTGCAGTTCTTCGTCTTCTTCTTTGGAGGCCATTTTATCTCCTGGGAGGTTATCAGGGATGGGCCGGGAGTCGGCAACCGCCGGGGAGCCGGAGGCGGCCACTTCTTACCGGGTTGCCCATGGAAGTTTCGATATCGGGTCCCAATTCCAATTTCAGAGGCGTCTCTCAACCCGCCATCTAGATCATAATTCCTTTGCCGCGGGATAGCAACGAGTCGGCTCCCGGGTGGCTAAGTTTTTGTTCGAACCGATTCCGGAGCGGGCCCCGGCCTCCTTACCACCAGGAGTGCCAGTCGGCATAGAGGGTCCAAACCTTGCACCGGTATTCCCGGGCAACTTCTGTGTCCGGGACGAAAGCCTCGATTCCCGTTATGGCGGCGTGCTGCACGTGGGGATTCTCCTCCTCCAACAACACTAGGTGAAGCCTAACCGGGGTGAACAGCCCTGCCAGTTCCTCTTGCAAACGAAGGCGGAGCTTTTCCCCTTCCCGGTAATCCCAAAGGGTGGTCAAGGAGGACCACCCCCAGGTCCAGGTCGCTTTCCGGGGCACCGGCCACTTCCCGGCCGTCCAACAGCAGAGGACCCAACGCCTTTTGCGAACCGAAGAAATAAGCCAGGGCGACCCCCTGGGCCCTCAAAAGCTCGTGGAAATTTTGCCACTTGCCTGCAGACTGGTGCTGGCTCAATTATCGACCTTTTCGCTTTTTAACTAAAATTCTTTAACGCGGTCTATGGTTATGGTATGCTTTAGTGATTAGTTTGACAATGCAGGGGGAGATGGTTTGGAGGGAAAACCGACAGCAGCCCGCACTCCGGTGTCCGGGCAGGCGCCGCCGGAGATTTTTCGGAGCCGGATCGAGCGAGCCCTGCGCCGGGCTGCGGCGGCCATGCTGGCGATGCAGGATGCCCAAGGCTTTTGGTGGGCCGAGCTGGAGTCCAACGCCAGCATCACCGCGGAATATATCATGCTGCACCGCTTCCTGGGGGTGGCTGAGGCCAAGATTACCAGGTTGGCGGCCGATCTTCTGGCCAGGCAACTCGACAACGGCGGCTGGTCCATTTGGCAAGGGGACGGCGGCGACCTCAGCGCCAGCGTCGAAGCCTACCTGGCCCTGAAAATCGCTTCGGTCTCGCCTCAAGACCCCCGGATGGTCAAGGCCAGGGAGTTTATCCTGGCCCGGGGCGGCGCTCTCCAGACCCGGGTCTTTACCCGCATCTTCCTGGCTATCTTCGGCCAGATCAGTTGGGACGGTATCCCTCTGCTGCCGGTGGAATTCATCCTCTTGCCTACCTGGACCGGCCTCAGCATCTATGAATTTTCCAGCTGGACCCGGGCCAGCATAGTGCCTCTGATGATCATCATGGCCCGGCGCCCCATCCGGCGGCTGCCACCGGAACAGGCAGTTCCGGAGCTTTTTCTCGACCCCAGCGAACCCTTTGAACAGCACCGGGTGGCCTGGAAACCCGGAGGGCCTCTCCTGGAAAATCTGTTCATGGTGATCGACCGGATCCTGAAGCTTTACTACAAGCTGCCTCTCCCCTGGCCCCGCAATTACGCCTTGAAAAAGGCGGAGCGCTGGTTACTGGAGCATCAGGAGGAGAGCGGCGACTGGGCCGGCATCCAACCCGCCATGGTCAACTCGGTGCTGGCTCTCAATCTGCAGGGCCATGGAGTCAAGCACGGCCCGGTGCGCCGTGGCCTCAAGGCTCTCGAGTTCTTTGAACTCCGGGAGGGTGAACGCACCTGGCTGCAGTCCTGCATTTCGCCGGTATGGGACACAGCCCTGGCGGTACGGGCATTGGCCGCCGCCGGCCTGCCGCCTCAGGACCCGGCCATGGTCAAGGCCACTTCCTGGCTGCTCTCCCAGCAAATATTTAAGCCCGGAGACTGGGGCGTCAAGTGTCCGGACCTGCCTCCCGGAGGCTGGGCCTTCGAATTCGTCAACAACTGGTACCCGGATGTGGACGACAGCTCCATGGTCCTGACCGCCCTGAAGGAAGGGATGGCCGATGTGGCCCAAAGCCAGGCCGCCATCCAGCGGGGCATCAACTGGTGTTTGGGGATGCAGTGCAAGAACGGCGGCTTTGCCTCTTTCGACAAGGATAATACCAAGGAATGGCTCAACGCCATCCCCTTCGGGGATCTGAAGGCCCTGGTGGACCCTCCCACCGAAGATATTACCGGCCGGATCCTGGAGATGCTGGGGACCTTTGGCCACGGCCCGGACCACCCCGCGGCAGTGAAGGCCCTGGCCTTCCTGCGCCGCAGGCAGCATGGCGACGGCCCCTGGTGGGGGCGCTGGGGAGTGAACTATATCTACGGCACCTGGTCGGTGCTGGCGGGCCTGGCGGCCATCGGCGAAGACCTCAACCGGCCCTATGTGCGCCGGGCCGCGGCCTGGCTCAAAGAGTGCCAACTCCCCAATGGCGGCTGGGGCGAATGCTGCGAGTCCTATCTCGATCCCGAATTGATGGGCCAGGGAGAGGCAACGGCCTCCCAAACCGCCTGGGCCCTGTTGGGGCTGATCGCCGCCGGCGAAGCCCGCTCCCCGGAGGCCAAGGCCGGCGTGGAGTACCTGCTGCGCACCCAAAACCCCCAGGGCCGCTGGGAAGAGGAGCAATTCACCGGCACCGGCTTCCCCGGCCATTTCATGATCCGCTACCACCTCTACCGGGACTGCTTTCCCACGATGGCCCTGGGCCAGTATCTCCAGGCGCTCCAGTCCGGGGAACCGAAAGAGGCCTAAATCTTCAGAATCGCCATCCCAGTCGCCGGGAGTCTTAGTCGAGCCCCGCACCCCTAGACCTGACAATGGCCCCCACCGGAAACCGCCAGACACCCGCCCACCATCCCAAAACCCTGGTCACCGGCGGCACCGGCTTCGTGGGCCGGGCGGTGGTCCTGGAACTGCTGGCCCAGAAGCGGGCCGTGCGGGTCCTGGCCCGGGACCCCCGGCATCCCGCCCTGGAAGGGCTGCCGGTGGAGGTGGCAGTGGGCGATTTGCGGGACCGGGCCTCCCTGGAGAGAGCCCTGTCCGGCTGCTCCCGCCTCTTCCACCTGGCCGCGGATTACCGGCTCTGGGTCCCCCATCCCGAGGAGATGTACTTAACCAACGTGGGAGGAACCGAGAACCTGCTGGCCGCGGCCCTGGCCCAGGGAGTCGAACGGGTGGTCTACACCAGCACCGTGGGCGCCCTAGGCAACCCCGGGGACGGCACTCCGGGAACTGAGGCGACCCCGGTGAGTCTGAACGAGATGGTGGGCCACTATAAACGCTCCAAGTTCCTGGCGGAACGCCTGGCCCTCGATTTCGCCTCCCGGGGGCTGCCCCTGGTGGTGGTCAACCCCAGCACCCCGGTGGGCCCCTGGGACTGGCGCCCCACCCCCACCGGCCAGATGATCGTCGATTTCCTCAAGGGGCGCATGCCCGCCTACCTGGAAACCGGCCTCAATCTGATCCACGTCGCCGACGTGGCCCGGGGGCACCTCCTGGCCGAGGCCAAAGGACAGGTGGCTGAAAAATATATTCTGGGGAATGAAAACCTGAGCCTGTCCCGGATATTTCAATTGCTGGCACAGGTTAGCGGCCGGCCGGCCCCCCGCTTCCGGCTGCCCTACTGGCCGGTGCTGGCCATGGCCTATATGAACGAGTTTTTCAGCAGCATCAGCGGCAAACCACCCCGCCTGCCGGTCACCGCCATCCGCATGGCTCGAAAATTTATGTACTTTGATAATGCAAAAGCGTTAAAATATCTAGGATTGACCCTGACCCCGGTGCCCCAGGCGCTAGCGGAGGCGGTGGCTTGGTTTCGGGAACGCCGCTACGCTTAAAAAATATTGCCGGCTGCTGATTTTTGCAGATCAGGAGTTATCTTAAATTCCATAATCCAAGTTCAGAAAAAGCACCCGATTCATCTTCTGAACTGCAGTGAGGGTTTGCCTTGCGTTTTCCATTAAGGCTCAGCTTCGATCTCGGGCGCTACCTGCTGAAGAAACGGCTTCAGGGGGAGGAAAAATTTCCCCTGGTGCTGATGCTGGAGCCCTCCCATCAGTGCAACCTGGCCTGCGCCGGCTGCGGCCGCATCCAGGAATACCAGGAGACCCTGGCGCAGTCCCTGACCCTGGAGGAATGCCTGGCCGCCGTGGAGGAGTGCGGGGCCCCGGTGGTCACCATCACCGGTGGCGAACCCTTCATCTATCCCCCGGTCTTCGATCTCGTCCACGAACTGGTGCGCCGCGGCAAGTTCCTCTACCTGTGCACCAACGCCATCCTGCTGGAGCGCTCCCTTTCCCGGCTGCCCGTTTCGGACCGCCTCACCTTGAGCGTCCACCTGGACGGGCTGGCGTCCAGCCATGACGCCCTGCTGGGGCGCCGGGGAATGTTCGACCTCGCCGTCCAGGCCATCAAGGCCGCCAAGTCCATGGGCTTCCGGGTCTGCACCAACACTACCATCTATAAGAAGACCGATCCCCGGGAAATCGAAATACTCTTTTCCTACCTGGGCCAGATTGGGGTGGACGGCCTCCTGGTTTCCCCGGCTTACAGCTTCGAGGGGGTCAGCGACGGTCTCTTCATGAGCCGGGAGGAGATCCATGACAAATTCCAGCGGCTGACTGGCAACGGCCTCAGATTCAATTTCTTCAGCACCCCCCTCTACCTCAGTTTCCTCAGGGGCGAACGGGATTACGCCTGCACCCCCTGGGCCAACCCCACCCGTAATCCCCAGGGCTGGCGCGCCCCCTGCTACCAGATCGTGGACGCCCATTATCCCACCTTCCGGGAGATGATGGAGCGCACCGACTGGGACAGCTACGGAGTAGGCCGGGACCCCCGCTGCGCCCAATGCATGATGCACTCCGGCTTCGAGCCCACCGTGGTCCGGCAAATGGCCGGCGCCGATCTCTGGCGCATGCTCCGCTGGAACCTGACTTGAGAGAAAATCAGTCAGCTTTCAGCATTCGAGAGGCAGTTCCAAAAAATTTGCCGGCTGGAAGTGGTGATTACACCTTTCCGCCATCGGTGGGCCTGGATCGCAGCGCCTCGCTCCCTCTGGCCAACGGCTACACCCTGTTGCTGGCCTGCCTGGCGATCTACCTGATGCCGCTCATTTGGCGCACTCCCCTGATCCGGGCCGAGGCCATGTACGCCCTCATCCCCAAAGAGATGCTGGCCTCGGGCTCCTGGCTGACCCCCACCCTCAACGGCCTCCCCTACTGGGACAAACCCCAGCTCCTCTACTGGCTCACCCTGCCGTGCTATAAACTTTTCGGGGTCTCCGACCGGGTGGCCCGTTTGCCCCTCCTGGGGGTGACCCTGGCGGAGGTCTGGGTCACCTACCTCATCGGCCGGCGCCTGTTGGGAAGGCAGGCGGCCTGGCTGGGGGGCCTGGCCCTCTTGAGCAGCATCGGCTTCTTTGCCCTGCACCTGCAGATCCTCACCGATCATCTCGTAACCCTGTTTCTGGCAGTCTCGGTCTATTTCCTGCTGCGCTGGCAGGAGCAGCCCTCCGGCAAGTGGAGCGCCCTCTTCTTCCTGGCCCTGGGGCTGGGGTTTCTCAGCAAAGGTTTCATCGGCCTGGTCTTCCCGGGGCTGATCGTCGGGCTCTATGCCTGGCAGTTGCGCCGGCCCGGCCTGCTTTCCATTTTATGGTCACCTATGGGCTTGGCCGTGCTTTTCCTGATCATGGTCCCCTGGTTTACGGCCTGTGAGCTGGCCCATCCGGGGTTCATCAAATTCCAGGTCGTGAATGAACAGATATTGCGCTTCCTGGGAAGGCGCCACCCCCAGGACATCAACTCCTTTCCCCTGGCCGGCTTCTGGCTCTTTCTGGGCATCTGGCTCATGCCTTACACACCCTTGCTCCCCGGCGCCTGCTGGCGTTTCTGGAAGGAGACCCAAGCTGCCGCACAGGCAGCCGGCCGCCTTCTGATCATCTGGCCCGCGGTGATCCTGATCTTTTTTAGCCTGTCCTCCAGCCGCATCGAATACTACTCCCTGCCGGCCCTGCCACCCCTGGCCCTGCTCATCGGCTGGCGCCTCAAGCGCTATCTGAATACCCCCGGGGACCGCGGCCCCCTCTGGGCCCTGCTGATCATCGGCCTCCTGGGACTGGCCACCCTGTTTCTCCTCCCTTATCTGCAGCAGGTCTGCGCGGCCAACCGCCGGGAGTTCGCGGGCATGTTCTGCCTCATCGCGCCGGTGGCCCGCCCGGTGACCTACCTGATCCCGGCCCTGGCCCTGGCGGGCCTCACCGCCGGCTGGGTCCGGCGACCCCGTCTAGCCGTGGCTTGCTATGGCGTCCTGGCCGTTTCTCTGCTCCTCTTCACCTTCCGCATCTGGCTGGCCCTCATGCCTTCCCTGAGCGACCAGATCCCGGGGCTGTGGCTCCGGCAACATGCCGCGGCCGGCGACCTGGTGGTCATGGGACCCATCGAGGAGTATGAATACGGCGCCTCCCTGGCCTTTTACGCCGGCCGCCCCATCCTCATGGAGAAGCGCCACGGCCTCCCCCAATTTCCCCAGCCGGTGCCACCGGCCCAGGACTATCTCATCACCCCCCAGCGACTGCAAAACTTGTGGCAGGGCCCGCACAGGGTATTCCTGCTGCTCGACGACGCCACCCCGCCGGAGCCCTGGCTTAAAGTGACGGAGGTGCCCCTGGCCCTCCCCGCTAAACGCCTGCTGGCCAACCGTTAAGGGAAGGTTTTCCGTTTTCCGTTTTCCGTTTTCTGTTTTCTGTTTTATTTTATCCTTGACGTAACGCATAATTTATATCCTATATCTTCAAGTAGTGTCCGGCAACAAGGGACGACACAAGGCGAGGGGTGGCTTCGCACGGTTTTTCGTAGGGGCGGACCCATGTGTCCGCCCTGTAGGGGGCGGGTTTTAAACCCGCCCCTACACTGCCCACACTTTCGTAGGGGGCGCACACATGGGTGCGCCCCTACAAGACCATTCCTACCCCAAGGGTCTCGTACAACATCCGCATAAATGACCAATGGCGGATATGCTTCGAGTGGCCGAAAGGCGCGCCGGGGCCGGCAAATGTTGAAATCGTCGATTACCATTGAATGAGGTGCATTATGGGACGCAGTGCCATACATCCAGGCGAACATCTCGCCCAACAACTTGAAACGCTGGACATGAGCGCCGCAGCATTGGCGCGCCAGCTCAAGGTGCCCACCAACCGTATAACCGAAATCCTGAACGGCCAGCGGGCCGTGACCGGGGACACGGCCTTGCGCCTGGGCCATTTCTTCGGGACCAGCCCGGAGTTTTGGATGAACCTGCAAAAGCTCTATGAACTGCGGCTTGCTGAGCAAAAATCAGGCGAAACGATCAAGGCCTTGCCAACACTGGCAAAGCACATGCAGAAGCAGGGCGGAGATTTACAACCTCGCCCCCAGTAAGACCTTCCATGTCTAAACCTAATAAACTGGCAGCCAAAGCTTGTAAGGTCTTGAAAGTCTTCGCTGTCTTGATTGATTTAAGCTCTCGTGCCACCTGCTCTATATTGAAAAGGGCGCAGCGGTCTCCCGTGATGAAAAAATCACAATAAGACAACGCCGCGACCGCATGCTGTAAATCAATCGCGTCCGACTCTTTAGGCACACGGTTTGGGTCGCGAGCCCTAACTTCACATAGTCTGTCCTCAAGAGCCATCGCTGGACACATCGAGTAAAAGTCTTTCTGGTTCGCATAGCAAAATCCTAATAGTTCTTGGCGCGCGGCCTTTGCCATTGGTCGGCCTTCTGGGTCGTATTCCGGGATTTTGTGGAGAACCCATTCCTGGAAAATATCAACCTCTATGCTTTTCTTTTTCTTCGGATCGGCACCTTGAAGTGTCTTGAGTGCAAAAACAACACGCTTTTTTTCTTCGTTTACGTCCGTTACGCAGGTATCTTCCAACCATTTTCTTGCTGTGTACCCTAGCGGCACGCTGCTTCCTTGGTCATAGGATAGAATTACTGAAAGGTACTCACTGAACGCGCTAAATGGTTCGGCGTCGCTCTTAAAATAATTTATCCAAAGGAACCGGCGCACCTCATGTCTTTGAATGTGCATCCTTTCAATCATCCATAGTGGCTTCAAAGAGTCTAAGAATTCACACCGCTTGATCGCGCCAATCTTGTCGCCAAAGTTTGCGATTTCAACAAGCAGCCATTGGGATACAACCAATCGCAGGCCAGTATTTGGAGCACAAAGGTTCGCAAGCATAGGTAAGTTATCTTCATGCGCCAAAACGTGATTATCAACGTAAAGCGTTTGCATGTTAGGCATCTCACGAGCGTTAGGGTCAACCAGTCCGAAAATTGAAGGGGCTTGGGCCTGTTTAATCAAAATCGGCAAGATCATCAGGAGTTAATGTTATTACTTTAGCTGGCTCCTCATTCTTATATTCTCGACTGGATGATAAATATTCAATTTTCAAAAATATTATATCTTTTGATTGCATATTTTTGTAAGATTGTATACTAATTATCATATAATTATTTATTTCATGAGGTTTATTCTCAAATAATAATTCAATTATTTTATCTTCTTTATCTACAATGAATAGTATACCGAAATTATCTTGCTGTTTACATTTATTTAATTGGGCTTGCATTTCTTGAGGGATATATCCTGAAGCATTTTCTCTCAGGATTTGCTTACTGGTTTTAATAAGATGTGTATATTTACTTATATGAGGCAAATAGTGGTTTACTGCATGCGTAGATATTTCAATTTCAACAAGATATAATATAGGGTTATTTTCATTGCTAATATCCAAAAATAACCCATCTGGCGTTGCTCCCAACAATTTAGTTTTTATCTTATGTTTTGCGTCAATATAATAATTATTTTCCCCAAAAAGTAACTTTATATTTTTGCAAATAAATTCTTCGAAATCATTTTCATTGTTAAATGATTGCAATTTATAAGGTAGTCCTCGATGAAATAAGTAAATTTCTTTGTCAATATCTAAATATTTTTGCCGATTATTAGAGTTTTTGCTCGTCAGACCACCTTTAGCCCTCTTAATAATATTTTTAGCTTCAGTGGTTGTTTTTGCCTTCCTCAATTCTGGATAAAGTCCAGATGCTTCGGCGTCGGCTATGTTCAAGGCGTCGCTTACGGTAGTGGAACTCTTCACACCTAACATTTTAGCTGTTTCACGTTGAGTCCAGCCCTCCTCAAATAGTTGACCCGGTTTCCGCTGGCCGTAGATAGCTATCATCAGTTTGTGTAGCTCGGCAATGGCACAGCTTGATTCAACTGGGGTAAAATCTTTCCTTTTTAAATTGGCTTGCAACTCGGCCTTTTTCCTCTGTAAAGGGTTTTCAAGAATTAATTGAGCCTCAACTGCATCTACATAAAATACCTCTCGTTTCAGCCGTTCACACGCTCGGAGGCGGGTTAATCCCTCTACCAGTTCCATATTCTTGGTCACAAGAATGGGCTGCAATTGACCTTCCTGCTCAATGGAATCGGCCAATTCAACCACATGGGGGTCGTCTTTGGTTGCGGTTCTGAATCTGCCCTCTGGAACTATGATTTTGTCGGGGCTACAAAAAGGCATGTCTTGACCTCCATATTCACAATGGAAATCTTTAACGCAGGTTAGCCATATAAATAATAATCATTTTTTCATATAATAGGAAATGAAATGCGATCAGCTATCGCAAAAATTAGACGGCCCGTAGGGCGGGAAAGCGTAACGCATCCCGCCTTCAGCATTATTCCATTTCTAGCCTCCGAACGTTAACTGATCCATAGTGACAATTTAGGAACCTGCGGCTCACCCCTGCCTTCCCATCCCCTCCCCTTCCCTCCGATTTTTTAATATAATGATGGAAAATCTTTCCCCCTGGAGATTCCCTAATGCTGAAAATTGCGGCAGGACGAGCCTTGCTGGCCGTCTTGATCTGTCTGACCCTCCTGACCTTGCCGCTTGCGGCCCAGATGGACACCTACGAAGAAGAGTCGGGGGTCCCGGCCAAGGCCCAAGACCTTTTCCATCAGGCCCAGGGTTTGGAACAGAGCGGCCGCTCGGATGCGGCCATCCAGGCCTACAAGAAGGCCATCCAACTGGATCCCAATTATGCCGAGGCCCGGCAGCAGTTAGGTCTCGCTTATGCTAATTTGAACCGCTACCCGGAAGCGGCCCAGGCCTTTAAGGAAGTCGTTCGCCTGGAGCCCCAGTCGGCCCTGGCCCTGGGAAACCTGGGAACGGCCTATATGAAAATGGGGCGTTTTCCCGAGGCCCGGGACGCCTTCCTGAAGGCGGTGCGCCTGCACCCCGACGATGCTGAGAACCACTACCGCCTGGGGCTGGCCCTGGGCAAAATGAAGCGGGACCGGGAAGCCCTGGCCGAGTTTGCCCAGGTCGCCAAATTGCAGCCGGACATGGCCCGGGCCCACCGCGACCTGGGCCTGGCCTACCTCAACCTGGGCCGCCTGGATGAGGCCGGCAAAGAGCTGAAGGAAGCCTCAGCCCTGGACCCCAAGGATCCCCAGGTTCATTATGCCCTGAGCGCTTACTATGCCAGGACCGGAGAGATCACCGCCGCCAACCGCGAATTCAAAACCCTCCAGGGCCTGGACCAGGGTCTGGCCCGGAAGCTGGTGGAACAGATTCGCAAATGAGCCGGCGTCCCTCCGGGAGGAATCCGGCGATCCCCGCCGAGGATTTCCAGGAGCCGCGGCCGGGAATGACCCGCGAAAGCGCCCCGGCGACTCTCCCCCCCACCTTCCTGAAGCGGGTGGCCTCCAACTGCCAGGTGGCCGCGGCCGCCCAGGCCGGGGGCTACTCCCTGTGCGGCGCCCTGCTGAGGCTGCGGCAGCTCTATAAATGGGAAAATCGTTTGCCGGCCTGGCGGGAGCCGGAACCCGCCGCAGTGCTGGAGTGGATTGAGGCCAGGGAGCAGGCCTGGGATACCCTGGAAGGAGCCGCCTGGCAGTCTCTCCCTTTGGGAAAGCGGCGCTTCCGGCCTTTGGCGGTGGCTGCCATCAACCGGCGCCTGATGCCCCTGGGCTTCGCCTATGGCGCCGGCCTCAGCCGGGGGCAGACTCCCACCTGTTTCCTGGGGGAACTGCAAGAAGTCCGTCGTCTGGGTGACCTGACCATCCTGGTGCTGGGCCGGGAGTTGGCCCGGGACCTGGATGGAGCCCCGGCCTTGCGCCAGGGGCCCTGGATTTACGTCCGCCGGCAAGCCTGGGAATATTACCTCTGGGACCGCATCTCCGACCCCGTTCAGCAGCACAAACCTTTTCTGCAAGTAGCCCTGGGGGCTTACGGGCTGGAGCTGGCCAGCCTGCTCCGGGACCCGGCGGCCCATTGGCCCGGGTTCGAGGGCTTCCTGGCCGGGGAGTTGGAGCCCGTCATCCGCCACGAAGTCGGTGAGGCCCTGGAGCCCAGCCTGGGACCGGCCTTTGCCGCGCTCTTGGAACTGGCTCCCCATAGCCGGCTGGAGCTATGGCTCCGGACCCTGAAAGACGCCCTGGCCGAGGTCAACGAATGGGGCCGCCTCGCCCACCTGATCGAGGAGCGCCGCCTGGCTTCCCTGGCGTTGCTGCTGGCCTTGCGGCCTCCCCTTTACGCCCCGCTCATGCCGGAGCTGGAACCGGCCTTCCGGCGCCTCCGTGACTCCGGTGATTGGGGGCCGCTGGCCGCGGCCCGGGAACAGATCCTCGGCCGTCTGCGGCACGTGGCCGGGGATTTGCGCGATCTCCTGGACCGCCGGGAGAGCGCCCCCGGCGACTGGCTGCAGGCCGAAATCGGGCGGCGCTACCTGGCTCCCCTGGGGCTCTAGGCCGGATTTCCTCCCTTCGGCGGCCACAGGCCGCCCTATAAAATCCCATCTGCCTGCCCACACCTAGGGCAGGCTGTGCCCACCCTCATTGCGGTAGCATAGGCGTCCCGCCTGTGTAGTACATGGGCAGTTTAAATCACACAGGCCAGAGGCCTATGCTACCAAGTCCAAGAAGCACAGGCGTCCCGCCTGTGTAGTTGTAGGGTGGGCACCGCCCACCACTTGTCACCGCACAGAATCTTTGCAATTTGGCCGGCAAGCGGCTATAATCAATTAAAAAATCAACTTAAAGGGTTGAAGCCCGGACCCTGGGCGACCCAATCACAGGCTGGAAACCTGTGCCACTGTCGCCCCGACAACCCAAGACTCGAATCTCGAAATGCCTGATCCGCATAAAGAAAAAATCCTGATCCTGGACTTCGGCTCCCAATACACCCAGCTCATTGCCCGGCGGGTGCGGGAGCTCAAGGTCTACTGCGAAATTCATCCCTTCAACCTGCCGCTGGCCCGCATCCGGGAGTTTGCCCCCGGGGGTCTCATCCTCTCCGGCGGACCCCGCAGCGTCTATGAGCCTGACGCCCCCAGCCTCGACCCGGCCGTCTTCTCCCTGGGGGTGCCGGTCCTGGGCATCTGTTACGGCATCCAGCTTATGAACTACCTGCTGGGTGGCAGAGTCTCCCCGGCCGCTTCCAGGGAATACGGCTACAAGCCCTTCAGGATCCTGGACACTCAGGACTTGTTCATGGGCCTCAACCCCGAGGAACAGGTCTGGATGAGCCACGGCGACCTGGTGGAGGAGGTGGCTCCGGGCTTCGAAATCATCGGGGCCAGCAATTCCTGTCCCGCGGGCGCGGTGCGTAACCGGGAGCAGCGGCTTTACGGGGTGCAATTTCACCCGGAGGTGCACCATACTCCCCGGGGCAAGGTGATCCTCAGCAATTTTCTCTTCCGCATCTGCGGCCTTAAACCCCTGTGGACCATGCACTCCTTCATCGAGGCCGCCGCCGCCGCCATTCGCCGGGAGGTGGGAGAAAAGGAACGGGTCATCTGCGCCCTGTCAGGCGGGGTGGACTCCTCGGTCACCGCCATCCTGGTACACCGGGCCATCGGGGATCGCCTCACTTGCATCTTCGTGGACAACGGCCTGCTCCGCCAGGATGAGGCCGGGGAAGTGCTCAACCTCTTCCGGGACCACCACCACCTGAACCTGGTGCATGTGGATGCCACCGCCAAGTTCCTGCAAGTTCTCGAGGGGGTCGTCGACCCGGAGGATAAACGCAAGCGCATCGGCCACGAATTCATCTCCACCTTTGCCGCCGAGGCGGAGAAGCTGGGCGGGGTGAAATACCTGGCCCAGGGCACCCTTTACCCCGACGTCATCGAAAGCGTCTCCTTCAAGGGCCCTTCGGCCACCATCAAGACCCATCACAACGTGGGCGGCCTGCCGGAGATCATGCCCCTTATGCTGTTGGAACCGCTTAGAGAGCTTTTTAAGGACGAGGTTCGGGAGGTGGGCCGGGAATTAGGCCTGCCGGACCGCCTGGTCTGGCGCCATCCCTTCCCCGGGCCGGGGCTGGCCATCCGCATCCTGGGAGAAGTGGACCGGGAACGCCTGGACATCCTGCGGCAGGCGGACGCCATCGTCATCGAAGAGATGCTGGCCGCGGGCTTCTACCGTCAGGTGTGGCAGGCCTTTGCGGTGCTGCTGCCCATCCGCACCGTGGGGGTCATGGGGGATGAGCGCACCTATGAGAACGTCATCGCCCTCAGGATCGTCGATTCCGCCGACGCCATGACCGCGGATTGGAGCCGCCTGCCCCATGATTTTTTGGCCCGGCTGGCCAATCGCATCATCAACGAAGTGAAAAGGGTGAACCGGGTGGTCTATGACATCTCCTCCAAGCCGCCCAGCACCATCGAATGGGAGTGAAAAGGCAGTGGGCAGTAGCAAGTAGTCAGTAGCCAGTGATCAGTAATCAGTAATCAGTAAAGGCGAAAAATGAATCTGAGATTTCTAGGCGATGCCCTTGATCATTTTAAAGGCTCTGTTTTCGAAGCCTTGCAGAGTTCTAATGTTTTAGAAAACTTTCGATTCCTATTATGGATTTGATGATTTATAAACTGATCAATGACCACTGACTACTGGCTACTGACTACTGGCTACTGACATGGCTATTAACATGGCGACTCCTAAGAAAGATAAGGCAGCCCCTCCCTCCCCGGCGTTGGCGCCTACGGGCCCCATGACCTTCCGGGAGATTATCGGCCAGGAGTGGCTGATCTCTCACCTGAAGACCGCCGCCCAAAAAGGCCGGCTGGCCCACGCCTACCTGTTCCTGGGCCCGGAAGGGGTGGGCAAGACCTCCACGGCCCGGGCCCTGGCTGCGGCCCTCAACTGCCAGGAACCCTTGGCGGACGGTGACGCCTGCGGCGCCTGCGCCTCCTGCCGGAGGCTGGCCGGGGGCGTTCATCCGGACTTCCTGGTGATCACCCCGACCCCGGAGTCCCTATCCCACCAAAAGCCCCAGATCAAGATCGGGCAGATTCGTGAGTTTTGCCGCCTCACCGCTTACCCCCCATTCGGCGCCGGCTGGCGGGTGGCCCTGATCAAGCCGGCGGAAACCATGAACGACGACGCAGCCAACGCCCTGCTGAAGACCCTGGAGGAGCCGCCGGAGCGGCATCTCCTGGTGCTCAGCGCCCAGGTGGAGGCAGACCTGCTGCCCACTGTGGTCTCCCGCTGCCACAAGCTGGCCTTCGTCCCACTGCCCGCGGCCCTGGTGGCCCGGGAACTCGAGGAGCGCCGGGGGCTGGCGCCGCCCCAGGCCCGGCTGCTGGCGGCCTTGAGCGGCGGCTCCCTGGGGCGGGCCCTCAACCTGGACCCGGAGACTATCCTGGCCCAGCGCCGCCAGGTGCTGGCCGACCTGGAGGCCCTCTCCGGCGGCTCGGCCAGCGCTGCGCTCGATTGGGCCCAGCGCCTGGCCAGGATCCGACCTGACCAGGATCATTTCCTGTCCCTGGCCCAACTCTGGTATCGGGACCTGCTCCTTTACCGTTTCCGGGCGCCCGAATCCCTGCTGGCTCATCAGGACCTGTTGCCGGAGATAGCCCGGGAGGCGGCTGCCCCTTTGCCCAGGTTGTTGGGGCAATTTGCCGCCCTGGGCACGGCCCAGCGCCATCTTCAGGCCAATCTCAACCCGGAGTTGACCCTGGACATCTTGGGCCTGCGCCTGCAAAACCGAGGACAGTCAGATGCCGCTCGCTAAGGTTTGCCTGGGACCCGGCTTTCCCTGCTGCCTCCTGGACTCCGGCGGGGTGGAGATCAAGCCCAACGACCGGGTGGTGGTGCAAAGCGAACACGGCTTGAAGCTGGGGAGGGTGAAGACGGTTTTCGGCGACGCCGACCCGCAGTTGTTCCCGGACCAGATCAAGAGCATGCTGCGCCTGGCCACTCCTGAGGACCTCTCGCAGGAGGAAAAGAACCAGGCCCTGGAGAAACGTGCCTGGGAGCACTGTCTGCGCCGGGTCCAGGCCCACCGCCTGCCCATCTACCTGGTGCAGGTGGACTGCCTCTTCGATGCCTCCAAGGTCATTTTTTACTTCACCGCCCCAGGCCGGGTCGATTTCCGGGAACTGGTCAAGGACCTGGTCCAGGAATTCCGCATCCGCATTGAGTTGCGCCAGATCGGGGTTCGCCATCGGGCCAAGATGGTGGGCGGCATGGGAATCTGCGGGCGGGGACTGTGCTGCGCCTCCTTCCTCAGGGACTTCGAACCGGTCAGTGTCCGCATGGCTAAAGAACAGCAGCTCAGCCTCAATCCCAACAAGATCTCCGGTATCTGTGGCCGCTTGATGTGCTGCCTCACTTACGAATATGCCGCCTATCAGGATGTCAGAAAACACCTGCCCCGGGTGGGCAAACGCATCCAGACCCCGGCCGGGGAAGGCAAGATCATCCGCTACAACCTGATCCGGGAAACCGTGACCCTGGAAATGGAGGACAGACAAGAGTTGGAACTGCCCCTGGCGGACCTCAACGCCGGCGACACCCCGGCGAACTCCAATTAACCAGACGTCGAAAAGCTTACGGCGCTGCATCTTTACCAAGAATCGGTATTAATCCAATCAGGCATCAAGAAGACTGCGCGAGGTTAGCATGGACGATTCCGACCGCGTCATCGATTCCCTAAAGGTGCAGATCAAGAAGGAGATCGTCGACAACTACTTCGCCGAACGGGTTAACCTAGAAGAAGATCTCGATTTACTGCGCCAGGAAACCGAGTCCTACCGCAAGGAGTTTGAGCTCTTGGGCCGCCGCTTCATGGCCCTTTTTCAGGCCGTGGGCTCCGAGACCGGCTGCGGCCAACTCCTGGAAGTTTTGAACCTCAAGGGCTGGCCTTTCTATGAATCCTACTTAGCCCTGCCGGAGCGGGAGCGCCAGGAACTCCTGAAAGATCAGCGCCGCCGGGGCTTCACCGCCAGCCGCCGTTTCCGCAACCTGATCCTGGACCTCTACGAACAGCTTTACCGGGACTGCGAATCCCTCAGGGAAAAATACGAAAAAATCCGCAACCGCCTGAAACTCATCAATGAAGATATCGACAAGTTTAACCTATCATACGACTTCGGGCTTCTGGCGGCCCAGATCGAGGCCATGGAGGGACGGGGTGAGGTGATTTCCGGGGGCCTGCTGTCCCCGGAGCGGGAGGAGCTGTCTACCCGCATGCGCTTCAAACCGCGGCAGCTCACTGAGACGGAATTGCCCCCGCCGCCGCGGCTGCCAGCCCCTGCCGAAATCAAGGACCGGTTGCTGGAAATGATTTCCCGGATAGAAAGATAGCCATGCAGAAACCTCACCGATTTTGGAAGACGCAGATGGTCCGGCCCAGTCCCAGGCACAGGGCCATCCCGGCCCTGCTCCTGCTGCTGGCCGCTGGCTGCCTGGGCGGCTGCGCCCCGCCCCCTTATCAGGTCAACGTCAACGGCTACACTAACTCGGCGGCGCCGGCGGCCATCGCCCCGGGAGGCAGCTTTTGCATCATCGAAAACCGCGAGGCCAAGAACCCGTTGCTGGAAAAGGAGATTAAGGAGAAGATCGTCAAACTTCTGGAGCAGCGGGGCTATCAGATGGCCGCCTACGAGAAGGCGCAATATTACCTGTTCTTCAGCTATGGCATCGGCCCGGGAGGCATCGCTCCCGTGCCCATGCCGGATTACTACGGCTGGGGCTGGGGCGGCGGCTTCGGCTGGCCCCATTCCTATTTCTTTGCGGCCCCCTATTTCTCTTACTACCCCCCGCAGACTCTTTATGATCGCTGGCTCCTGATCAACGTCGTGGACGGCGAATACTATCGGAAGAAGGGCGAGTTTCGCACCCTGTGGGTGGGCGAGGCCCGGAGCACCGGGACTTCCGCGGATCTGCGGTTGGGCGTCAATTACTTGCTGCTGGCCGACTTCCAGAAATTCGGCGAAAACACCGGCAAGGCGGTGCCCGTGGAGATCAACGGGGAGGCCCCCCTGGTTCAGGGCTTGGTCGAGTAGCACTGAAGTTGTAGGGGCGACAGTGGCACAGGCTTCCAGCCTGTGATTGGGTCGCCCCCTTTTGAGTTTCGAAAAAGATATCGAAGGGGCAACTGTGGCGCAGGCTGCAAGGATGGGCTCTGGCCGCCCACAGGGAACGCGGAGCTCTCCGTGGGAGATTTGAGCTTCCCATTTTCTGTCAACCGCACACATCCCTGGAAGGGTCCCGGAATTGGGCCAGCTACTGAGCAGAGTTGCTGATTTTTTCCGGCGCCGTCTCTGGCAGGACGAAGGCCACCGGCCGGCTGTTCTCCTGGCTTGCCAGTTCCTCCGCGTCCTGATCCTGGGGGTTCGCGGCCTCTTCCGGAACCAGTCTCTGGTGCGCTCCTCGGCCCTGGCCTACACCACTATTCTGGGTTTTATTCCCCTGTTCGCCCTGCTCTTCGCCATCCTCCAGGCCATCGGCATGCCTCGCCTTCTGGCCACCTATTTTCTGGAGAACCTGGCCCCCGGCTCCAAAAATTTCGTCAACCAGATCCTCTATTACATCGAACATACCGGGGTGACCTCCCTGGGGGTCTTCGGGGTGGTGGTCCTGTTGTGTGACCTGACCCTCATCATGACCAACGTGGAGAAGGCCTTCAATAAGACCTGGCAGGTCGGCCATACCCGCGCCTGGAGCCGCAAAGTCAGCGACTACCTGGCCATTTTCCTGCTCTTTCCCATCCTCATGGCAGTGGCCCTCTCCCTCTCCGCCTCTTTCTTGAGCATTCATCTGGGTATCCATGACTTCCTGGCGGCAGTGTTGCCCGGAATCTTCTTCACCGCCACCCGATGGCTGGTCTCCCTGGGTGTGCTGTGGCTGGCCTTTATCTTCATCTACCTGGTAATGCCCAATACCAGGGTACGTTTCTGGTCCGCGGTCCTGGGCGGGGTGGTGGGGGGCAGCGTCTGGCAGTTGGCCCAGTGGCTGTTCATTGCGCTCCAGGGGAGATCGGCCTATTACAACGCTATTTACGGCACCCTCTATAATCTGCTCTTCATCTTTATCTGGATGTTCTGGTGCTGGCTCATCCTGCTCTTCGGCACCGAGGTTGCCTTTGCCCACCAGCACCTGGACCGTCTCACCCGGGAGTTCCGCCGGCCGGACCCGGCCCCGGAGCCGGTGGACGAATACCTGGGCCTGGCGGCCCTGCTCAGCATCAGCGCCCGCCTCCACCGGCGGCAGCCGCCCTTGTCCCTGGAGGAACTGGCGGAGATCCTGCCTCAGGGCAACAACCTGGCGGAGCGGGTAGTCCAGATGCTTAAGGACTGCAATCTGGTGGTGCAGGTGGCTCCAGACAAGCGGGTGCAGTCGCCTCAGTTCCTGCCTAACCTGCGGCTGGATCATGTGACCATGGCCGAGGTCCTGGAATGCCTGCGACGCGGACGTGCGGCCGCCATTCATCAGTCCCTGGAAGCGGACCCCAGGCTAGCCGCGGCCCTGGACCGGGTGCTGCAAGCCGGGGGCCCGGCCGCGGGGCCATCCCCAACCCTCGGGGAAGTAGTGGAGTCCTGGGGAATCACCGGGGAAGACGGATCAGCCAAGGGCAATCAGCCGTAGGGGCGACAGTGGCACAGGCTTCCAGCCGGTTGGCTGGCGGCGTCCTGCCTTCTGTGTAGGGTGGACACTGCCCACCATTTCCTTTATCTGGTGGCCCAGGTTTTCAACCTGTGCGCCCATGCAATTGTTCTTTCATGACTTGGGCCAAAGGCTTGGTCTTACCCGCAAGATAATCCTCCCAAGTGGCATCGGAAGCCGATGCTTCGGCAGGAGTTAGTTTGTCCAGTTTCTCTTGCAAGGCTTCCCATTCCTCCATAGGCACGACCACCGCCGCATTCTTCCCCTTGGGATCAGTAAAATATTGAATCGGCATGTTAACCTCCATCGCCTTCTACATACCCAATAACAAAAAAAGCCCGCCTCCGTCAAGGGGCGGGCTTGCTGCTATAAATTAAATCCGGCGGCGTCCTACTCTCCCACGCAGTCACCCACGTAGTACCATCGGCCCTGCAGGGCTTAACTACCGAGTTCGGGATGGGATCGGGTGTGACCCCTGCGGCATGGCCACCGGAAACCTTGAGACAGTTGTCAGCAAAACCTGAAAACCGGCCTATCCTTCCGAGGCACCGCGGGCGCCGCAGAATCTAGATCCTGCGCCCAGGATGCCACTAATACCAACCGATCCGGAAGAAGAGAAGTCCTTGACAGTTACCGAAGACAAGAGAGAATATGGTCAAGCCTCACGGCCGATTAGTACCGGTCAGCTGCACGCATTGCTGCGCTTCCACCTCCGGCCTATCAACCTGGTGGTCTACCAGGGGCCTTTAGGGGTCTTGCGACCCGGGAGATCTAATCTTGAGGTCGGCTTCCCGCTTAGATGCTTTCAGCGGTTATCCGGTCCGAACATAGCTACCCGGCGCTGCGCCTGGCGGCACAACCGGAACACTAGAGGTTCGTCCATCCCGGTCCTCTCGTACTAGGGACAGCTCCTCTCAAATCTCCTACGCCCACAACAGATAGGGACCAAACTGTCTCACGACGTTTTAAACCCAGCTCACGTACCGCTTTAATTGGCGAACAGCCAAACCCTTGGGACCTTCTTCAGCCCCAGGATGCGATGAGCCGACATCGAGGTGCCAAACCTTCCCGTCGATGTGAACTCTTGGGGAAGATCAGCCTGTTATCCCCGGCGTACCTTTTATCCGATGAGCGACGGCCCTTCCATACGGGACCGCCGGATCACTAAGGCCTACTTTCGTACCTGCTCGACTTGTAGGTCTCGCAGTCAAGCTCCCTTATGCCTTTACACTCAACGGCTGGTTTCCAATCAGCCTGAGGGAACCTTCGCGCGCCTCCGTTACGCTTTAGGAGGCGACCGCCCCAGTCAAACTACCCACCAGGCAATGTCCCCGTCCCGGATCACGGGACTGGGTTAGAATTCTAGAATAACCAGGGTGGTATTTCAAGGTTGGCTCCCTCCGAACTAGCATCCGGAGATCGTCGCCTCCCACCTATCCTACACAAGTTATTCCAAAATCCAATGCCAAGCTGTAGTAAAGGTGCACGGGGTCTTTCCGTCTTGTTGCGGGTACACGGCATCTTCACCGCGAATACAATTTCACCGAGTCCCTGGTCGAGACAGCGGGGCAATCGTTACGCCATTCGTGCAGGTCGGAACTTACCCGACAAGGAATTTCGCTACCTTAGGACCGTTATAGTTACGGCCGCCGTTTACCGGCGCTTCGGTTTAGAGCTTCTCCGGGTTGCCCCGAATGACCCCTCCCCTTAACGTTCCGGCACCGGGCAGGCGTCAGACCCTATACGTCGTCTTGCGACTTAGCAGAGTCCTGTGTTTTTAGTAAACAGTCGCCACCCCCATTTCTCTGCAACCCCCTTCGGCTCCAGGAGCAAGTCCTTTCACCTAATGAGGGCACACCTTCTCCCGAAGTTACGGTGTCATTTTGCCGAGTTCCTTAACCAGGGTTCTCTCGAGCGCCTTAGGATTTTCTCCTCGCCTACCTGAGTCGGTTTGCAGTACGATCACCTGGCGAACTACCTAGAGGCTTTTCTTGGCAGCGTGGGATCAACCAGTTTGTGAGGCAGAGCCTCTCCTCATCACCTCTCGGGGTTAAGGAGCGCCGGATTTGCCTGGCACTCCCCCCTACAAGCTTGAACCGGGACGTCCAACACCCGGATGGCCTACCCTCCTGCGTCCCCCCATCGGTCAACGCGCACCAGGTGGTACGGGAATATCAACCCGTTTTCCATCACCTACGCCTTTCGGCCTCGGCTTAGGGATCGACTAACCCTGGGAAGATTAACTTTACCCAGGAAACCTTAGGCTTACGGCGACGGGGTTTCTCGCCCCGTTTATCGTTACTCATGTCAGCATAAGCACTTGTCGGACCTCCAGCGCTCCTTACGGTACGCCTTCACAGGCTACGACAACGCTCCCCTACCGCGCCAGGAAAACCTGACACCCGCAGCTTCGGTACTAGGCTTGAGCCCCGTTACATTTTCGGCGCAGACCCACTCGACCAGTGAGCTATTACGCATTCTTTAAAGGGTGGCTGCTTCTGAGCCAACCTCCTGGTTGTCTGGGCGGATCCACATCCTTTCCCACTTAGCCTAAATTTGGGGACCTTAGCTGGCGGTCTGGGTTGTTTCCCTCTCGACCACGGATCTTATCACCCGCAGTCTGACTCCCCCGCTAAAGACCTCGGCATTCGGAGTTTGGTTGGGTTTGGTAATCTTGTGAGACCCCTAGTCCATCCAGTGCTCTACCTCCGAGGCTCATCACGGGAGGCTATACCTCAATATATTTCGGGGAGAACCAGCTATCACCGAGTTTGATTAGCCTTTCACTCCTATCCACAGCTCATCCAATAACTTTTCAACGTTAACTGGTTCGGGCCTCCAGTCGGTGTTAACCGACCTTCACCCTGGCCATGGATAGATCACCCGGCTTCGGGTCTACTCCCGGCGACTAATACGCCCTATTCAGACTCGCTTTCGCTACGGCTCCGCCTTACGGCTTAACCTCGCCACCAAGAGTAAGTCGCTGACTCATTATGCAAAAGGCACGCAGTCAGACCAGCAGGCCGAAACCTGCTATGGTCCTTCCACAGCTTGTAAGCGATCGGTTTCAGGTTCTATTTCACTCCGCTCCCGCGGTTCTTTTCACCTTTCCCTCACGGTACTCGTTCACTATCGGTCGTTGAGTAGTATTTAGCCTTGGAAGATGGTCCTCCCGGTTTCCCACGGGGTTCCACGTGTCCCGTGGTACTTGGGAACCAGTTCCAGAAAGCCACCTGCCTTTCGTCTACAGGACTGTCACCCTCTATGGTGGGCCTTTCCAGGCCCTTCGACTAGACAGGCGGTTGGTAACTTTCCGAGGCGGCGGCAACCGCCTCCAAACTGGCCCCGCAACCCCGCGGCCGCAACGCTTGCCGGCTTACACGACCGCGGTTTAGGCTATTCCCCGTTCGCTCGCCGCTACTGAGGGAATCTCATTTGATTTCTTTTCCTGGGGTTACTGAGATGTTTCACTTCACCCCGTTCGCCTCGTACACCTATGTATTCAGTGTACGATGACCCGGCATTACCCGGGCCGGGTTGCCCCATTCGGAGATCTTCGGATCACAACCTGTTTAGCGGCTCCCCGAAGCTTATCGCAGCTAGCCACGTCCTTCATCGCCTCTCAACGCCAAGGCATCCACCGATCGCCCTTAGTAGCTTGACCATAAGCCCTCTTGCCTTGGGAAACTCCTAAGGACCTTCTCTTCACTTCCAGATTCAGTTGTCAAAGAGCACCGGGATCCTAAATAAAACCCCGGAAAATCTTTCGGTGTAGGGGCAGGTTTAAACCTGCCCCTACAACTAATTTTTAAAGAGCTGGTGGAGGTGAACGGATTCGAACCGATGACCTCCTGCGTGCAAAGCAGGCGCTCTTCCGGCTGAGCTACACCCCCATGGAAATGGTGGGCCTAGTTGGAGTTGAACCAACGACCTCACGCTTATCAGGCGTGCGCTCTAACCGAGACTGAGCTATAGGCCCTCCGCAGAGAAAGAAAATCAGCCTGAAGGCGAGGGCCTCAGACTGAGGCATAGAGCTCCTTTGTTGGCCTGCTGTCGGTGCTTGCTCCTTCAAAACTAAATAGTGAGACCCGAGGGCGAGTGCTTTGTGCTTGGTAGCACCTTAGAAAGGAGGTGATCCAGCCGCAGGTTCCCCTACGGCTACCTTGTTACGACTTCACCCCAATCACCGAACACACCTTGGGCGCCTCCCTCCCCGAAGGGTTGGGCCAGCGACTTCTGGTACAACCGGCTTTCGTGGTGTGACGGGCGGTGTGTACAAGGCCCGGGAACGTATTCACCGCGGCATGCTGATCCGCGATTACTAGCGATTCCAACTTCATGGAGTCGAGTTGCAGACTCCAATCCGAACTGAGGACGGCTTTTTGGGATTGGCTCCCCCTCGCGGGTTTGCAACCCTTTGTACCGCCCATTGTAGCACGTGTGTAGCCCTGGGCATAAAGGCCATGAGGACTTGACGTCGTCCCCACCTTCCTCCGGTTTATCACCGGCAGTCTCTCTAGAGTGCCCAACTGAATGGTGGCAACTAGAGACAAGGGTTGCGCTCGTTGCGGGACTTAACCCAACATCTCACGACACGAGCTGACGACAGCCATGCAGCACCTGTGTTGGGGCTCGTATTGCTACGCACTCCCATGTTTCCATGGGATTCCCCACATGTCAAGCCCAGGTAAGGTTCTTCGCGTTGCGTCGAATTGAACCACATGCTCCACCGCTTGTGCGGGCCCCCGTCAATTCCTTTGAGTTTTAACCTTGCGGCCGTACTCCCCAGGCGGGGCACTTAATGCGT
>JBAVAG010000043.1:0-3370 GCA_049585595.1 Desulfobaccales bacterium
TCTTTGCCAGCCACCTTTATCCCTGGCCTGTGCACCTCCGGTTCGATTCCCTCAATTCTCCTAAATACGCCCAAGCAGAAACAGGATGAGAACCACTATCAGGATCGTCCCCAGAATACCACTCGGGGCATACCCCCAATTTTGGCTATGGGGCCACCTGGGAAAGGCGCCGACGAGAAAGAGGATGAGTATGATGATTAAAATAAGGCCCATTTTATTTCCCTTTTGTGGTTAGGTTAAGTTATGCGGCAGCCTTAGCTTGCAGCTGTCCCAACCTGGTGCTTGGAACCTCTTTTACCGAGTTCAACCCGGCACCGGTCATTCTTTATTAGCGGCGATGCTCCTCTTCTTTGCCCCCACCACGGCCTTCGCCCCCACGGCGGGGCTCTTGGCGCTCGTGGCCTCGGCGCGGCTCATAGGCCGGCTGCACCACTACTACCGGTGGCGCGACATAGTAGAGCAATTGGGCAAGTGGGTTCGCAGTTGGCGCGGCATAATATTCATTGTAACAAGTAGGGTCGTTGGGGTCGCAAGACAAGTTGCCACCATAGTAGGGCTGTCCGAAAGCTGGACAGGTTCCAAAACCGTAGTATCCTTTCCCGGACCAACAGGCCAGAATAAGGGCTATCCCTAGACATAACCAAAATTTCTTCATTGAGATCCTCCTTGACATTTCCAAGCCCAGGTCACCGGCGGGCACTAGGCCCCCCGGCAACTCCCTGGGCAGTTGCCTCGTTTTGCCTCAGCCCAAGGGGAGATACGTTATTGCCATTGGGGCCCTGGGACCGGGAAGGCCATGCCAACGACAGGGCCGAAGGGTGGGCAAGTCTTTCTGAAAGATAACCGGTCCTTTTGGATTATTCCTTCTCCGCGGCGGCTTTCGGGTGACGTTTACCCATCATCTTCTGGCGCCACTGGGCCAGTACTTGAAAATACCTGGCTTGTTCAACCGGGGTCATAAGCGCCAGTTCCTCGTCCCGCTGACTCTTAAAAGAAGCAAACAATTTATCCTGGGCGGTGGTCAGCGTGCTTACCAATTCCTTTAGCTTCGCCTCGTCCGGGTTGGCCGCCGCCGCCGCCGTCTGCAACTCCTCATAAGCTTTCTTGACGCTGGCGATGATTTCTTTGCGCTCTCCCAAATACTTATCTTCCACCGCCAGAACTGCCTTCTCTTTTTCAGGAGTAAGCTTCAGCTCTTTGATCATCTGGGCTCTCTGTTTCTTGTAGGCCGCCCCTTCGTCCTCTTTGGCCTGGCCCAATGCGGGTATCAGCAGCATCGCACCCAGGATGGCGCAGAGCGCCCCTAACTTGAAATTGAATTTACCTTTCATGTCATCCTCCATTCGGTAAGAGTTTTATCCCACGTTATGCGGCAGCCCATCTGCGCCTGTCCAAAACTGCTGCCTGGAACCTGGTTCTTCAACCCGCAACTGGGGTAATTTTACTCTTCCGGGGTTATTTGGGTTTTCCGCACATTGAGCTTGGGTCCCCTGGCTGAAAAGTAAATCGAATAGTGATGGACTTCTCCGTCGTTGATGGTCTCATGCGTGAACCGCACATCCGAGGTGCTGCCGTTTCTGCCATAAGCCTTGAGAAACAAGGCGTAAACCCCGTTTTCCCGGCCGATTATCCGCAGGTTATAAAGGCCGCTAATCGGATTGCGGACGTGGATCTCCCCGGCCTCAGACCCGTCCTGTCTCCGGAAGGATCGATGAGCGCCAGCTCTCCCGGGGGGGGGCCCCCAGTTTCGGATTGGATGCGGATGTCCAGAGTCCCACTATATACCCGGCCCCCATATTCTTCGTTGTACTGGACTGTCTGCATAATCCCCGGCGTCTCTCCGCTCTGGCCGGCGGCGGCGCCTGGGAAAATGGCCAGGGCCGCGGCGATGAAAAGCCAGAGCGCCAGCCACGCTGATATTTTGGGTACCCGGTTCATGGGAATTTCCTCCGTAGTATTGTTAAGGCGGTCTTATTTCTCTTCTGCCTCGAGTTCCCGCAGGCTGCTTTTGGGGCGGCGAAAGGATTATCGGCGCCAGAAGCCCGAGGGCCGCGCCCCCATCAGACCCAGCACGCCTATGACAATCAGGTAAACCGCCACAATAATGCTCAACAGACCGGGTTGAATCAATATCAATATCCCGGCGATTAAAGAAACGACTGGCCCGAGGTATGGTTGGTATGGCATGTGCTCTTCCTTTAATTAGAGATTTCTTCTACTTCCCCACCCGGAACTTGGTGATTTCACCCATGAGCCCAAAAACGGTCAGGAGCCACAAGACCACTGCAATGACTACGACAGCATTCAAGATCGACTTAATGGAGCCCGCCATTGGGATGTATGAGTTGACGAGCCAGAGAAGAACACCAACTACGATCAGGACCAGCACCACATGGATTAAAGGCATGCTCTACTCCTCCTCTTGTTGGGAGATTGGACCTGCGATGAGGCGGCCAGGCAACCCACCTGGTGAGCCCCTGGTTATCGGCCTGGTCAACCGGCTCCTCCTTGCCCTTTTCCCTTGCCGGCAATTCCCTGCCATGATCCCAAGCCCGGAAATCCTTTCACTTAAAATAATCACCGATAAGACCATGTCAACGTCAACGTTTATATTGGTTAATATATGTATTTATATTTTTATATTTGTTTGTCAAGCTATATATTTACTCAGTATATAAAAGTATATTTTTATATTTACTTAAATAGCTATATAAAATATATTTAAAAAGGCAAAATGGAGGGAGGTCTATGGAAAATAATCTGGTGCTGACCACAGAGGAAGCCGCGGCTTTTTTGAAGCTGACGTCCTTCACGGTGCGGGATTATGCCAGGCGGAAGATTTTGCCGGCCCGCAAGGCGGGCAAGGGTTGGCGGTTCTATAAGCCTGACCTGGTGGCCTGGTTAAGGGACTATGAGGCTCCAACTTGAGCAGGGTGAAAAGCTATAAGGAGATGGACGGATATACGGCCTGAAAACCGTAGAGGCGGTAAGCGGCGAAATAATGAAGAATTAGGAATATCCAGGCGCAAACGCATTATCGCTCATGGCCCTCGTCAGGTCGCAGCCGCCGAGCCGGGCTGGCTAGACCTGGAACGCTTGGTACAGGTCGAAATCACCTCCGAAGATGCCGACTATCCGATTGAATCGGCACTGATTCCGGGTATTGGCTCGGGTTGGCGGGCCGCGCAGCCTGGGGAGCAGACACTCCGCCTCCTGTTTGATGAGCCTTTAAGACTTAACCGGATCCACCTGGCGTTCCATGAAGATAAGCAGGAGCGCACCCAAGAATTCGTTTTGCGATGGTCAGCAGACGGCGGTCAGTCGTACCGAGAGATTCTGCGCCAGCAGTACAACTTCAGTCCGCCGGACG
>JBAVAG010000044.1:0-2474 GCA_049585595.1 Desulfobaccales bacterium
CTCCGGGCCGTGCTCTCCTGGTACGACCTCCTCTACCTGGAGGACCGCTACCAGCGGTGGCAGGTCTATTTCCTGGGATTGGTGGAAGCGCTCAGTCCCAGGGAGTTGCAGGAGATGTTGGGGGGCTTCAACCTCTCCCCCAAACTGGCCGCGGCCCTGGTGCTGGGCAAGGAGGCCGCGGACCGGACCCTGGCCGCCCTGGTCCACCTGGGGAACCCGAGCCGCAGCCAGATCTACCACCTGCTGGCGCCGCTGACCGTGGAAGACCTCCTTTACATGCTGGGCAAAGCCCGGCAGGAGTCCGCCCGGCGAAGCATCTCCCTCTTTTTTACCCATCTCAAGAAGCTCAAGCCGGAACTCCGGGGCCGGGACCTGGTGGCCATGGGCTACCAGCCCGGTCCCCTCATCAGGGAAATGCTGGCGCGGTTGCTGGAGGCCCGCATCAACGAAGAAGTGAAGAGCCGGAAAGAGGAGAGGGAATATATCCGCCTCTCCTTCGGGCCGCCCGCCAGAGGGTCCCGATGACCCGGATCGCTGATTTCGACTACCACCTGCCCCGGGAATTGGTGGCCCGATATCCCCTGGCCCCAAGGGATGCCTCTCGCCTCCTGGTGCTCTCCCGGGAGACGGGAGAGATTGGCCACGCCGGCTTCCGGGACCTGGCCGCTCACCTAAACGAAGGCGACCTGCTAGTGGTCAACGACACCCGGGTCTTTCCCGCCCGCCTCCAGGGGGTCAAGGAGAGCGGCGGCCGGGTGGAGCTGCTTTTGCACCACCTGCCCAGGCCGGAAGGGAACGGCCGGGAAGCTGCCCGGGTCCGGGCCAGCCACCGGGGGCGGTTGCGGCCGGGCCAGGTCCTGCGCTGCGGCCCCCAGTTGCAGGCGCAGGTCCTCTCCCTGCCCCAGCCCGGGGTGGCGGAGCTGCGCTTGGTGGCGGCCACGGAGGTCTTGGCAACGGTGTTGGCAGCCGGGGAAGTGCCGCTGCCGCCCTACCTCCGCCGCCCGGCCGGGGAGGCGGACCGGGAGAGCTACCAGACCATCTTCGCCAGAGAGACCGGAGCGGTGGCCTGTCCCACTGCGGGTTTGCACTTCACCCAGGAGGTCTTCCAGGAGCTGGCCCATAGGGGCATCGAGACGGTGACCATCACCTTGCACGTCGGGCCCGGCACCTTCTTGCCGGTTAAGGAGCAGGACTATACCCGGCACCGGATGCTGCCGGAATATTTTGAGCTGTCCGAGGCCGCGGCCGCCCGCCTCAACCAGGCGAAGGCGAGGGGGCAGAAGATCACCGCGGTGGGCACCACCTGCGTCCGAGTCCTGGAACACTGCGCCTCGCCCTCGGGTTTTCAAGCCCGCCGGGGCTGGTGCGACCTCTATATCTACCCCGGCTACCGCTTCCAGGCGGTGGACCGGCTGCTCACCAATTTCCACCTGCCCCAATCGACCTTGCTGCTGCTGGTGAGCGCCTTCGCCGGCCGGGACCTGGTCCTGCGGGCCTATGCCGAGGCGGTGAAGGAGAAATATCGGTTTTACAGTTATGGGGATTGTATGCTGATTTTGTAATTTCTTGAATTGACCCCGGCCCATCCTACTGTAAAGGGAGGAATATCATGAAAAACCAATTTTTTGGCGATATCAATGATTTTAGGAAGTATGGATTGCTTCGTGTTTTAACAAGATCTACCGATTCAAAAAATAATGATAAAAAAAGCGACCTAACGCTGGGAGTGTGCTGGATGCTAAATCCAGATGACAATACGCCTCACGGAAAAAGAACCAAATATCTTCAATTACCAATACCAAATATTTAAAGTAAATTAGATTATACCCTATTCAACTATTTAAGAAGTCTTGATATTAACAATGGGAATAACCGCAATGTAGAGAATGCCTATAGCGAAGCTTGTTTAGGATCAAGTTCCTTGTTATATTCAGAAAATGTTCGACCTGACAGAGATGGAAGGGCAAGATATTTTAATAATTTTCTTGGGCAATGTACGAAATGTGATATACTATTTTATGACCCAGATAATGGTTTGAATGTAATGTCTTGCCATTATGGTACTAAGTATTCAACCAAATATCTATTTTGGTGTGAATTATGTCATTCATACTTGAGAGGGCATTCAATTATCTTTTATCAGCAATTTCCAAGGCCACGCGGAGGCGTGGATTTGTTTATTGAGACTATGGCAAATGATCTTAAAAAAAGCATTGGTATTAAAGAAATCTATTCATTTAAAAGTTCTCATGTTGTTTTTTTCCTATTGCCCCAACTCAGACACAAATATGTTTTTGAGGAACAAATTGAATATCTTCGGGGAAATTGGTCCTCCACTCTAGAAATCAAAAAAGCCGGGTTTAACGAAATTAAAAAGCATTGATTCGCGGCTTTGCTAAAAATCTTGACATCGACAAAATCGAAGATGCTGGTGTAGTTCCCTCCCCCTTGAGGGGGGAGGGTTAGGGTGGGGG
>JBAVAG010000045.1:0-43398 GCA_049585595.1 Desulfobaccales bacterium
GCATTATTCTTGGCCTTCATACCGCTTTCTCACTTCCCCAACTTTTCCACCCGAACCCCTATGAGGCGGATCATTTTTCGCTTGGGGTTTTCCCGATGATCCAGAAAGGGCATCAGCAGTTTCATAGCCTCGAAGCGCAGGGTGCGCGGCGATGGGGATGGGTTGGGGAGCGTCCGGGAGCGGGAGTGGGTGGCGAAGTCGGCGAAGCGCACCGTAACTACCACGGTGCGGTAGCTGTGAAACCCCTCGGCCTGCACCCGCCGGAAAACCTCCCGGCACATGAGCCAGAGGCGGGTGAAGATGAACGGCAGGTCCAGGTTGTCCCGGGTGAAGGTCTCCTGCTCCCCCACCGATTTCGGCTCCCATTCCAGCACCAGGGGGCTGTCGTGGCGGCCGCGCAGGCGCTCGTAAAGTTCCGGGCCCCACTTGCCGAACTTATCCTTAAGTTCCTGGGGCGAAAAGCGCTTCAAATCCCGGACCGACTTGATCCCCAGGCGGGCCAGTAACTTTTCGCTTTTAGGACCGATGCCCGGGATCTTGCGCACCGGCAAAGGGGCCAGAAAGTCCTCCGCCTGCTCGGCCGTGACCACCGTGAGGCCGTCGGGCTTCTGGAAATCCGAGGCGATCTTGGCCACCAATTTGTTGGGGCCCAGGCCGATGGAGCCGGTGAGCTGCTCCCGGGCCTGGATCTCCTCCTTGATTTTCCGGCAGATGGCCACCGCGGCATCGACGGAACCGGTGAAACTGAGGTCGAAGTAAGCCTCATCGACGCTGGCCTCCTCCACCAAGGGGGCCTGGCGGCGCAAGATCTCCATAATGCGCCGGGAGACTTCCGAATATTTCCGGTGGTTCCCCCGGACGAAGGCTGCCGGGGGCAAACCCCGGCGCCGGGCCGCCTCCGAAAGCTTCCAGGCGCGGGAGATGGGCATGGCGGAGTGGATGCCGTATTGCCGGGCCGGGTAGTTGGCGGTGGAGACCACTCCCCGGCCCTGGCCGCCGGCGGGGTCGGCCCCTACCACCAGTGGCCTCCCTTTGAGCTTAGGTTCGTCCCGCTCTTCGATGGCGGCGAAAAAGGCGTCCATGTCCAGGTGGCCGATGAGGCGCATGATTCCCATTCTAATCCTTGGGGCCCCACAGGAAAAGAGGGGGCCAGGCGGCTGGCCAGGTTGACCCGCCTGCTCCTGCGCCCCCTGCTCCTATCCTAAACCCGAAATTTAGGATTGGAAAAATTTTAGGAAATGTATAATAATAAAAAGTTAGGGAGAGGGTTGCCAGTCCGGGTTGATCCGGCAGCCCGCAGATTGCGCTGATGAACAACATCATTGACATTAAACGGGCCCACCCTCACGGCCAGCCGAAAAAATGGCGCCAGGTACACCGGCCCTGGTGGCGTTTATGGTTCTGGCCCGCGGCCTTGCCCCCGGAAGACTTGGGCCGCCTGGCTCCGGAGGAGCTGCGGCGCGGCTGGGTTTGGGGGCCGGCGGTGGACCGCGGCCGGCAAAGCGGGGCCGACTTAAGGTTGATTTAACCGGCCCTGACTGGGGCCAGGCGCCGATGCAGGGAGGCCTGCCAAGCCCCGGCTGGGTCTGATAACACGACGAGGTCGGTAACGCTGGATTGCCGGCCTCGTCTTTTTTTATGCCGTTTCCGAGGAGGGGTGGTTTTCGGCCAGCGGCCCCTTCATTTTGATCAAGGTGGCAAGAGCAATGGCGAACGACAAGAAAGCAGGGCATCAGGCTGCCATCCTCGACCAGTTCACTCGGCAGGCGGTGCCCTTCTCAAACCAGCCGGCCCATTCCCAAGAGATTTTCCTCGAACTGCTGTTGCAGATGTCCGGGGTGGGCCCGGCTGACACCGTCCTGGACGTGGCTTGCGGCCCCGGCCTGGTGGCCCTGGCCTTCGCCGCCCGGGCCCGGCACGTCACCGGAATCGATCTCACCCCGGCCATGATTACCCGGGCTCAAGAGATACAGCAGGAGAGGAAGCTCACCAATCTTACCTGGCAGGTCGGCGACGTACTGGACCTGCCTTACCCGGACGCCTCATTTTCCCTGGTGGTTAGCCGCTACGCCTTTCACCATTTTCTCGAACCCCAAGCGGTATTCGCCGAAATGGTCCGGGTCTGCAACACAGGGGAGGGAAGGGTCCTGGTGGCCGATGTGGCGATGCTTCCCGAAAAACGGGAGGCCTTCGACCGGGTGGAGAAATTACGGGACCCCTCCCACGTCCGCAACCTGGCCCCGGTGGAGTTGTCAGAGATGGCTGCCAGGCTCAACCTCCGGGATCTCAGGACCCGGTTCTTCAAGACGGAACGGAACCTTGAAGTCCATCTGCAGGCCTCCTTCCCCAATCCCGGGGATAAAGAAAAGATCAGAAAGATCTTTCGGGAAGATATCGGCAAAGACGACCTGGGGGTGGGGGCGCATTGGCGGGATAAAGAGATCTATTTTGCCTACCCCATCATGGTGCTGGTGGGCCGCAAGGCCGGGGACTGAGGACGGCCTGCCCGGTTGCAACCGATACGCAGATAAAGGCGCTCCTGAAGATAAGACCGTTCAGGTCTTTTTTGGTTGCGGCTTTGCGGGGGCATCGCGGCGGATTAAAGGTCAGCGCCACCATCCCAGGATCCCCCAGACCCCGGCGCCGCTGGCCAGGAGGGACAGGAAGGTGATGGCCGCCATCATGAGGGAAGCGGCGTAGAGGAGGCGGATGGCCTGGCGGTAGTTCTCTCCGGAAAGAGGAGAGGTATGCGGGTCGCCGATGAAGGGCTTGTCCAGCCGCTGGCCGGAGTAGGTGGCGGGCCCCCCCAGGCGCACCCTTAGGGCCCCGGCCATGGCGGCCTCGGGCCAGCCGGCGTTGGGGCTGCTGGCCTTGGCGGCATCCCGGCGCAGGATGCGCCAGGCTCCCCGTGGGTCCGCTCCCGCCGCCTCGGCGGCCGCCACCAGCAGCAGGGCGGCCAGGCGGGCCGGCAGGAAGTTGAGGATGTCATCGGCCCTGGCCGCCACCTTGCCAAACCGGCGATAGCGGTAATTCTTGTACCCCACCATGCTGTCCATGGTATTGGCGGCCTTATAAAGAAACAGGCCTGGCAGGCCCAGGAGCAGGGTGAAGAACATGGGGGCCACCACCCCGTCCGCTAAATTCTCCGCCACGGTTTCCAGGACCGCCCGGTGGATCTCCTCCGCATCCAACTGGGAGGTTTCCCGGCCCACGATCATGGACAGGCGGGCCCTGGCCTCGGGCAAATTTTTCCGGGCCAGGGCCTCCTCCACCTGGCGGCTTTCCAGGTGCAGGCCGCGGGTGGCCAGACCGGCGTAAATCAAGTAGGTGATCAGGACCAGGCCGGCCACCCGAGGCAGGAAGGCCGCCGCCACCACCAATCCCAAGACCCCGGTTAAGGCCGTGCCCATCACCGCCAGCCAGAAGAGGGCTCCCGCCGCCACTCGGGTTTGGTAGAGGACCGACTCCCAATATTCGCAGGCCCGGCCCAGGAGCCGCACGGGATGGGGCCATTGCGGCGGGTCCCCCAGCAGCAGGTCCAGCAAGTATCCGGCGAGAAAAGGCAGGGCCAGCTTCACGGGCGCCCCTCTATCAGGATCTGCTCCAGGGCTTGCAGAAGCCGTTGGTTTTCCTCCCGCCGGCGCACCGCCAGGCGGAGGCCGGCAGTGATGATGCTCTTGCCTACGTCCGAGCCGGAGCCCAGGATCATTAAGAGATGGTATTTCATAAATAGAGTTTTCGGCTTTCGGCTTC
This sequence comes from Desulfobaccales bacterium, assembly GCA_049585595.1. Lineage (GTDB taxonomy): Bacteria > Desulfobacterota > Desulfobaccia > Desulfobaccales > 0-14-0-80-60-11 > JAPLJC01. The sequence continues at coordinate 3,754 of JBAVAG010000045.1, forward strand.
CAGATTGGTGGCACAGGCGTCTCGCCTGTGCGGACTGATTATATCTCCTGCCCTTCCTTCACCTGGTATTTATCCAGGTAACCCCGGGGAGTGATCATATAGGGGCCGTAGGTGAAGGTCCGGGACGAGCCCACGATAATGACCGTTTGCATGTCCACCGGGTATGCCAGCATTTCTTTAAGGCTGGTGATGACGCTCTCCTGGCCCGGGCGCATGGCCCTTCCGACCAGGCCCACCGGGGTGCCCGGGTCCTTAAACCGGAGCAGCAACTCCCGGACCGCCGCCAGTTGCCAGTGGCGCTTCTTGCTTTGGGGATTGTAGAGGACGATGACAAAATCTCCCTGGGCCGCCAGCTCCAGACGCCTCTGGATGGTCTCCCAGGGGGTGAGGAGGTCGCTCAGGGAGATGGCGGCGAAATCGTGCATCAGCGGCGCGCCCAGGAGGGCGGCCCCTGCGGCCAGGGCCGGAACGCCGGGAATCACCTCCAGGTGAAAATCTACCTCCTCCTCTCCGCCATCCGGCGGACCGATCTTCAGCCCCCGGGCGGCGCAAATCTCCAGAACCAGCCCGGCCATGCCGTAAATGCCGGCGTCGCCCCCGGAGACCAGGGCCACCCGCGTCCCCAGCAAGGCCCGGTCTATGGCCATCTGGCAGCGTTCCATTTCGCCCTTCATGCCGGTGGCCACCACCTCCTGGTGGGTCAACAGGGGTTGCAAAAGCTCGACGTAAGTGCGATAGCCCGCCACCACCTGGGCCTCAGCCAGCGCGGCCCTGGCCTTCGGGATGATATAATCCGGGAACCCGGGGCCCAGACTCACGACCGTCAAGCGTCCCCGGCATGGGCCACTGCCAGGGTGAGGTTGCCCCTTTTCCGTTTGGTCAGGACCAGATCCCCGCCCCCGGCTTTCAAGGCCGCAGCTTCGGCGACGCTCACCACTCCCACCAGCCGGATCACCTGGGGCGAGGGGGTGGGCACCGGTACGCTCTGTAACTCTTCTTTGGTGAACCATAAGAATTCCACTCCCAGCCTGGCGGCTGCTTCTTTCAAGCCCGGTTCCCCTTTTCTGGCCTCGATGCTGGCCAGGGCCTTCAGGGACGCCAGAGACAGTCTTTCCTTCTTAAGGATCCTGGAAGAATCTCAGGATTTCGTCGGCGGCGACGCCCGGGTGGCATCCGACGCCAGCCACCAGGTTTTGAGGACGGAGCACCAGCCAGGTCTGAGGCCAGGCGCGCTCCCGAAACCCGGCGTACACCCCGGGCCGGCTGGCGCAGCTCTTGACGAGGCCTGGGCGGCGGGCTGTCATCATTATTATCTAAGTCCACAACTTCAGCAATCGGTTGGGCTAATCCGCATCAGCATCGCCGCCTCACGCCCAGATGGCATAGGGCGCGGCCACCGCAACCAAGCTCAGGAGCCGCAGGCCCTGGCCCAAGACCAGCAGCTCGATTCCCATCTTAGGGGAAAAGATCCCCACGTTGGTGGCCAATTGATAGCGCAAGGCCCGTACGGGGGTGGCCACAATGTTCCCCAGGACCAGGGCTATCACCGTTTGGGGCACCGTCAGGGCCCCAGCCTGCAGAAAGGCTCCCGCGGCCGCCATCCCGGAAGTGAATTCAGCCGCCACGCTGAACATTACCACGCTGGCCGCCTTCATAGGCAAAAGGCCTAGGGACACATGGCTGGCGGCAGCCCCCTCAAGCCACTTGAACATCCCCCAATCGTTGAGCGCGAAAATCAGCACATAAATGGGCATGGTGAAGAGGATCACCCGGTAAAACCGCCTCTGAAACTTTTGCCAAATTTCCCGGCGCAACCCCTCTTTTCTCCCGGGGTCTGGCGCGGCCACGGCGAACTCGCCCCCACTCTCGACCGGCAGCCGCCAGCGGGAATAGACCATGAGAAGGACGCTGCGGAGCACCGCCGCGCTCAGGGTTAGCCCCAGATAAATCAAGCCCGCCTGCCGGGTCAAGGGCAGGATGATAAAAAAAGTGGTGGGCAGGTGCAGCAAAAAGACCGGCAAGGCGCTGTTGAGCAGATAGGTAATGGTCAGCTCCCGGCGGCCGATGCGGCCTTCCTGGTAAAGGGTGACCAGCATGGTGTTGGCCAGTATTCCGGAGAAAAAAGCGGCGGTGAAACTGGCCCCGCATTCCTTGCGGAGGTGGCCCCAGCGCAGCAGCGGCGCGGCCCAACTTCCCAACTTGGCGGCCCAGCCCAGGGACTCGATGGCCTGCCCCAGTAGCAGGCCCGCCCCCAGGTAAAGCAACAGCCGCAGCAGGGGCCAGGCCAGTTGCCGGTAAAGCTTGTGGGCTGAGACCCCATGCGCCTCGGGCCAGAGGCCAAGCCAGTAGGCGGCCACCACGAGGCCAACCAGGAGCAGCAACAGCCACCGCCCCCAGCCGCTGCCGGTTAGAGAAGCGGTAGTCAATAACCCTTGCCTTTCCTTTTGATAATGATCATGGATAGATAGGGCAAGGGCTGTTCGTGATAATCCCGCAGGTTCTCCACCACCGTCTCTCCCTCCAGGCCGCAGCGGCTGATACAGGTGGCCCGGTCCAGGAGATCCATGTCCTCCAGGGTCCGGTAGATCTCCCGAAAGTTGCGGTAGGTTTTCAGCATCACGATATTGTCGCTGTGCTCCACCATTTCCCGCAGCCGGGCGGCCCCCTCGGCCCCGGACACCAGCACGAAGGATTCCTCCCCTTCGGTCAAGGGGATCTGGGTGAGGGCGGCCGCGGCGTTGTAAGAGGTGATCCCGGGGATGGTGACCACCCGCACCTCCGGGCACAGGTGCTTCAAGGTCTTCAAGAGGTAGCCGAAGGTAGAGTAGGTGAGGGGGTCCCCCAGGGTGACGAAGGCGGCGTCCACCCCCGTGGCCAGAACTTCCAGGACCCGCCTGGCGTTAGTCTCCCAGGCCGCTTGCAGAACCTGGGGGTCCCGGGTCATGGGAAAGGACAGACGTTCGATCCGGGCGCCGTTGACGTAGCGGCGTACGATGTTCATGGCCAGGCTGTAGCTGTTTTTGGTGGAGCCCGAGGCGAAGAGGTGGGGGATGTGCGAGAGCACCTGCACCGCCTTTAGGGTGATCAAATCCGGATCACCCGGTCCCACGCCGATCCCGTAAAGAGTCCCGATCTTCCCGGTCATGCCTCGCTCTCCTCTAGGGCCATGATGGCCAGGGCATTAATCACCGCGGCGGCCACCGCCGAGCCGCCCTTGGGCCCGAGGGCCGTGATGAATGGGCAATCCTGGCGGGTCAAGGCCTCCTTGGATTCGGCGGCATTGACCCAACCCACCGGTAGCCCCACCACCAGGGCAGGCGCCGGGGCCCCGGCGGCCAGCAGCTCGAGGAGGCGCAGCAGGGCGGTGGGGGCGTTGCCGATGGCCACGATCCCCCCGGCCAGCCGCGGCAGAGCGGACTCCATGGCCGCGGCCGCCCGGGTGGTCCCCTGGCGCCGCGCCTCCCGGGCCACCTCCGGATCATCCATCAGGCAGAAGGGGGTTACTTTAAGCCGGCTCAAGCGGCCGCTGGAGACGCCCGCCAGCAACATGCGGGTATCGGTGGCCAGCGGGGCTCCCTGGCGCAGGGCCGCCACCCCCGCGGCCAGGGCCCGGGGATGCAGCCGGACGCTCTCGAGGTAATCCAGGTCGGCGCTGGTGTGGATCATCCGTCGCACCACCATCCAGACCGGTGGCGGAAATCCATGGACCCCCGCCTGGGCCTCGATGCGGCGAAAGCTCTCCGCCTCGATCTCTTCGGGTAGCCGCGGCCCCCAGCTCATATCTTCTCCTTATAAGCGCGGCAATGGTCCACCAGATGGCGGGCCACTTCCGGGTTGCTGCTGAAATGGAGGTGCACGTAACTGGCCAGCACGCTGCCCAGGGAATAGCCTTCCGGAGGCGGCGCGCCTCCGTGGCGGCCTGCAATCTGGTATACCCTGCGCACTTCTCCGGTTTCCGCCTCGATTTCCGAGTAGTGGAATTCATGGCCCCGGGCCTTGGTGCCCGCCGGACCCAGCAGGCCCGCGGTCCTCAGAGTAACCTCCCGGTAGCCCAAAGTCTTCAGCCTTGAAGAATCCTTCAATCCTGCCAACTCCTCAGGGCCTTCGGGCCGCGGCCCGCAATCCGACCAGCGGCTCCGGAATCACGAGGGAAACGGCAGCCAGCGCTGCGGCGGCCACCTGACCTTTGCGTCCCCCCCAAAAAAAAATCCTTAAGTCCAATGGACTTAAGGATGCACCCAGTTTCTTAATCCTTAAGGGAAGGAGGCGCTCGTCCAGGGCGTCTCCAGGGTCCGGGCCCTTTAACCAAAAAGCGCCGAACCTCCGGGCAGGTCTTCTGGCTCCCGGATCGACCTAATGCCTGCGCCTTCCCGTCCCACTCCGGTGGAACAGTGGCTTTGTGCAGGGTTCGTCCCCGGTAACAGCGGCGGGACCGCGACGGCTAACACTCCGTCTTCCCTATTAAACCCCGAAGGGTGCCTCGGATACCAAATCATACCCGCCGCCGCCGCATATGTCAACCACAATCAGGCTGGCATAAACTGGATAGATCTTGTCTCCAAGGAATTTGCAGCCGCCGGGTTTTTTAGGTGGCGGCAAGCGCCGAACAGTAATAATTATTCAGTAATAATCTGGTGTCCTCTTGCCAGAGGCCTTAGCCGTGCCTAAAAGAGATTTCAGGTAATACGGAAATGGAGGATAGCTCGCCATGGACGTCCTGATGCTCTCCCGCCTGCAGTTCGCGGCGGCCACAGTGTTCCATTTTCTCTTTGTGCCGCTCACCCTGGGACTATCCGTCCTGATCGCCATCATGGAGACGGTGTACGTCAAGACCGGGGATGAGGAGTACCGGCGGATGGCCAGGTTCTGGGGGAAGATCCTGATCATCAATTTCGCGGTGGGGGTGGTGACCGGCATCACCCTGGAGTTCCAATTCGGCACCAACTGGTCCCGGTATTCCCGCTACGTGGGTGACCTCTTCGGCTCCCTGCTGGCCATCGAGGCCACCCTGGCCTTCTTTCTGGAATCGACCTTCCTGGCCGTGTGGGTCTTCGGCTGGAGGCGCCTCTCTCCCCGGCTCCACGCCCTGTGCATCTGGCTGGTGGCCCTGGCCTCCAACCTCTCGGCCCTGTGGATTTTAATCGCCAATGCCTGGATGCAGCATCCGGTGGGCTACGTCCTCAAGAATGGCCGGGCCGAACTCCAGGATTTTCTGGCGGTGGTCACCCAGCCCTTCGCCTACCAGATATTTATGCATACCATTTTCGGGGCTTATATCCTGACGGGCTTCTTCGTCATGGGAGTCAGCGCCTACCATCTGCTGCGCCGGCAGCACACCACTTTTTTCAACAAATCCTTCCGCCTGGCATTGGGCATGGCCCTGATCTTCTCCCTGGGAGAGCTGTTCCAGGGTCATATCCATGCCGAGGAGGTGGCCAGGATCCAACCCGCCAAGCTGGCGGCCATGGAATCCTTTTGGGAGACCAGGGCTGACGCTCCCGAGTTTCTGTTCCTCATCCCGGACGTGAAGAACGAGCGCAACCTGATGGAGTTCGGGCGGCTGCCCGGAGTTTTGAGCCTGCTGGCCTACGGTTCCACCAGGGCCACGGTTAAGGGGCTCAAGGACTTCCCGCCGGAGGACCGGCCCCCGGTGACCGTGACCTTCGTGGCCTTCCGGGTGATGGTGGGCCTGGGTCTCCTTTTCGCGCTGCTCACGCTGGTGGGTTGGTTCAAGCGCCATAAGCTGGAATCGAGCCCCTGCTTTTTAAAGGTGATGCTCTATGCCATACCGCTCCCCTATGTGGCCTTGCAGGCAGGCTGGATAGTCACCGAGGTGGGCCGCCAACCCTGGATCGTTTATGGGTTGATGAGGACCGCGGCGGCGGTCTCTCCCATCGCCGCCCCCCAGGTGGCCGTCTCGTTTGCGGCCTTCATTGTGGTCTACGGCCTGCTGGGAGGAGTGGCCTTCTATCTGATTGCCAAACATGCCCGGCGGGGGCCGGAGCCGGCCACGGCCGCTGCCGCCGCCGGCGGGGAGGGTTGAGTGATGCTGGGAGCCATCTGGTTTTTCCTGTGGGGAATCCTGTGGGCCGTCTATTTCATGCTGGACGGCTTCGACCTGGGGGCGGGGGTCTTGCTGCCCTTCCTGGCCAAGAGCGAAACCGAGCGCAAGCTGGTCTACCGGGCCATGGGGCCTTTTTGGGACGGGAATGAGGTCTGGCTGATTACCGCCGGCGGGGTGACCTTCGCCGCCTTCCCCGCCACTTACGCGGTGATGTTCAGCGGCCTCTACTCCGCCTTAATGCTCATCCTGTTTGCCCTGATCCTGCGGGGGGTCTCCTTCGCCTTCCGGAATGAAGTGGACCACCCTGGCTGGAAGCGCCTCTGGGATTGCTGCCTCATTGGCGGCAGCTTCTTCCCGGCCCTCCTTTTAGGAGTGGCTTTCGCCAATATCTTCCGGGGCTTGCCCATCGATGGGGCCGGGGTTTACCAGGGGGGCCTGCTCACCCTGATCAACCCCTACGGCCTGGCTGGGGGCGTGCTCTTCCTGCTGCTCTTCCTGGTGCACGGCTCCCTGTGGCTGGCGGTTAAAACCGAGGGGCTGCTTAAGAGGCGGGCCGCGACCATGGCGGCCAGATTGTGGTGGCCGCTGTTGCTGGTGGCGGCCCTGTTCCTGTTCGCCAGCTTGCGGGCCACCACTCTGTTTGACAACTACCGGAGTTACCCGGCCCTCTTCCTGATCCCCGCCCTGGCGGTGGCCGCCTTGATCCTGGTCTATCTGTTTATCCGCCGGGGAGCGTGGTGGCGGGCCTGGTTCGCCTCCTGCGGCACCATCGTCGCAGTTACCCTGTTCGGGGTGGTGGGACTCTTCCCGAGGCTGCTGCCCTCCAGTATCGATCCGGCTTTCAGCCTGACCATCGCCAATTCCGCCTCCAGCCCCCTGACCTTAAAGATCATGCTGGGGGTGGCCCTGACCTTTGTGCCCATCGTCATCGCCTACCAGGTCTGGGTCCATTTTCTCTTCAAGGAAAAGGCCAAAGAGGAGGACCTGGCCGGAGAAGGGGTCTATTGAGCTTCGAGTTGTAGGGGCGACCTGCTAGGTCGCCCACTTTTCATTTTCGGGTTTCGAGTATGGGGAACCAAGGCGAAAACTGCCTCAAGCCAAGAGCGCGTTTAAGACCTGCTCCTGCCTTTATGAAACCCCCGGCGCCGCGCCGGTGGCCGGGGAGTGAGCTATCGGGGCAAATCCGCGGGGGGCACAGCTATTCGCCGCTGGACTAAAAATCTGAGCCGGAACCAGGGGTTTCTTCAATGGCCAGTTATGGTCTCATCCCTGATTTGATATCCCTCCCTTTGTCGGCCGGTTGATCTTCAGGTTTCCAGTACTTAACTTCCAAGTGGTTATTTTGGCCCAGACATGAAACTCATCTTTCGCACAGTTTTTTCCCTGTTCAACCAACTTCCCGAACGTTATCGGCAGCTTCTGCTGGCTGCCCTGGTGGGCGTAGTTTCCGGGCTGGGGGCCATCCTCTTTAATGTGCTCCTCGGTTTGACCCTGAAGTATTTTATCAACTTACCCACGGGTTATGTCGAACCTGCCACCGGACTTGCCACCGGACTTGCCGGCCCCCCCCTGACCGGAGCTTCTCCGGTGCACCCCTGGCTTCTTCTGATTATCCCCTGCCTGGGGGGTCTGTTGGCGGGGCTGATCATTTTTTTCATCGCTCCCGAGGCCGAAGGCCATGGCACCGACGCCATGATCGAAGCCTTCCACTTTCACGCCGGTTATATTCGCAAGCGGGTCCCTTTGGTAAAGATAGTAGCCTCGGCCCTAAGCCTCGGCAGTGGCGGCTCCGGGGGCAAAGAAGGGCCCATCGCCCAGACCGGCGCAGGCTTCGGCTCGTTTTTGGGTTCCGTCTTAAAACTGGACCCGAAGGACCGCCGCACCCTGGTGCTGGCTGGGGCCGCGTCGGGCATCGGCGCCATCTTCCGGGCTCCGCTGGGCGCGGCCCTCTATGCCCCCGAAGTGCTTTACAGGGAGATGGAATTTGAATCTAGGGCCATTCTCCCTTGCGTGCTGGCTTCCATAGTTGCCTACACCATTTTTTCCTTGCTCTATATACCAGGTCCCCTGTTTTATCCCGGTACGGTCGATTTCGCCTTTATCGAGTTGCTCCCATACCTTATTTTCGGATTGGTGTGCGCCCTGGTTGGTTATTTTTACATCAAGGTATTTTATGGTCTGCGAGATTATTTTTTCCGGCGCCTGCCCCTGCCCCGGTGCCTGATAGTGGCCCTGGGAGGATTGATGATGGGGGCGATCATCTGTTTTTATCCCCAGGTATCGTCAACAGGGTATGGCTGGGTGCAGATGGCGATGGATGGGAAACTTCTCTGGCAAACTATGTTGATCTTAGCCGTCTTAAAGATTGTCGCCACCTCTTGCACCATCAGCTCCGGGGGGAGCGGCGGGGTTTTCGGCCCATCGGTATTCATCGGGGCCATGTTGGGGGGCGCTTTCGGGTTTCTGGGCCATCGGGTGGCGCCGGGGTGGGTGGTCCACCCCAATTCTTTTATCCTGGTGGGAATCGGCGGTTTCTTTGCCGGGGTTGCCAAGGTGCCCCTGGCCTCCATCATTATGGCTTGCGAAATGTCCAACAGCTATTCTTTGCTGGTGCCTTTAATGCTGGTATCAGCCGTGTCTTACGTATTATTGGGAAGGACCAGCCTTTACGAAAAACAGGTTCTTGCCCCCATAGCCTCGCCGGCGAGTATCGGGGTGTTTTCCCGTGACTTGATGGAAGGGATGTTGGTGTATGAGGTGGTGAAACAGAGTCCGGCGACCGTAATTCCTGAGGGCCTGCCTTATGGGGAAGTGGTCAAAACCATTCTCAAATCAGGAGGCACCTGCTTCCCCGTGGTTGATGGAGAAGGCCGGATGACCGGCATCATATCCGCCAATGATATCCGCGATTCCATATCTAAAGAGAGCTTGCCGCCCGAGGTCCTCGCTAAAGACCTGGCCAACCCCGGGATAGTCCCGGTCTTCTGGCGCGATACTTTGAAGGACGCCCTGGACAAGATGGAGAAGATGCAGATGGATTCGCTTCCCGTGGTGCATGAAGAATCTCCCGACCAGATTGCCACAATGCTCTCCAAAAATGATATTTTCTCAATTTGCAATCTATGCGAGTTCAAAGAATAATGAGAAGCTTCCTGGGCGCCTCCTGGACCGGGGTCCGCTGCCCGAAGCAAAGGAGATAGCCTCTTCATCACTTTGCCGAAGGGTCCTCAACGGACAAAACCGTAAGGACCTTCCTTTGCTCAGACCGCAAATATGCTGGAATAAAGGTGGAGCAGGCCGTGCCTGCCCGTAAATATATTCCTCCTACAAGAGTCTTGCGGTCTTGATAAGTTGCCAGTTGCATGGCAGGAGGATGTTGTCCATGACTATCCCTGAAATCACCAGTGATATGGCCCAGCAACAAACCGTTGCAGAACTCTGGGCTACCCTTGGTACTTCATCCCAGGGGCTCTCCAGTGATGAGGCCGGAAGCCGTCTGGCCCAATTTGGCCCGAATGCCCTGGAAGAGAAAAAGGTAAACCCAATCTTAAAATTCCTGGGTTATTTTTGGGGGCCTATTCCCTGGATGATCGAAGTCGCCGCCATCCTCTCCGCGGTAGTCCAGCATTGGGACGATCTCATCATTATTTCGGTCTTGCTGGCTTTCAACGCCCTGGTGGGTTTCTGGCAGGAATTCAAGGCCGCCAATGCCCTGGAGGCCCTGAAAAAGCAACTGGCTCTCAAGGCCCGGGTGCTTCGAGATGGCAAGTGGCAAGAAATTGCCGCTGAGCAACTGGTTCCCGGAGATATTATCCGCCTCCGCCTGGGGGATATCATTCCCGCCGACGTCAAGCTTTTTGAGGGTGATTATCTCAGCGTGGACCAGTCGGCCTTGACCGGCGAGTCCTTGGCTGTAAGCAAAAAAGCGGAGGACATTGCCTATTCCGGCTCGGTGGCCAAGCAGGGGGAGATGGTGGCGGTAGTGACCGGTACCGGCGCTAACACCTTCTTTGGGCGCACCGCCAAGTTGGTCCAGGCGGCCGGAGCCCCCTCCCATTTCCAGAAAGCTGTTTTGCAGATCGGAGATTACCTGATCTACCTGAGTTTGGGGTTGGTGGCAGTGCTCATCCTGGTGCAACTGGATCGTGGCGACCGTCTCCTGACCCTTCTGCAGTTTGCCCTCATCCTCACGGTGGCTTCCATTCCCGTAGCCCTGCCCGCGGTGCTTTCGGTGACCATGGCAGTGGGAGCGCTGGCCCTGTCCAAGATGAAGGCCATCGTCACCCGGCTCGAATCCATAGAGGAGATGGCCGGCGTTGACATCTTGTGCACGGATAAGACCGGAACCCTTACTTTGAACCAGCTTACCCTGGGAGAGCCGGTAATCTTCGCGGCCCGCAGCCCGGAAGAGTTGATCCTTTATGGGGCTCTGGCTTCTAAAGAGGAGGATCGGGACCCCATCGATCTGGCGGTGTTGGCCGGGTTGAAGGATAAGGAAGCGCTGCAAGGATATACCCAGGTTCAGTTTGTGCCTTTCGACCCGGTCCACAAAAAGACTGAGAGCACCATCAAAGATGCCGAGAATCGAACCTTCCAGGTAACCAAGGGCGCCCCCCAGGTCATCATGGCCTTGTGTGACCTGGACCAGGAAACTCTTGCCAAGGCTCAGAAGGTGGTCAATGAGTTGGCGGCCAAAGGCTATCGCACCCTCGGAGTAGCTCGCACTGAAGATAGCGGCCCCTGGCAGTTTTTGGGAATTTTGCCGCTTTTTGATCCGCCCCGGGAAGATTCCGCAGAGACCATTGCCGACGCCAGGCAGCATGGCATTCAGATCAAGATGGTGACCGGGGACGATGTGGCCATTGGCCGGGAGATCGCCAGCAAACTTGGACTGGGCCTGGACATCCAGCCTGCCGCGCAACTCTTCAAGAAAGGCGTGGATATCGACCACCTGAGCGACGAGGCTATCACCCAAATCGAAAAAGCCGGCGGCTATGCGAGGGTTTTTCCCGAACACAAGTATGAAATTGTCCGGGCTCTGCAGTCCAGGGGGCACATCGTCGCCATGACCGGCGACGGCGTCAACGATTCTCCGGCCATCAAGCAAGCCGACGTGGGCATCGCGGTGAGCGGCGCCACTGATGCAGCCAGAGCCGCAGCCGCTCTGGTACTCACCGCCCCCGGTCTCTCAGTAATCGTGCGGGCGGTGGAAGAAGCTCGCCGGATCTTCGAGCGCATGAACAGTTATGCCATTTACCGCATCGTCGAGACCATCCGCATCATGTTCTTTGTAGTATTGGCCATGATCGTTTTCAACTTCTATCCCATAACGGCCATCATGATCATCTTGCTGGCTCTTTTCAATGATGTTCCTATCATGGCCATCGCCTGGGACCGCACCCGGGTGGATCCCAATCCGGTCAAATGGAACATGCGCCGGGTGCTCACTCTCTCCACCGTCCTGGGACTTACAGGAGTGCTGGGGAGCTTTTTGATGCTGATCATCGCCAAAAATTGGCTCAAACTGGATATTCCCCAGATCCAGACCTTCGTCTTCCTGAAGATGGCCGTGGCCGGACATCTCACCCTCTTCGTGACCCGGACGCCCCGCATGTTCTTGAGAAAGCCTCACCCGGCGCCCATTCTGTTCTGGTCGGCGGTTATCACCAAACTCCTGGCCACCCTCTTCGTAGTTTATCCCTTCGGTCTCATTACACCCATCCACTGGAGAGCGGTGGGGGTCATTTGGGCCTACTGCCTTGTCTGGCTTTTCATGGGCGATCTGGTCAAACTAGCGGTCCTGAGACACCTGGATATGGGCAGCCGGCGGCACCAGAGGTTTCTGCGCCTGTTGAAGAGCTGCACCCATCCTTTTTGCGCGGTGGGGAAAAATTCCTCCAGCGCAACCCCTTCAGGTGGCCGTTGAAAAGGAGAGTTATGTGAATCGGTCACAGGGAGAGAGCGAATGAAAAAAGATGTCGGTCGGATTCTAGTAAAAATCATTTCTCGTAACCAATGTCAGCTATTAACACTTTAACTTCTGTTTGGTAGGTTTTTAATTAGGAGATATCTTGAGTTGTCCTAGGACAAATGCATGAATGAAAGATTCTTCCAATTTATCAAGAATCGCCTCTCTCCGGGGCCCTATGGGGTGGGCGGCCGGTTTCGTTGGCCGCTCATGAGCATCGGGGTGGGAGTGGTATCCGGGCTGGGGTCGATTTTTTTTGAACAACTGTTGAGATTGGTGCTCCATTTCTGCCTCCTGCTGCCAACGGGCTACCTGGAACCTTTGAAAGGGGCGGCACCCACAACCGTGGCTAGCCTGGCTATGGCCCATTCCTGGCTGTTCCTATTGATTCCGGCGCTGGGAGGATTGGTCTGCGGGGTGCTCGTTTTTTCCACCGCTCCCGAGGCCGCGGGTGAAGGCACCGATGCCATGATCGAGGCCTTCCATAATCGGGGGGGCTATACTCGCAAGAGAGTGCCCTTTATCAAAATTCTGGCTTCGGCGATCACCATCGGCAGCGGCGGTTCTGCCGGCAAGGAAGGGCCCATTTCCCAAATCGGCGCCGGTTTCGGGTCGATAATGGCTACCGTCTTGAAGCTCAAGCACCGCGACCGGCGCATCCTGGTGTTGGCAGGAGCCGCCGGCGGCCTGGGCGCCATCTTTCACGCCCCCCTGGGGTGCGCGCTGTTCGCTCCCGAGGTCCTTTACCGGGAAACGGAATTCGAATTTGAAGCCATCCTCCCCTGCATCGTCTCTGCAATCGTGGCTTCGTCCATCTTTGACCGATATTTTGGACGGGCCGCCTTATTTTTTCCGGGACCGGTCGATTTCGATCTGGTGGAACTGGTGCCCTATGCCATTTTTGCCATAGTTTGCGCCCTGGTGGGCTATGTGTGGGTGAAGATGTTTTACGATATCGGTCAGGACCGAATTTTTAGAAGGATTCCCATTCCCAGGTTCTTGAAACCCGCTTTGGGGGGACTGCTGGTGGGGGCTATCGCCCTGTGGCTCCCGCAGGTGCTGGACGGCGGTTATGGCTGGATACAAGCAGCCATGGAGGGGAAAATCTTTTGGGGGACCATGTTTCTCCTGACGCTGATGAAGATTGTCGCCACCTCCTGCACTCTAGATTCCGGCGGCAGCGGCGGCGTCTTCGGTCCCTCGGTGTTCATGGGGGCTATGCTGGGAGGGGCCTTCGGCTTTCTGGGCCATCAACTGGCGCCGGGTTGGGTCATCCATCCCAATTCCTTTGTCCTGGTGGGCATCGGCGGCTTCTTTGCCGGAGTTGCCAAGGTTCCGGTGGCTGCTATCATCATGGCGTGTGAAATGTGCGCCAGCTATACCCTGTTAGTCCCCTTGATGCTGGTGTCCACCATCTCCTATCTGCTCCTCGGCAAGACCAGCCTGTATGAAAAGCAGGTCTCCACCCGGCTGGCCTCTCCGGCCCATATGACCGAATTCGCCCGGGGCCTGTTGGAAAGGATGCATGTCGAGGACGTGGTTAAACCGCAACCGGTTGTGGTAGTTGGGGAGAAAATGCCTCTCGATCAACTCATCGAGGTCATGGCGAATTCCCCGCAAGTTTACTTCCCGGTGGTCGATTTGCGTAGCAAAGTGACGGGCATCCTCTCCGTAAACGACATCCGGGAATTGATGTTCGAGGAGAGCGTTCAACACCTGATCGTCGCCAAGGATGTGGCCACTCCCAATGTGGTGAGGGTGTTTGGGCAAGATTCGTTGCAGGAGGCCCTGGATAAGATGGCCCGGATAAACGTTGACGAATTGCCGGTCGTGAAGGAGAATGCCCCTGACGAGATCATTGCCCTGATCTCCAAACGGGATATCATCGGGTATTACCATTCCCGGACCGGGGCAGGGAGGCCCGGCCTTTAATTAAAGCGCCCCACACACTGGGAATCGTTAGGAATTCAGGGGTTGACCAGTTGGACCTTCACCTTGACCCCGCCCATGCCGTCGCTGATCTGCTCCACCTTGGCGATTAACTTCTTTTCCGTGCCCCAGACGCCCCCGATTCTGACCACCAGTTCATCGCCCTCCACTGCCACTTGGGCCGAGGGGATTTCGTCCATCAGGGCCGCCTGCACCTGGGCGGCCCGGAGCAGGTTTTCCATTTCCTTGCGAGACTCGGGCGTGGTCTGGAAACTGGGCCGTTGCAGGGTGCATTCGATGAGGCTGACCGCATCATCTACCCCCATGGGCTTAAGGTGAATTACCAGATCATAAAGCTGGGGGTCCCGGTTATCGATCCCATAGAGACGATAGCTCCAGCGATAGCGCTCCTCATCATCCTTCTCGATGAAGGCCCGGGCCTCTGCCGCGGAGATGCCCCGACGCTTCATCTCTTCCGCCACCCGGTCTTCCAGGTCGGCCAAGATCCTGACCTTGAGGACATGGCAAACGCCCTGAACGAAGAAATGGCCGGCCAATCCGTGATAAACCACGTTGTCCTTGACGAACTGGTGCAGCAGGGCCTCGCGTATATAGGCGATATAGCGCTCCTTGCCGTAGGTGAAACGCTCCAAGATTGACGGGGCATCGTAAATGGCCCGGGCCAGCTTGATTTCGGGAACATTGAAATGCTCCGAGGCCCGCAGGATAACTTCCCGGGAGAGGCAAACATGCCCCAATTTTTCGGCCAATTTTTCGGCCACTTCTTTACCCTGGCTGTAGGAACCGCGGGAGATGGTGACTATGGACATGTTGTTCTCCTTATAACCTTTGCTGCCGCTCTCATAGGACACCCAGGAACATCTTGACTGCCGCTGCGGCTATGACTAGGCGGCCGGAGACTACCTCGTTGTGGCCCTTCATCAGTATCATACGATAAGGTTATCACCTTGATTTGTCAATTCCGAACCAAGATAATGGAATTAGCTCCGCGGCTGCCCGGCAAAAAATCTGCCGGCAACGGCTGGTACGCCAAAATCCGGGAAAAATTGTTTTTTCAGGGAGAGCCATGCTATCATGGCGCTGATGAGTAGTTATTATTAAATAAACTCAAAAAGGGAGGCACCCATGGGAGAAGTAG
This sequence comes from Desulfobaccales bacterium, assembly GCA_049585595.1. Lineage (GTDB taxonomy): Bacteria > Desulfobacterota > Desulfobaccia > Desulfobaccales > 0-14-0-80-60-11 > JAPLJC01. The sequence continues at coordinate 18,874 of JBAVAG010000045.1, forward strand.
TCCACACGTCCAGGATCAAGATTGTGCGGGAAAAGGGACCTACCCGCAGGGCCATGATTGAGGGTTTTTCAGAGCCGATTTATTATGGCGTTCACGGTGGAATCAAGAAGTTCTACAACGTGGAGCCCGAAAAGGAGTATGCCGCGACCCTTGATCATATCATTGCCGGGACGGCAGGGTGAATGATGGGGACACTGGCCACGCTGCTGGCCGGAAAGAAGATCCAGACGCCGGAGCATCTCTACTGGGCTGAGGTGGAAGGGGACATCGAGAACGTGAACAATGTCCTGAAGATCACGACGATCCGGGTAAAAATGCATCTCAAGTGTCCGGATGAGTTGGTGGCCGCTGCCCAGGAGGCCTTTGCCAACTATATTGCCCGTTGCCCGGCAGCCCAAAGCGTCAAAGATTGCATCAAACTCGAAGACGAGCTAATCCTCGAGAAGTAGGCCGATAATCCGCGAGCCCTCCCACGCAGATATAAGGAAATGGAGATTATACCCACCCTCGGGAATTTTGAAGAAAAACGGAGAAATGGATCTTGCCGAAAAATCCTTCGACTAACAGATGGTTGTGGTACTCAGTTTTGATCATCCTGGCCATCCTGCTGGGCATTGCCGGTCCGGCAGCGGCGCAATGGGGTGGTTTTGGCCGGGGTGGCGGACGAAGCGGCGGCTCAGGAACCCATGATCGCCAGGAATGGGATCCCAAGACAGTGACGACGGTGAAGGGGCAGGTGGAAGACCTGGGAAGTTATGGAATGACGGGATGGAAGGCCATGCCAGGCATGCGGGTCCACGGATTGCTCCTAAAGACCGATAAGGGCAATATTACCCTCCAGATGGGGCCACCCGCGTTTGTCAGGAAGCAAGGCTTTGATTTAAAACAAGGGGACTCACTGGAAGTGACCGGTTCTCAGGTTACCAGAGACGGCGAACCCCTGCTTCTCGCCGCCCAAGTGAAAAAAGAGGGGCAGACCTTGAAAGTACGTGATGAGCAAGGTGTGCCGCTTTGGCCGGAGGAGGAGCATGGCGGGCGAGGGTCCGGAGGAGGCAGGGGCTCTGGAGGTATGGGCTCTGGGGGAGGGGGTTCCGGGGGCCGGGGGATCAATTTCAACTGGTAACCTAAGCGCCCGGAACTTATTAAGATCACTGCCATTTACCAATCTCCAATTAGCTGCCAGCCTTCCGGGGGCGCTTTGCGCCCCCTAAACTTCCTGAGATCATTAATCTCCGCCCACTTAGGGCTCGGCTGGCAAGCGCGGCTGCCGAGAAAATCGAGACGCCGGCCTTGTCTCTGTGGTTGACCCTCCCTAACTTATTAGATAAAAATAGTGGCGGGGTCCACCCTTGGAGATATCGCAGAAATTTAAAGATTCCGAAGTCATGGAAAAGATATTGCTGACCAGGTCGGGCTATGAGAAGCTGGTGCGGGAGTTGGACCTCCTGAGCCGGGTGGAACGGCCGCAGCTTGTCCAGGAACTCCTGGAGGCTGCCCAGGAGGGGGGGGAGAAGAACCCCGATTTCCTCTCCGCCCTGGGCCAGCGGCACCGGCTGGACCGGCGGATCCAGCAGTTGCAGCAGACTCTGGCCAACGCCGAGGTCATGGTGGGGAGCAACCTGCCCCCCAATCGGGTGAGATTCAATTCCCTGGTCAGGGTTTGCAACCTGAGCAGCGGCCGGGAACGGGAATTTAAATTGGTGTCCACCCTGGAGGCCAATGCCGCCCTGGGGCATCTCTCCACTTCGTCGCCCCTGGGCCGGGCGTTGCTGGGGCGGCGCCCCGGAGAGCGGCTGGAGGTGCACACCCCTTCCGGCCTGAAATTCTACCAAATTCTGGAAATTCGCCTGGATAAAGGATGAAAACCTGCCAGCATCCCACCCCCAACCAGCGGCTCCACAGCAGCCAATCCCGCCTGGGCCTGGCCCTTTGGACCCAGTCGGCCTTTTTCGTGGTGGAGCTGGTGGTTGGGATTCTGAGCGGCAGCCTGGCCCTGCTGGCGGACGCCGGCCATATGTTCAGCGACGTGGCGGCCCTGGGCCTCAGCCTCCTGGCCTTGAGCTGGGCAGAGCGGCGGCCCACAGCCCAAAAGACCTTCGGTTACCGTCGCCTGGAGATTCTGGTGGCCCTGATCAACGGCCTGGTCCTCTGGGCCATGGCCGGTTATATCTTCTATGAAGCCCTGGGCCGGCTTTTCCACCCCCGGGAAATCAGCGGCATACCCCTGGTGGTCGTCGCCAGCCTGGGCCTGGTGGTGAACCTGCTGGGGATGTACGTCCTCAGGCCCGCCCGGGAGCGCAGCCTCAACCTGAGGTCCGCCTTTATCCATCTGCTGTCCGATTCCTTCGCCTCCTTTGCCGCGGTGCTGGCGGGTCTGGCCATCATCTGGCGAGGCTGGCAGTGGTTCGACCCCCTAGCCGGGATAGTGGTGGGGGTGCTGATCGTAGCCAGCAGTTGGCAGTTGGTCTGGGAGGCCACCGAGATTCTGATGGAGGCCACCCCCAGGCACATCGATCTGGCGAAAGTGCAAATGGCCCTGGAGGGGCACCCGGAGGTGAAGCTCGTCCACGATCTGCATGTCTGGACCATTGCCTCGGGTATTTTTGCCACCAGCGTCCATGTGACGGTGGACCATCCCCTGGACCGGGATTGCCTTACCTGGGAATTGGAAGAGATCCTGAGACACCGCTTCGGTCTGGAGCACAACACCATCCAGATAGAAGGCCCCGATTTTCACGACCCCCAGGTGTGCCCTTTGACCCGCCTGGAAGAATTGACCGGCTAAGCCGCCGCCCTGGTCCCTGGCGGCCCCTTAAAGAAATATCTGATCAGAGCTCAATTTGAGGAGGACTCATGGCAGTTAAAGCTAACCGCTGGGAACTGAAGCCGGAAAGTCTGCGAGCCGTTTGTAACCCTGACAGCCTCGGTTTCGATACCACGCTGGATCTCACTCCCTTGAAGGAAAGGGTGGTGGCTCAGGACCGGGCGGTGCATGCCCTGGAGTTCGGCCTGGGAGTCAAGGACCTGGAATACAACATCTTTGTGGCCGGGCCGCCCCGGGCCGGGAAAACCGAGACCATCATGGGCTACCTGGAGGAACTGGCGGCCAAGGAACCTTCTCCCCCCGATTATATCTACATCTATAATTTCCGCGACCCGGAGAAGCCCCAGAGCCTCAATCTGCCTAAGGGCCAGGGCCGGGTCCTCAAGGCCGACATGGAGGAATTCATCTCCACTCTCAGGGTGCAGATTCCCGAAGTATTCGAAAGCGAGGATTACTCCACTCGCCGGGAAGCCCTGATGCACACCATCACGCAGGAACGCAACGCCATTCTTCAGGAATTGGACGCCAAGGCGGGAGAGGAGGGCTTCATCCTCAACATCTCGCCCACCGGGCTGATGATCTTCCCGGGCAAAGATGGCAAGCCCCTGGCCGAAGAGGAGCTCAAGGCCCTGAGCGACGAGGAGCGGGAAAAGCTGCGGGCTAAGTCGACCGCGCTCCATACGGTGATGAACGACGCTATCCGCAAGATCCGCAAGATGGAGAAGGAATACCAGGAGAAGGAGAAGAAGCTGGACCAGGACGTGGCCCTCTATGTGGTGGGACACCTCATGGAGGACCTTAGGGAGAAGTATAAGGATCTTCCCCAGGTGTTGGCCTACCTCAACGATGTCCAGGAAGATGTCCTGAAGAATATCGAAGACTTAAAAAGGCGGCCGGGGACCCAGGGCCCCTTTCCCTTCCCCATGCCGGAGCCCAGCTTTACCCAGTACCAGGTGAACGTCTTCGTGGACCACAGCGAAACCACGGGCGCCCCGGTGGTCTTTGAAAACAATCCCACCTATCCCAACCTCTTCGGCGCCATGGAACGCCGGGCCCAATTCGGCGCCCTGGTGACTGACTTTACCCTGATCCGCAACGGCTCGCTGCACCGGGCCAATGGCGGCTACCTGATCCTGAAGGCCATGGATCTGCTGCGCTGGTTCGTTTCCTACGAGGCCTTGAAACGCTGCCTGAAAAACGGGAAAATCGGCATTGAGGACCCGATGGAGATGTACGGGCTGATCACTACCCGCACCCTGCAGCCCCAGCCCATTCCTCTGAACATCAAGATCATCCTCATCGGCGACCCCTACACCTACCAGATTCTCTATACCTACGATGAAGACTTTCAGAAGTTCTTCAAGATCAAGGCCGAGTTCGACTGGCGAATGCAGAAAACCGACGACCATCTAAAGAAGTTTTGCGCCCTGGTAGCCGGGTATTGCAAGGAAAAGGAACTCCTGCCCCTGGACAAGACCGGCATGGCCCGCCTCATCGAGTATGCCGGCGAGTTGGCCGGTCACCGGAGCAAGCTCACTCTGCAGCTCATGGAGGTCCTGGACACCCTGAGAGAGGCCAACTACTGGGCCCGGAACAATACCCATAAGAATGTCTTCGGCGCCGACGTGGAAAAGGCCATTGCCGAGAAGACCTACCGGGCCGACCTGCCGGAAGAGAAGCTGCAGGAATTCATCGACGAAGGCATGCTCTTCATAGAGACCTCGGGCCAGGTGGTGGGCCAGATAAACGGCCTCTCAGTCTATGCCCTGGGGGACCACGCCTTTGGGCGGCCCAGCCGCATCACCGGCACCATCGCCCTGGGCCGGGGAGGGGTGGTGGCCATCGACCGGGAGTCCCAACTCTCCGGAAGCATCCACAACAAGGGGGTGCTGATCCTGGCGGGCTTCCTGAAGAGCCGCTTCGCCCAGGATAAGCCCCTGACCCTGAGCGCCAGCCTCGCCTTCGAGCAGAGTTACGCCATGGTGGAGGGCGATTCCGCCTCGATGGCGGAGTTGGCCACCCTGCTCTCAGCCCTGGCGGACGCGCCCCTGGCCCAGAATATCGCCATGACCGGCTCGGTGAGCCAGCGGGGCGAGGCCCAGCCCATCGGCGGGGTTAACTGGAAGATTGAAGGGTTTTATAAGGTTTGCAAGGCCCGGGGTCTGGATGGGACTCAGGGGGTCATCATCCCCAAGGCCAACGTCCAGGACCTGATGTTGAAAAAAGAGGTGGTCGAGGCGGTGGCGGCGGGGAAGTTCCACGTCTGGGCCATAGGTCACGTGGACGAGGCCATGGAGCTGTTAACCGGCGTGGCCGCGGGCCAGCGTCAGCCCGACGGCTCTTTCGAGGCCGGCACCCTCAATGCCCAGGTGGACCAGAGGCTGCGCCGGATGATGGAACTGGCCCGGGAGCTGATGAAGGGGGAGGAAGAGACCGGCGCAAAATCCGAGACCGGGGCGCCGCCCCCGGCCTGCGGCAGATGATGAGCTCCGGGAGCGAGTGTGCCACCGCGTCCGGTGGCCAAACGTCAGCCAAAGGAGGATAAGATGGACCGTCGCGATTTTATCAGTTATATGGCGGCCTTGGGCCTGATGGCCGGGGTCGGACGCCATCTGGCATTGCCAGAGGAAGTTTGGGCCGCACCTCCCGGAGCCGGGCCGGCGATCTCTGCCGATGAGGCCCTAAAGGTCCTCCAGGACGGGAATGCCCGCTATCTGGAGGGAAAGCCCCTTCACCCCCACCAGGGCCGCGATATACGGGCCTTGACCGCAGCGCAAGGCCAACACCCCCTGGCCGCGCTGCTCTCCTGCTCCGATTCCCGGGTGCCGGCGGAGCTGGTCTTCGATCAGGGGATCGGCGATCTCTTCGTGGTGCGGGTGGCCGGTAATGTGGCCGCCACCGATGAAATCGGCTCCCTGGAATATGCCGTGGAACATCTCAGCACCCCACTGGTGGTGGTCATGGGTCATAGCCAGTGCGGGGCGGTGAACGCAGTGCTGGAAAACGGCAACTTCCGGGGCAGCCTCCCGGCCCTGTTGGCTCCCATTAGGCCGGCAGTGGCCAGGGCCAGGGAGGAGAATCCGGGGGTCACCGGGGAAGCCCTGTTGGCGGCCGCCATCAAGGACAACGTCTGGCAGGCCATGGAAGACATGCTGCAGAGGAGCAACCTGATCAAGGCCGCGGTGAAGGCCGGCAGCACCAAGCTGGTGGGCGCCTACTATGAGCTCGATACCGGCAAGGTGGAGTGGCTGAGGCCGGACCCCAACCTGGAGAAGCTGCTGGGGGGCAAGGCCGGGGAGGCCCCAAGACCCGTGCCCGGTAGGGAAAAAAGCGGCCAGACCCGGTAAAATAAGGTAAGGCTGGCCGAACCCGTAGGGACGACCCGCTGGCTCGCCCGCATTTGGCTTCCCTGTGGTCTTTTGCCTTTTGCTGATTGCTGAAACCTGATAGCTGGCCGCTACCCAAATCGGGGAAGGCCCGGATTGAATCCGAACCTTCCCCTCTCCGGTTCACCCCCAGATGAATTCCTCAGGCCGCCGTCCCACCCCCTGAGTTTTCAGAAGTGATGGCAGCCGGCAATTCCGCAACGCCTGGGTGCGTCTTTTAGGGAACCGATCAGGAGCACTTACATCCCTTACCGGTTTTATATCCCTTACCCTCCTCAATCTCCACCGGCGGCCGTTCGCAGGCCGACTCGGAGCTGGCGCACCAATCGGGCAGGGGTTCTCCGGTGCCCTCCACGGGGTGCTCGAACTGGTTCACCACCTGCCAACCCTTGCTGGTCCAGGCGGACAGAGGCGGCGGCGGGGAGCCCCCGAATTTGAAGTTCTTGGGCCCCCGGGTGTCCAGCATCTGCACCTCCACCTCGTGGCCGTCCTTCTTCACCTTATACCCCCATTCGTAGTTGTTGCTGGTGTTGGGCGTGGTATATTTGCCGAAATACTTGAGGGTATCGCCCGCGACTTTAACCCGGGAATAGGTGAAACAACAATCTCCCGCGCCGCTGCCCCCGGGGCCGGTTAATCCCCCGCACCCGCAGTTGGCGGCCTTCAGCTCCAGACCATCCACCTTGTAACCGCCGTGCACCTTTTCAAAGCAGCTCATATGGTTCTCCTTATTTATTATTTGAAGTTTTTTGGATGAAAATTGGCGTCGGCTTCCCAGGTTAGCCACGGCGTCCGAGATGACTAACCGATTAATTTGACAACATTATTTATCAGTTCACTATTAAAAAATAATAATCCCCGGGATTAAAGCCAATAGGCAGAAATGCCTATTCCGAACTAGGCATAATTACCTAAACGGAAAGAGGAGAGGGGGTCTGTGAAGGAGGTGAGCAGGGATTAGGCGTCCCCGGGCCATTTTGCTCAATCGAGGAGAAGGCTCGAATTTCGCAAAATGGTTTGGCTAGTGGGGGGACTCGATATAGGCGTAGGCGGAATGGTTGTGAATCGACTCGAAGTTTTCCGATTCCACCGCGAACCAGAAAAAGTTGTCGTTCTGGCCGAGGCGGTGGGCAATCTCCCGGACCACGTCTTCCACAAACATGGGGTTGGAGTAAGCCTTTTCGGTGACGAACTTCTCATCCCGCCGCTTCAACAGGGCATAAACCTCGCAGGAAGCCGACTCTTCCACCATACGGATCAGATCTTCGATCCAGAAGAATTTGTGGTAGCGCACCTGCACGCGCACCTCTCCGCGCTGGTTGTGGGCGCCCGCCTTGCTGATCTCCTTGGAGCAGGGGCACAGGGTGGTGATGGGCACGGTGATCCCCACCACCGGGTCCAGGCGGCCGTCCTCGTAAAGCGCCCCGGTGAAGGTGCAGATATATTCCATCAAACCCCGGGCCCCGGTTACCGGGGCCTCTTTGTCGATGAAATAGGGGAAGGTCATCTCGATGTGGGCCGATTGGGCGTGCAGGCGCCGGCGGGTCTCTTCCAGGATGGGGCCGATTTTCTTGAGGCTGATGTCCCGGCGGAATTCGCTGAGGATCTCGATGAACCGGCTCATGTGGGTGCCCTTGTGGCGATGGGGCAGGTTGACGTACATGTTGATCCGGGCCACGGTGTGTTGGGTGCCCTTGAATTTATCCAGCACCATGATGGGGTAGGAGATGTTTTTCACCCCCACCTTGTCGATATCGATGGTGTGAGGGCTTATGTGGTTCTGGACGTCGGTGAGGTCCGCGACGCCGATGATCGGGGTGGGAGATTTTTCGGTGGGCATGGCTTTTATCCTGCGGCTCGGTTAGGCGCTAACCAAAAATTCCCGGGTCAGGTGTACCGGAAGCGCTCGGCCACCGCCCGGGCGTGGAGCGGCAGCCCCTCACTCTCCGCCAGGGTGATCACCGTGTCCTTAAGGCCGGCCAGGGCCTCCCGGGAGAGATGCTGAAAGGTGGGCTTTTTGATGAAATCGTCCACCGACAGACCGGAAAACATCCGGGCGCAGCCCCCGGTGGGCAGCACATGGTTAGTCCCCGAGGCATAGTCCCCCACTGGCACCGGGGCGTACGGCCCCAGGAAGATGGAGCCGGCATGGCGGATGCGGGGCAGGAGGGCGAAGGGCTCCCGGGTGACGATCTCAAGATGCTCGGCGGCGTAAAGGTTGGCGAAGGCAACCGCCTCCTCCAGGGTCTTGGCAACCAGCACCGCGGAGTATTTGGTAAGGGCCAGGGCCGCCTCGATGATCTCCCGCCGGGGCACGTGGGGGAGCTCCGAGTTGATGATCTCCACTACCTTTTGGGCCAGCTCGGAAGCTGGGGTGACCAGAACCGCGGCGGCCTCGGGGTCGTGCTCGACCTGGGACAGGAAGTCCATGGCCAGGAACCGGGGCTCGGCGGTCTCGTCCGCCAGGATCAGGACCTCGCTGGGACCGGCGGGGGAGTCGATGGCCACGGTGCCGAAGACCAGGAGCTTGGCGGCCGTGACGTACTTGTTGCCCGGTCCCACAATCTTGTCCACCCGGGGCACCAGCTCCGTGCCGTAGGCCAGGGAGCCGATGGCCCAGGGCCCGCCGATCTTGAAGAGGCGGGAGGCGCCGGCTAGGTGGGCCGCCGCCAGGGTGGCGGGGTTCACCGCCATCCCCGGCCCCGGCGGGGTGGCGGCGATGATTTCCTGCACCCCGGCCACCTTGGCGGGAATGATGGTCATCAGGGCGCTGGAGGGATAGGAGGCCAGCCCCCCGGGGATATAGCAGCCCACCCGCGCCAGGGGCCGGCTCAGGCGTCCGGCCAGGATGCCGGGCTGCACTTCCATGGCCCACATCTCCCGCTCTTGCTGGGCCCGGTGAAATTTTTCGACGTTGGCCGCAGCCGCCTTGAGGGCCGCCAGCACCTCCGGGTCCACGGCCCGGTAGGCAGCTGCGATCTCCTCCGGGGAGGCCTCCAGGTCGCCAAGGATGAGATCGGCCTTGAACTGCCGGTGCTGCCGCAGAGATTCGGCGTCCCCCTCCCGGCGCAGCGCCGCCAGGATGGGAGCCACCTGGGACAGCACCTCGCTCACGTCTCCCCGGGAGCGCCCGAGGATAATCTCCCGCCGGGCCGGGGAGAGTCTCTCTAAGTATTCGATTTGCAAACCTGCCATGCGCAGGCGCCGCCTTTCCGGGCAATAAGATCAGATGTGGCAGAAAAAATTATATAGAATTGTTGCTGAAATCACAAATTATTACGCAGCCGCAGAGATGCGCGGGCTGGCAAGCCTGGGATTGGCGAGGCAGGCGGTTCTGCGGCTCAATCTGTTGGAATGAATCGACCTTTATGGAAGTATGTGATAAAAACTAGCAATATATGAAATGCGAAAATGAAAACCTGCCTGTTTGCCTTAACCGCATCGGTGTCATCATCCTGCTGGTCGGCCTGGTTGGCGCCCTCCTGATTTATCTGACCGCTGGCAAGTATACCGGCGAGGTTTTGGGTTACGAACAAGGTAATGGATCGGTTTATCCGATGAATCCTGAAGATTACAAGTCGTATTCCCGGGGCATGGAACTCATCGGCGGCGGGGCCAATGTGCTTGTGGATGAGTTAAGGCGATGGTTTGACGGTTTGTGGCATGGCAAATCGCTTGCCTTCATAGTAGCTTGCACCACTATCTTAATATCTTCCGGTCTTTTCTATGCTGCCAAACACTGGACGCCCCTGTCAAAGACCGATGACAACAGCGAGAGCAATGGGGATGGAACCGGGTGAGACATCGGTCTCGTGACCGGGCCGGGGACGTAGAAGCCTCCAAGCAACCGGCAAAGGGTGAGAAATGAGTCCGAGAAGAAGGCAAAAGCGGCGGCCCTCACGGGAAGAGCAGGTGATGTGTGCCTTTCAGGAAGCGGCCCGGCCCTTGCTGCCCAAGGAGTTGCTTCAGGCAATGAAGGCGGACGCAGCCCAGGCGGAGGCGGTCAACACCGCAGTGGAACTCCTGGTGGCCCAGGGCCGGCTGGTTTCCCTGAAGGGCGGCCGCTATGGCCTGCCGGAAAAGATGAACCTGATGGCCGGAGAGCTCTCGGTGCACCCCGACGGCTTCGGCTTCGTCACCCCGGAGAGCGGCGGCGGACAAGACATCTACCTTACCGCGGTGAACTTAAAGGAGGCCTGGCACGGCGACCGGGTAGTGGTGCGGATTGAGGGCCACCGGGGCCGCCGCCGGGAGGGCAGGGTGATCCGCATCCTGGAGCGCCACCTCCAGGAGGTCCTGGGGCTCCTGTGCCTGGCGGACCAGGTCTATTACGTGGAACCCGAAGACGAGCACCTCATCTTCAACCTGATCATCCCCCCGGAGCAGTTGGCAGGCGCAGAGCCCGGGCAGATGGTGCGGGCCGCGGTGACCCACTATCCCACCGCCCACCTCAATCCCCAGGGCGCCATCACCGAGGTCCTGGGAGCGGTGGAGGACGCCGAAGTCCAGACCCGGTTGGTTCTCCTCAAATATGGGCTGCCGGATGAATTTCCGCCGCAGGCGCTGGCCGAGGCCGAACGTATCCCTGCCGATCTGTCCCCCCGGGTTCTCAAGGACCGTCTGGACTTGCGAGGTCTGCCCCTGGTGACCATCGACGGCGAAAGCGCCCGGGACTTCGACGACGGCATCTGCGTCGAGAAGAAACCCGGGGGCTCTTTCACTTTGACCGTGGCCATCGCCGACGTCAGCCACTACGTGGCCCCGGGCTCGGCCCTGGACCGGGAGGCCTGGGAGCGGGGCAACAGCGTTTACTTCCCCCAACGGGCAGTGCACATGCTGCCGGAGCGGCTGGCCACCGAGCTGTGCAGCCTTAAGCCCGACGTCGATCGCCTGGCGGTGGTCGTCATCATGGATTACGACCGCCGCGGCCGGCTGCAGCACTTCGAGTTCAGCCGGGCCCTGGTGCGCAACCACGCCCGCCTCACCTATCGCCTGGTGCAGCAACTGCTGACGGAAAAAGACCGCAACCTGCGGCGGCAATACCGGCAATTTCTCAAGATGCTGGGATGGATGGAGGAACTTTGCGCCCTGCTGCGGGAGCGGCGGGACGAGCGGGGCAGCCTGCTGCTGAGCCTCCCGGAGGCGGAGGTGGTCCTGGATGAAAAGGGTTGGCCGGTGGACGTGCGCCGGGTGGACCAGCTCACCTCCCACCAGATAATCGAAGAATTCATGATCGCGGCCAACGAGACGGTGGCGGTCTTCCTGGGGGAGCCTTCCCTGTTCCGGGTGCACGAACGGCCCAGCGCCGACAAGATGATTGCCTTTGGCGCCTTTCTCAAAAGCCTGGGTTTCGTTCTGCCCAAGGGGGCCCAGAGGGACCCCCGGGTGTTGCGGGGCTTCCTGGAGGAGGTGCGCCGCACCCCGCTCGCCCCCATGGTGCAGCTCATGCTGCTGCGCTCCCTGAAGCAGGCCCGCTACGCCGGGGAGGCCCTGGGCCACTACGGCCTGGCTACCGAGTGGTACACCCATTTCACCTCGCCCATCCGGCGCTATCCCGACCTGGTGGTGCACCGCCTGTTGCTGGCCAGGCTCGCCGGCCGCAAGGGTAAAAAACCTTCCCCGGAGCCGGAGGAGCTGGAGGCCGCCGCCCTCCACCTGAATAAGAGGGAGCGCCTGGGGATAGAGGCGGAGCGAGAGATGCTGGCCCGCATGCAGGTGCGTTGTCTGGCCCAGCGGGTGGGGGAGACCTTCTCCGGAATGGTCGCGGGAGTCAACGCCTTCGGGTTTTTCGTCTCCCTAAACGAGGTCTTTGCCGAAGGGTTGGTGCGCCTGGTGGACCTGCCCAACGACTACTACCGCTACGATGAAGTGCGGATGCGCCTGACGGGCCGTAAAACCGGGGCCAGCTTCGCCCTGGGGGATCGGGTGCGGGTTACGGTGGCCCACGTGGACCTGCGGCGGCGCCATGTCAACCTGGTGCTGGCCGGGGAGGAGGCGGAAAATATGTAGCGCCGCCGCCCCCGGCGGCGCCTCCAGACAAAAAAGACAAGAAAACGGTACGAATGAACCTCCGGGGGCGGCGGTTAGTGGTGTACGGTGCGCACCGCGCCCCATTATCCCGCTCCATAACCCGCGCCAGCACCCTGTTCCCCGGGTCCAGGTCTAACAGCCCCGCAGTTCCACCCTCGGATTGAGGCCCTGAAGCCTGGTCAGAAAGTCGTGGAAGCCGTCGAATTGCGCCAGAAGCCGGATCTTGGGGCCATCGGTTCTGACCAGGAAAAATCCAAGGTGGGATGAGGGTTTGATGGACCTGATTTCCTCGGCCCGCAACACCCGTCGCCGCAAGATACTGATAAACTCTATGGCGCCATCCGGAGCCAGGGTTATCCGGTGCGGCAGGCTGAGGACATTAAACAGCACTATGCAGATAATGACCAGGAAATATGCCCCAAACAGGGGAGGGGGGGCCTTGGGCGCATGAGCCAGTGAAGGCAACACTATTATTGCGAAGCCGCCCCCGGCGAATGCCAATAACACGAACCCCAGCAGCAGCTTCAGGCCAGGCGGCAGGTATAATTTATAAACCGCCGGTTCTGCCGCGCTTTCCATCTTCGTTTCCTCAGATTGTCCACCCTCATAATTCCGGGGCCCCGGACGGGACCAGGCAGACCATGATCAACAACTCCTCACCGGGGTTGCGGATTTGGTGTTCCTCCTGGCCCGGGATGAAGAGCACGTTGCCGGAAGCCACCCGGCGAAACTCCCCCGAGCCGTAGACCTCAGCTTCCCCCGCGTGAATGAACATCTCATGCTCCCACGGGTGGGCGTGCTTCGGCGTATGCCCTCCCGGGGCGATCTCAAAGACGCGCATGCAAAAGTTCGGGGCGCCGTCCTGCTTGCCGATAACCACTCGGGCGGCGATTCCCTGGGCGGCGCCCTGGGAGAACTCGGTTACCGGGGCGGCGGTATAGGGCATGATCTTCATAATCTCCTCCTGGTCAGGCTAATGGATGCTCCCCCCAGTCAATCCCGTTTCTCGGCGGGAGGGGACGCAGGCGAAACCGGCGGCGGCCCGCCCAACAATTTAAAAGATTGCAAGAAGGCCTCGGTCTCAGGGCTGGTTTTCTGTTTCTTGGGGGTCACCACCATGATTTGGTACATGCGGTTACCGACGATGAACAGCCGGCCCTTGAGCAGCCGCGCCTCCGGCCCCGCTGAGCTGCCGGTATCGATGACCAACTCCCGGCCGGGGTTCCCCATAAGGGTGATCTTCTCTTCCTGGACCAGCTTGCCTCCAACGTTGGCCACCGAGCCGTCGCGGCTGGCGTCCAGCATCTTCTCCAACTTGTCCGGCCGGACCAGTCCCGGGGGATAATCCCAATAGCTCACAAAGTAACCGGTATCCCCCAGTTGGCCCGAGAAAATATGGAGGTCGATCTGGTCGCCCTGGGTCTCCAGCGGTTGCACCGCCTCCGTGAGCGTCACCGGCGTCATCACCGAAAAGCGGCCGGCCGCGGATACTAATTCCCGGGGCTGGGGAGCCCGGTTGCAGGCCGGCAGGCACAGGGCGAACAGTAGAGAGATTAAAATGATAACGTGGCTCTTCCTCATCGGAGGGCTCTCCCGCACTTCAGTCAGGTTTTCGATGGGGTCTCCCCGGTTTCCATTATTTTCAGTCCCGCAGGAACTCTTCCCGAGAGATCACCCTGGCATAAAAGGAAGCGAGGGCTGCCATGAAGGCGCCGTGCACCTGGCGGGCCGGGATCAGCGTCTCGGCAAACTTGAGGTCCCGGGTGGCGCAGGCGTCCTGGATGACCACGCAGGAAAATCCGTGGTCCACTGCGGCCCGGGTGCTGGCATCGATGCACATATGGCTCATGGCCCCGCAAATTACCAATTCTCCCACCCCGGCTGCGGCCAATCGCTCCTTCAAGCCCGTGTCCCGAAAGCTGTTGGGGAAGTGTTTGCTGATGACCGTCTCCCCCTGCCGCGGGGCGATACTGGCATGGATTTGCACCCCCGGGGTGTCGGGAAGGAAGAAGGCCGCGCCTTCCCGGGTCGAAACGTGCTGGATATGATAGGTGGGCCATTGCCGGCGGCGAAAGGCTGCCAGCAACGCCTGGGCCTGGGAGGCCGCCTCCTCCATCCCCGTAAGCTCCATCCGGCCGCCGGGAAAGTAATCATTCTGGATATCCACCAACAGCAAGGCCTTTTTCATAGGGACCTCCCAGGCCCCCGGGGGCGCTGGCGGCTGCACCCCTGATTCAGCGGCGTTCCCGGGGTTTCTCTTAATCTTCCGATGCCGCGGCTGGCGCCCCCGGGCCGCAGATGGGAGCCTGCAGCCGCCGCTGCCTTTCCACCAGGCGGATCAGGTAGTTCTGCCACTCCTGCCAGGAGGCCTTAGGGCTGAGATCCAGCTTTTCCAGGGGGACCTCGGCCCGGGCGCTGGCCAGATGGCCGCCGGCCTGGCCCAGCTGGCCGAAGGCCTTGATCGCCAGGCGGTTGGCGTTCTTGTGAAGGCCGTCATTGCGAAAGATCACCACCAATTGCTTCTCATAGATGCCCGCCACGATGGTCCAGGCGATCTCTCCGGCCCGGAGGAAGAAGTCCGCCAGGATCACCAGGATGTCCGGGGCGGTGACCTCTCCCAGAAAGGCATAGATGCGGCCTTGCCTGAGGCAGTAACGGTTCAGGGCCAGCCGGAAGAAGCGCAGCATGGCCAGGTTGAATTCCGAAGATTCGAGACGCCGCACCACGGGTTGGCGGGTGAACCGGAAGAGGTAGTGAAACGCCCGCATGTCAGCTTCCACCGCGGGGCGCTCAAAATCGGCGGTGTCGGTCTTGATGGCGTAATAAAGGGCGGTGGCCAGCTTCAGTGATGGTGTGATGCGGGCCTCCCGTAAATACTCGGTCATGATGGTGGCGGTGGCCCCATACTCCGGACGGATGTCCACAAATTCCGCCTCAGTGCCGGGCAGACGGGGGTGGTGGTCGATGATGGCGTCGAAGTGAAAGGCGTCGAATTCCTTCCGGTGCCCGGGCTGGTTGTCCATCAGGGCCGTGCGCGTAAAATCCCCGGGATCGATCTCCTTAAGGGGGGTCAGGGGAATTTCCAGGAGTTTCACCAGACGCAGATTTTGGGGACGGGTGATGGGGCAGATGGTGGAGATGACGCAGGACGCCAGGCGGCGCCACAGGAGGCGCTTCAAGGCCAGGGCGCTGGCGATGGAATCCGGGTCCGGGTAGATGAGGATCAGCAGGCGGTCCTCGCGGGAAAAGAGCTGGTAGAGTCTCTGCAACGATTTGCGCATGGGGGCTGGCCGTTCCTGGCGCCCATTGTAACAGAGGTGAGCGGCCCCGGGCAAACTACTTTTACCGTTTTTCTTTGCCATCAGGGTTGGGGTGCCATATATATATATATCGGATAAGTCTGGGCCGGGGATGCTGAGGAGTCTCTCGCCCCCGCCAGATGGGAGGCTGCATGGACAAGACCCCCAGGGTGGTGGAGCAGGTTCTCCGGGGAGAGGTGCGGGCCGCGGCCCGGCTGATGCGGGAACTGGACGACGGGAAGCCTTCGTCCCGGGAGGTTCTTAAAGAACTGTACCGTCAGGGCGGCCGGGCCCATATCTTAGGGATCACGGGGTCTCCGGGGGTGGGCAAGAGCACTCTCACCGACCGCATCATTCAATGTCTGCGCCGGGAAGGCAAGACCGTGGGGGTAGTGGCGGTGGACCCCACCAGCCCCTTTTCCGGCGGGGCTATTTTGGGGGATCGCATCCGGATGCAGCGCCACGCCCTGGACGAAGGGGTCTTCATCCGCTCCCTGGCCACCCGGGGCCATTTCGGCGGCCTCACCGCCTCGGCCCGGGCGGTGATTACGGTGCTGGACGCCATGGGCAAGGACTACGTCCTGGTGGAGACCGTGGGGGTGGGCCAGGATGAGGTGGAGATCGCCGCTACTGCCTATACCACCATCGTGGTCACTGTGCCTGGTCTGGGGGACGATATTCAGGCGATCAAGGCCGGCATCCTGGAGGTGGCTGATATCCTGGTGGTGAACAAGGCGGACCGGGAAGGGGCCTCCCGCGCTTACCAGGACCTGCTGCGGATGCTGGAGCTGCATGATCCGGCGCGGACCTCGGCCTGGCGTCCCCCGGTGCTCCTCACCCAGGCCAAGGACGATCAGGGCATCGGGGAACTGATGGACGCGGTGCAGCGCCACCGGGAGTTTTTGCAAATGGACCCGGAGGCCTTCCAGACGGCCCGGATTAACGGGGCGCGCCAGGAGTTTCTGGAACTTCTGAAGGAAGGGGTCTTCCGCCAGTTGCTGCGACAGCTCACCGCGGACGGCCGCCTGGAAGGGCTCCTCCAGGAGATTTTGGCGCGGCGGGACGACCCTTACTCCGCCAGCGAAGCCTTGATCCAGGATATCCTGGGAACCGTTTGAGGGATGGCCCGGCGCGCCGGTGGGATGGCCGGATAGCAATTTATCTTAAGGATTATATCGACAGACAATTAATGAAAAAATTTCGGGTATCGGGGGAGCAACAAGAGAAATGGTTCAGTTAAGGAAGCTTTTTACGCCGGTGGAATCTCTTGATGCAGAGCAAACTCAGGTCCTCATAAAAGAACGAGAGGAGGGTAGCTACACGATTTTAGATGTGCGCCAACCGGGAGAATACGAAGAAGAGCATATACCGGGAGCCAAACTGATCCCCTTACCGCTATTGAATGACTCCCTGGACCAGTTAGACTCCGACAAGCCAATTATTGTCCATTGCGCCATCGGCGGACGCAGCCGGGTAGCGGCTCAATTATTATCCGGCCAGGGATTTAGGGAAGTCTATAATCTCCAAGGTGGCATCAAGGCCTGGAAGGGTGCAAAGGCCACTGGTCCGACAGAAGTAAATCTCGATCTGGTGCGCGGGGATGAAGGCCCTGGCGAGATCATCGCTCTGGCCTGTGGCATGGAAAGAAGCCTGCAAATCTTCTATGTCACCATGGGAGAAAAAGCCCAGGATCAGAAACTGGTCGCGCTTTTTAAAAAACTGGCCGAAGTGGAGGAACATCATAAGAACTTACTATTTGAACTTCAAAAAAATGTCTATTCCGGAACCGTGGATCTCTCATCTTTTGAAGCGGAGATAGATCCCAGAATTTTAGAAGGGGGCTTTGAGACGAAGGATTTCATGGAGAAAAATGAGCCCTACATGCGGACAGTGGTGGGTGTTCTTGATGTCGCTATGATGCTGGAGACGCAGGCCTTAGATCTGTATCTTCGTTTTGCGGACAAACTTTCTCGGCAAGATGCCAAGCAGATTCTGTTCAAGATTGCCCAGGAAGAAAAGGCCCACCTGGCCTCTTTAGGCCTGCTGCTGGATGAAAGAACCAAGGGCTTAAGATAGGATGGGCATGCAAGGAAGGACGTAATTGTCCTGAATCAGACTTAATTTGACATTATTCCCCTGGGCTTGATTTCTGTGTCCTCTTTCCTTAACCTGGCGCCGGTCCCCACCAGCAAACTAAGGTTACTGGAGAATTTGATTTTTAAAAGTTTTTAGAAAGAGGGACGCGTTTTTGGCGCGTCCCTCCGGGATTCTCAGCAGACCTGCAAGCCTACATAGCCTTGGGGCCTGGCGCCGGGGCTGGGGCCACTGGGGCTGGGGCTGGGGCTGCCGGGGCCGGCGGCTGCTCTTCTGCCGCCGGTTCGGCCTTCTCCTGCTGGGCCGGAGGCCGTTTCCTGGGGACCGGCCTGGAGTAGCTCACCGGGACGGATTCGAGATAGCGGGAGGCCGCCCAGCCGATCCGGTCGGTTCTCAGGTCCCGCACCTGGGACCAGCCGCCGGCGTTCATGCCCAACATCTCCACCCGCGAATTAAGGCTCATGGTGGTGAGGATGGGGTTGCCGGTGCTGGGCCCGGCCCGGAGGGCGAGGCTGTCCACCGCTACGTAGAAATAAGGCGGCCCGGGGGTGCTGGCCATGGCGGCCGCGGGCACCCAGCCAGTGATCCCGGATTTGAGTGACCGGACCCGCCACCAGCCGCGGTAATCCTCGTCAATCCTATCCGCCCGGTCACCCCGGTGCAGCAATTCCACTCCGCGGCAGTTGTAATCGGCGCAATCCCGCAAATAGACGCTGGTCCAGGCCACATAATAGCCGGGGGGCACCGGGCTGGGGGTGATCAGGTCGCCATAAATCCAGCCCACTGCGCCGTTGCGGTCCAATTGCACCCGGTCCCAGCCTTGGTTGTTCCGGTCCAGGACCAGGATCCGGTCACCGCTGTAGACCGGGGACACGACGGGGCACTCGTCGCCGTAGCTGGGGCAGGAACGCAGGTAGGTGATGGTGGGCACCACGTAATAATAGGTGGGGCTGACCGGGTAGGCGGCGGTGCCCGAGCCCGAGGGCTGCACACAGGCGCTCACCAGGGCGAGGCTCAACCCTAACAGCAGCAGGCCGGCTCCGTGCCGTAGTTTCATGACTTTCCTCCTTTATTGCATCTCATTGAGGCCGATGATGCGCCAGTTTCCGTTCTCTTTGACGAATTGCACCTCATATTTCTGGGTGGCGCTGGAAAGTTCCCTGTTCTCGCGGTTCCGGACGTCCACGTACCAGGTAACCCAGGCCGTGGCATGGTCGGGATCGATGGCCTGGACTTTAGACACCGTGAACACCATGTTGGTGAAATCGTAACCCTGCCAGTATTTCAGGGTGTTCTGGCGCTTCAGATCGTAGGTGGGAAAGGACTGGGAATAGACGCTCATGAAGCGGTCGATATTCTTTTCCAATTGGGCGTTGCGCAAGGTTGACAGCACGGATTCCAGTTGTTCTTGCAGGGTTGCGGCAGGCGCCCCGGGCGTTGCCAGGGTCGGTGGCGGCGGGGACGGCGGCGCCGGGGTGGTCCCGATCCGGCTGAAGATCACGATAAGCAGCAGGATGATGACGATCGCGGCCCCGGCCAGGGCGGCGATGACCCAGGGCGGCAGACCCGGGGGCGCCGGCGGGGGGGTGGGAGCCGGAGCCGGGCCGGACGCCGGAGCCGGGCCGGGCCCAGGGGCCTCGGCAGCTGGCGCTTGAGCCCTCCGGAGGTCTTCGGCTTTCAGGGGCGCGTCGCATTCGTGGCAGAACTGCTGGCCCGGCGAAACCCGCACCCCGCATTGGGGGCAGAAGATGTCCCCCTCCTCCGGATGCATCAAGAAACTGCCGCAGTTATTGCAATAACGCTGGCCTTCTTCGTACTCCGCCTGGCAATGAGGACATTGGGGCATGGTTCCCTCCGGCGCCGGATTCGATACCGGCAAAGGGTTGGCACAAGGAAATGTAAACGCAAAACCCCGAAAATGTCAATAATTTTCAGGTTAAGGGCCTGGGGAGTAGCCAGGGTGGCTGAGACGAAAGGGGCGGCGGCCAGCAACCCCAGCGCCCCTCAGGCAGCAGCCGGGCCAGGGAAGCGTTAGCCGGGGGAATGATAAGGCCGAACCAGGGAAGGAGGCCGCAGCTTCAAGCCCCAAGGCGGCCCGGAGGCTTTTGCATTGAGCCCCGCGCCTCTTTACATTATAATTCAGTAGAAGCATAAGCGAATTTTGAAGGGAAATTAGCAGTGGCTGCGGCCCTGTCCAAAATGAAAAATTGGTTCAGTCGCAAGAGCCGGTCTTCCCGGGTGCTCTCCCTGGAGCCGCCTCCGGAGCTACTGGCGGGCTACCTGGAGTATAAGAAGCTGCTGGATGCCAACAGCGCCATTCTCGCCATCGCGGCAGACCTTCAGGCCAGGGTGAACGGGGGGTCCGCCATCGACGTGCAATACGTGCGCCAGGCCTGCGGGCGCCTGGACCGGAAGGCGGAGACCCTGGTGGCGGCCCTGCTGGCCATGTCCGGCGGCCGCTACACCGGCCTGGAAGCGGCCCGGCGCCAGGTGGCGCAGCGGCTGGCAGCCGATCTGGCCGTCGGCATCCTTCTCACCCCGGGGCCTCTGGCCCTGCCCCTTATGGAGGTGCGGGAAGGGATGTTCTTCGGGGGCAAGGCAGAAAACCTGGGGGAGCTTACCCGCCAGGGGTTCAAGGTCCCTGCGGGTTTCGGGGTGAGCGCCTATGCCCAAAAGCTTTTCTTTGAAGCCGCGGATCTGGAAACTTACATCCGCCGGGCTATCACCCAATCCCACATCCGGGACCTGGAGAGCCTGCGGGAGGCCGGGGAGGACATCCGGGCCCGGATCGTGGCCCAGGAGCTGCCCGAAGAGCTGGCGCAAGCCATATCCAGCCAACTGGCCGGGCTGCCCTCGGACCGGGTGGCGGTGCGCAGCTCCCCCCTTGAGGAAGACGGCCAATTCAGTTTCGCGGGCCAGTTCGATACCATCCTCAATGTCACCGCGGCTCAGGTGCTGGAGCGTTATAAGGAGGTCATCGCCTCCCAGTTCACCCCCCGTTCCCTATACCACTGCCATACCAGCGGCTTTTCCTGCCAGGAGCTGGCCATGGGGGTGGTGGTCATGGAAATGGTGGCGGCCGCGGCAGCCGGCGTTCTCTATACCGACGACCCCCGGGCCGGCGGCGCAGCCGTCATCCACGCGGTCTGCGGCCTGGGGTCCCTGGCGGTGGAGGGAGTGGTGGCGCCGGACATCTACACGGTGGCAGAGGACCGGCTGGTGGCCAGCCACGTGGGGGAAAAGACTCGGATGCACGTGCCTGCCCCCCAGGGGGGCCTCCTGGACCTGGAGGTCCCGGCGGAGCGCCTGGGGCCCTGCCTGGCAGAGGATCAGGTCCTGGCTTTGACTGCCCTGGGCCGTGAGGTGCGCCAACATTTTCAACTGCCCCAGGATATCGAGTGGGCCCTGGGGGCGGACGCAGATTTCTACCTGCTCCAGGCCCGGCCCTTGCGGGAAGTTTGCCACCTGAAGAGCGGCGGCGAGGGGGTGCACCAGAGCCGGGCCTTCCAGGTGCTGGAGCGCTCCTTGAGGCAGATTACGCCTCTGAACCTCCTGGATCCCCGGAGCGCAGATTTTCGCCCCGAAGCCTGCCGCACCTATCACGACATCACCCGCTTTGCCCACGCCAAGGCCATGGAGGAGATGTTCCGTTTGTCCGCCGACCAAATGGCGGGCGACGGCGCCCGCCGGCTGGTGAGCCGCCTGCCTCTGGACCTGCACCTCATCGACCTGGGGGGCGGCCTGAGCCCCGCCGCCGCCGGCCTGTTGCAGGTGCGGCCCGAACACCTGCGCTCCCGGCCCCTGCTGGCTTACTGGAAAGGGGTCAGCGAGGTGGGCCGGCAGGGCCCCAAACCCGCGGACCTGGCCGGCTCCCTCTCCGGGAGGACGGGGGCCGCCACCGACGCCAAGGTCCAGGAAAACCTCCGTGAAAACAATTTTGCTATTATCACCGGCGATTATCTGAACCTCTCTAACCGCCTGGGATTCCACTTCGCCACCCTCGAATCCTTCCTGGGGACCGCGGCGAACAGCTATATCAGTTTCACCTTTTCCGGGGGCGGGGCGGACCTGACCCGGCGCCGGCGCCGGCTGCGCTTCCTGGCCGGGGTCCTTAAACACCTGCATTTCCGGGTGGAACTTGAGGAAGATGCCATCACAGCCCGGGCCGACGCCCTGGAGCCGGAGGCGCTGGAGGGCAAGCTGGAGATTCTCGGCCGCCTGATGATGGTCAGCAAAGTAGTGGACATGGAGATTCTGGACGATGAGGCGGCGGACCGCTGCTGCCAGGAGTTCGTCACCGGGGGCCTCACTGCGGCGGGCTGAAAAGCCCCTAAGCACTTCCTGAAAAAGAGCGATTGCCAAAACCGGCCGCCAACTGCCGCAGGCGAGAGGCGGTCGGCCAACTGAGGAGGCTCATCGGAGATGGGACGTATCCTGGCCGTCGATGACGAACCGGACATGCTGACCTTGTTGAAGATGATCGTCGAGGGCTATTCCGGCCATCAGGTGGTGGCCACCGACAACCCCCTCGAGGCCGCCGGCCTCCTGGAAAAGGAGACCTTCGACCTGGTGCTCACGGACCTGAAGATGCCCGGCATGGACGGCCTGGAACTCCTGGCCCGGGCCAGACGGCGGGATGAAGACGCCCTGGTGGTGGTCATCACCGCCTACGGTTCCTTGGAGTTGGCCGAGGAGGCCATGGCCAAAGGCGCCTTCGACTACATCACCAAGCCCTTCCGCAAGGAGCAGATCCTGCTGGCCGTCGACAAGGCCATGCGCTGGCGGGAGCTGCAGCGTCAGAACCGGGAGTTGAAGCGGCATCTGGAAGGGGCCAAACAGGGCCCCGGTGGACTCTCGGCTTGATTGGGCAGCTAAGGAGGAAAGATATGGTATGGTTCGTAGTCATGGTGGTTGCTGTTGGCGTGCTCCTCTATTTTAGCGGCGGCTGCTGAGGCCGCTAAAACCGCGGCTTAGTCTAAGCCGCCCGGAAAAGCAAGGTGCGGACCAACAGATCCGCCCTCCCGTGTCATAAAGCGATAAATGGGTTTGCCTTACCCCTTGGTCTGGGCCTCCGCCGCCGCGGAGGCCGGCACCACCAGCACCGGCACCTTAAGGCCCCGGTGGGCCACCTCCCGGATCACCCGTTCGGTGACTGAGCCGATGAGGTGCCGGCTGACGAAGCTGTGGCCATGGCTGCCCAAGACCAGGAACTTTACCGGCCCTGCCCCCTCCAGGAAGGAGAGGATAGCCTCGGAGACGTCCTCCCCGCCCTCCAGCAGGTGGGGAAGCACCTCCACCCCGGCCTTTTGCCCTCGCTGGCCGGCCTCCTCCAGAATTTTCTGTCCGTAGGCTTGCGTCTCCTCTTCCAGATGGCGGTCGATGAAGGCGAAATAGCCGGCCTTGCGGCGCTGCATGACCGTCAGGGCGTGCACCGGCCGGTTCAGGAGGTGCGCCAGATAGAGGGCCGTTTCCATGGCCTCCCAACCGGGAGCGGAGCCGTCCACCGCCACGACAATCGGCTTGCCGCTAGCTTCGGCCATTAATGCCCTCCTTTCTTGAAGATCATGCCCACCAGCAGACCGGCGGCTAAGGCGATGAACACCGCCATGAGGCCGAAGAGTGTCGGGTGGTTCTGGGAGACCGAGGTCAGCCAGTTTTCCAGTCCCACCTTCTTGATCTCGATGACGTCCTTGCCGTAACCCACCTGTTGCCCGTTCAGGAAGGCAAAGGACTCCACCACGTAGCGGCCCTCGGTGGCTGCGGCGGGAAAGCGGAAATAGTGTTTGAAGAGCCGGCCTTCGGCAACTTCCAGACCTTGGGGACCGGAGACGATGCTATAGAGGTTGGCCTTTTCCTTGATCTTTACCAGCCCCCTGAAGACCAGGTCGGCGTCAGCAGGCGAGGCCTCGCCCCGGATGAGGTGCAGCTTCATATCTTTCCGCACCGCCGCATATCCCAGCCCCAGCTCCTGGGCGATTCCCGGGGAGACGATCTGGTCCACCGGCTTGGTGCTGTGGATCTTGTAAATGAAGGGGGCGTGGCTGACCTCGTACTGCTTCACCGTCATCCAGAAAGGCCCCACCCGGCCCTTGACCGACAGTTTGACCTTTTCGCTCTTTTCCGTGGTGAGGCGAATGATGAGGTCGCAGTCTTTGACGGGGCTGACTCCGAAAAAGTAGATATCGTCCCCGCTGTAAGAGAGGTTGATTTTGATGAGGTTTTTGGAGGCCGCGGTGACCACTTCCTGCTGGTCTCCCGGGGTGGCGGCCAGGGCCGCCCCGGTGCTGCCGCCGGCCAAAAAGAGAACCATTATAACAAGCAGGAGCCGTTTCATCTTAGTGCCCCCCTCCCCCCGAGGCCAGGCTCACCAGGTCGCTGGGGGTGAGGACCAGATCCAGGAATAATTTTGCGGCCATGACCAGGACGATGATGGCCAGCAAGATACGGATCTGCTCCCCTTTGAGGCGTTTGCCAGCGATGGCCCCGAACTGGGCGCCAATGGTGGAGCCGCCCAGGAGGATCAAAGCCAGCAGCAGGTCCACGGTCCTGTTGAACATGGCCTGCTGCAAGGTGACGTTGGCGGAAGTGATGACGATCTGGAAGAGGTCGGTGCCGATGGCGGCGATGGTGGGCATGCCGATGATATAGATCATGGCCGGCACCATGATGAAACCGCCCCCCACCCCCAGCAAGGCCGCCATGATCCCCACGAGAGCGCCGATGCTGAAGGGGAAGATGGCGGAGGTGTGCAAACCGGAACGTTCGAAGTGCATCTTCAGGGGCAGTTTATCCAGGAAGCGGCCCGGCTTGGATACCGGCATCCCCTGGGCGCCCGCCGCGGCGGCGCCGCGGCCGCGTCTGATGGTGCGCCAGGACTCGATGAACATGGCGC
>JBAVAG010000046.1:0-17986 GCA_049585595.1 Desulfobaccales bacterium
CTCCGGAGCCGTTCATGGCATCCGCGGCGTTGAGGAGCAGGTTGGCAAAGACCTGCTGGATCTGGCCAGGGTCGCCGATGATCTGGGGCAGGCTCGGGTCCAATTCCTGGCGGATCTGGATATTGTGAAAAAATGCCTGGTTGCGGACCAGATCGACGCAGTTGCGCACGACCTCGTTGGGGTCGAAAAGCCGCTTTTGCCCCAGGGAATGACGGCTGAAGTCCAGCAGGCGATTGACGATCTGCTGGCAGCGCATGGTCTGGTTGATAACGATCTCGATATTCTCCCGCAGGGTAGGCTGCTGATCCAGTTCCCGGGCCAGCAATTCCGCATAGATGAGGATTCCGGCCAGGGGGTTGTTGATCTCATGGGCCACCCCCGCGGCCATCCTCCCCAGGGAAGCGATCTTTTCCGCCTGCACCAGTTGGTGGTGGGTGGCCTCCAGTTCCGCATGCACCTTCAAGATTTCCCGCAGGTCGGAAAAGATGCCGACGCTGCCCATTTCCCGGCCCCGTTCCCGGATGATGGTGGCGGAGAAGTTTACCGGCACCTCTTCGCCGTTTTTGTTGATCAAGGTGAGCTGGGTAGTGTTCAGTTTGTCCGGCGGGCCGTATTCGTCGCTGCGCATCCGCGCCATCATCTCCGCGGCCAGATACGGTGGGTAAAAGCGGCGAAAGTTTTCAGGATGGCCAATGATTTCTTCGGCCTTATAGCCCAGGATACGTTCAGCCCCTTCGTTGAAGATGATGGGCACCCCCTTGATGTCCACCACCACGATGCCGTCCACGGAACTGCGGATAAGGTTATGGAGAAAGGCATTGGTCTTTTGTAGTTCCCGTTCGATCTGAATCCGCTCGGTGAGATCCCGCAGGTAAAGGCAGGTGAGGATCTTGGCGCCCAGACTGGAGACGGTCATGCAGGTTTCAAAGATCTGGGGCTCTTCCTCTTCCTGGCGCGGCTGGTTCAGAAGGCTGCAGAAACGGTACTCCCGCTCCTGGCCCAGGTCCACAAGGTGAGCCAACTCCAGGGCCATGTGCAGATGCTGGGAGGTGAGAACCTCGCCCAGATGTTTGCCCAGCAACTCTTCTTTGGGCCGTTGCAGGATTTCCGCCATCTGGGAATTAACGTAAACCAGGCGCTGATTCTCATCCGCCATCAACAGGCCTTCCCCGCTGTGCTCGGTGAGGAGATCGAGTTTGGCTTCGGCTTCCACAATATGAGAGATGTCCCGGATGGCCTCGAAGCCGCCGATGATCTTGCCCGACGGGTCGGTGATCATGGAGGCCGAGACCGTCACCGGTATCTCCTGGCCGTGGCGATTCCGAACCAGGCGCCGCAAACCGGTCCTGGGCTTCTTTTGTTCCATGACCTGCTTGAGGATGCAGTCGCAGGAGTGACACTGCCTGGTGTTCAACAACTGGCCGCAAGTCATGCGGCCCACCGCTTCCTGGCCGGAGTAGCCGGTGAGCCGCTCCAGGCTATCATTCATATAGGTCACCACCAGGTCCTGGTCCACCATAAAGAAAGGCATGGGGAAGTTCTCCAGGATGCTGGCCAGGGTGGCGATTTGCTGTTGCACCGCCGGATGCGCCGATAGTTCCTCATGCCTCCGGAGTACCGCCAGGCATCCTGCGGATTCCTTCTTGGGGCCTTTGATGGGGGCGGCGGTAACCGTGAGGGGAACGGAGCTGGCCCAGCCCGCCCCTGACAGGATGGGGGCGTCTTGCAGGCTCTCGCCATGCCTGAGACAGCGTGCCCGGTGCAGCTTACCGCCGGCGCCCACTGGCAGGCCTGTGAGCCGGGAGCAGATGGGGCAGGGATCTCCCAACCGCAGGGTGGCGCCGAAGATCTCTGCCGCCGCCCGGTTTAAAAAGACCACGCAACAGTGGCGGTCGGCGATCAAGACCGGATCGGGAAAGTCGACCAACAGCGGGGCGCAGGCCGTTCCCAGGTTGGCAGCGTCCCCGACCAACCGGATGGGCCGGCCCCCGTCCATCTTTGGGGCCTTGCCCGGTTTCATACTCATGCCCGGGACCTCATGGCAGCCGGCGTCGGGCCTGCCACCGGCGCCGCGAAGGTTTGGCCCAGGACTAGTTGCGCCGCGGGGAGTTCGTGTTGCCGAATAATCACGGAGATCGTCGAAATGGTGCAGCTGAGGGCCAACAGGGAGATGTGGGACTTCTCCAGAGCCTCCGTCAGGGTCCTGGCGATACCGAAGCGATCACCGAAGTGGGGGCCGTGCAGGAAGATGCCGGCCACCGGGGTGAGACGCATGGGACGGAATCCCGGCAGGCGCTCCCTCAGGATGTGGCGGATCTCCGGGCCGCGCTCCCTTCCGGGCTTGGGGTCATGGGTGCTGAAGGACAGGAGAAACTCCTTGCCCTCCAATCCGGGGAGGGCGACCAAAAAGGGAATTTGCAAACCCAGGCTTCCCAGGTCCAGAAGGGCGTCGGCAAAGCCCGCCAGGATGTCGGTAGAGGAGATGCTCAGCCCCCAAAGGTCCAGATCCGGCTGGGGCATGATCCAATAGACCTTGGTCACCTTTTCCTGATAGCTGGCCACCGCCCGGCGTAGCAGTTCCTCCGGGGGGCTCTGGGCCGCAAAGAATTCCTGGGAGGACGAAAAGGCCGGGAAGTCGAAATTATCGAACAACCGGTTGACCGCGGCCTTGACTCTCCGGGAGGGCAACACCACGGAGATCGCCGCCGGTGAACTGCCCAGGCCGTGCACCATGACCCTGGCCTGGGCCAGGCTGAGGATGAAATTGCCGATGACCTCCGGGCGTTTGTCGTGGGGGTAGAGGGAGATAATGGAGGTGCCGGGCTGCAAATGCACGGCCGCCTCCGGACCGGATTGGGTCCTTAACAACGTAAAAGCCGCTTCCCCCGACTGGCTCGCGGTGCACAAGACGGCGCGATCGCTGGCCATGTGGGTTAAGAAGCTGAGATTGATGCTGTTAAGGGCCAACGGGGTGCAGACCCGCTCGGCCAGGCGACCCTCATCTTGAGGAAAGGAGGTTACCAGGCAGGCTCCCCCCTCCAGGACTTTAAGACCCCCAACTCTGATTCTATCTAGTTTCCGCTCCAAGGTTAGTCAGGCGCATGGCGTCATGCTATCGATCGAGAAACCGTCAGATCAATCTTTCCACCGCTGCCACCAGGGTAGCCGCGTCCACCGGCTTGGGGATGAAATCCTCGGCTTCCATGGCCATGCCTTCGGCATGGCTGTAAGTGGTGTCGGGCACCGCATCGCCCACTGCGGTGAGCATGACGATGGGGATGTCCTGGGTCCATTTGTTCGACTTCAATTCCTTGCAAAGCTGGTAGCCGTTCTTGCGGGGCATCATGACGTCCAGGATCAATACGTCGGGACGCCGTTTCTTGATGGACGCTTCAGCTTCCACTCCATCGTAAGCCTTGCCCACCTCAAAGCCCTTGCTCTCCAGCATCATCGCTACGGTTTCCACCAGATCAGGATCATCGTCCACGATCAGCACGTACCTTTCAGCCATGAGGCCTCCCCTTTCTAAGTGATCGTCACCCCATTATGGACTCAAAGTTTCTAAATTACAAGGCGGATTAGACCGCTGGGCTCACCCCGGAGATAAATTACCCCTGCCGCGGCTAACTGCCGCCGCCCACCTGGGGCCGCGGGTAGAGGCCGACGCGTTCCACGATTTCCGGCACCTTCTCTTCCCATTCGATGGCCATCAGGTGGAAGCCCCGAAGCCCCGGCACGCCCTTCAATTCCTCGATCTGCTCCACCGCCATGTTGATACCCTCTTCCGCCTGTTTCTCCTTGGGGACCCCCGCCAGGCGCTTGACCACCTCATCGGGAACATCCATCCCCGGCACTCGTTTTTGCATGTATTTGGCCATGCCCACGTTCTTCATGGGAGTGATCCCCGCCAGCACCGCCACCTTTTCGGTGAGGCCCCGGTCCGCGGCGATCTTCATGAATTCTTTGAACTTGTCCAGGTTGTAGATACACTGGGTCTGGACGAACTGGACCCCGGCGGCTGCCTTCTTGCCCATGCGAATCACCCGCATGAAGACATTGGGGCCGGCGAAGGGGTTGACCGCGGCGCCGATGAACATCTGGGGCCGCACTTCGAATTGGTGGCCTCCCAGGAGCTTCCCCTCGTCCCGCATCATTCTCACCGCCAAGGCCAGTTGGGTGGAGTCCAGGTCGAAGACGTTGGCGCAACTGGCGTGGTCGCCGAAATGCTGGTGGTCGCCGGTGAGGCAGAGGAGATTATGAATCCCGAAGGAAGCGGCCCCCAGGATGTCGCTTTGCAGGGCGATGCGATTGCGGTCCCGGGTAGTCATCTGCAGGATGGGCTCCAGACCCATGAGCTTGATGCGGATGCAGGAGGCCAGAGAGCACATGCGGCACACCGAGGTCTGATTGTCGGTGACGTTGATGGCGTCCACATAGTCCTTGATCAACTTGGCCTTGTGCTCGATCACCTCACCGTCGGCGCTGCGGGGAGGACCCACTTCGGAGGTGACGGCCAACTGGCCGGAATTGATGATCTGCTGGAGTTTGCTGGGGGTAGTGGCGCTCATATGCGCAGGTCCTCTCTGATAATCTTGCGGGGGCCGCCATCCCGGGAGGTGGTCCAGTCTTTGGGTTCCACGGGTCTTTCAAAGCGGTCCAGTTGCCCCAGGGTCTTCAAGCGCTCATAGATCAGCTCCCAGCCGCAAGGGATGTCCGGGTTAACCTCGCACTTGCCCTTGTCGGAACCGCCGCAGGGGCCATTGAGCATGCGCTTGGAACAGCGGGTGATGGGACAGATGCCGCCGGTTTCGGCCAGGATGCAGCGGCCGCAAGCCTGGCAGCGTTCGGAGTAAAGCCCCCGCTCCTCGTTGACCCCCAGAAAACAGGTATCCACCCCGGGGAAGACCAGCTTGTGGTTGTACATCTCCGCCAGGTATTGGGCCCCGACCCCGCAGGCCAGCGAAACTGCGGCGTCGTAGGTTTCCATGCGGTCGCTGAGCTGCGCCAGGTACTCCTTTTCACACTGGCGGGTAAGGCTGGTCTCATCCACCTGCACCTCTTTGCCGGCCTGGGTGAAATATAATCTGAGGGCCGAGGCCAGAATCTTCACTTCCTTGAGCCCCCCGGCTTCGCACACGGTAACGCAGCCGTCGCAGCCGGCAATGAGCAATTTATGGAAATCCTTGACGTTATCGATAATTTCTTCTAACGGCTTGGGTTTTGCCTTAATCATGTGGTTGCCTCCCCGGCCTCTTTGGGCAGCTTGCCCTCGCCCATGGCGCGGCGAATGGGGCTTGGGCCCAGTTCCAGGATTTTGTTGGTCATCTCTGTCACAATCTCGGCGAACCTTCCCCCCATGCCGGAGGAAAGGTTGTACATCGCTACTCGCCCGCCGCCCAGGCCCACCGTCTCCAGGATCTCCTTGGCCCGCTGCACCCGGGTCTTGGCGTGCAAATTGCCCACCATATAATGGCAGTCCCCTTCCATGCAGCCCACCACGATGACTCCGTCGGCTCCATACTCAAAGGCCTGGAGCAGGTGGAGGATATCCACCTTGCCGGTGCAGGGGACCTCGATGATCCGGAGGTTGGGCGGATATTGCAGTCGCATCGAACCTGCCAGGTCCGCAGCGGAATAGGCTCAGTAATGGCAACAGAACCCGACGATCTTCGGCTCAAAATTCTCCATCAGGCCCCCCTGAAAGTTAGTCTTCTTTCCGGAACCGCAGCTCTAATACAAGGCCTTGATCTTGGCGCTCATCTGATCGTCCTCAAAATGGGACAGCTGGATCACCTTGGCCGGACACTCCGAGGCGCAGGTGCCGCAACCCTGGCACATGGCCACGTTGATCTCCGAGACGTTTTCCCGGTTGATCTGGGGCACGCCATAGGGACAGGTGCGCACGCACACCAGGCAGGCAGCGCAGCGCTCCGGGGAAACCACTGCGGTGACGCCGCTGATGGTCTGGTGGGTGTCCGCCAGAAAGGCCCCGGCCCGGGAGGCGGCGGCCTGGGCCTGGGCGACGGACTCGCTGATGAGCTTGGGCGAGTGCGCCAGACCGCACAGAAAGATGCCCTCCGAGGCAAAGTCCACCGGCCGCAGCTTGGCGTGCGCCTCAATAAAGAAGCCCGCGGCGTTCCTGGGGAGTTTCAGGAGCGAGGCCAGTTCCTCGGTATCATTGGGCCGCACCCCGGCGCTCAGGACCACCGCGTCCACCGTCATCGTCACCTGGCGCCCCAGGACGTGATCCAAAAAGGTAATGCTCAACGCCCCCTTGTCATTTTTCACTTCAGGCGGGCGCTCCGGATCGAAACGGGCAAAGAGCACCCCCTGGTCCCGAGCCTCCAGGTAGAAATCCTCCAACAGGCCATAAGTGCGCATATCCCGGTAGAGGATGACCACCTTCATCTCCGGGTTGCCTTTCTTTAACTTGAGGGCGTGTTTCACTGCTTCCTGGCAGCAGATGCGGCTGCAGTTGGGATTTTCTTCATTACGGGAGCCGACGCACTGGATCATGGCTAGCCGCTTCCAGGCGGCTGCCTCTTCAGGTTTTTCCTGGAGGAGACGGCCCAGTTCCAACTGGGTCATGATCCCGGGGTGTTGGCCATAGAGAAATTCCTGGGGGACGTACTCATGGGCCCCGGTGGCCACCACGGTGACGCCGTGGTCGATTTGGCGTTGGTACATGCCGGGCCCCACCAACACCTCGGTGGTGAAATTGCCTTTGTAGCCCTTGAAGCCCACCACCAGGGCGTGGGTGAGCACCTGGATGTTGGCGTGGGATTTCACCCTCTCGATGAGCCCGTCGAGATAGGCCCCCACCTCCATGCCTTCAATGGTATGGTGGACGTTCTTGGCATTGCCGCCCAAATGTTCCTCCCTCTCCACGACGATGGTCTCGAAGCCCTGGTCTCCCAGGTTGAGAGCCGCATTCAGCCCAGCCACCCCGCCACCGATGACCAGGGCCCGCTGATTGATGGTCAGGGGCACCTCCTGCAAGGGCTTCAGCAGAGAGGCCCGGGCCACCGCCATGCGCACCAGGTCCTTGGCTTTTTCCGTGGCCTTCCCGGGCTCCTGCATGTGTACCCAGGAGTCCTGGTTGCGGATATTGGCCATCTCGAAGAGGTATTTGTTGAGCCCGGCGTCGATCAGGGTCTCCCGGAACAGGGGCTCGTGGGTGATGGGGGTGCAAGCCGCCACCACCACCCGGTTGAGTTTCTCCTCTTCGATGACCTTGGCCATGGTCACCTGGGTATCCTGGGAGCAGGTAAAGAGATTCTCAGCAACCAGCGCCACGTTGGGCAGCGTCTTGGCGTAAGCCGCTACCTCCGGTACGTTGACGATGCCGCCGATGTTGATGCCGCAATTGCAGACGAAGACTCCGATGCGGGGAGCATCCTCCGCGTTCACCGTGAACTCCGGCGGCGCCGCCCGGGTCTTGGTCCGGGTCCAGCGCACCTCGCCCAGG
This sequence comes from Desulfobaccales bacterium, assembly GCA_049585595.1. GTDB lineage: Bacteria > Desulfobacterota > Desulfobaccia > Desulfobaccales > 0-14-0-80-60-11 > JAPLJC01. Next base: position 7,469 of record JBAVAG010000046.1, read on the forward strand.
GTGGCGCTCACTGCGCCCGCGGCAGCCGAGGCCTGCATGACGGACTCGGGGATATCCTTGGGCCCCTGGAGGGCGCCGCAGACGTAAATGCCGGGCCGGGACGAAGCTACCGGCGCCGCCGGCCCGGTGTCGCTGAAGGAGTGTCTATTCAGGTTGATCTCTACGGTCTGGGCCAGGCGCTTGGCGGTGTCGCTCACCTCCATGCCCACCGACAGGACTACCAGGCCGAACTCTTCAGATTGCTGCTGTCCGGATTCATCCCGGTAATTGATCTTGAGATTGTCCCCGGGGGCCGGGTCGATGCTATGAATCCGGGAGCGGATGAAGCGTACCCCGCTCTCCTCCCTGGCCCGGTTGTAATAGAGCTCGAAGTCCTTGCCGAAGGTGCGCATGTCCATGAAAAAGATGGCGGTGTCCAGGGGATAATCCTTACAGTGCTCCTTGGCGATGACCGCCTCCTTGATGGCGTACATGCAGCACACCGCCGAGCAATAGGAGTGGGTCTTGATGTCCCGGGAGCCGACGCACTGGAGCCAGGCGATCTTTTTGGGCTCCTGGTGGTCCGAAGGCCGCACCAGATGGCCGCCGTAGGGCCCGGTGGCCGAAAGGATCCGCTCGAACTCGAGCGAGGTGACCACGTTGGGAAAATTGGCATAGTGATATGAAGGATATTTGCCGGGATCGAAGGTCTGGAAGCCGGCGGCCAGCACCACCGCCCCCACCTGTGTCGTCAGGATTTTTTCCGTGTCGTCCAATTTGATGGCGCCGCTGGGGCAAACCTTCTCGCAGGCCTTGCAGGTGCCTTTCTTGAAATAGATGCAATTATCCACATCTATGGCATACTTCAAGGGCACGGTCTGGGGGTACTTGACGTAGATCGCCTTGCGCTTGGCCAATCCTTCATTGTATTCGTCCGCCACCTTCTTGGGGCATTTTTCGGCGCACACCCCGCAGCCGATGCACTTGGACATGTCCACGTAGCGGGGATTCTGTTTCAGAGTGACGGTAAAATTGCCGGCCTCGCCGGAAATACTCTCCAGCTCCGTTAGCGTCAGCAGCTCAATATTTAAGTGGCGCCCGCACTCCACCAGCTTGGGGGAGATGATGCACATGGAGCAGTCATTGGTGGGAAAGGTCTTGTCCAACTGGGCCATGACCCCGCCGATACCGGCGCTCTTTTCCACCAGATAGACGTAAAAACCGGAATTGGCCAGGTCCAGAGAGGCCTGGATGCCGGCGACGCCGGCGCCCACCACCAACACCGAGCCGACCTTGCTGTCCCGTGTGGACTCTGTCACTTTTTGCTCTTGGTTACTGGACATAATCTGGTCCTTAAAGGCGTGCGGCAGCTCTCCTTAAACCCCGAACTCCAACCCGGCCGCGGCCAGGATGGCCGGCAGCTTATCCTCCCAGCCCAGGGTGGAGAGGTTCACCCCGCGGCACCCCGCGGCCTTCAGGGCGGCGATGGTCTCCGCGGCAATCTGCACGCATTCGCGCACCCGGTCCGGCGCTTTTTGAATCCGCTCAATGAACTCCTCCGGAATCTTGGCCTCCAGGTGGCGGTTGATATAGCGGGCCATGCCCACCGACTTGAGGAGCAAGACGGTGGGAATGAGGGTGGCCGGGCGGCCTTGGAGGAGGTCGATAAACTTTGTTAGGGCCTCCACTTCGTATACCGGCGGGGTGATAAAAAAGGAGGCCCCGGCGGCGGTCTTCCTATCCAGTTCCTCGATTTCATCCAGCCGCGCCGCATCGCTTGTGGGAATTTTCACGGTGGCGCCCACAAAAAACCGGGGGGCGCCTTGCAAATCCACCCCGGCCAGGTCCCGGCCCGTCTGCAGGGTCTGGATGGCGCCCAACAGTTCCAGCAGGTCCAGGTCGTTGACCGCCCGGGCCTGGTGGTGGTCGCCGTGGGTAATCTCTTCCCCGAGGACGGCCATGACGTTGGCCATCCCCAAGGCCTGGGCCGCCAACAAGTCCGCCTGCAGGGCCAGGCGGTTGCGATCCCGGCAGCAACACTGCAACACCGTTTCCAATCCTTGGCCCTGCAATAACAGGGCGCCGCCTAGAGAACTCATCCTCATGACCGCGTTGCACAACTCTGGGATCACAAAGGCGTCCACCTGGCGCTTGACCCTGGTGGCATTGGCCAACATGGCGGTGACGTCGGTGCCCTTGGGCGGCTCCATCTCCGCCAGAATCACAAATTCCCCGGAAGCCAGTTTCTTTCGTAATCGCATGGAACTCCCCTCTAAATTAATGGGATGCGCGTACCATGGCATTGCAAATTGCTAAGATGAGTTCATCCATGCCAAACGAGTTGACGTGGTAATAAAAGATGCCCTTTTGCCTCACCTGGATTTCCTGTTTCGGATTGTTTGTAGCCGCGGTGATGATGATGGGCAGCTTCCGGTCCAGGCCTTTGATGATGGAGATGGCCTCATAGCCCATGGGCTCGGGAAGGCGCACGTCCATCACCAGAACCTTGACCTTCTCATTCTGGATGGTCATGAGGACGTCTTTGATATTGTCCACCTTCTTAAAGGGGTGACCCTGCTCCAGCAGCCAGGAGTTGAGCCCCTGGGCCAGCTCACCGCCCTGCTCGGCAATCAACAGCGTGCCGGACTTTTCCATCAGCACCACACCCGACGTATAATTATTTAAGGATTATCCTGCGATGGGGCTGCCATGCGTTTCCTTGAATAATCATGCAAGGCCTGTGCCGGAAGTCCGAAGACGCTGAAGTTGAGGCCTTGTCTGGTCCGGGGGGCCGGGGGCCGAAAAACGGATGAACGCCCCGCGGCAGCTTTTCCATAATAACCACTAATAATAAGTATAACATATTTAATTTAATCTTAATTATAATTAATGGGTAAGAAGGCCACACGCGGGTAAATATTTCTGGGAGATGGGCGAGGGCGCCTCTCCACGTGAAGACAAGGCTTTAATCAGCTTTTTCGTAGGGGCAGACCCAGGTGTCCGTCCAGTTGGGCGGGTTTAAACCCCGCCCCTACTGCCCACCATTTCGCAGGCAACGGCGAAATCGAATTATTGCGCCTCAACAGGTTAACCTGACTTTTGCAAGACCTTCTGATGGGTTATAATAAATCGAGGTTCCGGGCCCAGCCCGCCCTAGGAATTTTATAGGGCGGCCTGTGGCCGCCGATTCGAGATTGCCACGAATAATGGATATCTGTTGGCTGAGACGATGATCCCGCCTTCTGAGGCGCTGGCGCGCCTGCAGGACCATCTCCGGTGAACCCCCCCGGGCGGGGCTGCTCTTTTCCGGTGGCCTCGATTCCAGCTTGCTGCTGGCCGTGGCCGCCCGCACCGTGGGACCGGACTGTGCGCCATCACCTTCGTGGGGCCTCATATTCCCCCCGGGGAAGCGGCCGCGGCCTTTCGCCTGAGGTGCGGGGGCCGTTCCATGTAGCCTTGCAGCGTCTGGGCTTCGGCCACTGGTCCCTGGATTTGCCCGGATAAACCGGCTCCCCTCGTGCCCTAGCGGCCGCAGACGCCGGGGGGGCGCAGGCCGCCATTTCCTTTAGATGTTAGGGTGGGCACAGCCCACCATTTCCGTAGGGCGGGGTTTCCCCGCCCAGGGCGGCGAGACGCCGCCCCTACAAGTGCAGGTTTCCAACCTGTGATCGGGTCATATAGCAGCCCCCTTAAGGGCGCATACGCGGGGGTGCGTCCCCGCGGATAAATCGCCATGCCAAAGAAAATCCGAGCACTGGGGCTCCTTTCTGGGGGTCTGGACAGCATGCTGGCCGGGGCGCTGCTCCGGGCCCAGGGGCTCGAGGTCACCTTCATCTGCTTCGTCACCCCCTTTTATGGCGCCGAGCGGGCCCGGGAGTCTGCCGCCCACCTGGACTTGCCCCTCATGGTGGTGGATCTCACCGAAAAATTTGAACCCTTGCTTTATGAGCCGCCCCATGGCTTCGGCCGGGGCCACAACCCCTGCATCGACTGCCACGCCTTGATGATCCGGGAAGCCGGATCGGTCATGGCTGCGGCAGGCTTCGATCTGGTCTTCACCGGAGAAGTACTGGGGCAGCGGCCCATGAGCCAGAATCGCGGCTCCCTGAACCTGGTGGCCCGGGAATCGGGCCTGGGAGAGTGGCTGCTCCGGCCCTTGAGCGCCAGGTTACTCAAGACCACCCGGCCGGAACTCCTGGGCTGGGTGGACCGGGAGCGCCTCCTTAACCTGAGTGGCCGGGGGCGCAAGCGCCAGATCGCCCTGGCGGCGGCCTACGGCATCAGCCGCTATCCAGCCCCTGCTGGTGGCTGCTTGCTCACCGACCCGGGTTATGCCCTGCGCCTCAAGGAACTCCTGAGACAGGCCGGCCGGGCGGGCCGCCGGGACCTGGAGCTGCTCAGTTGGGGCCGCCATTTCCGCCTGTCCGGGGGAGCCAAGGCGGTGGTGGGGCGCACCCAGCGGGAGAACGAGGCCCTGGCCGGACTGGCCAGGCCCGAGGACCTCAGACTGACGGTGGAGGGTCATCCCGGCCCCCTGGTCCTGGTGATCGGCCAGGCTGGAGACGGGGAATTGCAGGAGGCCGCCGGCCTGGCCGCGGCTTACAGCGACGCGCCCTTGGCCGCGGCGGTGCGGGTAAGCGTGGCCGGCCCCAGGCTGGCCGCGGTCCTCCACCTGAATACCCCGCCCAAGGACCGGTTTAAAGATTTGCTTATCTGACGGGGTAACCACAGGGCGCCCAGTGGCGCAGGCTTCCAGCCTGTGCTGGGGCGCACCCGCCCCGGAGCGGACCCCCGGGCCCGACCCAGCCGTAGGGTGCGTCTTACGCACCATCTTCCAGCGCGGGCGGGGTGCATAGTGGCACAGGCTTCCAGCCTGTGATGGGGCGCGCCCGCCCTTTCGAGCCAAGACGGCCCCACCATCTCAACCTTAATCGAGCCGAGAGGTCTTGTCGACGGAAGGCTTCCACATTCTCTGGATAGTGAGCAGTAAGCAGTAAGCAGTGAGCAGTAAAAGATTAAAAAAGGAGCATAATGATTTTTTTCAAATAAATCTCCCAACTCGATTTTTTTAGCCGTATAATTAATAATAGACGGGATCGCGAATTTTGCGGCCCGCTATAACCCCGATCTCATTGATCTTATCGGACTGAGACTCATGACCAGACCCTCAGGCGTCCAGACCCCCGGCAGAATGGAGACCGGCATCGTCCTCGATAAACCAGACCCCGGTCTCGACCGGGAGCTGCAAAAACTGAGCGGGGTCAAGCTCAACCGCTGTCTGCACTGCCGCTCCTGCGCCAACGGCTGCCCTTTTATGGCGGCCATGGACTACCCGCCCCACGCCATCCTGCGGCTGCTGCAATTGGGCCTGCGCCGGGAGGCCCTGGAGTCGCATACCATCTGGATCTGCGCGGGCTGCCAAACCTGCTCGGTGCAATGTCCCATGGAGATCAATCTGGCCGCCGTCATGAACTCCTTGCGGCAACTGGGGCTTAAAGAAGGAGTCAAGGTGGCCGAACCCGACATCCTCGATTTTCACCGGGCCGTCAACGCCTCCATCCGGCGTTTCGGGCGCACCCACGAATTGGGGGTAATGATGCGCTATAAGGCCCGGATGCGCCGCTGGTTCACCGACCTGGACCTGGGCCTCAAGATGCTGGCCCGGGGGAAGATGGAACTGAGAGCCCACCGGGTCAAGGCGTTGCAAGAGATCAGGCGGCTCTTCCTTTCCCGGCGAGAGGGATGAGGGACATGGCAGAGTTGCTGGATGTTTCCTATTTTCCCGGTTGCTCCCTGGAGAGCAGCGCCCGGGAATCGAACCTCGCCCTGCTGGAGTCCGCCAAGCTCCTGGGGCTGAACCTCATCGAACTGGAAGACTGGAACTGCTGCGGCGCCTCCTCGGTCAAAGTCCTCGATAAAGATACCGCCCTTTCCCTGGCGGCCCGCAACCTGTCCCTGGCGCCTCCGGACCGCCCCTTGACGGCCACCTGCCCCGTCTGCCTCAGCCGCTTGCGGGAGGCCCAACAGCACCTCCGGGAAGACCCGGAGGCCCGCCAGCTTGAGGAGCGCCACTGGCGGCGGCAGATGCCCCTGGACCTGGAGATTCTCAGTTTCCTGGAGCTCCTGGACCGCCTGGGCCTGGAGCGCCTGCAAGCGAAGCTGGCCCGACCCCTCAAGGGCCTGAAGGCGGTGCCTTATTACGGCTGCACCACCTTCGGCCCGCCGGAGCTCAACCGGGGCCGCTACTTCCTGGGGGAGCTGGAGGGCCTCCTGGCGGCGCTGGGGGCCGAACCGCTGACCAAGGCCTTGACCCACCGCTGCTGCGGCGGCTATCTCACCGTGGCCCGGGCGGACGCGGTGACGCCGCTCGTGAACGAGATCATGGAGAGCGCCGTGGCCGCGGGCGCCGACTGCCTGGTCACCAGCTGCCCCATGTGCCAGCTCAACCTCGAGTCCAGGTGCACCCTCCCGAATAAGCTTCCCGTCCTGCACTTCTCCGAGGTGCTGGCCCTGGCCCTGGGCGCCCGGGATTATGACGGCTGGTTTGCCCGCCACCTGACGGACCCGCGGCCGCTCCTCAAGTCCAAGGGCCTCATTTCCTAATTTTCCCGGATTTCACTTCCGATATCGGCAGGCCCCCGTGCCTACCTTTTTATTTTTGGCTCTTTAGGGAGAAGGGCCGGTCATCCCGGGCCATTTCAAAAGAAGGCCGATAGATTTCTAATGGGGGCCTGATTTCTTTATTAACTTCCCAGACTCAGGAGTTTTAAAAATTGAAAGATTTTTCACACTTTCTGCAAACTGGCTTATCCATTCCCTTTGGTCTTTTGAATCTAGTACATCCACATTCGGGGCAGGTAAATAGATCGCGGAAATATTTAAATTCTTGCCATCGCCTTTTCTCATCGCCAGGAGAAGCCCAAGCGCTTGGGTCATCAGAAAAATGACTTCCAAAATTTTCAACTTCACCACGCTGCAAGCTGAGGAGAAAAGGATTTGAAACTCCTGAAACATTTGGTGCAGAAATCTTTTTGTCTCTCAGGAATTTATATAAGGCGACGGCGAGTTCGGAACGTTCATATGAGTATGGTTTATGAATGTCCCTGATTTCAACCTCTACGTGGAAATCGCGGCAGATGCCAAGAAGCCATTCCTCTTCTGCTTGGCGAATGTCGTTTGCGACAGATTTCCCCTTGCTAAGCTTCTCCTCAATTTCCTCATCTGCAATCATATGGTCATGGAATATCGGACCATAATTCTTATCCAGAGTCTTGATTCGCTTGAAAATCCATGATGATGCAGGAAGATGATCCTTAAGATAAGTGAAGAATCGTTCATCGTGTGTAACTAGAATGACTTGATAATTTGCGAAATGAGTTGCAAGCATAGCTGCGATCGCCTTGCGGTGATCAGCATCATAAGAGGTCACAACGTCATCTAAAATCGCTATAGGGACTTCGGTGTTGAGAACCAGGATTGCGGCCAACCACAAGCTAAGCGCCAATGTATGGACTTGAGAATCGCTAAAATATCCACTAGGTACAACCCCCTGTCGATTGGGCGCGAAATTTGTCAACAAGTTAAGCTGTGGTTGTTTAGTCTCAGTGGCCAAATCGAGTATAATAGTCGGGGCCTCCTTTTCGTCTGCATGAACAGCCCGGTAGAGGACATTCACATTGTTCTTAAGAGTGTCGATTATTTTCTGTATATAGCCCCGGATTCTGGACCCGACAGCCATTTCCAATTGCATGAGGGAATCAAGAAGAACCTGTAATTGTGCACGAATTCTGTTATTTCTATCAACATCAAGCTTTAACTTAATTAATTCATCAAGCTTACCTAAACAATTACCATATGTTTTCTCCCCTTGCTGTTCCTCTATGCGTTGGCGATCTTTATTTACCCGCTCCAGGATCTTAACCATTAAGCTCCTAAATGAAATAGATTCTGGAGGCTCCAGCTCTGGCTTCCAACATTGGACTGCATTAACATAAGGATCGATAACCTCAGCATCTGATGCAAAGCCTCCGGCTCTCAATGCAACCTTAAGGGTCTCAAGGGCAGTAATGGCAAGTCCTTGTTTTTGCAGGGCCGCCGTTTTAGCCGAGCGGAGGGAGTTTAAAGCGTTACTATATCTCTCCAAGCTAGCTAGTTGCGCATCTATATGGATTGCTATGGATTCTCGGCTACCCTTGGAAGTCTTTTGAAGCGGTGTATCGCAGACAGGACAAGCTACAATATCCACGGCTTCCTTAAATACTTTTGACGCAGCTTCCCAGACTTCACGGAAAATAGCGGTTGTAGATTTGGCCAGCTCGTCCTGCTCAAGACTTTTTGCCTCGATAATGGCTAATGCCGCAGAATCAAAATTTATGACAGCGCCTTCCTCTGACTTGGAATCATTAACTTCTTGCCGAAAATATACTGATTGAACTTTACTATATAGCTCATTAAGGGCTGCAAGCCCTACGCTCTCATCTTCTTGTTTCTTCCGCTCGATGATGGTCTTATAGATAAGGCTCTGTTTTCCTAGGACATCAAGGGCCAGTGAAGGGTCCAGAGGCTCGAGGCAAGTTCTGTTGAACCAGGATAGAACCTGTCCCTCATTCCAAATAGATAAGCCTTGTCCTGTAACCCGGCGAAGATCTCTTATATGCGACTCAGCTTGTGGGTTCTTGTCGAGATCATCTTTAAGGCGAAGTCGAAGTTGGCGAAGGTTACGTTCGATGGAGGCCAGAGATGATAGTCCAAACCAACTTGAAACCTCCAGATATCGGTCAAGAGGGGTCTGGTTTTCTACGAAATAGCGCAACTCATATCCACGAATAAGAAAGTCCAGCTTGCGGGTGGATATCACCTTAACTGCTGCATCAGGACACACCTCACATTGTTTTATGGTACGAGTACCCTCGATCACGCCCGACTGCGTAGCAAACTTAATGGTAATTTTGGGATCGATACCGGCCTCTTGAGCCTTGACGTGCTCTAACGCCTCCCGTCCAGCTTGGGTGCCAGATTTCTTAATACCAAGTCTTTTCAGCGTACCGTCAGATGAGAAAAAGAACTCGAGCGCATCCACAAAACTTGATTTACCTCTCACATTTGGAGCAAAAATGGCCAAGCTAAGAGGACGGTTTTTACTACGCAGAGAGAAGGATTGAGGTTCCAGGAAGGCCCGAAACCCAGATATTGAAATGTCGCTGATAGTGATCTTCTCAGACATCTGTATCCTCTATAGCCCGGTCTTCCGCCAGTTTCCATATAGCCTTTGCTGCTTCATCAACTGCATTATGGGCAGGGTTTTCCTTCAAAATGTGATTTTTGAGGGCATCCAATAACGCGGAATCGGTGGTCTCAGTCGACTCAAGCCATGAAACTAATTCGGTGATAAACTGATCCGGGCTTTTGATGAAGGATGAACCATTTTCTACATTTTCTGTACCACTATCCATGTCAACCTTAATCTCCCTTTTTTGAGCTTAGAATTCACATTGCCACAAGGAGGGTAGAGTTGTCAAGGGGGAAGGCAGTGTGGCTAGGGTTTGAGGCGCATGGTTGATTAACTTCCGGGGAATAGTTAATGAAATAAATGGAAAGATATTAAACTTTTCCCAGGGCGGCGGCCAGGCGCGGCGTTAGGTGGTCGAAGTCGCCGTTGGACATGATCAGCACCAGGTCGCCGGGGCGCAGCAGGTCCAACAGTCCTTTGAGAAGCTGGTCGGTGTCGGGAAAATAAAAAGCGGTCTGGCCCCGGCGCCCTAGGTCCGCGGCCAGTTGCCGGGAGGAAAACTGCTCCTCCGGCTCCACCTTCCACAGGTCCGGCGGCTCCCGCACCAGAACCAGGTCCGCGTCTTTAAAGGCCGCGGCGTAAGGCTCCTGAAAGACGCGGCGCCGGGAGGTGTTGGTGCGGGGCTCGAAGACCGCCAGGAGGCGGCGTCCCGGACCAGCGCCCCACACCGTCTTGGAAAAGGGGAGCGGAAGGCTGAGCAGGGTTCCGCGAGGGTTTGGGGGCTGCCCGTTTCTGGACCGGCCTATCTTAGCGCAGGAATCGGCGGGGCCAATTAGCCGGACTCGGCTGGAGGTAGCGCATGTCGGCCCAGCCCTCGATATTCCGGTGCACATCCAATACCCGCGCCCAACCGTCCTTGGTTTCCAATAGCTGCACTTCGTCGTTCCACTGCAGAGTGGAAACCTCGGGGTCGGATGTGGTGGGCCCCTTCCTGAGGGGCAGGCCGGAGATATTCGCATAATAAATGGGGAGGGGAGGAGACGCCTCTGCCGATTTGGAAACGGGGGCCTCGGAAGGCTGAGGAGGATTCCCCGAGGGCTTGGGGGCTGCCCGTTGCGATGCCGGCCTTTCTTGCCCCAACAATCGGCGGGGCCAATTAGCCGGACTCGGCTGGAGGTAGCGCATGTCGGCCCAGCCCTCGATATTCCGGAGCACATCCAATACCCGCCCCCAACCGTCGTTAGTTTCCAATAGCTGCACTTCGTCGTTGAACTGCAGAGTGGAAACCTCGGGGTCGGATGTGGTGGGCC
>JBAVAG010000047.1:0-88661 GCA_049585595.1 Desulfobaccales bacterium
TTTCCGCAGCCATCCCGGGAGCGCCAAGCCCCAAGAACATGACAGCTATGGCCAGACAGCTAACCAATCCCAAACGCCTCATAGCTCCTCCTCGGTCCTATAATCGGACCTCGCCAAATGAGTTAAAGACTCCCCTATTATTGGGGCATGCTACTCACAACTCGTTTATACAGCAAGGAAAAGGGTGCTTTCAAGGGGTATCTTGATCATCCCCTTGGGAAAATTTCAGTTCCATTGTTCCATTGTAGGAACTATGCTCACTGGCGGCTGAGATCTAGTGCAAGTAGGGCCGCAGAAATTCCATGCCTTCCCGGGGCGCCACCTCCCCTTGGAACCGGAAAGGTACCGGGATTATCCCTCCCATGACGGAGGAAAGGCGAAAACTGCCGGAGATTTGGTAGTGGACTTTCTGCTGCGAATTTTGCAGAAACCCGGGCAAAAAGCCCAGCAGGGTATCCAACTTCACCAGGATGGGGACCCGGGCCGCCGTCTGCCCCCCGCCAGGCAGGTTCACCGCCTCCTGGGAAGACCCTGTGGCTACACTGCGGCCTTCGATCCATAACTGATAATCGTAGCCCAGCAGGTTCAGGGGCTGGGGGTTGGGATTTTCCAGGAGCAGGTTGGCAGCCAGAGGCCAGCCCTTTGAGGTGGGTTGATAGACGGTGAGGCCCTGGAAGGTGACCCTGGGAGGCTGAATCTCTCCCCGGGCCAGCTCCTGGACGCCGCAGCCGGCCGCCACCGAGACAGCCAACCCCAGCAGCCAGAGGCAGGCGCTCCCCCAGAGATGAGTCCAGGAGCCCCCAGGGTGATCACCGGCACATAATCGCGGTTTTATCCTCATGAGTTATTTATAAACTTTATAACTGTGGAGGATTTAGTCAATAGCGCTTCTGTCAAATTGGCGGGCGCAGGGGGCCTCGGCGGCGCGGGCTGCTCACCTCGCTGAACTGGGACCTGGGGGGTGGAGGGGATTCAGGATGGCGGACCGGCCTCAGCTGTTGCCCTGCCGGAGTTGCTGTAGCTTTTCCAAGGCCCGCTGCAAGTTGGTCTTGGCTTCCTCGTAATAAGAGGGTCGTAGTTCAATAGCCCGTTGGAAGCACTTGGCTGCCTCTTCATATTGACCTGCCACGAAATAGTAGACCCCGATGTTGTTGTAGGCCTGGGCCTCATCCCCGGCCTTCATGAAGGCATCCAGGGCCTCATTATAGTGTTTTTCCCCGGCCAGGGCCATCCCCAATTGATTATTGAGCTTTTCGTTTTTCGGATCCAGGGCCAGCCCTTGTTGCAGACAGGCGATGGCTCGCCGGTAATCCTTCAAATCGATGTAGGCCTGCGCCAGGGGCGAGATGCTGGAAACGTGGCGGGGGTCAACCATCAGGGCCTGCTTTAGTTGGACCACCGCTTTGCCGGGCTGGCCACTCTCCAGGTAGGCCACCCCCAGGAGGTGCAGGGAATTGACCCGTTCGGGATCCTGGCCCAGGACCGTCTGGAATTCATCGATGGCCAGGGGGTAATTCTTTTCCTGCAGGAGCACCAGCCCCATGGCTTCGTGGGCCTGGAGCATATCCGGCTTGTGCATCAGAACCAGGGCCAGTTCCTGCTGGGCTGCCTGCCACTGACCGTTGAGCAGGAAAAGGACCGCGACCTTGTAATGGAGGTCATAGCGATCCGGGTGGTCCCGGAGAATTGACAGATAGTCGAGAAGGGAGGATTCGTAATCCCCGCCCTGTACGGCGACGTCCCCCAAGGCCTCTTGCCGGTCAGGCGGCAGGGCTTGGTTATCCCCCTTAAAGCGCGCCTTCATTTTGTTCCAGATGGTGTCGTTGGAAGAGCTGCTGCCGGCAAGGGTCTCCAGTGCGGAGGGACTGGTCGCCCCTTGTTGCTGGGCGCAACCGGTTGAGAGCATCAGCATGGCCAGAAGCCAGGCGATGGCTGCCAGGGGCTTAATAGTCTTCATTACCTTTCTCGAGCAAGCGCGCCATGGTTTGCGGCTGGGCCAGGAGATCGCTGCCCAGCAAGATCTTGATGTCCACTCCGGCTCCGAGCTTGAGGGACTCCTCCAATTGGGCCTTGGGGAAGAACTGGGAGACGAGGGCCTGGGCTACCTTCTGCATGCCGGGGCGGTAGGAGATCACCGTCGTCTCCGCCCCGAAATCGATATAGTTGCCAATTATGCCGACATTGAACCCTTGTTGGGACAACTGCGCCCGGGTCTGGTGAGCCAGCATCCGGGCCCGGGTGCCATTCCGGATCTCGATGACGCTGTCTCCCAGCTCTGCGGCGGTCAGCGCTCCCAGGGGAACCTTAGGGTGGACCAGGGTCTTCGCCGGGGTGGGCGGCGGCCCAGGCAGGGGTGAGCGGGGAGCCCCGGAAGCGGCCGCACTCGCCAGGATCAGCGAGGCAGCCGGCCTTTGGGAAGCCCGCGGCCGGGGCTGCGGCCCACGCGGGGAGGCGCCCGGCTCTTCCCCGCTTAAGCGGGCCATGATCCGGGGGTGCTCCATGAGTTCGCGGCCCAGCAAGATCTTGATGTCCACTCCATGTATGAACGAGGCAGACTCCGCCAACCGAGCCTCGGGGAAAATCTCGGAGTGGAGGACCCGGGCCACCCGCTCCACCCCCGGGCCGTAATAGATCACCGTGGATTCCGCTCTGAAATCGATGTAGTTGCCGATCCGGGCAACGTTGAAGCCTTCCCGGAATAGCAGGCTCCCGGCCAGGTGGGCCAGGTCTCGGGTGCCGTTGCCATTCAGGACCTCGATGTTGGTCCCCCCCCGCTCCGCGGCGGTCAGGATTATCGGGGGCGCGGCCACTTTGGCAGCCCTTTTCGCCTCAACCTGCGCCGCGGCGGCGAGCACCCTGGCCGGGGCCGGCGCCGCCGCCAGGGTTTTCCCCTGGGCCGGCACGGATTTGCTGGGGGAAGCCGCCACTGGCGGAGCGGGCGCTGGCGCCACTTTGGCCGCTTCCAGCAACCTTGCCATTGGCCGGGTAGCCGCAGGCGCGGCTGGGGCCGCCGCCGCGGCCGGGATGGGCGGTTTCGCAGCCGGGTATACGGTTTGGCTGGCAACTAGCACCGGGGCCGCAGGTGGCTGTGGGGCCGGTGTCTTGGCTGATTCCGCCAACCCTGCCGCTGGCGTAGCCTTGCCGCTGGGCTGCCCTTCAGCCACCACCAGGGATCCATCTTGGGAAGCAACAATGGCAGGGGCCGCGGCCGCGGCCAAAGGCCGCGCCGGCGGCGCCGCCTCCACGGCGGGGGCTGCCGGCGCTGCCGGTGATTTGGCTGAAGAATCGGCCAGTGGCCCGCCTGGTCCGGGCTCCTCCAGATTGGCATAGGCAGGACCGCTCATTCCCAGGAAAGCCAGGGCCTGGTTCATCCTGGTTTTGGCGAGGGTGGCGCCTCCCGCTTCCTCCCAAAGCCTTTTGGCCTCCGCCAGCTTGCCCTGGCGGCACCATAAGAGTCCTAAATTGTTCCGGGCGGCCAAATTGCCGGGATCAAGGGCCAGGGTCTCCTGGAAGCAGGATTCGGCCCGGCGCAAGTCTCCCTGAAGATAATAGGAGAAGCACCAATTGTTGCGCAAGGCCCGGTTTTCGCCATAGCGTTTCAGGGTCTCCTGGTACAGCTCCTGAGCCTGTGGGAATTGTCCCTGCTCCTGGTACATCTGGGCCAGGGCATCCACCACCTTGATATTAGCGGGATCCACCTTGTGGGCCTGCTGCAATTCCTTTAAGGCGACTTCCGGCCTCCCCATCAACTGGTAATAATGGGCGTTATACAACAAGCGGGCGGCGTCCGCCGCGGCTGGCAAGGCTGTAACCCGGTTCGTCCCATTACTGGCCAACCAGGAGGCGTTGCAACCCGCCCCCAGCAATGCTCCGGCCAGCGCCGCCATGGCCAGCGGCCCTGCCACCCGGCGCCGCCGGCCCCCCCTGTCCCCTGGGCATAATTGGTCGAGCCCTGCTGCCCGCATGATTGCTCACCCCGTTTTAATCACTGCCCTGGGGCCGGCGTGCCACCAGCACCACCACCAGTAGAGCCCATCGCCGCGCCCATCGGCGCAGAGGCCGCCTTCGCCCCACCGAAGCTCTTGTCATATGTATCCATTTCATTAGCTCCGGCCTTGGGGACCAGCCCCACCGCCGGGGTGTCCGTCAGGCCGGCCTGGGGATTGAGCACCTGCTGGGCTATATTGTTTTGCACCGAATTGCCGTAGTCCTTTTGGAGGATGTCGGGGCTGACACAACCCGCCAGCCACAACAGCGCCAGGGTGAGTCCGATGAGCCCGCTTCCGGCTTTTATTCTTCGGCTCTCGTTTTTCATTTCCAGCCTCTGCCTGAGATATGATGAAGGAATAAGTAAATGGTGAAAGGTGAAAAGGCTGGGCGGCCTTTTAACCTGTTAACCGTTCCCCGCGATTACGGTTTTTGAACCCCAAAGCCCGCCGGCATCGGTTGCGCCGGCTGCTGAATCTGCACCGGCGCCTGCTTCGGCGGCTGCCCCTGGGCCCACCCCAGGAAATATTTCTCATAGTCGTTAGGGTCTACCCATTTGTCATCGGACATCCGGGCCATCCCCGGAGTCACGGGTTTCACCAGGTGCGGGGTCACCAGCACCACCAGCTCGGTTTCCTGCTTCTGCCAACTGCTGGAACGGAACAGGTTCCCCAAAACGGGGACGTCCCCCAGCCAGGGAAATTTGTTGACGACATTGGTGTCCAAGTTTTTGAGCAGCCCGGCCATGGCAATGGTCTGCCCGTCCTGGACCTCCAGATGGGTACTCATTTTCCGATCCAAGAACCCTTGAATGCTGAAGCCGGCGACCTGCACAGTCACGGTGGGATCCAGCTCCGAAACCTCAGGTTCCAAGTCCATGGCGATCTTGTCGCCGTCCAGCACCGTGGGGGTGAATTTCAAGCTCACCCCGTACGGCTGGTATGTAACGGTGACGGTG
Source organism: Desulfobaccales bacterium (assembly GCA_049585595.1). Lineage (GTDB taxonomy): Bacteria > Desulfobacterota > Desulfobaccia > Desulfobaccales > 0-14-0-80-60-11 > JAPLJC01. The sequence goes on from JBAVAG010000047.1 coordinate 4,946, forward strand.
GCGGCGCCCACCGCGCTGGGCTGGGGCGACGGCACGGGATACAAGCCGCCGGCCAGGAAAGAGGCCTGCTGGCCGCTGGTGGTCACCAGGTTGGGCTCCGCCAGCACCCGCCCCAGGTTATTCTGCTTGAGGATGTTAAAGAACGTGGTCCAAATGAGCCCGCCGGCCTTAAAACCCCCAATGGCTTGGAGATTGGAACTCAAGGATGTGGGAGCGGTGGTGACCACGCCGCCGGGGTTTGAGGTTCCAGTGCCGTTGGCGAAAACCCGGCTCAAAGCCGAGAGGGACGCCAGGGCGTTGATCTGTTGCACCCAAATATTGCCCTGGGGAGCTATGGTGTTCCAGTTGATCCCCATTTGATCCATAACGGTCCGATCGATCTCGGCCAGGCGCACCTCCAGCATCACCTGCTGCACCCCCCCAATGTGGATCAGGTTCACCACCTTCTCCTTCTTGCCCCCGCCAAAGGAGGTCGCCAGGGAGAGCGCGGTTTCCTGGGCCATCGGCCCGCTCACCTCCCCGGAGAGCACCACGGAGTCGCCCGCGGCCTGCACCGCGATTTTCTGGCCGGGCAGGATCTGGTGCAGCTTCTCTTTCAAGAGGGTGAGGTCCGCCTCCACCGTCACGGTGGCCGAAGTGAACCGGCCTTTGCCCCAGATGCTCAGAGTGGTGACCCCCGAATGGAGGCCGTTCACGTAAACTTCCTCCTCGGAGATCAGGATGATGTCGGCGATCTCCGGGTCGGCCACGGAGATGCGGGTAATGGGGTAGGCAGTGCGCAGCACCTTGGATTGCCCCACCTGCAGGTGCAGCACCTGGGTGATCTCCTGATTCTTCATACTTTCGGTTAGGTTGGCCCCGGTGGCGCTGCTTCCCCCCAATCCCCACAGCAGCACCGACACGAACAGCAACCACACCCACCTGGTTGCCATGGTCTTCACCCCCATCTCTTTAATCCTATTCAAATATTTTAACTATTTTACTTAATTTTTCGGGAAGGTTAACCACCTGCAACTCAATAAGAATATTTGCATCATTATGATGTTAAATCGCTTTTGTCAAGTTTTTTCCAGATGCAAGCCCAAAAGTGAAGAGGTATTAAAGCCGCAATAAATCAACCTGAATTCTGAATCTTGATTGCGAAGGCAATGGCCAGGCCCGGAGGTTATTCGAGATGAGGCGGCCGCCCGGGCCCCGCAGTCTAAAGCCATGTTGCCCATATCTTGGTGGATTGATCCGGCCTTGTAAATAGGGAAATCCCTGTTTCTTGAGGGGAGATTCCCTTATTTATCCGAGATGGGGCAGCATCTACGAATGCTCGAATCTAGCTGCTAAGCTTGCTGAAACGACGGCAGCGAAGATATGTAATGGGGTTTAACGGTCTGGAAAAGTTCCCTAATTCAGACTTTTCGGGATTAATTTCGGAGAGAGAGGCCACAGGCGGGTTTGGGAATGGGGCGCCTTAAGGGAGCTGCGTAATCTCCATTTATCGCATCTATTGTTGTGACCGCTGGCAGGCCGGCAACGCTAAGTTATTCTTTTCCCCGAGCTAAGGATTGTTGCCATGGTCCCCCCTAGCTTCCCCCTTGGGAAAAATATCCTTTCAAAAATAGAAGTTAAAAACGGCCAGGCTGTTATTTACAGAAGCCGATATATCAATCTATTTTCACACGTTATGCCGATGAGCGGCTGGCGCCAGAACTTTGCCTTCCCGGTATGGAAACAGCCCGGATGGGAAGGCAGGCATGGATTGTCAAGGCGCCAATTTTGGGGGCGGGTCAACGCGGGAAGGGGGAGGCAATCTGTTCCAGATTGCCATCCAGGTCGCTGACGATCATTCTGCCCGAAGGCAGGCGCCAGACCCTGGTATCTCCCTCTGACTGGACAAATTCCGCAGGCACCGGGAAAACCTCCGGCAGGTTGGCCAGGATTTCCACCAGGCGGTAACTGGTAGTCCCCAGCTCCCTTTCGGTCTCCACCTGGCGCTCCTCGTAGGGCACGCCCTCCTTGTTCAGGGCCTCGGTGAGTTCGACCCGATCGGAGCCATCTTCGTGAACTAAAATAATCATCTTGCTCCTCCTGGTTTACCGGATGGCAACCTCTCGCCCACCGCCCGTGGGCAGCCCGGGATGATTCCTGCCGCCGGACGTTGCCCGGCCAATGTAAAATTAAGAAGGTGACAGACGATGTCAATGACTTTGGCAAGATATTCGCATGAATTTGCCAGTGAACCCATTCCAAGGAATTGAGGGCGGGGCGGCCGGCCCGCTCCGGGAGCCGGACCTGGACAGTAGTGTCCGTCAAGGTTTTTGCTAATCTGCATGTAATATAGGCTGGCAAATCTTCTTTGATTAACTTAATGGAGTTATCTTGCTTTTTCCCCTCTCCCCCAATGGGGAGAGGGTAGGGTGAGGGGAGAGTAATCGGCACCCTCACCCCAGCCCTCTCCCCTCACAGGGGAGAGGGAGTTTTGGCGCTTCCGGGCTGCCTCCTTCTTCTCTGGCCTAAGGCTTGCGGCTACCTTTTTCAATTTTCATTCGCTAGGCCTTATGCAAAATCTCTGCCGGACAATACTGGGACCCGGAACCGGCGGGAAAAAATCATTGCCGGGGCTCCTTTTTGGGGCTATACTTTCCAGAAAATAGCGCCATGGGAAACAAGCGAAGCCATCAAGGCCGGGGCACGGCCCTGGCAGAAAGTCCCGGAGCGGACGGTTTCCAGATCAAAGGCCGCCTCTGGCTCGAAAGGGAGGGGGAGACTTACCTGAGCTGGGGCCGGGTAGTTCTCCTGGAGCGCATCCGGGAACACCACTCCATCGCCGCGGCGGCCCGTTCTCTGGACATGGCCTACAGCCACGCCTGGTCCCTGGTGGCCGCCATGAACCGCCTGGCCGGGGGTGAGCTGGTGGGCCGCAGCTTCGGCGGCCGCCAGGGCGGCCGGGCCTGGATTACTGCTGCCGGCGAGGAGGCCATCACCCGATTTAGGCTCCTGGTGGCCGAATTCCGGGATTTTTTGTCCGGCCGCCAGTTTTGAGCCCATTTGCCATTTCCGGCCGCGGCGTCGGGTCCCGGGGCCGGCCCCGGGTTGAGCTGGCTCACTCACTTAAGTGATGGAGATATTCCAAGGAAGGAAGGGCTGAGGGAGTTATGAGAAAATCTCGATTTTTGGGAAGAAGCGTGGCGGTTGTGCTGGCGAGTTTGGTTTGCCTATCCCTTCTGGGCTTCCCAGCGCTGGCGGAGACTCAGGGACAGGTGATCATCTTTAATGCCGGCTCCTTGTCCATCCCCTTAAAAGATATGGCTGCGGCCTTCAACCAGCAATATCCGCAGGTAGAGGTGCTCAGGGAGGCGGCGGGGTCGCGGATTTGCGCCAGGAAGATCATAGACTTGAAAAGGCCTTGCGATATCATGGCTTCAGCCGATTACGAAGTTATCGATTCGCTGTTGATCCCCAAGTATGCCTCCTGGGATATCCACTTTGCCACTAATCAGATGGCTATCATGTACCGCCCGGCCTCAAAATACGCCCAGGAGATCAACAGCAACAACTGGTACCAAATCCTCCTGAAAGAGGGGGTCCGGTATGGCCATTCCGATCCCAACGCCGATCCGGCGGGCTATAGAGCTCTGCTCACCTGGCAATTGGCCGAAAAGTATTATAAAGCGCCGGGTCTTTATAAAGACCTCCTGGCCCACTGTCCCGCCCAGAACGTGCGTCCCAAAGAGACGGACCTGATCCCCCTTCTGGAAACGGGCCAACTCGACTACGTCTTCATCTATAAATCCGTATGCGAGCAGCACCATCTGCCCTATGTGGCGCTTCCTGATCAAATCAACCTGGGGTCTCCGGCCTATGCGGACTTCTACAAGCAAGCCACGCTCAAGATTTCGGGGAAGACCCCCGGCACCTTTGTGGAACAGACGGGGGCGCCCATGGTCTACGGCCTGACGATTCCTAAGAATGCGCCGCACCCGGAGTGGGCGGTCAAATTCCTGGCTTTCGTACTGGGGCCGCAGGGACGGGCGATCATGGAGAAAAACGGGCAGCACGCCATTTATCCGGCAGAGGTGTCGGGAGATGCCGCGCAGTTGCCCCCCGCACTGAAGCCCCTGGTCAAATGACCAACTTTAAAATCGTCATATCCGGGCTGGGCGGGATTCTGCTCTTGCTCATAGTGATCCCCCTGGTCGGGATGATGGCCACCGCAAAACCCGCGGTCATGGGATCCACGATAAGCGACCCGGAGGTCATCGAGTCGATCCTCCTGACCCTGCGGGCCGCCTTGTATGCCACCCTCACGTGCCTGGTGTTTGGCATTCCTTTGGCTTATGCCCTGGCCCGGTGGAATTTTCCGGGGAAGACCCTGGTCCAGGGCACCATCGATTTGCCGGTGATGATTCCCCATACCGCTGCCGGCATCGCCCTGCTACTGGTATATGGACCCGACTTTTTGCTGGGCAAGGCCTTTGCCAGGGTGGGCGTCACCTTTCCGGGCACCGTCGCCGGCATCAGCCTGGCCATGGCCTTTGTGTCCCTGCCGTTTCTGGTCAACGCCGCCCGGGATGGTTTTCTGGCCGTCGATCCACGCCTGGAACGCGTCGCCAGGACGCTGGGGGCTTCCCCCTGGCAGGCGTTCTTCAAGGTCAGCCTGGCGCTTTCCTGGCGGTCGATTCTCTCGGGCGCCATTTTGATGTGGGCCCGGGGAATTGCCGAATTCGGGGCAGTGGTCATGTTGACCTACCATCCCATGGTCGCCCCTATTTTGATTTGGGAGCGTTTCGAGAATTACGGCCTCAAATACGCCTCTCCCGTGGCGGTGATTCTGATCCTCCTCTGTCTGGTGTTCTTTTCCGGGCTGCGCTGGCTGGCGGGACGGAAACAGGAGGGGTAGGTGCTCAGACTCGAAGATATTTGTCTAAGGCTGGGCGAATTCCGCCTCCGGGAAATCTCCCTTAACGTCAAGCCGGGAACCTACCTGGGGCTGCTTGGCCCCACGGGCACGGGGAAAACGGTTCTTCTCGAAACTATCGCCGGGGTGCACACCGTAAGCCGCGGCCGCATCTATATCAGGGGGCTGGAGGCGACTCACCTGGCGCCGGAAAAAAGGCGCCTGGGCATAGTCTATCAGGATTATGCCCTGTTTCCGCATCTCACGGTTTTCGAGAACATTGCCTTCGGGCTGCGCCTGCAAGGCCGCCCCAGAAGGAATATCCATAAGGCCGTGGAAGAAATGGCCGCCTTTCTGGAAGTCGGGCCTTTGCTCCAGCGGCGCCCGCACCGGCTATCCGGAGGGGAGCGCCAGCGCGTCGCCCTGGCCCGGGCCCTGGTGATGGAACCTTACGTGCTGTTGCTCGACGAACCCTTGAGCGCCCTGGACCGCGCCACCCGGAGTCGCATCCAAAAGGAACTGAAAAGGATCCACACCGAACTGGGGGTGACGATTATCCACATCACGCATGATGTCGCCGAAGCTTGCTTCCTGGCCGATCGCCTGGCAGTGATGAAAGATGGGCGGATCCTCCAGGAAGGCTCCCCGGAGGAGGTGTGCCGGTATCCCCGGAGCTATGACGTCGCCGAACTGATGGGTATCGAGAACCTGATCGCCGCCAAAGTCGAGGATCACCGGCTGGTGACGGCGATGGGGGACCTCGATTTCGGGCAGGTTGCCGGGCCCGCCGGCGAGCTGCCCGGACGGGTCTGCCTGACCCTGCCGGGCTGGAGTGTGGTGCTCTTCCCGGACGGGGAGCCCCAGGATTATTTGTGGCAGGGGAGCCTGAGGATTGCTGAGGTCCATCAGGTGGACGGCGCCGGCATGGTTTCGCTGATCCTGGTCCACGCCGGAGGGGAGTCCCTTAAGACCTACCTTACCCCCCGGGAGACGGAAGCCCATGCCGCCGCACTTGAGGTCGGGATGACCGTGAGCGTGGGCCTGCTCGGCAAAGGGGCGCGCTGGGTGCCCCAGGAAGCATTGGTTTAGAGAGGCCGGCCAGGTTGGCAGGATAAGTGACCCCCCCGGCCCCCAAATCAGGACGCTACCCGGCGCCGGGTTTCTTGACAAGGGGGGTGCATCTGATAGAATTTTTGGGCGCGGGCGATTAGCTCAGGTGGATAGAGCGTTGGTCTCCGGAACCAAAGGCCGGGCGTTCGAGTCGCCCATCGCCCGCCAGTTTCCTGGCTTTATCCAGCCCTTGGTGAATATATAGGTGAATATCTTCACCGATTTTCCCCTCAGGAGACAAAGATGAAAGCACCCCTTTCAACAGAAGAATTCCTTGCCATTGAAGCAAGGAATAGGAGGCGGAAGACCCTGCGCGCTAAGGTAAGCAAGGGCCGATGGGATTATGATTCATTCGCTTGGATTGAGGTAGAATCAAAGGCGCGCAATGAGCACACTTGTATTCTTCTCTGAAGAAGAAGCTGGTTTGATGCTCTATGCCAAAAATATGGAAATGTAGGCTTTGTCAAACTCGGAGGTGGATTTGACGTTAAAATCCGGGGGGATGTAGGCCAGGTTGTAATCCAGTTCATCCCGAATGGCATAGACATAGAGGCGGAAGAGATCGTCGGCGCCCTGGGGCGCTCAATCGCCGCTGAGGGCATCGGCCGGTGGCCAAGCACCAGCGGGCGTCATGTCCAGGTGCTCGGCCAGTGTCTCTCTCCATGCTGGAGGAGTGAACGGCTCGCCCCAGTAGTCCGTCACACGGATCGCCTTTCCGTCGCGGAGCTCGGCTATCGTGACGTTCCGGTAAAGCCGGCCGTCCCCATAATCAGTAGTCCACTCGACGACTAGGGTGTCGCCGAAGGCGAGCCTTCTTCCTACCCCGAGCCTTAGCCCAACGAAGTGGGACTCTACCTCACCGATGCGAGCCCTTCCGCGGATGAGCTCGCCGCTCTGTGGCCACTGCCGTACCGCGTCCTCCGCCAGCGGAACACCAAGGATCCGCTCGAGGCGTGTCTTGTGAGCAGCTTTGTCTGTCATTGTGGAGCCTCCTTCCTGACATTTGGCGAACCTAGCCCTCGCTCAATGCAGGAACCCGCAAAACGGTTTTCTCCGGTTATGCCCTTTGAGCCCCTGTTCGAAGGCAGATCGGGCCTGCTCCAGAGGCAGAACGGCCGAGATGACCGGGCGAACCAGCCCACTATCTATCAGCCGGGCGATCTAGATGAGCTGGGTCAAAGAGGGGCCCGCAGAAAATGAGCTGAATTATTTTTTATTTTATTCGCTCTACCCATCGTGCGCGCCAGGCAGGCGCCTCGAAGGGATCTGCAAAATATTGTGTTTCATGCATCACCTTGCCGTCTCGGAACTCCATGATACTCACCGTGAAGGCCGGCTTCCCTTGGTAAGTGATTATGTACTCCGTGATCCAGAGATCTCCCCTGCCCAGCACGCGCCGAACCTGAAAACCGGAAGGTTTGGCTGGATGATGAGCGCGGAGCTCCTGGATGTTCCGACGTCCACAGATGCGCTCGCCTGATTGTGGGTAGTCGCATATGGCGTCGTCGTGATAAATATCGTGTTCCTTTTCCAGATCTCCGGCTGCAGAGGCGGTCCAGTGTCGGTCAATCGCATCCAGGATATTTTGATCTTCCATCGTCTTTCCCCTTTCGCCCTGTTTGCGCTCGTGCCTTCGGCCTGAGCCCAAGTCAGCGGCCGTTGAACAGCGTTTCCACCCTCAACATTCATATCTCTGGGTTTTTGACAAAGTCCGTCATGGGTCCTTTCAGGGTTGGTCCTGATGAAGACATATCCATAAATCTTGGCCTTCGTGGCTCTCAGCCAATGGTCAACACTGCTCTTCTAGTTCACCGGCTTCACGTCCTCCATTAGCGAGAAGAATCCTTCGGCTAGAGTCGGGTGAATGAAGACCGCCCCCTTCAGGAGTGTGTAAGGCTGGTTGGAGAGCATAAGTGTACCGAGGATCTGAACCAGTTCACCCCCTTCCGACGACAGAATGGATGCACCGAGGATATGATCGGTCATCGCATCCACGACAATCTTCATAAGCCCGGCAGTCTCGTCGCGTTCGAGGGCCCGCGCCACGTTGGTCATCGGAATCTTGCCGACCTTAAGCTTGTACCCTTTAACTCTCGCTTCTTTCTCCGTCATGCCGACGCGGCCCAGTTGGGGATCGGTGAACACGCAATAAGGAACAATACGATTGTCGACGGAAAGCGTCCGGCCTTCAACCAGGTTGCCGTAAACAATCTGGAAATCGTTGTAGGAGATATGGGTGAAAGCAGGTCCACCCTTTACGTCGCCCAGTGCCCAGATGCCGGGCACATTCGTCTCCAGGCGACCATTGACCTTGATAAAGCCCTTCTTGTCAATTTCAATTCCCGCCTCATCAACACCCAGGTCGTCGCTGTTCGGCAGGCGCCCGGTGGCAACAAGAAGGTTCGATCCGGTAACAGTGGATAGGCCATGACTTCCTTCTATGGCAAGGATAATCGAGCCGTCCTTCTTTTCCACGGCTGTTGTACGAGTATTCAGCAGAAAGTCTATTCCCTCCGCCGCAAGAGCTTTCTGTAGCTCAGCTGCAACCTCCGGATCTTCCCGCGGGAGGATCTGTTCACTGTGGTGGATTATCGTAACCCGGCTGCCGAAGCGTTGGAACATCTGGGCAAACTCCAACCCGACGTAACCGCCCCCAAGAATAATCAAGTGGACTGGGAGTTGGGTTAATTCCATAATGCGTTCGTTGGTCAAGTAGTCGACCGTATCCAAGCCCGGAATGCTTGGAATAAGGGGACGAGCGCCAGTGTCGATGAAGATTTTTTCACTCTCCAGCAAATCCTCTCCCACTTTGATTTGGTGGGGGCCCACGAATCGGGCCTGTCCGCGATAGAGACGCAAGTTCGGACGCCGATCAACTTGTCTCTGTTGGCCGTCACGAAAGCTCTGGACGATTTGATCTTTTTGCAAGACAATCCTGGCCAAGTCTACGCTAACCTGTTCAGATTGAACGCCCCATCGTGCGGCGTGGCGTGCATAGTGAGCCACCTGCGCTCTATGGACCATGGTTTTCGTCGGTGTACACCCCGTGTTGATGCAGGTGCCGCCCAGGTGGCTTTTCTCGATCAGGGCTACGGTCCAACCGAGGTCAGCCAGTTGATGCGAAAGCGGATTCCCAGCTTGCCCCGAGCCAATGATGATGGCATCATATTTCATCTGCTCCTCCTTCCGAGCACCCTCAAACGCAGCTCACTTCGTACAAATTGTGGCTCCTCTCGTCCATAAACCTATACTACCTTACAAATACCAAAGCTTTCCTTACTTACTAACATAGCGCCCGTACTTGGCATCTTCAGCCATGGCAAAAAGCTGATTCCCTATGCTAACTCCCGACAGCGCAACCCGCTGTAAGTATTTGTTCGAGCACAGGTTCCCTTCACGCCCTTCCGGCGCAATGGATAGTGAAGCCGGTTCTCGGAGTAGACGATCTCGGTTGAATGATCCCCGAGCTTGCAGAGTATGCCCAGGGGGGAATTTTCATCAGCCCTGACCGAAGTCATTTTTCCATCGGCGCTGTAAGTGACGATCACCCAACAACCTGCCGGGCATACGCCGCACAAGGCCCGTCGTTCATTTTCTTGCAACTGCATGTCGGGCTGCCTCCTCCAAGGGTGTGGATAGCAAAGCCGGGTTCTATTGTCGATTTTTGTACCCGAAAAGAATTCATACGATGGATTGGTTAATTTAAAGGGATGATTCGTTCCTATTTCTACGAATTAACTCATGCAAACTTGGCGAACAGTTCAGCATGTGCAATGCCGGAGAGGTTCCCCCGCGCATAGAGCGGCGTCTTCTAAACCGATCCGTCGAGCTTGGCGGAATAGACCGAACCAGCTAAGTCAGTCAGGAACATTCGTTCTCCCTTGAGATCAAGAGCGATTCCAATGGCTTCCATCATTATCGATGGGCCTTCTCAGCGCTGAGAAATTCATTATCCTGGTATTTCAAGCTAGTACTGGCATCTGAAAAAGTAAATAGGTTGGATGATGTATTTTCAGGAAAGTGCTTTATTTAACAGGAACGCCCACCAGACCCTTTCTAAATGTGGATCATATGATGCAGTTCTACCCAGACAAAAAAACCCGGGTAAGGATTGATCCCTCCCCAGGTTTGTCTTTGACCGTTTTTGGAATGAGGGTCACGTGCTGTCACACGGCAAGGCGCATTCGGGATTCAATTCCAAGGGCCTGCATGAGCATATTGTTTGCCTGAGCAATGGCGGCACGTACTGCCGGGGTTGAGGCAAGAGCGTTCAACATCATGAAATCGTGGTGTGTGCCTAAATATCGGGTAGCCGTGACCCGAACACCCGCCTGGATCAGCTTCCGTGCATAAGCTTCGCCCTCATCTCGAAGTACGTCGTTCTCATCGGTGATGACAAGGGCTGAAGGAAGCTCCAAGAGTTCCTCAACAGATGCCCCGAGCGGAGAAGCGGTAATCTCTTTTCTTGTCGCGGCGTCTGGAGCATAAGCATTCCAGAACCACTCCATTGCCTTGCTGGTATGATAGGGGCCGTTTGCGAACTGATGGTAAGAGGCGGTATTAAAATTTGCATCGGTGACCGGATAGAATAGCGCCTGGAAGGCGATTTTCGGCCCCATTCGCTGTTTTGCCAGAATGGTTACCGCTGCTGTCATATTGCCACCCACACTGTCCCCTGCTATTGCCAGCCGCGAGCTGTCAAGATTCATTTTCATTCCGTTTTCCGCGATGTATTTGGTCGCCGTGTACGCTTCTTCAATCGCAACGGGATATTTCGCCTCAGGGGAGCGTGTGTAATTCACAAACACGACAGCAGCGCCCACTCCGTTAGCGATCTCGCGAACCAGACGGCCGTGGGTGTTTTTGCTCCCCAATATCCAGCCGCCGCCGTGAATATACATGACTACGGGGAGCCTGCCGGTTGAATTCGCCGGCCGGATGATCCGTATTGAGATCTTGCCGCTCGGTCCGCCAGGGACGGTGACATCTTCCTCCTGGGCCGGAAGCTTTTGGACAGGTTGTCGTTGGATCCCCTCGAGAACTTCACGTGCGTCAGCGATTGAGAGTTCGTAGATCGGCTTTCCTCCTTGGGAGGCAAGACCGTCAATAAACTTTTGGGTCGTCGGTTCAAGGACCGGCGCTTCGAATATTTTTGTGTCCATCTAAGTCTCCTTTTTGAAACCCTTTTGATTCAATTAAGATAATGAGTGTCAAATGGCCGATCAAGTCGTGGGCGACGGCATCCTGAACGATCAGGGCTTCAACTCGATCTGGATGGGCAAGGGCCATTCGAAAGCCGACCGGCCCGCCGTAGTCCTGCATGTAAAGGGTATATTTGCTCAGGTTCAACGCCTCGGTAAATTGACCCATCACCTTGGCGATGTTGTCGAAGGTGTACGCGAACTCCTTTGATGCCGGCACATCGCTGTGCCCGAAGCCCGGATAGTCGGGGGCGACCATGTGAAACTCGGCCGACAGTCGCATGAGCAGCGGCTCGAACATGCGTGACGACGACGGCAGTCCGTGAAGCAGGAGAATGGTCGGTGCGTCCTGCGGTCCGGCTTGGCGGTAGAAGATAGAGAGGCCGTCCACTTTTACTGTGCGGTACGAGATATGCTGGGCCATCGCAGATTCCTACGTGGTTGGATCAGGGCTTCACTTCCGAGATAACTTCCAGTTCAACCGGCGAACCGAAGGGCAGGCTCGCCGCCCCAAAGACAAGGCGCGCAGAGACGGCCTGTTCGCCGAAGACATCTCGAAGCAACTCCGACGCCGCATCGGCGACCTTGGCATGCTCAGTGAACTCTGGCGTCGCGGCGACGTACACGCCGAGCCTCACAACACGGCTCACGCGGTTCAATGAGCCTAACTGCTGCTTGATGAGCGCCAGCGCATTGAGTGCAGCGATATATGCCGCCTCCCGGGCCACCTTCACGTCAAGGCTTTTACCGACAACGCCCACTACCGCAGCGCTGTGGCCCGAGGTGGCGAGCATCCCACTCAGGAAAAGAAGGTTGCCCGTCTGCACAGCAGGCACGTACGCACCAAAAGGCGTCGGTGCATCGGGCAGATGAATGCCGAGCTTGGCGAGACGGTCCTCGGCGGTCGTTGAGTTCGTGATCATGAGGAAAACTCCTTTCATTTACCAGCGGCCGAAATGAGCGCCGCCATCGACGTACAGGATGTGACCAGTGACCGTCGCGGCGTCGGTCAGGTACATGACCGCTTCCGTGATGTCCTGAACCGTCGAAGGCCGACCCATCGGCGACAGGCCTTCCATGACATCCTTCGGGGTGTTTCGGTGAAGCGGCGTGTAGACGGCGCCGGGCCCGACGGCGTTCACGCGGATGCCGTTTTTCGCGTACTCCATCGCGAGATGCTGGGTGGTCGTCTCAAGACCCCCTTTGGTGATCATCGGCACCGCCGCCGTGACGCCTCTGATCGGGTTGCGAGCCAGAGCTGCTGCTTAGCCACCCAATTGACGGACAACGACAACGACGCTCCTATGCGCTAATTCAAGGAGAGCTAAGCAACCGCCTTCCGCGCCATTAGTTTCAGAAGTGCCTGGGCGGCATCGAACGACGATGCGGGATTCTGCCCGGTTATCAAGCGACCATCGACCACTACACAACTTTGCCAATCCGGGGCTTTTTCATAGAGGCCGCCCAGTCGCTTGAGCTCATCTTCAACCAGGAAAGGCACAACATTGGTGAGATGTACAGCTTCTTCTTCACTGTTGGCAAAACCGGTCACGCGCTTGCCCTTAACGATCGGCTCACCTTGGTAGGTTACCCGATGGAGGACACCTGGAGAATGGCAGACTGCAGCAACCGGCTTTCCGGAGTTGTAGAAGGCTTCGATCAAGGCGATTGAATCGGGATCCTCGGCAAGATCCCACATGGGACCGTGTCCTCCCACGTAAAATATCGTGTCGTAATCTTCCGCTCGCATGTCGCGGAGCTTTAGCGAATGGGCAAGCACTTTTTGCGCCGCCTGATCCTGCTTGAAACGCGCCATAGCAGGAGTCTGATTTTCTGGCATATCACTCTTCGGATCGACGGGCGGCTGCCCGCCTTTCGGTGAAGCAATGGTCAACTCGACACCGGCGTCCCTGAAAGCAAAGTAGGGGGCCGCGAATTCTTCAAGCCAGAAGCCGGTCTTGCGCCCCGTGTTGCCCAATTGATCGTGGGATGTTAGCACCATCAATATTTTCATCTTCTTTCTCCTTTGTTCTGTATCTTCCTGGAATTGGCAACGACATTGAAACCCCGTTCGACAAACCCTCTCACGATTCCCGCGCCGATCCCCTGTGAAGCTCCGGTTACAATGGCTGTCTTCTGTGGGCCGCTCATTATTGCTTACCTCGAAAACGTCTTGTCGCTACCCCCATTCACCGGCACTTCCTTCTCCTTGAGGTAAGTTGGCAAACGCTGTTAAGATCGAGGATCTAAGAGGCCGGTTCCCCAAATTTGTTGGCCCTGGTATAGGTTATGAAAGGCGAGGGCTAGTAGGGCCTACGAGATATAAACCAATTGATGTTGACCATAGAGTAGGGACGGAGATCACTATGTCAAGAGATCGTGTATTTCTTCAAAATTCCGTCAATGGCGGGAGGCAAGGAAAACCCATAATCTTGAGATCTTATGACATTAAACTTGGCCTAAGTAGGGAAAGCGGGTGGGAGGTACCATCTGAGCCGGTAAGGGAACCAGGTCTCAACCATGATGGTGGAATGCTGCTGTAGCACAAGACTAATGAAAGCCGGCGATCTCTCGACGCTCCGACCTTGACTCGAGATAGTCTAATGATTAGTTCAAATTATAAGTTGCAAAGATAGTATTAACCCAGGATGGCCAAGCCCGCGGTAACCTCGCCACCTAAACATAACTCATCTATCGGGAATTGAGCATGGATACGGGAAGAGAGCGCCGAGCCCTCTGTGGTATCTGCCCGGCCGGATGCTGGATAGTCGTTACTTACGACCAGGAAGGCAAAATTGCCGCGGTGCGGGCCGATGAAGGCTCGCCTTTCGGGATTACCTGCAGGCTCGGGGTGCACTCCCCGGAGATCGTCTATTCCGAGAACCGGCTCCGCCACCCCCTGAAGCGCAGGGGTCCCAAAGGTACCTATGACTTTGAGCGCATCACCTGGGACCAGGCTCTTGAAGAGATAGTCACCCGGCTGAGGTCCATCAAAGCAGCCAACGGGCCCGAGGCCGCGGCCATCTATACCGGGCGGGGCAGTTTTGAGCTGGCCATGTGCGATGTGTTCCAGCCCCAGGGAGTGGCGGTATCCTCGGCTTCGAGCCTGCTGTTTCCCTTCGGCTCGCCCAATACTATGGGGGTGGGCGCCCTCTGCTACGTCTCTATGGCTATGATCGCCCCCCACGTCACCATGGGCGGCATGTTCATCAACATGTTTTCGGACCTGGAAAATGCCGAACTGATCGTGGTCTGGGGGGCCAACCCCGCCACGGACTGCCCACCCCTGGATTATAGACGAATCATCGAGGCAACCCGGCGGGGAGCCAGTCTGGTGGTCATCGACCCCAGGCGGACCCTGACCGCCAAGATCGACGGGGCTCGCTGGATCCCCATCCGGCCCGGCACGGACGGTGCGTTGGCCCTGGCCCTCTGCCAAGTCCTCCTGGAAGAAGAGCTCCATGACGAAATTTTTGCCCGGGACTGGACCCACGGCTTGGCGGAATTCGCCCAATACGTGCAGCACTTCCGTCCGGAGGTAGCAGAACCCATAACCGGGGTGCCGGCGGACGCCATACGCGCCCTGGCCCGGGAGATCGCCCAGGCCCGCGGGGCCTCTCCGGTGATGTATTCGGGCCTGGAATACAGCGACAGCGGCGTCCAGGCCATCAGGGCCACCATGGTTCTCTGGGGGCTGGCCGGCCAGTTGGACGTGCCGGGGGGGCGTTGCTTCGCCATGCGCCAGAATTTCTTCCCTATCAACCGGGACGGCTTGATTCCCAATCCCGACGTCAAAAAATCCCTGGGCCGGGACCGCTTCCCGGTTTACAGCCTGTACCGGGGGGAATCCCACGCCAACGCCCTGCCTGATGCAGTGCTCAAGGGCCAGCCCTATCCCATCCGCTCCCTCATCATCCTCGGCGGCTCCATGATCACCGCCTGGCCCCAACCCCAGGTCTGGCGGCAGACCCTGGCGGGGCTCGATTTTCTGACGTGCATCGATCTCAATCTCACCGCGGACTGCGCTTACGCTGACCTGGTGCTGCCGGCCGCCACCTGGTATGAGATCGAGTCCTACATGACGTACGGCCCCATTTTCCGGATCAGGGAACGGGTCATCGAGCCGGTGGGCGAGGCCAGGAATGCCTTTTTCATCTTTTCCGAACTGGCATCCCGTTTGGGCTACGGCCACCTCTATCCCCAAAATGAAGAAGAGTTGTTGGGCTACGCCTTGAAGGGCTCGCCCTTCTCTCTGAAGCAAGTACGGGCCGCGGGCGGCCAGGTCCAGGTGGACTCTGCCATTATGCAATATAAGAAGTGGGAAAAGGGGCAGCTGCGGGCGGATGGCAGGCCCGGCTTTGACACCCCCACCGGCAAGTTTGAGATTGCCTCCACCGTCCTGGATGAGAACGGCTATGACCCCCTGCCAGTCTACACTGAACCCCTGGAAAGTCCCCTCTCCCAGCCGGATCTGGCGCAAAAGTATCCCCTGGTCTTCAATTCCGGTGCCCGGGTCACCACCGATTTCCGTTCCCAATTCCACGGTATTCCTGGATTGATTAAAGAACGCCCCGAACCCACCGTGATGTTGCACACCGAGGATGCCCAGGCCCGCTCCATCCACCACGGGGACCTAGTCCTGGTGAAAAGTCCCCGGGGACAGGTGCGGATGCGGGCCCTGGTCACTGACGACATTATCCGGGGGGCCATCGAAGCCAACATGGGGGGCGGCGGCCCCCTGGGACCGAAGGCCTGGCAGGACTGCAACATCAACGAGCTGACCGACCTGCGTTACGACCTCATTTCTGGATTTCCCATCTACAAGGCCCTGCTGTGCGAGGTGGAGCGGGCCCCCGATTCTCAGGATACCCTGGCCCTCGACACCGGCGAAGCGGCTCCGGTCTCCCTGGCTGCGGTGGCAGCACCGCTTCCCGTCAGGGAACGGATCTACCTGGATCACAACGCCACCACCCCGGTTCATCCGGAGGTGCAAAGGGCCATGGTCGGCTTTCTGGAAAGTCACTGCGGCAATCCTTCCGCCATTTACCGGGAGGGACGGGAGGCCAAGTCGGCCATGGAGGACGCCCGCCGCAAGGTGGCCAATCTTTTGGGCACCACGGCCCGCCGTCTCATTTTCACCGGCGGCGGCAGCGAAGCCAACAACCTGGTCCTCAAAAGCGTGGCCTGGGCCCAGCGGGTAACCCGTTCCCACTTGATCACCTCAAGCATCGAACATCCTTCGGTTTTGAAGGTGTGCCAGTGGCTGGAGCAACAAGGCTTTTCGGTCACCTACCTGCCGGTGGACGAATATGGCCGGGTGCGCCCGGCTGACCTGGAAGGCGCTCTCCGCCCCGACACCTGCCTGGTGAGCATCATGTTGGCCAACAACGAAACCGGCTCCATCCAGCCCATTGCTGAACTGGCGGCCCTGGCCCACGCCCGGGGAGCGCTTTTTCACACCGACGGCGTCCAGGCCGTAGGCAAAATTCCGGTGGATGTGGAGTCCCTGGGGGTGGACTTTTTCAGTCTCTCGGGGCACAAGTTCCATGGACCCAAAGGGATCGGGGCCTTGTATGTGAGGCGGGGTCTAAATCTGGAACCCCTGATTCAAGGCGGGGGGCAGGAAGGCGGACGGCGGGCCGGCACCGAAAACACCCCCGGCATCGTGGGCGTGGGTGCCGCCGCGGCCCTGGCGGAAAAGCGTCTTGATCTCATGGCCGCCCAGGTCAAAGGGCTGCGTGACGACCTGTGGGAGGGCATTGCGAGAATTTTTCCTGAGGCCAGGCTGAACGGGCATCCGGTAGAACGCCTGCCTAATACCCTGAACGTCTCCCTGCCCGGTATTCGGGGAGAATCTCTCGTTTTAGCTCTCGACCAGCAGGGGATCGCCTTGTCTTCCGGCTCCGCCTGCCGCTCCGGCTCACCCCACCCCTCGCACGCCCTTTTGGCCATGGGTCTGACCGAAGAGCAGGCTCATGGCGCTATCCGCCTGTCCCTGGGAGCTGACTCCACCCGCGAACACATTACCAGGACACTGGCAGCCCTGGAAGCGGTGCTCCAGGATTCACTATTCAGCGTGCGGTTCGTGCCCTGCCGTTAAGATGAAGATTTCAGCCCGATTACCGGAGCTGTCGAGGTCTCTGTGGTCCAAGGAGTGCGACCGTGAGTCTCAAAGGTGAAACCCAATTTGAGGAGCTCCTGGCCACCTCGGTGACGGCCCATGGGCACCTCTGTCCGGGACAGATCGTGGGGGTGCGCCTGGCCATGTTAGGGTGCCGCCTTATCGGTTTCGAGGTCCCCTGTCCCTACCACCAACTCAAGAAACTCATCGTCTTCATCGAAATGGACCGCTGTACCGGCGACGCGGTGGCCCACGTCACCGGGGTCAAGTTAGGGCGGCGGTCCCTGAAGTTCGTGGACTACGGGATCATGGCCGCCACCTTCATCAACCTGGAAACTGGCCGGGCTTTCCGGGTCATCTCCACCGAGGAGGCCCGGGATCTGGCTCCGTTATATGCGCCACAGGAACCTGACGTCCGCAGCCAGCAACTGGCAGCCTACCGGGTCATGCCGGACAGCGTCCTCTTCCGAGTCCAAGAGGTCGAGGTGGATTTGAGTCCATACGACCTGCCGGGCCCGACGCGTCGCAAAGTAGCCTGCGCCCGCTGCGGCCAGGCGGTACGGGATCACCGGGAGGTAGTCCGTGACGGCCTGGCGCTGTGCCGCCCCTGCGCCGGCGGGGCCTATTTCAAGGCCGCCAGGGAGATTGTCTGGGATGATATGAACTGGTCGCCGGAATCGGTGATTCTGCAGTTGGACCCCATAGACCAGCATCCACGTCTCAAGGAGCGGAGGTCGGACTTTGCTAAATAGGCAGAAATATCTATCGGCAGCCAGGCTTCCGAGGGCATAGACATGATAAAAACCATAGAGCTGGGAAAGGCGGTGGGTACGCAGCTGGCCCATGATATCACTGAAATTCGCCCGGGAGAATTCAAAGGCCCGGCCTTTTGCCAGGGCCATACTGTTTGTGAGGAAGATATTTGCCGTCTCCAGCGATTAGGGAAAAATCACCTTTACGTCATTGAGCTGGAGGCGGATGAAATCCATGAAAATGAGGCCGCGGCACTCCTGGCCGGGGCGTTGGCAGGTGAGGGCATCGCCTGGGAGAACAACCCCAGGGAAGGTAAGATCGATCTCCATGCCGCTTTAGATGGTCTGCTCCAGGTGGATGTCCAGGGCTTGGCCGCTTTTAATCTGCTGGAAGAGGTCATGTGCGCCACCCTCCATAACCACAGCCTGGTTAAGCAAGGCGAACTGGTGGGAGGTACCCGGGCCCTGCCCCTGATTATGAAACGAGCTGCCATCGAGCGGGCCGCAGCAATCGCCAGGCAGCATGGCGCCGTATTGACCGTGCGGCCTCTGGCCCGCGCCAGAGCCGGCTTAGTGATCACCGGCAACGAAGTCTATCACGGTCTCATCCAGGACCGCTTCGCCCCCACGTTAACCGCGAAAATCGAAGCCTTAGGATCGCGAGTAGAGGCTTTGGAGTTTGTCCCGGATGACGCCGACGCCATTGCCCGGGCCATCTGCACCCACCTGGAAAGGGGCTGCGACCTGCTGCTGCTTTCCGGCGGCATGAGCGTCGACCCTGATGACGTTACCCGTCACGGCATCCGCCTGGCTGGGGCCACGGAGATGCATTACGGCGCCGCCGTACTGCCAGGGGCCATGTTCCTTGTGGCTTATTTGGGAGCCGTGCCCCTGCTGGGGGTGCCGGCCTGCGCCCTGCATCATCGCACTACGGCGTTGGACCTAGTGCTGCCCCGGATTTTGGCGGGAGAGCGAGTTGGCAAGGCTGAGCTGGCCTTTCTGGGTCATAGCGGCCTCTGCCGCGATTGCCCGGAATGTAGCTACCCCCATTGTTCCTTCGGCAAAGGCATGTGAATCATGGAAGAAAGCGCCGGCTGGGAAATCAACTACCTGCGGCTGTCCGTCACGGACATCCCGGAAGAATCCCGGGTTTTGGCCCTCGACCGGCAGAGCATCGCCTTCTCTCCCGGCACCGCCTGCCGCTCCGGCTCACCCCACCCCTCCCATGCCCTCCTGGCCATGGGTCCTAGCGAAGATCAGGCTCATGGCGCTATTCGCCTGTCCCTGGGAGCTGACAACACCCGTGAACATATTACCGGGACACTGACAGCCATGGAAGCGGTACTCCATGATTCGCTGTCTAGCGTGCGTTTCGTGCCCTGCCGTTAAGATAATGGTGCTCCTGGAGGCCCGAGGATGAATATCAGTAAGCCAATCCACCAGCAAGACAACCGCTTGCAAATCCTTAACTTCCTCCTTGAGGATAACCGGATAGAGACCGGCAGAGAAATTATCGCCGGCCTGACCCGGCGCCAGAAGCGCCTTCCCAGCAAGTACTTCTATGATGCCCACGGGTCCTCATTATTCGAAAGGATCTGTGACCTACCCGAGTATTACCTGACCAGGACGGAGCTGGCCATCCTCCAGGAAAAATCCTCTGAAATCATGGCCTTTTTTAACGGGCCCTTTGGCGACTTGGTGGAACTTGGCAGCGGCTCCAACCGGAAAATCAAAATTCTCCTGGATGCGGTGGACGGTCCAGGTTTGCGCCGGCTCCGCTATGTCCCGGTAGACATTAGCGAAAGTGCTCTCTACGAGGCCTCCCAGGAACTCATGTACGAGTACGACGATCTGACCGTAATGGGGCTCATCGCCGATTTCACCCGGCACCTGGAGGTCTTGCCAGCGGGGAGGAAGTTAATCACCTTTTTGGGGAGCACCATCGGCAATTTTGCCGACGCCGAACGCCTTACCTTCTTGCAGGGTGTGGCCCGGGCCATGAACCCGGAGGATAGGTTCCTACTGGGGCTGGACATGCTGAAATCTCCGGACTTCATCGAAGCCGCCTACAATGACGGCCAGGGGGTGACGGCGGCGTTTAATAAAAACATCCTGGGCAACCTCAACCGTTCCTTTAACGCCGACTTCAATATGGCGGATTTTGAGCATCAGGCCGTCTTTGTGGAAGAAAAGGAACGGGTGGAGATGCATCTGCGGGCCACCCGCGAGACTTCAGCCAGGATAGCTGATCTTAACTTACAGGTGTCTTGCCGCCGAGGTGAGACCATTCAGACCGAGATCTGCAAAAAATTTAGCCGGGCCAGGGCTCAGCGGGATTTCCAAAAGGCCGATTTGGTGGCCACCAGGTGGTTTACAGACCCTCGGGGTTGGTTTTCCCTGGTGATGCTCAAAAAAGCTGGGGTGACCATGGTGAGCACCGATACCAATAGAGGTTAACTAGATGAAAGCCATGTGGAAGAACGCTGTTTTAGCTGAAAGCAACCAGACTGTCGTGGTGGAAGGCAATCATTATTTTCCGCCCGAGGCCGTAAACCGGCAATACTTGCGACCGAGTGACACCCATACTACCTGTCCCTGGAAAGGCTTGGCCAGCTATTACCATATTAACGTCGAGGGGGAGATAAATAAAGACGCGGCGTGGTACTATCCTTATCCCAAAGATGGTGTTAAAAATATCAAGAACTATATTGCCTTCTGGAAGGGTGTGGAAGTGAAAGAATGACAAAGCCTCTTTTTATTGCTACAATTTTCAGCACTTATGATTGAATTAACGAATGTGTCTAAAACCTTTAACAATATCGCTGCACTGCAGTCCTTTAACCTCAAGATTGCTGCAGGCATAACCACCGTACTTATCGGTCCGAGCGGCTGCGGCAAGTCGACGCTGATTCGTCTGATCATCGGACTCCTGCGCCCTGACCAGGGCCAGGTGTATTTCGAGGGAAGGGAAATAGTTCCGAAGATCGTCTTATCACTGCGGCAGAAGATGGGCTACGTCATTCAGGAGGGCGGACTTTTTCCCCACCTGACCGCCGGTGCCAATGTAACACTCATGGCCCGGCACTTGAAATGGGACCGCCACAGGATTGAACAACGCCTCCAGGAGTTGACAACTGTCACCAGGTTCCCCCGGGATGGACTGCACCGGTTTCCCATCCAACTCTCGGGAGGCCAGCGGCAGCGAGTGAGCCTGATGCGGGCCCTGATGCTGGACCCGGACATCCTCCTGCTTGATGAGCCCCTGGGTGCTCTCGATCCCATGATCCGCACAGAGATGCAAACAGATCTCAAGGGCATTTTTCAGGAACTCGGGAAAACTGTGGTCCTCGTCACCCACGATCTGGGGGAGGCGGCCTTCTTCGGGGACGTCATTGTACTGCTGCGAGCCGGACAAATTGTGCAAACGGGGACGCTGCCGGAACTTCTGCAAACCCCGGCCGAACCTTTCGTCACCGACTTCGTTAACGCCCAGCGCCACTATTTTCCTTGAGTCGGGCAAGGAATCAAACCTGAAAACCTTCTTGTACTTATGCTGCCTTTTCTTGCTCTGCATCTTATCGATGCCTGGCCTCCCCGCCCCCGCCTGCGCCTCCACCCCCGAAGTCACGATCGGCTCAAAAGAGTTCACGGAATCAGTAATCCTCGCAGACATGGCGGCCCAACTGGCGGAGAGTGCCGGCACCAGGGTGCTGCTGCGCCAGGAGTTGGGAGGCACCCGGGTGCTCTGGGACTCATTGGTTCTGGGCGCCATCGACATCTACCCGGAATATACCGGCACCCTCACCGAGGAAATTTTCGCGGGCCAGGGGATAAACAGCCTCCAGGCCCTCCGGAAGGCTCTGGCCACGCATGGCATCCGTATGACCTCGTCACTGGGATTCAATGACAACTATGCCATCGGCATGAAAAAGGAGGTTTGCGGGAAACTCGGCCTTACAAAAATCTCTGATCTGCGCCGCTACCCTGAGCTGCGCTTTGGTTTCAGCAATGAGTTTATGGACCGGCAGGACGGCTGGCCTGGTCTTAAAGCCCGTTATGGACTGCCACAGCTCCACGTCTTCGGGATGGACCACAACTTGGCCCTCCGGGGCATCGAGGCTAATTCCATTGACGCCACTGACGTTTATACCACTGATCCTGAGATCGCTTACTACGGGTTGTGCATCCTCAAAGACGACCTCGGGTATTTCCCGGAATATACCGCGGTGCTGCTCTACCGGGAGGATCTGGGAAAGCGGGCCCCCTGGGTGGTGGCGGCCCTGGCCAGGCTCGAAGGCCGGATCACTTCAGCTGATATGCTTGACCTGAACAAGCAGGTCAAAATAGGAAAAATGCCTGAAAGTCAAGTCGCGGCCAACTTTCTGACGCGCCATCTTTCCCTTAAAACCACGGTGCGCCGGGAAACCATGGTCGCCAGAATCTGGCTCCGCACCCGGGAACATCTCTTTTTAGTGTCGATTTCATTACTCATAGCAATCTTGATCGGCATCCCCCTGGGGATTATTGCCGCCAAAAGACCGGCCTGGGGCAGCATAATTTTGGGCGTTACGGGGATCATTCAGACCATTCCCTCCCTGGCCCTGCTGGTGTTCATGATCCCTTTGCTGGGCATCGGCGGCCCTCCGGTCATTTTAGCCCTTTTCCTCTATAGCCTCCTCCCCATAGTTCGCAATACCCATGTGGGACTGCAAGGCATCCCTCCAGATATCCTGGATTCCGCGGCGGCCCTTGGTCTAACTCCCTGGGCACAATTCAGCTTGATTGAACTTCCCATGGCTTCAAAAGAGATCCTGGCAGGCATTAAGACCTCGGCAGTGATCAACGTGGGCACGGCCACACTGGGGGCGCTCATCGGCGCCGGCGGCTATGGCCAGCCCATTCTCACCGGCATCCGCCTGGATGACCTGGGGCTGATCCTCACCGGAGCCGTGCCAGCCGCGTTGCTGGCCCTTCTCGTGCAGGGCGGGTTCGATCTGGCAGAGTACGTGGTGGTCCCCAAGGGGCTGCGGCTAAAACCGGGCGAGTGAAGCAGGCAGGGCTTTATGGGTGCGCGCTCTATTGCTCTTCTTTGTAAGCTTGATTCATCGTCCTCTGGGAATGAACCCGGGAATACCGGTCTGTGTGACGGGATTAAATCTATACTCTGTCTTGATGCCCTCACTTATTTCTTTCATGGCGGTTTCCGGAAGGGTGGCAACCTCGAAGTTTTCTCTAATGCGGCTCGGGGTCTTCGAGGTGGTCAGGAGGGCTGATAACCACGGCGAACGATGCTGCTCCATAGAACCGCGCCGTTGCATCGAACGCACTGCTCACACAACGAGCAGGATTTTACCTGCGACCCCCTTCTCCATGGCAATGTGAGCTTGTCGCGCGTCCTTGAGCGCCAGCTTTTGCGAAATAGGGATTTGCAACCTGCCATCTCTTACCGCTTCGGCCATGTACAGGAGCGTTTTGGGGTCCTGCTTCGAGACAAAGGCAACGGCGCGAACCGATGGGCGGGACTTGGCGCTATCCGGCACGCCTGTCACCGAGGCATAGGTGCCACCGTCTTTGACCTTATTCAACAGCAGCTCGGAAGTCGTGCCACGGACGGTATTGGCGACTACATCGACTGGCGCCAGAGCGCCGAACGCGGCGGCGTCGTCCAACGCTACGATCTGGTCCGTATTCAGACCTTTGGCCTCGGCCAGCCGGTTCTTTCGCACTCCGGCGATCACTCTTGCTCCCTTGTCTTTCGCCGTAAATACCGCTGCTCGGCCGATACTGCCGATTGCTCCGGAAATGAGGACCGTCTGCCCCGACTTGATTCCGCTGGCAAGAGAAATCAGCTGGTTTCCAGTGGTCGTGACGAGGGGCAGCGCGGCCGCCTCCACCAGGTCAAGGCCGTCCGGAACCTTTGCCAGAAGGTTTGCCTTGACGATACAAAGCTCCGCGTACGTATGATATACCCACGCGAAAACCCTGTCGCCGACGGAAAATTGGTCAACTCCGGGTCCGAGCTTGAGGACGGTCCCGGAGACATCCCAGCCAATAATCCACGGAAACTCGACTGGAGAAAAATCCTTCGCCGCGCCGGAGCGCAGCAGCAAATCGATTGGGTTGACGCTAGCCGCTGCGACTTTTACGAGAACGTCGCCCGGACCTGGAGTTGGGTCGGGATAGTCGGCAAATTTCAACACTTCAGGACCGCCGTATTCATTCATCACAATTGCATTCATGGCTTTCTCCTTCGATTCTGTTCACTAAAGAACGGAGAGCGTTCAGTCCGCGTAGGCTCCGCAGACCCAGCGGTCTCGCGATGGGTCCACCCGGTCAAAAAAGATTGGGGTATGCCGTCAGTGTTCACGATCTCCCGAAAAGTACCGGAAGAGAATCGATTCTCAGGAAAGTTTATCGTCCCACCCGACATAGATCAAAGCAGCACGCACATTGCTCCCCAACCACACATCCACACCTGCAAGCCGGTTGATCCAGCGCGGACTTAGCTCCTTCATGGACTCGTAGGTAACCCTGTCCAGAACGACCTTGAAGAGAAGAAACTTATCGTCGGTTCCGATCGTTTTGGCGGCTTCTGCAACAACTGCGTTCTGGTCCATGTTGTTGTGGATGCGCTTCACGGTCTGATACACATCTACGGCGAACTCTCGGGCGATTTCAACATCCTGTTTTGTGCCAATTTGTGTAAGATGGCCACCTACAAAGGTAGCAAAATCGTATGCTTCAAGCCGGTCGAATAACTTCAGGTATTGGTCGAAATTGGTCGTGAGATCGAAGCCCTGGAAAGGAGTGTAGCCCGGAGTCACGCAATCGATAGCCATCAAGAATTTAGCCTCAGGAACGTAGATGAAAAGATACCCTTCGTTCGAATGGTAAAAGTGACGCTTCAGTTCAACCGTCTTGCCTCCCATTTTGATCGTCTTCCGTGACTCGAACGTCACAGTGGGGATTAAGCGGTTCGGATCGTTCTGTTCCTTCAGAAACTACGCGACACTCGTGCAGGCAACGATTTCAAGACCCTTGATATTTCTGAAGGCTGCCGAGCCCCCGATGTGGTCTCTGTAAATATGAGTGTAAATGAGGATTTTGATCGGTTTGTCTGTAACTTTGGCAATGGCTGATGGGATGCTCTTCCCAAGAGTTTCGGGTGCATCAAAAACGATTACACCGTCGGCTGTTACGAGAAAGGCAGATTGCCACATGTTGTCGGATATAACGTATATGCCGCCACCGACGTCTTTGCCCCCATATCCAAGCTTTGGATCTACATCGAAGAAGTTCGCCCGCACCGATGGTAACACGGGTACGTATTGCTTAAGACCCTCAGGGGTTTGTGTGGATTGAGTAAAGACCTGGTTAATCTGAAATCCTCCTTTTTTTTTCAAAGCGAGGTGTCGTTGCCGACTGCTTGTTCCGGCAGTTGCCCCACTGCGTGATTGGCCTAAGGGGAAAGGTGTAATAAAGATGACTAAAAGATATGGGCCGGATCGGGCCTGTCAAGAGGACCCGATAACAGTCGGGAGAGAAAGGGAATTGGGTACTCCTGAGAATTCTTCGCAGAATAGCGATTATCTTGCCATTATCCGCATCAGCTCAAATATTGTGATATCATTCATATATTGAAACAAAAGACCCCGGCGCTCCCTGCTATCCGGGGTCTCATAAATGGAGATTACTGCCCTATCCCCTCGTATCTAATCCCAGGTTGCAGGGTGCTAATTCGATTTCCCTGCGTTTAATGGTTATTAACTTTCCAGAGCAGCTTTGGGACCAGTTTTCCAGAAGAACGGGCTTCTCGAGGGTATTTTTAGGTGAATATATAGGTGAATATTCACCTGATTTTTGCTGATTTTTTCTGCTTTCTCTTGCACAATAGCATAAGAGGTAAGTAATTGAAAGAATTAAATGTTGATTGCTCTTGCTTCCTCCTGCTTGCGCTTGCTGAAGGGGATGATTTGCACTCCGGAACCAAAGGCCGGGCGTTCGAGTCGCCCATCGCCCGCCAAACTCTATCCATAACTTAAGGCCCCCAGGGGGCCTTTTTTTAGCCTCCTCTTAATACTTCGACAGGCTATCCCTGAGATCTAGCATCCGCCGCTGGCTTACCTTGATCAGGCCCGTGCGGGGCCGGTCGAGATCGATGATCACCATAATCACCGCGGCAATCATGATCGCCGATATTATCGTCACCAAGAATTTGCGCACCCCGGAGAGCCCGCAGCCATAGCCTATCAGTCCGGTTGCCATAATCGCCACAAGATAGAGGAGCACTATCGTGATTTCGGGCACGTGGTTTTCCAGGGCGGTTATTCTCTTGGCGTTCAGGTCAATCGTTTCGTTCAGAGATTGGAGAAATAATCCGGTCGTGATAGCTCGCGGGTCCTTTTCGCCCAGGGCGGCGCCATCTGCCCAAAGCTGATTCTGCAACCGTTCCGTCTTGTCTTTCACCTCCCGCAATAGCTTCTGGTTATTGCCTGCTTCATAAAATTCGAGTCGCACCTCGACATAGCGGCGCAACAGGTTGGAGACCTCCTGGCGCGGCGGTTCCGGCAGCAGCTGCGCTCGCAGAAAGGTGGTGCCGATGGCATTGGACTCATCCAGGATCATCTGTTTTCTCGCATCATAACGGGACATCGCCATCGAAAAAGTAAACCCCAGAAGCAGCGCCAGCAGCCCGAGAGTCGCGCCTTGAATCGTATATATCTGTGCCAGCGAGTGATCGCCGATAGTTGACTGACTTCGGCGCCCCAGCAGAAATCCCGCTTCGGTTGCCAGAAGGAAAAACCCAATACTGGCAACCAGAATGAGCCAAAGGTTCACATCATAGAATAATTCTTTAGGCACGCCCGACCCCATGAGATTCTTAGAGTTTTTTTTGCGCCAATTCCAGCTTTGTGCGAGGAATAATAGCACAAATTTCGATGAAAGTAATTTGCGAAAAATTGAAGCGAACCTTACCCTCATAAGCGTCGATCACTCTATGATTCGGGAGTAATCAGGAAGTCAAAAACTTCCTTTATCCATTTCGTATCTAGGATTATTACCTCTGCGCTGATAATTTTGCTCCCGACAAGTCAGCAAAACCATAGCAATGCCTTAAGCTTTAGTTTCCTTTACCAATTTTGGGCTCTACCCCTTTCTGACTACTGAGAAAATTGTGGTAAATCACCTTGACGAATATGAATCCAGTCACCATTTTTTGTCCAGGGATGCAGTTCTCAAAATATCAATCGGAATGAACTGGATGTAGGGGAACCCAAGCTTGTCCCGGAAGAATCTGTATGTCTCCAGGGGGTGGGCCCCGTTTTTCGAATTGACCGTGCAGAGGATGTTGCATTCCAGCTTGTGTTTTTGGAGCAGCCGGGCGGCCCGCTCGACCCTGTCGAAGGTCCCGCGGCCTGCTTTGTCTTTGCGATAGAAGTCGTGAAGTTCCCGGGGACCATCCATGCTGAGTCCTATGAGGAAGTTGTTCTCGCGGAAGAACTGGCACCATTCATCGTTAAGCAGGATTGTGGAGCGCAAGGACGAGAGCCGTTTGCAGGAAGGGGATATGGTCACAGACAAATCGGTGCAGCCGGAACCATTCGGTCGATTTCTGATCGAGATTTTCGATGATTGGGTCAGGAGAGATGTAGGGAGGACATTTGTTCTTAATTTCGACGGAGCGCTGGCCGGCTGGCTCGGAATGGCCGGGACCGTCTGCATCCTTGGTCCCATCTGCGGTTTGGGAATGGCCATCGTGGCAGGGGAGCAGGGACATCTCAAGGCAAAGTTCGCAAGTACAGGTAGAAACGATCCCTGTCCGTGCGGAAGTGGAATGAAACTCAAGAAGTGCCACGCGAATTAGGCTGTTTCGCTTACACCCCCATCAAAACATGGCGGCGCGCCCTGCGGGCCTTTCATTGATCATATTGCCGCCTAAACCGCAAACAATCAAAAGTTGGAGGAGCAACCATGGGACTTAAAGAATACGAGTCTGGAAAAGCTTTTCCCGGTGTGATCGGCCGCACCTTTGATGTATCCTCGCCCGCCTGGCCCGCACCACTGCGCGCCAAAGAGGGGGCGCCAAACGTGTTGTTCATCATTCTTGACGACACCGGCTATGGGCAGTTAGGATGCTACGGGAGTCCCATCGAGACACCAAACATCGACGCGCTGGCAAAGAACGGCCTGACCTACAACAACATGCACACTACTGCCCTGTGCTCGCCAACGCGTTCCTGCATCGTGACCGGGCGAAACCATCACTCGAACGCCATGTCGTGCATAACCGAAGGCTCGACGGGATATCCCGGCAGCAACGGCAACATACCCTTCGAAAATGGTTTCCTCTCAGAGATACTCCTGCAGCACGGATACAATACGTACGCCATTGGCAAGTGGCACCTGACACCCTCAGACCAAATCTCGGCCGCGGGCCCCTATGACCGCTGGCCGCTGGGGCGCGGCTTCGAGCGCTTCTACGGTTTTATGGGCGGCGAGACCCACCAATACTATCCTGAACTGGTATATGACAACCACACGGTTGAAGCTGAAAAGACCCCCGAAGAAGGCTACCACCTGACCGAGGATCTAGTGGATAAGGCTATCAGCTTCATCGCGGACTCCAAACAGGTCGCCCCCAACAAGCCGTTCTTCATGTATTTCTGTCCCGGCGCCATGCACGCGCCCCATCACGTGCCCAAAGAATGGGCGGACAGGTATAAAGGAAAGTTCGACGCGGGTTGGGAAGCGCTCCGGGAGCAGATCTTCAAGCGCCAAAAGGAAATAGGCATCGCACCCGCCGATGCCGAACTCTCCCGTCAGGACCCGGACGTACCGCGGTGGGACACATTGTCCGGCGAGGAGAAAAAGCTTTACGCACGCATGATGGAAGTCTTCGCGGGTTTTCTCACCCACACCGATTACCACATCGGCCGGTTGATCGAGTTCCTGAAAAAGCTCGGCGAGTTCGACAATACCATGATCATGGTGCTCTCCGATAACGGCGCCAGCGCCGAGGGCGGGCCGCAGGGCATGGTAAATGAAGCTCTGTTTTTCAACAACGTGCAGGGATCACTGGAAGAAAACCTGGCTGCCATGGACAAGCTTGGCGGCCCGGAGGTCTGTAACCACTACGCCTGGGGCTGGACCTGGGCAGGCGATACCCCGTTCCGCCGCTGGAAACGCGAGACCTACAGAGGCGGGGTGAGCGACCCGTTCATCGTGCACTGGCCCAAGGGATTCGAAGCGAAGGGAGAGATACGGACACAATATGCACATGCCATCGACATGGTGCCGACGGTGCTGGAGGCGGCAGGCATAGAAGCGCCTCCGTCTATCCGTGGCGTCACGCAATCACCCATTGAGGGATTTAGCTTCGCTCATACCTTCGACAACGCCCAGGCGCCCACCAGCCACATTACCCAGTACTTCGAGATGATGGGCCACCGGTCAATTTACCACGACGGCTGGCGGGCGGTATGCCCGTGGCCCGGGCCATCGTTCACCGAAGCCGGTAAATTCTTCGGAGCGCCGATCGACAAGGACAAGTTGACCGAACTCGATGCGACCGCCTGGGAGCTTTACCACGTTGCCGAGGATTTCGCGGAGAATCACAACGTGGCCGCGCAGAATCGCCCCAAGCTGATCGAGATGATCGCCATGTGGTACGTCGAGGCCGGCAAGTACCAGGTCATGCCCATCGATTCGCGCGGCACCCAGCGATTTGCCGACGAGCGCCCGAAGATCGCAGTCGACCGCACGTCATACGTGTTCTATCCTCACACCCAGGGAGTGCCGACAAACGCCACCGCCAACGTACTCAACCGTCCTCACAGCATCACTGCGGACGTTGAGATCTCCGGGGACGGGGCGGAAGGTGTGCTGCTGTCCCAGGGCGGAAGCGACGGCGGCTACTCGTTCTATGTTCAAGGCGGCAAGCTCCGCTATGCTTACAACTACGTCGGCCGGAACCTCTATCACGTCGAATCCGTCGAGGCCGTTCCCACAGGGCGTCACGAGTTACGCTTTGAGTTCGAGGTGACAGGAAACCCCGACATCGCCAACGGCAAAGGGGCGCCCGGCAGGGGCCAGCTCTACTTCGACTCCAGACTGGTTGGAGAAAGCAAAATCGAGCTTACCAACCCGCTCGCCATCGGCCTGCTCAGCAGCATAGTCTGCGGCCTGGACCTCGGCTCTCCGGTGACTCATGAATACCAACCGCCATTTCCGTTCACCGGAACTATCCACAGCGTGACCGTGGATGTAGGCGGCGAGCTGATCAGAGATACCGAAGCGGAGGTGCGGATGGTCCTGGCGCGGCAGTAGGTTTACCGGAGGAGAGTTAAAGCTGTGGAGAATTTAGTTGCTCGTTTCCTTGAGAATCTAATCGCCCGGGTGAGTGGACCCATGAAATTTCGGCTGGTCATCCAACCACTCATGGCTGCCGTCTTTGCGGTGCGGGATGGGCTGAAAGATGCTCGGGAGAAACGGCCTCCATACTTCTGGGCCGTTTTCACTCTCCCGGAGCAGCGGTTGGAGATGTTGAGGGATGGCTGGAAATCCGTGGGCAAAATCTTCGTCATCGCCATCATTATCGACCTGGTGGAGCAGGCGATCGACTTTCGGTGGTTTTATCCAGGAGAGGCGCTTCTAGTTGCCTTTTTTCTTGCTTGCATCCCGTATCTGTTGATCCGGGGAGCTGTGAACCGGTTAGCGCGCGCCAAACCGCGAAGCGCCTCAGGCGACATAAGACGCTGAGGACAGGTCACACAAACATGAACCCAGGAAATACATCAGGAAAGGATGGGTGATTCGGATGGCAGAGCCCAATGAGGAAACCCTAAAAGAGCCTTCCAGTAACCAACTCGCCCTGGAGCGCACAGTTCTCTCTCACGAACGAACGCTGATGGGCTGGATCAGGACCTCGACCTCTTTGATCACTTTCGGCTTTACCATTTACAAATTTTTTCAGTTGGAGCTTCAGGACCGTCCTCCGCTTCAAGGGGCCATTGGACCGCGCCAGTTTGCGGTATTGATGATCTGCATCGGGTTGTTCTCACTAATAATGGCGACCGTCCAGTTTCGAACCTCCAGAAACGAACTGCGAAGATGGTATCCTGCGCACCCCCATTTATCGCTGGTGGGAGTCGTTGCCACGTTGGTATCATTACTTGGGGTATTGGCTCTCTTTGCGGTTCTCTTCAGGATGTAACCATTGGCAACTGCCGGGTGTTACCGGGAGAAAATCCAAAAAGGGCTTGAATAGTTCAGGAAAACCGGCACGAGGAGGTTTCAAAAGGATCTAACCAGGGCTCAGCCAACCTCTGGACAGGAGAGTAATCATCAATGCCATCGCTTAATACTTCGATAGGCTTTCCCGCCGGGACATCGCCATCGAAAAAGTAAACCCCAGAAGCAGCGCCAGGAGCCCGAGCGCCGCGCCTTGAATCGTATATATCTGTGATAGCGAGTGATCGCCGATAGTTGCCTGACTCCGGCGCCCCAGCAGGAATCCCGCTTCGGTTGCCAGTACGAAAAACCCAATACTGATAACCAGAATGAGCCAAAGGTTCACATCATAGAATAATTCTCTAGGCACGGCCAACCCCATGAGACTCTTAGAGTTTTCTTTAGACGAATTCCAGCCGACACTCACCCCAGGACTTTAAGCCATGCAGAAGATTATCTAAACTGGAGCATTATTCTTTGAAACTTCAATACCCAGAAATATATGCAAAAATTTCTTTTCACCAATGGCGCGGGCAAGTTCCCGAAACGAAACGTATAAAGACAATAAGAATACAAACACGATATGGACCGCCCA
Organism: Desulfobaccales bacterium; assembly: GCA_049585595.1. Classification (GTDB taxonomy): domain Bacteria; phylum Desulfobacterota; class Desulfobaccia; order Desulfobaccales; family 0-14-0-80-60-11; genus JAPLJC01. Next base: position 36,843 of record JBAVAG010000047.1, read on the forward strand.
AAAATGCGCCCAGATTATTTCCTCCCAGCTTCGCTCTATTGCAATCCTCACGCTATGATATTTTACCAAAAGAGGAATAATTCCCTCAATATATTGAACTAGAAGCGTGACTAAAAAATAAAGAAAGGTTTTCCAGACAACATTGTAAATTAATGGCTTATCCGGATATCTATTGATAAATTTAATGTCATCCGCCACCAGTAAAGCTTTACCGACAATTAAGGCTCCTACCGCGGCATTAACAAAGCCTGAAAATTTTATGCCATATTGCTCCAGCATAAGCTTTTTGCTGATGATTATGATATTGAAGGCAATGAAAAAAAAGACAGTTGGAGGCAAGATCTCGACTAGTTCATGTTTAATAATTTTTAATATTTTATGCATAACAATCCCCGCTCGCATTATATAAGGTCTAAGGATTCAAGCAACTCACGAAGCGATTCTCTGGTGTTCGCCGTGAACCCCTGGACGCGCTTAAGATATGACACGATATTCATGGGCCAGAAGGAGGCATGGCTTGGCGGGTCTCGAACTTGAGCGTGCAAGCCATGCTCTTCTGGTCTCACCGCCTAACATCGTCAGTGGCTCCCGGTACCCCCCAGGAGCTTCTGCAACACCTGGTCGATGGTAAAGCTCGCCGCCTTCTGGCGCGGCGGAAATTCCTGGAACGTCTTTAAGAACTGCCCCACAAAGCCCTGCGCCGGCAGAAGCAGGTAGGCGTGATCGATGAGCCAGTCCCAGTAAGTATTAGAGGTGATGTCGGCCCGTTCGAAGGGGTCGGTGCGCAGGTTGAAGATCTTCGGAAACCGCAAAGGCACCAGCGGCTCCTGCCAGATCCGCAGGGTGCCTACCATCCGCTGCTCCATGAAGACCAGCTTCCAGTTGTCATAGCGCAGGGCCATGAGGTCGCCGTCATCGGAGAAGTAGAAATACTCGACCCGGGGGCTCTTCTTTACCTCGCCTTTCAAGAAAGGCAGGAGGTTGTAGCCGTCCAGGTGCACCTTGAAGGTCTTGGCGCCCGCCTGATGTCCTTTGAGGAGTTTCTCCTTGATGTCCGGATCTCCCGCGGCGGCCAGGAAGGTGGGCAGCCAGTCGAGGTGGCTGATGATCTCGTTGGACACGGTGCCGGCCTTGATCTTGCCGGGCCAGCGCATCATGGTCGGAACCCGGAAGGCGCCCTCCCAGTTGGAGTCCTTCTCGTTGCGGAAGGGCGTCATGGCGCCGTCGGGCCAGGAGTTCATATGCGGCCCGTTGTCGGTGCTGTACATGACGATGGTGTTGTCCGCGATCCCCAGGTCATCAAGTTGCTGCAGCAGGGCGCCCACACACTTGTCATGGTCGATCATGACGTCGTGGTATTCCGACTGCCAGCGGCCGGACTGGCCCAGGCTCTCGGGCTTGGCATGGGTCCGGAAGTGCATGTGCGAGGTGTTGAACCAAACGAAGAAAGGCTTATCGGCCTTGGCCTGGCGGTCGATGTATTCCGTGGCCGCGGCCAGGACCTCATCGTCGATGGTCTCCATGCGCTTTTTGGTCAGCTGGCCGGTGTCTTCGATACGGCCGTCGGCATAACAGCGGAGCACGCCCCGGGGTCCGTAGTTTTTCTTGAAGTTGGGAAAATCTGCCTCCAAAGGATAGTCGCGTAGTTCCGGCTCCTCGCAAGCGTTTAAGTGGTATAGGAATCCGAAGAACTCGTCGAACCCGTGCTTCGTGGGCAGGAATTCGTCCTTGTCGCCCAGGTGATTTTTGCCGAACTGACCGGTGGCGTAGCCCAGCGGCTTCAGCAGCTCGGCAATGGTGGGATCCTCACCGCGCAGGCCCAGGTCGGCGCCCGGCATCCCCACCTTGCTCAATCCGGTGCGGAAGACGCTTTGGCCGGTGATGAACGCCGAACGCCCCGCGGTGCAGCTCTGCTCGCCGTAGCAATCGGTGAACATGATCCCTTCAGCCGCGATGCGGTCGATGTTCGGCGTCCGGTAGCCCATCATGCCATGGCTATAGGCGCTGATGTTCCACATGCCGATATCATCTCCCCAGATGACTAAAATGTTTGGCTGCTTCTCAGCCGGCATAAATTCTCCTTTTTGAGGTTCATTTGGACGGGTTAATCATGATGCCGGGAATCCTAATGCAAAGCCTTCCTGGCACGATTGGAGGCGCGTTGACTACAAAGAAGTTCTCCCGGCCTGGCCAATTTTTTCGCGGCCATGACATTTTTTGAACTTGCGGCCGCTGCCGCAGGGGCAGGGATCATTGCGGCCGGTCTTGGCAGACGCCGGGGCCGGCCTGCTATCCTCTCCAGCGAGAACTTGCATGACCTGCGCGGCCGGGTATCCCCGGCGCAGCAAACCAGCCATGATCTTGAGGGGTCTGTCCACGTGCTGGAAGAAGGCCCGATAACCCGCACACAGGTAATTCAATCCCGGTTCCCCATCCGGCGTGGTGAGAAACCGATTCTTGGGGCATTCACCCTTGCAGGCAAACCCCACCTCGCATTCCCGGCAATAACGGGGGAGGGTTTCCAGCTTACCGCGGCCAAAGAGGCGTTGCTGATCGGAGCTTGCCAACTCCGCCATGTGGTTTTGGCGGATGTTCCCCAGCAGGTGTTTGGGCTCGACAAAATGATCGCAGGAGTAGAGATCGCCGTTGTGCTCCAGGGCCAGTCCATGACCGCAGGTGGCATCGAAGACGCACATGCCGGAGGAGGGGAGCCCCAGCCAGTTTCTCACGGTCGCTTCGAAGGTCTGGACGAATACCCGGCCCACATCATTTCGGACCCATTCGTCAAAAATGGCGGTCAGGAAATTACCGAGCTGTTCCGGCAGCACCGAACGCTCCGAAACGGTGTTCCCTTCCTGGTAAAGGGAGACCCCCGCTTCAGTGAGGCGCTCGATCGCCGGGATGAACTGCATCCAGGCGGCGCCGGCTTCGTCCCGGAGAAAACGGTAGACCTCGAGGGGATGATCGGCGTTGAGCCGATTAACGGTGGTCAGAATGTTGTAGTCCACCCCGTGCTTCTGCAACAGTCGGAGCCCCCGCAGCACCCGGTCAAAGGTTGGCCTGCCGCTCTTGTCCACCCGGTGGGCATCGTGCAGCTCCCGGGGACCATCGATGCTGATGCCGATGAGGAAGCCGTGCTCGCGGAAGAACTCGCACCATTCGTCGGTGAGGAGCGTGCCGTTGGTTTGCAGGGTGTTCTCGAAGACCATGTCCGGCCGCTGGTAATGGTTCTGGTATTCAATGGCGCGCCGATAAAAGTCGAGGCCCATCAGGGTGGGTTCTCCACCCTGCCAGGCTACCGTCACGGTATTGGCGCGATGGGATTCGATGAGCTGCCGGATATAGGTCTCCAGCACCTCGTCACTCATGCGGAAACTACTGCCGGGGTAGAGCCGTTCTTTGTTCAGAAAAAAGCAATAGGAGCAGTGCAGGTTGCAGGTCGCCCCGGTGGGCTTGGCCAACACGTGGATTCGGGGAGGCAGGTTTTCATTGGTCATGAAGAGGGCTCTTAAAGATGAGAAAACTTGGTACGGTAATGAGTAGCCAAAAATTAGTGCCCATTGAGCCGTTGTCAAGGGGCGCTCCGAGAGAAGTTCCTTGTAAAGTATTAGTTATTCGTAAGGCGGTAATTTTTTCTTGAATTTAAACCCATGGACCATTATTATACCCAAACCCGGAGCCCCGGGAAACCATATAATCCGCCTCTGGCCGGTCGGGAAAAATGGGCGTAAAGGCGTGATCCAAAAGGTTCTCTAACAAGATTTCTTGGATTATTGGGGGGACCTTGGGTTTTCCCTCCTCCATTGACCGGTCCAGGTGAAAAAACAGTTTAGGGGAAGAGTGTCATGAAGGTACTGAAAGCGACTCTGATCATCATCCTGTTGCTTCTTCCGTCCACGGCCGCATACTCCCAGGAGGAGCCAGTCACATCTAACGAGCAGACTGGTTCAGCCCAGGAGAAGGCGGCTGCCGCCAAAGATGATAACCTCCTCCCCTTCCAAAAAGAGGGCTGGCAGTTCTTTGTGGCTCCGTATCTATGGATACCGGGCATTCATGCTGATGTCAGCCATCAGGGTCAATTTAGCGGCACCACCATAGTGGATGTGCCCTGGTACGATGTAGTGCCCCTGCTTTTCAGCAAGGCCATGGGGGGCATGGGCCGGGTGGAGGCCTGGAACGGCAGGTGGGGTCTATTTTCCGACACCAATTTTGTCTATGTCGGAGAGTCCGTCAGCGCCAGCGGCGGGACGGAACTAAAACTGAATCCCAGCCGCCTGCCCATAACCATTCCGGTTAACTTGCAACTCTCGGGCACCGCCAAGTTTTGGACGCGACTCCTGTTCCAGGATGTGGGGGTCCGCTATTTGCTGGGCAGCGTACCACTCAGTGCCGAAAAGCCGCTGCCCGTGCTGACCTGCGAGCTCCTGGGCGGCCTCCGTTACACTTATTTAAACCAGGACACCAGCCTGGGCCTGAATGCCACCTTATCCGGTCCTTTTGGCAACGTGCAAATCAGCAGGGGCGGATCTTTTTTCGATTCTGCGAACGTGTCGATTGTGGAACCGCTCCTAGGTCTGCGCCTTGGCTTCTGGATAACCCCGAAGCTTAACCTCATATTAAAGGCCGACTGCGGCGGCTTCGGCTTTGTCGCGTACAACAACGTGGACAGCGTTATTGACGGTTTGGTGGGCTACCAGGTGAGTAAGAGTATTTCTATCTATGCAGGCTATCGCGGCCGTTATGCTTCGGCCAGCAGTAATAGTATCGCAATCCATGGCTGGTTGGATGGCCCAATGTTGGGGACGGTTTTCAGTTTCTAGGGACGGGCAGGTTTCAGGAACACCGCGGGTATGATAAAGAGTAGTACCGACCAACCACTCTTCCAGTTTTACACGGATGGGACCTGAATATGCCTAGGGAAGAATCACTGGCAAATTTCGAAGGCAAGAGACGAGCTAATTCCGCTGGAAGAGGCTTCCTGGCACTGGTCGGTCTGGCGTTGTGCGGTTTGCTGCTTCAGGGCTGCGTGGCTCTCCAGGCCCGCCACCCATTGCCGGAGGACCTCGAGGACCAGGCCCAGGTTGCCGGCTTTCCTAATGTCCGGGCTTGGGGTGATGTCTACAGTGAAAGCTTGCAGGAAAGCGGCATCGAGTCGGTCAAGCAGGAGCTGGCCGCCAACCACGGGAAACTCGACCCCGAAGTTTCTTTTCTGCTCTTATCCGGAGGCGGCGGTGACGGCGCCTTCGGCGCGGGAATTCTATGCGGCTGGACGGCGGCCGGGACCCGGCCTCAATTCAAGCTGGTCACCGGCATCAGCACCGGGGCCCTCATAGCGCCCTTCGCCTTCCTGGGGCCAGAGTATGACCCCAAGCTGAAGGCGGCCTATACCACGATATCCGACAAGGATATCTACACGGTGCCCAGCAAGTTGAAGCTGCTGATAAACCTGGGGAGGATCGAGTCGGTGGCCAATACGGAGCCGTTGGCCAAATTGCTGGAGCGGCTCATCGACGAGAAGATGCTTCAGGCCATCGCCGCCGAGCACAACAAGGGCAGGCGTCTTTTGGTAGGGACTACCCAACTCGATGCCCAGCGCCTGGTGATCTGGAACATGGGAGCCTTGGCCGCCAGCGGCCGCCCGGACGCCCTCAAACTATTCCGCCGCATCCTCCGGGCTTCCGCCTCCATCCCCGTAGCCTTCAATCCGGTGTATATCAAGGTGCAGGCCGGCGGCCAGGAATACGACGAGATGCACGTGGACGGCGGGGTCATGGCCGAGGTGATGCTGTATGAGAATGCTATCAGTTTCTTGACTGCCAGGAAAGAACTTGGCTCCCTTATATCCAACCGCTCCCGGCACGTCTATATCATCCGTAATGCCCAAATATACCCTGAGTATGAAAGCGTCAAACCCAAAATAGGGTCAATCGGCGCCCGGGCCATTACCAGCCTGACCAAATCCCAGGGGATGGGCGATTTGTACCGTATCTACGTTCTGGCCCTGCGGGACGAGCTCGACTATAACCTGGCCTTCATCCCCAAAGATTTTCACCCGAAACGGGCCTCGGAATTCGACACCAATTATATGGATCAGGAATTCAACATGGCGTACAACCTGGCGAGTTCCGGTTACCAATGGAGCAAATGGCCACCGGGCTTCGTACCGGCAAACTTACATCCAATTTCAGGGCAACAAGTTCAACCTTAATGAGCCAGCGCCTGTCAGGTCTGCCGCATAATCTTTAGATCAAGAAAGGAAGGTAAAGCGTGGACGCGGTGGCAATTTCCTTGATCGCTTTTGCCTGCATCTTCGGGGGCACGCTGTTCGGCATGTTTCTTCGCACTGTTCTGCCCGAACATCATGTGAATGAGGATTCCAAGGGCGCCGTAATGCTGGGGATCGGTATGATTGCCACGCTGGCTGCCCTGGTCCTCGGCCTGCTGACCGCCTCGGCCAAGGGTAATTTTGATACGATGAGCAGTGAGCTCAGGCAGTCCGGGGCGCGGATCATCCTGCTCGACCGCCTTATGGGCCAATATGGACCGGAGACGAAGGCAACCCGTGATCTGCTTCGCCTCGGCATCGCCGAAACGATCAAGCGGGTCTGGCCGGAAGACAATATCGGGCAAGCGGTGACCGCGTCCGGCAGCGGGCAGGTTGTTCTCGAAACTGTTCAGGAGCAACTCTGCCAACTATCCCCGCGGACCGATGCCCAGCGCTGGCTTCAGTCCCAAGCCTTGCAGGTCAGCAGTGAACTTGCCGAAGGGCGCTGGCTCCTCATAGAGCAGTTAGGGCAGAGGACGCTGCCGATGCCGTTCTTTGTGATGCTGGTCCTCTGGCTCATCCTCATCTTCACCAGCTTTGGCCTGTTCTCCCCCCCCAATGGAACGGTAATTATCGTTTTGCTGGTCTGCGCTTTGTCGGCCGCGGGCTCACTCTTTCTGATCATGGAGTTGGACACCCCGTACCAAGGGCTGATAAAGGTCTCCAGTGCGCCACTAACCACCGCCCTCGCTAATCTCGGCAAGTAGATTTTCCTGGGCCACTGCCGCAGTGGCACCGGGCAATAGAAACTTGGAGGCAGTTGATTCAAGGTTCTTCCCAGGTCTAACCTGAATGCTTGCCTCAAAAATTTTGCACCTACCTCGATTTCACCTATCAGCTCAATATCTGGGAAAAATGAGGTGGTGGCCTAGAAGATGTTGGTCTCCCAAGGGCGAGTATTGTCGCTCCCGGCAACTACAACCCTTTTACTGGCTATAAATGCGTGGCCGCCAGGCGAACCGATATCGTGGCCCAACATCACGCCCCAGCTACTCGGCCGGCAGGAGAATGTACCATTGACTGGGGCATTCGAGTAGCTATTGTTAGTTGGATAGCTGGGGAGAATTACCTGAAAGGAGTCTTTCATCATGGATAGACAATGCGCCGCGTGGCAAGTAATGGTTAAGGTTGCCTTTACCGGTCTGACCCTGGCCCTGTTATTGGCCTTCGGCAGCCAGGTAGTTTCGGCCCAGGAGTCCAAAGATAAGTGGCCCAAACGGTTCGAGGCCCCCAAAGGCGTCGTGGTCATGTACCAACCCCAGCTCGAGGATTTTAAGGACGACGTCCTTACCGGCCGGGCCGCGGTCTCGGTGCAGAAAAAGGAATGGAAAGAGCCGGTGTTCGGCGCCGTCTGGCTCTCCGGCCGCGTCCTCACCAACCGGGATACCCGCATGGCCACCATCACTGAGGTCAAAGTTACCGACGCCAAGTTTCCCCAGGCCAAGCCGGAGGAGGTGGAAAGGCTTAAGACCTTTTTGAATGATCAGATGCAGAATTGGACCATTCCCATTGGCATGGACCGGCTGCTGGCCGACCTGGAGGTATTGGAAAAAGCCCAGGCCGAAGATCGGGGCCTGAAAAACGAGCCGCCCCGGATCATCTTCGTCAGCCACCCCGCGGTACTGGTGCCCCTGGACGGCGATCCCAAGCTGCTGCCGTTGCCCAAATCCCCCCTCATGAGGGTGGCGAACACGCCTTTTATCATGTTCTATGATCCCAAGGCCAAGACCTATTACCTGAAGGGCGGGGAGACCTGGCTGGCCGCCGCGGACCTCAAAGGCCCCTTTAAGAGCGCGGAGCAACTGCCGGAGTCGATCACCGCCCTGGAAGCCGAAGCCGCTAAGCCCGGCCAGGGCAAAGAAGGGCCCCAAAAGGTGGAAGCCAAGGGGGGCAAGATGCCGGAGGTCATCGTCAGCACGGTGCCGGCGGAGCTGCTGGCAACCGACGGGGAGCCCCAATACACCCCCATTAAAGATACCAACCTCCTTTACGTGAGCAATACCGAGAGCAGTATCTTCCTGGACACCGCCACCCAGGATTACTTCGCCATCCTCTCGGGCCGCTGGTTCCAAACCAAGTCCCTGGCCAATGGACCCTGGGCCTATGTGGCGCCCGATAAACTTCCCGGGGATTTTGCCCGGATTCCGGAAAATTCGGCCAAGGGCTTTGTCCTGGTGAGCGTGGGGGGCACCCCTCAAGCCAAGGAGGCGGTCCTGGACAACTCCGTTCCCCAGACCGCCGTCATTGACCGTAAAAAAGCCACTGCCCAGGTTGAGTATGCCGGGGATCCCAAGTTTGAGAAGATTGGCGACACCAACCTGGAGTATGCCGTAAATACCGGCAGGACTGTATTAAAAGAAGGGACCAAATATTATGCCGTGGACCAGGGGGTTTGGTACGAGGCCGGCTCTCCCAATGGCCCCTGGACGGTATCGGTGCAGCCGCCTCAGGAAGTGGACAAGATCCCGCCCGGCAACCCTCATTACAACGCCAAATACGTCAAGGTTTACGATTCCACGGATGACACTGTCACCGTAGGCTACACCCCCGGCTATACCGGCTCCTATGTGGACAACGGCACGGTGGTCTATGGCACCGGCTACAATTACCCGGGGTATGCTACCCAGGATGCCTATATTCCGCCCCCGGCCACTTATGGCTACGCCGCGGCTTACGACCCTTACGCCGGAACCTGGGGATATCAAAGCCCTTATTATAATCCGGCCAGTTGGCTTATCCCCGGGCTGGTCGGTTTTGCCGCGGGCATGGCGGTGGGCGCGGTCACCAGCCCCTGGTGGGGCCATAATTACGGCTACGGGGGCGGCGGCTGGTGGGGGGCAAGCGGATATAATAACGTCAACATCAACTACACGCAAAACAATGTGATCAACGGGAGGCCGGGCCAGCGGCCACCCGGGTGGCAACCGGGCGAAAGGCCGGGGGTAAGGCCAGGGGAACGTCCTGGGCGGCCTTCCACCCTACCCGCCGAACGGCGCAATCTCTATAATCGGCCGGGGAACGAGAAGCGGCTGGCCTCCCGGCCCGCCACCCTTCCCGCGGGCCAGGCGGGACGCCCAGGCGGGCCCGCAAAACAGGGGCCAGGAGGACCCTTGGCGGGGAAGCCCGCCACCTTGCCAGCCGGCAGGCCTGCCGCCAAACCGGTTCAGCCCAAAGTCCTGCCAGCGGGTGGCCGGGACAACGTGCTGGCCGATAAAAACGGTAATGTCTACAAGCGGGGTAATCAAGGCAACTGGCAGGAGCGCCAGGGGAACCAGTGGGCCAAACCCGGGGCTGCGGCCCCCCGTCCCGTCCCGGCTCCCCGTCCCGTACCGTCCCCAGCCCGCCCGGCAACCCGGCCCAGCCCCGATATCGGCCAGTTGAACCGGGACTTCGCCGCCCGCCAGCGCGGCGATACGCGCGTCCAGAACTTCCAGCGGGCCAATCCGGCCCCCCGTCCCGGCGGCGGCGGAGGCCGGCCTGCCGGTGGTGGCGCCATCAAGCCCCCCTCGGGTGGCGGTGGCGGTGGTCACCCGGCAGGCGGTGGTGGCGGCGGTCGTCCCGCAGGCGGTGGCGGCGGTGGCAGGCGTCGCTAGACAGCGGTAGCGCCAGCAGCTTCTCTACGCAGGCAACTCCGGCTCTTTGAGGCGGAAGGGGTGAACTTCCCACCGGCCCTGGTCGAAATCGAGCCGGGTCTGATCACTAGACCTGGACTTCCGGACCCTAAAAATGGCCTTCTTGAAGAATAGAAGCCTGCGAATCCAAATTCTTACGGCATTCGGCAGCGTCCTCGTTATCGCGCTCACCAGCATCATTATTTACTATTACCACACTACGTCTCATATCGTCCTGGCGTCATCCCAGGATTTGATGGATCTGGCAACCGCTCAGGTTATGACGGAAACTAATAATTTCCTGATGCAGGCCAGCAATATGGAAAAGATGAGCGCCCGCCTGGTGATGCCGGAGATGCTTCATTCCTTTCTGAACAACGACAGACTGGACCGATATACCATAGAACCTCTCATCTCCAATCCCCATATAGAGACGGCATATATCGCTGACGACCAGGGGAATTTTATCTTCTCTAGAAGGGAGCCGGGCGGCACCTTTTCCACAAAGATTCTGGAGCGGACGGGCGCGCCGGCCCAGACCCGCTGGATATATCGGGATCACTCCCTAAGGGTCATTAAAAATGAAACAAAGAAGTTGGAATCATTTGACCCCCGCAGCCGTCCCTGGTATCTCGGAGCCAAAGATTCCCAAAAAACTTTTTGGACCGATATCTACATTTTTAATACCGGGCAGAAGCCGGGCATTAGCTGCGGCACCCCGATACTGGATCGAGACGGCAAATTCCTGGGCGTTTTTGGAATGGATATCGGGATAGATGCCTTATCCGCTTTCTTGAAAAACCTGAAAATCGGCAAACAAGGCCTCGCTTTCATCTTTGACGACAAAGGGGAGGTCGTGGCCTACCCCGAGGCGGGTCACACGGTGGACTGGACTGCGGAGGACGGAGTTCTGCGTAGAGTGTACGTAGAAAACCTGGACGCGGCCAGTGTCACCGCCGCCTACCAGGAATACCAAAGGAACGGAGAGAGCAGATTTTCCCTGAAAAGTGGCGGCCAAACCTATATGGCCTCCTTCACCCCTTTCCCCCCTGCCTTCGAAAAACCCTGGAAGGTGGGGATGCTGGTACCGAAGGATGATTTTACCGGTCACCTCAAGCAGGCGAATGAGGTGGCCCTGGGGTTCAGCCTGGCCATTCTGGGCCTGGCCCTTCTCCTTGCTTCCAGGGTGTCCCGAAGCATTTCCCGGCCGATACTCCTGTTGACGCGGGAAGCGGAGAAGATCAAGGATTTCCGGCTGGATGAAGCCGTGGAGATCAGCTCTCGCATCAAGGAAATCCAACTCCTCCAGGAAGCGGTAAGCCGGATGCGGGTAAGCCTCAAGTCCTTCACCCGTTTTGCTCCCCAGGAGATCGTCCGGGAAGTGGTGATCAAGGGGCAAGAGGCTATGCTTGGCGGCGAGCGGCGGGAGGTGACCCTCCTTTTCGGCGATCTCAGAAGTTTTACGGGGTTTTCTGAAAAGACCAGCCCGGAAACGGTGGTGCATCTCCTCAATGCCCATTTCGACGCTATGGTGGAGATTATCAACAGCCACGACGGCTTCGTGGTGGACTTCCTGGGAGACAGTCTCTTTGCCGTCTTCGGCGCCCCTCTGGCCGACGCCGGGCATGCCCGGAAAGCCTTGAGTTGCGCGGTGGAAATGCAGCTCGCGCGGCAGCGCTTAAATGAGCAAAATGAGGCCCAGGGACTCCTGTCCCTGGAAATGGGCATCGGCATTAATACCGGCACCTGCATAGTCGGCAACATGGGGGCGATGCAGCGGATCAAGTATGGCGTAGTGGGGTCCGCCGTCAACCTGGCGTCCCGCCTCGAATCGTTCACCGCAGGGGGACAGGTGCTCATCTCCGAGTCCACTTATCAGGCCGTCGCTCCCCATTTTGAACTTGCCGGACCGCTGGAGGCTTATGCCAAGGGAGTGGAAGGCGCCCTCCGCCTCTGGGAGGTGCGGGGGGTTGCCCAGGAAAAGGATAAGTCCCTGCCGCCCACGGTCCCGGGCCTCATCCGGCTTGCCGCCCCGTTGCCGGTTTTGGTCCGTCCGATAACCGGCAAACGAGTCAGCCCGGAGCCGTATAAGGGGGGACTGGTCCAGTTGTCGGCCGCCGGCGCCGAACTGGAGACGGAGCTGCCTCTGGAGATCTTTGCCCCCCTGCAGATGGAGATCCCTGGCCTGGCTGAGCCGGGTCTCCTGATTGACGCCAAGGTGGTGGGTGTGGCAGAGACAAACAAGGATGCCTATATTATAAAGTTCTCCGGGCTGCCAGGAGCCGCCGCGGCCGCACTCTCCCGCATTTTGGCAGAAAACCCAAAATAATTCTTTAAGAGCAAGTTTTCCCGCTCCACTGCTAGGCGCCAATCCTGGCAAGGTATCGGCGAACTCTAAAAAACATTTTCCCCCTTCCCACCCTTGACATCGGACCTTTGAGTATGGCAGTATCGCGGCACCACGATGAAGCTACCCCTACCGCCGGGAGGGGTGCAATGATTCTTGTTAATGAAATAGCCGGGATGCCCTGAGGGTGCAGCTCGGCTTTTTGTTTCCATCAATAGGCTCCGGCCTGGGAGGGTACACAGAATGAAAAGATTGGGAATCCTGTTAATCGCAGTAATGTTGAGTTTGGTGCTCGCCTGCGGCAGGCAGGAAGTGAAAGCCCCCGCTAAACAGGCCGCCTCGCCGAAAAAGGCCGAGAAAGCAGCGCCCCAAGCCCTACCGGCGCAGGTCGCCCGTATGGAGATTCACTCGTTTCAGTCCATGACGTTGACAGATCAGGAATTCTTGACCGGGAGGAAGGGAGGCAAACCAGTCACCATCGCGGGCGAGCTTCGCCTGCCTCGCCTGGGAAATGATCGCCTGCCGGCAGTAGTCCTGTTACATGGCTCGGGCGGAGTGTCAGGTTACGTTTTGGATTGGGAGCAGTATCTCAATTCGATGGGGGTGGCAACCTTCGTCCTCGACAGTTTCACGGGGCGCGGCATCGTGAATACCAACTACGATCAATCACAACTCGGGCGGCTCAATATGATCATTGACGTCTATCGCGCCCTCGATGTGCTCGCGAGTCACCCAAGGATCGATCCCACCCGGATTGCCCTCATGGGGTTTTCGAGGGGTGGCCAGGCGGCGCTCTACTCGAGCATGAAGCGATTTCAGCGCCTGCATGGTCCTGTGGGTCATGAGTTTGCAGCCTATATCGTCTTCTACCCGCTCTGTAACACGACTTTCCACGAAGACGAGGACGTGGCGGACAAGCCGATCCGGATCTTTCATGGCAGCGCCGATGACTATGCGCCGGTGGCGCCGTGTCGGGCTTATGTTGAGCGGCTGAAGGCGAAGGGCAAGGATGTCCAGCTTACTGAATACGCGGGTGCAGGACACAATTTCGATAATCGGGCGCTTAAAACGCCTCTAAAGCTTGAGAAAGCGACAACGACCAGAGGATGCGAATTGGCAGAGGCAGAGAATGGCATGATCATCAACGTTAAAACCCAGCAGCCGTTCACTTACGCCGATCCGTGCGTGGAATATGGGCCGACGCTGGCTTATAACGAGAAGGCGTTTACCGAGGCCAGAAAGGCAGTCAAGGACTTCGTTACTACTATACTCAAGCCTTGACCCGAGCCTTCGGAACGGCCGTGGCCGAAGGACCTCCTCAAGGAGTGGGACCAGCTTTCGGCCGACGAGAAGAAGCTTAACCGCCATTGAAGTTCACCGGCAAGATGGTAGTGACTCAGTTTGAGAGTCACTACCGGCAAGATCAACAAGATCACCTTGACCAGCGACCGGCCCAAGCTGAGCCCCGCCGATGAAATGCTGCTCATGGAAAAATCTCAGCGGAATAATAAAGTTACGGAGTAATCATAAATACCCATGGGCGCCCCGGTCAGGGGCGCTTTTTTTTTACGGAACGCGGGGTGGACCGATCAATGGGGAAGAGGTTTTCAGTTTGTGATATCATACTCCTCAGGCGCGGGTGCATCAGTCAAAGACAACTGTTGCGAAGTTCGAAAATTAGTGGAGTGCTTCCTTAGCTTGACATAATATCAGGACTGGAAGGCTGAATTTGGCATGTTAAGTCCCCCTTTGAAAAAGGGGGATTTAGGGGGATTTCAAGAGGTTATGCTAAATCCCCCCTACCCCCTATTCCAAAGGGGGGTTAAAAATTAGTCTTTCTAAATGGATAATCAATTGCGGAACAGGCCGATAGTTCAAGCCACCTGAGTTAGGGCAGCCGGCGCGCGTTGCCGCCGGCGCGGGCCTGGGGAGGAGATTTAAAGCTATGCGGGCTTTGTTGGTATGTCCAGAGTTTCCCCTGTCATTCTGGAGTTTTCGGAAATCCTGCCAGCTCCTGGGCGCCAAAACGGTTAATCCACCCCTGGGCTTGCTTACGGTGGCAGCCATGCTCCCCGCGGCCTGGGAACTGCGGCTGGCCGATCTCAACACCAGAAGCCTGACGGAGGCAGATTGGCAGTGGGCCGATCTGATCATGATATCGGCCATGTACATTCAAAGGGCCGGCTTGTTGGCCCTGGTGAGGGAAGCCAAGCGCCAGGGCAAAACCGTCGTAGCCGGAGGACCCCATCCCACTTCCCTCCCGGAGGCCGTCCTGGAGGCAGGATGTGATTTTGTGGTGCGGGGTGAGGGTGAGAATACGATTCCTTTGCTTCTGGAGGCGATGAGAAACGGCCAGACCGGGGTGATCGAAAACGACGGCAAGCCGGACCTGAAGACCTCGCCGATCCCGCGGTTTGATCTGCTGCGACTCCAAGATTACATCACCTTTACGATTCAGACTTCCCGGGGATGCCCGTTCGACTGCGAATTTTGCGACGTGGTCAACCTTTTCGGACGCACGCCCCGTTACAAGGCCCCGAAGCAGGTCCTCGCCGAACTGGAAACCCTCTACCGGCTCGGGGCCAGGGGATCCGTGTTCATTTGCGATGACAACTTCATCGGCAATAAGAACCACACCAAGGCCTTCCTTAAAGAACTCAGCCCCTGGTTGCGGAGCCGGGGTGAACCTTACAGGTTCTTGACCCAGGCCTCGGTGAACCTGGGCCAGGATCCGGAAATGATCGACCTCATGACCGCGGCCAACCTCAGGGAAGTTTTTATCGGGATCGAGTCTCCGGATGAGTTGGTGCTTAAGACCAGCCACAAATATCACAACATCAAGAACCCGCTTTTGGAATCGCTGTCCACCCTCAAGAAGAACGGCTTGGAGGTTATCGGCAGTTTCATCATCGGTCTGGACGGGGAAAACCAAGGGGCCGGCGAGCGCATCTGCGCCTTTATAGAACAGACTGACATACCTGTGGCCATGCTTGGGGTCCTGCAGGCCTCGCCGCATACCAAACTGTGGCATCGTCTGGGGCGGGAAGGACGGTTGCGCCCGGATGTGGGAGATGACTCAGGGACCTTCTCAGCCTTGAACTACGAACCGGATCGGCCCGAAGCCGAAATCATGCAGGAATACATCGAGGCCTGGGACCGCCTTTATGAACCATCCCGTTACCTGGCCAGGGCCTACCGCTATTATCTGGCCATGCGGCCGGCTGGCCGGGCCCAGGCGGTAAGCCGCGGGGACGCCTCGCCCCAGGAACGCATTTTCGCCCAGGGATTGACGTTGCGCCGGATATTAATCGGCGTCAAGTCTATTTTCAAAATCCTCTGGTGGCAGGGATTGCGGCCGTCGTACCGGCGTCAGTTCTGGAGCCAATTGCTCGGGATGTGGAGAGGAAACCCGACAAGGTTCACGCAATATTTCTTGACCTGCGTCGAGGGAGAAGACCTTTTCGCCATGAGAAGGATAGTGCGGGAAAAGGCCGCAACCATCATCCGGGAGCGGAGAATCGAGGTTCAGGCGACGCGCCGGGGCGGGTTGGCGGAAACCACCTTGGCACCCTCTTCCTCCAGCGCTATCCGGGATAACTGATAGTGAATCTCGCATGGCCCCCGATTTGTCAGCGATTAGGAGAGGGATGCTTTCCGGCTGCGTCCCGGCCCCGGAAACCTGAGCGGCCGGCCCTGGAAGGGCTTGACTTTTCTCCTGGGAAAATAGAAGGTTAAATCAATCCCTAAGCAGACCAGATGGCCCGGAAGGAAGAGCCCCCGACTTTTTAAGACCCAGAGGTTAACAGGCTTACCGGGGAGTTCGCCTGTTCAAACCAAGGAGGTTGGCCATGCCGGTGCAGGATTTTATGAGCAAAGATTTGATCACCGTGGATGAAGACGCTTCCATCATCAAGGCCTCCAAGCTCATGAAGCAAAATCGGGTGCGGCATCTGCCGGTTTTGCGGAAGGGCCGCCTGCTGGGTATCGTCTCGGACCTGGATCTGAAGGAGGCCACGCCTTCCAAGGCCACCACCCTCGATATCCACGAGATGTACTATCTCCTGGATCAGGTCAAGGTGAAGAGCCTGATGCCCAAACAGCTCTTCACCATCGCTCCCGGGGCAACGGTGGAAAAAGCGGCCGCGATCATGTTGAACCGGAATATCTCAGCCCTGCCGGTGGTGGACCCCCACGGCGGCCTGGAGGGGATCATCACCAAGGGCGACATCTTCCGGGCCTTTGTCTCCATTTCGAGCATCACCCAGGCACCCCTGGCCATGGGCCTGGAGCTGGAAGACAAAGGCGGCACGGTTAAGGCGGTCACTGACCGGATTCGGGCCCACGGCGGCCACATCACCAGCATCTTGACGGGCTACGGGGGGGCCCCCGAGAGCTATATCCGGGTTTACATCCGGGCCCGGGATGTGCAGGATGAAGAAGCCCTCCGGAAAGACCTGGCAGGCCAAATCAGGATTCTCTACTATATCCATGAAGAGCTGGATTGAGATGGGAGGGAAGCCCCGCGGGGCTGGCCGCGCCGCAGGCCAGTTTTAAGGTGGTTAAGGACCCTCATCGCCTTTAAGGATAGATTACCGGTCTTCAACGAGGATACAGCTATGGCCACCGAATCGGATGCCCTGTCCTATCGCCGCCGTTACCGCGGCCTGGTAGGTATCAAAAGCAAGATGCCCATCCGGGATACCTCGGTTCTGAGCCGTATTTACACCCCTGGGGTGGCGGCCATCTGCCGGGAGATAGACAAGAATCCCCTGGCCTCCTTCGAGTACACCTGCCGCGGCAATTCCATCGCCTTGATCACCGACGGCAGCCAGGTTTACGAATTCGGCAATATCGGAGCCCTGGCCGCGCTTCCCAAGTTGGAGGCCAAGTCGGTGCTCTTCAAGACCTTTGCCAACGTAGATGCGGTGCCCATTGCCCTGCTGACCCAGGATGCGGATGAAATCGTGGAAATCGTCCGGACTCTCGCCCCGTCCTTCGGCGGTTTCTGCCTGGAGAGCATCGCCGCCCCCAAGTGCTTCACCATCGAGAACCGCATCCGCAAGGCGGTGCGGGTGGCGGTGCTGCATACTGAAAACCACGCGGCGGGCATCATTGTGCTGGCGGCGGTGATCAACGCCCTGAAGGTGGTGGGCAAGAATCTTGAGGAGGCCCGCGTCGTCATCAACGGCGCCGGGGCGTCGGGTATCGGGGCGGCCAAAGGATTGATCGTCGCCGGCAATAATAACATCGTCCTGTGCGATCGCCACGGGGCCTTGAACGTCTACCGGCCGGTGGGCATGAACTGGGCCAAGTCGGAAATCGCCCGCCTGGTGGACACCTATGATGTCAAAGGCAGCCTGGCCCAGGTCATCAAGGGCGCCGATGTCTTCATCGGCCTGTCGGCAGGCGGCCTGGTCACCCGGGAGATGATTGCCAGCATGGCCCCCAACCCCATCGTCTTTGCCCTGGCCCTGCCCCAGCCGGAGATTTCGGAGGCGGAGGCCAAGGCGGGCGGCGCCGCGGTGACCGCCACGGGACTCGCCACCAGCGAGACCCAGATCCGCTCGTCCCTGGTGACCCCGGGATTTTTCCGGGGGTGCCTGGACGTGGGCGCCAATCGGGTCACCATCGACATGTATCTGGCCGCGGCCCGGGCCCTGGCGGGTATGATCCCGGAGGCGGAATTAGCCCCCCACCATATCATTCCCCGGCAGATGGACTGGCGTATTTCTCCGGTGATCGCCAAGGCGGTGGCCCAGACGGCCCAGGAGAACGGGGCCGCCTCCCTGGGGCCGGAAAAGGTGAGTCCCGAGCGGGTCTATGAGCGCACCGAGCGCTATATCTACGAAGGGGAGCTGGCCTGGCTGCCCGCCGAAGGCCAGGATTACGGAAAATTGAGCATTGATGAGGAGGCCTTGGAGCTGCACCGCCGTTATCAAGGGTGCGTGGAGATCTATACCAAGGTGCCCATCAAGGACGAAGTCATTTATACCCGCCTGTACGCCCCGGCCGCGGTGGTGGAGGTTTGCCAGAAGATACTGAATGAACCCATGGCCGCCTATGACTTCACTTCCAAGAACAACTTGGTGGCCATCGTCACCGACGGCAGCGCCGTGTTGGGTCTGGGAAATATCGGCCCCCGGGCCGCCCTGCCGGTCATGGAAGGCAAGGCGGTTATCTTTAAGACCTTCGGCGGCGTGGAGGCTTTTCCCATCTGCATCAGCACCCAGGAGAGCGAAGAGGTCATCCGGCTGGTGCAAAATATCTCACCGGCCTTCGGCGGCATTAACCTGGAGGACATCTCCTCCCCCCGTTGTTTCGAAATCGAGCAAAGGTTGCGGGAAAGCCTGGATATTCCTGTCTTTCACGATGATCAGCACGGCACCGCGGTGGTGGTCCTGGCCGGGATGCTCAATGCCTTGAAGGTGGTGGGCCGAAAACTTTCCGAGGTGAGGCTGGTCTTCAACGGGGCCGGCGCTTCGGCCATCGCCACCGCCAAACTCCTGATCAACGCCGGAGCCCAAAATCTGGTGGTCTGCGACACCAAAGGCGCGGTTTACCGGGGCCGGTCCCAGGGGATGAATTTCATCAAACAGGAACTGGCGGAGATTTCCAACCCGGATCGGCAAAAAGGCACCCTGGCCCAGGTCATCAAGGGAGCCGACATCTTCCTCGGCCTATCGGGCCCCCGGGTACTTACCCGGGAGATGGTGCAGTCCATGGCGCCCAACCCCATCATCTTTGCCATGGCCAATCCGGAGCCGGAGATTTATCCCCAGGAGGCCGCTGAGGCCGGGGCTGCAGTGGTGGCCACCGGCAGGTCGGACTTTCCCAACCAGGTGAACAACTGCCTGGCCTTTCCCGGCATCTTTCGCGGCGCCCTGGATATCCGGGCCACCGGCATCAACACGGCCATGAATATCGCCGCGGCCCATGCTATTGCCGGCCTGGTGGGCCAGGAATTGAGCGCCAGCTACATCCTGCCGCCAGCCATGGACTTCCGGGTGCCGCCGGCGGTGGCGGAAGCCGTGGCCCGGGCCGCCATGGAAACCGGCACGGCTAGAATCGAGCTGCCGCCGGAAAGGGTGGCCCGCCATACCCGGGAGTTTATTTATGACGAGAGGCTGCCCCTGATCTGATTTGCCGCCGGGGATAATTCTTGGCAATGGTAGGGACGGGCGCCCCTACAGAAAGGCGCGTCAGACGCGCCTTTTTTAGTGCCCGGAGCCGCGCCCTGCCGGTAATCGGGGTCTCGAAATTCCAGCCCTAAGCCTGGGAAGTTCAGGAGCCACATCTTGGAGCGAAAATTCCTGATCCGGGCCAAGATGTCGATGGTAAAATTTCTTTAAAATAGGTAAAATCCGGGCCAAAATCGTGTTGGACCTGAGAGATTAAACGGTTTTCAGGACGGAGAATGGGCAAGGGCATCAGGCTCGCCAGGATCCACATCAGGCAACTCCTGACGGGGTTGGGCCTGCTGGTGGTGCTGTTGCTGGCCGCGGCCTTCGTGTTGGGGCTGCTGTCCTTAAAGCGCACCAGCGAGATTTTCGCCCTGATTCTGGCGGCCTGTGCGGTAATCTACTATGGGTTGCGCTGGCCGGTGGAATTGCAGCGGGAGATGGACCATACCACCGCGGATTTGCGCCGCAGCCGGGAGCAATACAAATCGGTGGTGGAAAACGCCCGGGACTTCATTTTTTTGCTTGATGAAAACGGGAACTTTGTCAGCGCCAATACCGCGGCGGCCAGGGCCTTGGGAATTCCCGCGGAGGAGATTCCCGGCAAAAACCTGGAGAGGTTTTTCGCCCCGGAAGATGCTCAGGCCATATTGAAGCGGGTGCGGGAGGTGATGGACAGCCGCGCAGGCCTCGATGTCAAATTCCAGACCCATATCGGCGATCGAGTTTACTCGCTTTCCACTCATTTTGTGCCCGTTTTCGGAGAGGATGGCGGGACGGTGGAACGGATCCTGGTGATGGCCCGGGATGTCACCGAGAGCCAAAGGATGGAGGAACAACTGTTCCAGACCGAAAAGCTGGCTTCCCTGGGCACTCTTTCCGCGGGAGTGGCCCATGAGATCAATAATCCTTTGGCCGTCATTCTGGGGTTTACCGAAATTTTACTGGACCGCTTCCCTGAGGGTACTCAGGAACATACGATTCTCAAGTCGGTGGAACGCCAGGGGCTCAATTGCAAGCGCATCGTAGAGAACCTGATGGGGTTCGCCCGGCATCCGAGCCAGCCGGAAGAATTTAGCGACCTCAATCATGACCTGCAAACCGTGCTCCTCCTGGTGCAGAACACGCTCTTGACCAAGAAGATCGACCTGGAACTCGATCTGGCTGCCGATCTGCCTCAGGTGAAGGGAGGCGCGGGTGAACTTCAGCAGGTCTTTCTCAATTTAATCACCAATGCCGCGGCGGCTATGCCGGAGGGCGGCAAGCTGACGGTAGCCAGCCGCCAACAGGCCAGCGGCAATTTGGTGGAAGCCATCATTGCCGATACCGGGACGGGCATTCCCAAGGAGAACGCCGACAGTATCTTCGACCCCTTCTTCACTACCAAAAAAGTGGGGGAGGGCACGGGGCTGGGCCTCTTTGTCAGCTATACCATCGTGGAGAAGCTGGGCGGCCATATCAGGTTCGAAACCAAGACCGCCGAGGAAGATGCCACCGCCAGCGGCACCACCTTCTTTGTCACCTTACAACCCGTATTCCCGGAGACTGGATAGTGTTACGCGTCGCCGCGGTCTTGCCCCCAAGGTACTGCTGGCGCGAAGGCTGCCACATAAAGTGAATTGCTAAGGAGGCTGGCAGATGAAACTGGGCTGGGCGGAATTTATTCTGGTCGGGGTATTGACCTTGTTTCTTTCTGGCTGCGCAGGTGGACCGTGGTCACAGCCGGTTAGTCAAGCAGGTTGTCATGTCGTCGGGGGGGCGGTAGCCGCGGGGGGTATGATAAATTTCCCTTTGGGCTCCCCCAATGACCAAAAGTAGTTTGGGAAAGGCGCGGTAGGTTCATCAGAGTCATCCTCGGCTGTTTCCTAAATATTACACTTAGTTGAACAATCTATCGGAAAAAATGAATAAAACATTTCCAGGCAGGGCGCCCTGTTGCGATATATATTCATAATAATTCCAATGGCATAACTTATTAAGCTTTATTAATATACGGAAAGATAAGCAACTACCTCAGCGGAGGTCAATCCGGCGCCCCGGGCGGATGGCGGCGGCGGGTTCATGAGTCGATAATTAAGCAGTTAATCAAGTAATGCGGCTGGACCCGGCCAATAACTGGTCCGAGCCCCCGTCCCGTTTCCGAACAAGAAAAGGAAACCAGCCGACAGCTCATATCCTCTGTGGTCGATCAATTTTCCATGATTCTGGTTAACTTGAAACTCCGGGAAACTTCGCAAGTGCAGGGCATTCTGAATTCCTTCGGGCGCTGAGGAGTTCCTGGAAGAGACCGGGAGTTAAGGTCTTGCTGGGGTTTTGTTTGGCGTTGGGGCTGGTCTTGGCGTCTCTGCCGGGCCGGGCCCAAACAACCCCGGAGGAGCTGCGTAAAGAAATAAACTGATCAAATAAACTGCGAAAACGAGAAGATCACCGCAGAGGCGCAGAGGACGCGGAAAAAAAATGAGAATCAATGACCTGACCAGAGAGGTCATAGGGTCGGCGATGGAGGTTCACCGTGCATTGGGGCCGGGTCTTTTGGAGAGCGCATATGAGGAATGCCTAGGTCATGAGCTGCGGCTGCGGTCTATCCTTTTTGAACGGCTGAAGCCATTGCCGGTTGTGTTCAAAGAGGTAAACCTGGATTGTGCCTATCGTCTCGATCTGGTAGTATCAAATTGTGTGGTTGTGGAGATCAAAGCAGTTGAAAAGTTATTGCCGATTCACGAAGCACACTTCCTACATATCTCAGGCTTAGCGGCTGGAATGTCGGGCTGCTGATTAACTTTAATGTTCCCGTGCTCAAGCCTGGGATCAAAAGAATTGTCTTAGGCTTAAAAGAATGAACTGAAACAGCATAAAAGATTTATATTTTCTATATTTCTTCTCCGCGTCCTCTGCGCCTCAGCGGTGAATAATAAAGAAGGGCCTCACCGCAGAGGCGCAGAGAAAGAGGCCTGTCAGGTGGAGACTGCCAACCTGTCAGGCCTTTGTCTTTATCTGTAGGGAAAGCGCCAAATGTTTAAATGTGCAGTAAAAACCATGGGTTGGCCAAGAACCCTGGCAGTTCC
Source organism: Desulfobaccales bacterium (assembly GCA_049585595.1). Lineage (GTDB taxonomy): Bacteria > Desulfobacterota > Desulfobaccia > Desulfobaccales > 0-14-0-80-60-11 > JAPLJC01. The sequence goes on from JBAVAG010000047.1 coordinate 59,369, forward strand.
GGTTCTGCTGGCGGTTTTGCTGCTACCGGCTGCCCCGGGGCGTCCTAATTCAGGGTCAGCTTTTTTAAGAAAGATTATTTCCCCAGTGCAGTGTGTTATCATGTCTTCCAAAAAAGAGAAAACTTTCCGGGTTAAAGTAGGGAAGAGGGGCCCCAAAACCATTTTTTGATCGCGATGGCCAAGGCTGCCGCATAATCTCATTTCAAGCATCTAAGGAATGGGTTAGGTGAAAATTATTATTGTCGGGGCCGGCGAGGTAGGTTTTCACCTGGCCAAATGGCTCTCCCGGGAAGATAAGGATATCGTGGTCATCGACCAGGCGCCGGAGGCCCTCCAGCGGGTGCAGGAGCAATTGGACGTGCAGACCATCCGGGGGGCCGGCAGCCATCCCCAGGTGCTCCTGGAGGCTGGGGTCCAAAAGGCGGACGTGCTCCTGGCGGTCACCGACCGGGATGAGGTCAACCTGGTCTGCTGTCTGTTTGCCGATCTCCTCAGCGGCGGCCTCCCCAAGGTCGCACTGGTCCGCCAGGAAGAGTACGCACCCCACCGGGAAGCCCTCATCCGCCGCCTCAATATCACCAACATCATCAACCCTGACCGGGAGTTGATCAAGGCCATTCTCAGGATTCTCAGCGCCCCCGAAATGGAGGAGGTCAACGACTTCGTGGGGGGATCCATTAAGATGATCGGGGGAGTCCTGCCGGCCGCCAGCCCGCTCTGCGGACGGATCCAGGACCTTCCTTTGGTAATTGAGAGAAAACACCTGATCATCGCCGCCCTGGTGAGGCAAGACCGGCTCATTATTCCCAAGGGCAAAGACACCCTCCAGGCTGGGGATCTGGTCTATTTCGTTTGCCGGGACAAGGACCTGGACTTTGCATTGAAACTCTTCAACCAGCGGCCCGCCCCCTTAAAGAGCCTGATGATCATGGGCGGAGGCAGGATCGGCGGGGAGCTGGCCCGGGAGCTGGAGATCAGGCGCTACCGGGTCAAACTCATCGAGAGTAATCCGGAGCGCTGCAAGCAGCTGTCGGGCCTGCTGCGGCGCACCCTTGTGCTCCAGGGCTCCGCCACCGACCAGGAATTGCTGATGCAGGAGAACATCGGCGGCATGGATATGGTCCTGGCCCTTACGGGAGATGACGAGACGAACATCCTCTCCTGTCTCCTGGCGCATAGCCTGGGCGCCAGGAAGATCCTGGCCCGCATCGACAAGTTGGACTATATGGATCTGAGTAAAATGATCGAGTTGGACTTCCTCGTCAGCCCGAGGCTCTCCGCCATCAATTCCATCTTTCCTTACATCCGCCGGGGAAAGGTGGTTTCCAGCGTGGCCATCAAAGGCCAGGAGGCCGAGGTCATGGAGGCCGTCGCCCAGGAGGGCACGGCCTTGGTGGGAACGCCTCTCAAGTCCCTGAAATTTCCCCGGGAGGCCTTGTTGCTCTGCATCATGCGAGGCGAAGAGGTGGTGATCCCGAGCGGTGATGACGTCATCCAGCCCGATGACCGGGTGATAATCCTGGCCAGGAAGGCCAGCATCCCTCAGGTGGAAAAGGCGTTAAGCGGCCCGGGGAGATGAGCGGCATGCGTTGGCGCCTGATATGCCGGATTATTGGAACCCTGGTGGCCTGCATCGGCCTCAGCATGCTCTGCCCCCTGGGGTTTTCCCTCTACTACCGGGACGGCTCTTATTGGCCCCTCCTGCAAGCCATGGCGGTGTCCCTGACGGCGGGGTCGGTCATGTATCTGCTCGGGCATGCCGCCACCGGCCCCAGATCTATCAACCATCGGGAAGGCATGGCCGCCACCACTCTGGGATGGCTGGCTGCAGCCTTGGTTGGCGCCCTGCCCTTTTATCTGGCCGGAACCTTTACGCATCCGGTGGACTGCGTCCTGGAGGCCATGAGCGGCTTCACCACCACCGGGGCTTCGGCCCTGGCCGACGTGGAGGCGATTCCCCGGGGTCTGCTTTTCTGGCGCAGCCTGACCCAATGGCTGGGGGGCATGGGCATCGTGGTGATGGCCCTGGCCCTTCTCCCCTTCCTGGGAATGGGGGGTATGGAGCTTTACAAGTCCGAGGTCCCCGGGGCCCAATTGGGGGCGGACAAATTCAAACCCCGCCTCCGGGATACCGCCCTGATCCTCTGGAAGGTTTACCTGGTCTTCACGGTCCTGGAGGCGGTGCTCCTGATGGCGGGGGGCATGAACCTCTTCGACGCCCTCTGCCACACCTTCAGTACCCTGGCCACCGGGGGCTTCTCCACTAAAAATGCCTCCATCGGCTTTTACCACAGCGCCTATATCGAAGGCGTGGTGATGGTCTTCATGCTCATCGGCGGCGTTAACTTCGCCTTGCACGTCCGGCTCTTCCGGGGCAAGCCCCTTGCCGTCTGGCGGGACCCGGAACTCCGCTTCTTTCTGGGGATAACCGCGGTCGTGGCCCTGGTTATCACCCTGACCCTCTGGGGGAGGATTTACCCCTCCCTGGGAGAGTCCTGCCGCTACGGGGTCTTTCAGGCGGTTTCCCTGAGCACCACCACGGGGTACGGCACCGCCGATTTCACCCTCTGGCCCTCGCTGGCCCAATGTCTGCTGCTCCTTTGCCTCTTCGTAGGGGCCATGGTGGGTTCCACCGGCGGGGCCATCAAGTCCTTGCGTATCCTGGTGCTCCTCAAGCAGTCGTTCCAGGAATTGACTCGGCTGGTCCACCCTCGGGCCGTGGTCCGGGTTAAATTGGGCCGGGAGGAAGTGGCCCCCAATGTGCTGAGCGGCATCTGGGCCTTTTTTATCCTCTACTTAAGCCTGTTTGCCGTTTCGACCTTCCTGGTGGCCGCCAGCGGCGTGGATCTGGTCACCTCCTTCTCCGGAGTGCTGGCCTGCCTGGGAAACGTCGGCCGGGGGCTGGGGAAGGTGGGTCCCGCCGGCAACTATGCCACCTTGCCCGGCTTCGCCAAGTGGGTCTTGATCCTGGATATGCTGCTGGGCCGCCTGGAAATCTTCCCGGTGATTCTCCTTTTTGTTCCCGGTTTCTATAAGAAATAACCGATGCGGATGGTTTTCATGCCCCTAATCAATGTAGAATGGTCTCAACCACGCTTCCCCCTTAAAGGGTGCCAGGAGGGGCTTAGATGCTCACCGGCCTCCTGGGCAGGGTAGGTACGCCGGGGCCAAGTCGGCGCCGATCACCTAGCCAGGCTGCTGGGCCTTGGCGAACCTTTTTCCTTAATTGCCGCTAATACTTGTGGGACAGGGTAAATCTGATAAAATCGATGGAGATCGATATATTGGCAGGAAATTTGCTATGGGATTTCCGATGAAAAACGATGCCTCGAAAAAAATGGCGGGCCTGGGTTATTTGGAAGGCGGGCTTTCAGTAGATCGTGAGGCGCGGCCCAATGGTCCGCGCGGGTCGGCAGAGATGCTGGAATCCATCAATTTTCTGAGGTTTGTCCTGGATAATGTCTATTCCGGGATCATCGTCTGCAATGAGCAGAGGCAAATTATCTTCATGAACCAGGTATATGCCGAATTGCTCAGGATAGACCCCCAGGAAGCCGTCGGTCAGGATATCAAAGAATATTTTCCCGATTCCAGGCTTTCCCATGTCCTGGCCACAGGCATCCCGGAGTTGGGGCAGCGTTGCTCTCTGAAGACCGAGGCCTTGTTGCTGGTAAATCGTATTCCCCTTAAGCAGAATGGCAAGGTCGTGGGCGCCATCTTGCAGACGGTCTTGCGGGATTATAAGGATTTTACCGATCTGGTGAGAAAACTTAATATATTGGAGCGGAAGGTCAAACGCCAGGAGATGGCCCTGGAAAGGATCTTCTCCCCCAAATACACCTTCGATTCCATCATCGGCAAAGGCAAGACGATTAAGGAAGTAAAACTTCTGGCCCTGAAGTACGCCCGGGCCGACTCGCCCATCTTGATTCTCGGTCCCACCGGCACCGGCAAAGAGTTATTCGCGCATGCCCTGCATGCCGCCAGCAACCGCAACTTGGGGCCGTTTGTCTGCCTTAACTGCGCCGCGGTCCCCAAGGACTTGTTGGAATCGGAACTATTCGGGTATGAAGAGGGAGCCTTCACCGGCGCCAAGAAAGGCGGCAAGCCGGGTCTCATCGAGCTGGCCAATGGCGGCACCCTCTACCTCGATGAAATAAGTGAACTGTCTCTGGCTGCCCAAGCCAAACTGTTGCGCATCATTGAGGATAAGGTGCTCACCAAGGTCGGCGGGACCAAATCCTCTGAAATCGATTTCAGATTAATTGCGGCGACGAATCGAGATCTGCAACTGATGATTCAGCGGGGAGAATTCCGGCAGGATTTATTTTACCGGCTCAACACCATGATCTTGAATATTCCGCCCCTGGCCAAGAGAACGGAAGATATTCCTCTTTTGATTAAACACTTTTTAAAGGCCGCGGGGAGACCGGGATGCCGCCTGAATGAGGAGACCCAGGAGGCTTTGGCTCATTACCACTGGCCTGGGAATATCCGCGAACTCAAAAATATTATCGAGAGAGCCGTGAGCTTGTGCGAAAAAAATGAATTAAAATTGGAACACCTGCCGGTGGAAGTGCTTGAGGCCGGTTTTCAGAGCAAACTGTATGACCTTCCGGACAATTCCCTGGGCCTTAAGATGGCTAACTTTGAGAAAATCGTCTTGTTAAATGCAGTCAAGACGTCCCAGGGCAATATGTCTAAGACAGCTAAACTCTTGGGTATTTCTAGGGCGACCTTGTATGAGAAATTCCGGAAATACAATCTAGTCTATTCCAAAATTTAATTTGTGTCGCCATTTCTTGATATGTAGGAATATTAAGACAATTTTTGGCAGTAAGGGATTCTTCTCCAATTGCCGGATTCTCCCGAGTTTTGCCGTATTCTCATTAAGTTCCAATAAATTACCTTCTTTTGCCCCGACATTCTTACCATACCCGCCGTTTTGGCACCCTTCTTGAAGGTACCATAGTGGTTTTGGGGCCATGCCCCGGCCAGCCTCGCGCGATCTCTTCAAAAACCGGCATGGAAGCGGTTCCAGAATCCGCTCCGGAGCGAGTATGGCAGACCACGCCTTAACCGTGTTCGCCTATTTCTGAGGAGGATATCATCCATGGGTTTTAGGGTTAGCAGGAAAGATTTCAGCACGCCACGATGTTCCGCGGCCTGTCCGGCTGGAGTGGACGTGCCGCGCTATGTCCGGGCTGTCCGTGATGGCCGCTTTGATGAAGCGGTAGCCGTCTTGCGGGAACGTTTACCTCTGCCCACCGTCTGTGCCGACGCCTGCTTCGCTCCCTGTGAAGATGTCTGCGCCTATAAACAGTTCGGGGATCCCATCGCCATCCGGGCTTTGAAGAGGGCGGCCATGGATAAAGGGGGCGACGGCTGGCTCAGTAACCGGAAAAAAACCCCGCCTTCGGGGAAAAAGGTGGCAATTATTGGCGCCGGTCCGGCTGGACTGACCGCGGCCTACTATTTGGCTAGCCTGGGTCATGAGGCAACCCTTATCGATTCCCTTCCCAAGCCGGGAGGGACGATGCGTTACGGAATACCCAAATATCGTTTGCCCGAAGCCAGACTGGACAAGGATATCGAAGTCATTCTGGAAATGGGGGTTAGGTTTCAAGGGGACACCCAGGTGGGCCAGGATGTGACCCTGGAGGAGATTAAACAGGATTACGACGCGGTGTTCATCGCGGTGGGAGCCAGTGCTTCAGCCAAAATTCCCGTGGAGGGAACTGAGAAAAGCGGGGTCTATTGGGGCCTCGATTTTCTGCGGGGTGTGGTCCTGGGGATGGCCGCCCCGATCGGCAGCGAGGTTGCCGTCATCGGCGGAGGCAATGTGGCCATCGACGTAGCGCTCACCGCCCGGCGGCTGGGGGCCAAGAAAGTCAATCTCTTTTGCCTGGAAGCTCGTGAAGAGATGCCGGCCCATCCTTTTGAAATCACCCTGGCCGAAGAGGAAGGCATCGTCATCAACAACCAGTGGGCTCCCGTGAAAATCCTGGGCGCCGCTAGGGTGGCTGGCGTCAAATTGAAGCGTTGCCTGGCGGTATTTGACCAGGACGGCAAATTCAACCCCGTTTACGATGAAGAAACTACCGAGAAAGTGAGCGCCGACACGGTCATTCTGGCCATTGGCCAAACGCCGGTACTGAACTTTGTGGAAACAACGCCAATGAACCTGAATGAGAACCGAGTGGCGGTTAGTGAAGACCAGCTTTCTACCTCGGTTCGGGGGATTTTCGCAGGCGGTGACGTAGTCACCGGACCCGCTTCCATCATCAGCGCCATTGCTCAGGGGCGTAAGGCGGCTGGCGCCATCGATAAATTTCTCGGCGGCCAGGGAGACGTTTCAGAGACCCTGGCGGCGCCCGAAGACATTGTGGAACTCGAGGAATATATTCCCCTGGTTGAGCCTCGCCGGGATCTCCCGCATCTCCAGGCTTGGGAAAGTGTCCTCGATTTTGAGCACGTGGAACTTCCCATGACCGACCCGGACATCAAGGCTGAAGCCTCCCGCTGTCTGAATTGCGACGCCCGCAAATTCGAAGTGGTAATCGCCAGGGAGAATTGTAAAGAGTGCGGCTACTGTGCGGAAGTTTGCGGGGTCGGCACCTTTGTCCCCTCCGCCGGGTTCACCCAGAAGGGCTACCGGCCGATGGAGGTCAAATCCTCGGAGCATTGCGTCAGGTGCTTCAAGTGCTACTTCGTCTGCCCCGATTTTGCCATCGACGTCAAGGAAGTGATTAAGGACATGGCTCCTAAAAATCAAGGAGAAACCATATGAAACGCTTTTTGGAAACCGGAAATTTCGCCATTGCGGAGGGAGCCATCATTGGCGGCTGCCGCTTCTTTGCGGGATACCCGATTACCCCGGCCACTGAATTGGCTGAATCCATGAGCCTGCGCCTCCCGCAGGTGGGCGGGGTTTACCTTCAAGCCGAAGACGAGTGTGCGGCCATGCACCTTTGCATCGGGGCGTCGCTGGGAGGCATGAAGGCCATGACCGCGACCTCGGGCCCGGGCTTCATTCTTTATGCGGACCCCTATGGCTGGGCTTTGGGATGTGAGATGCCCCTGGTGGTCCTGAACTCGGGCCGGGTGGGTCCGGTATCCGGGATTACCGGGGCCCCTGGTCAAGGAGAGTTCTACAATACCCGTTATCCCACCCAGGGAGGCAATTACGAGAGCCTAGTCCTGGCGCCGAACTCGGCTCAAGAAGCCATGGCCATGGTCGTTGAGGCTTTCTACCTCTCGGAACGGCTGCGCATGCCGGTCACGATCCTGGCTGACCAGTTGATCACCGATGGCTGGGAGGACATTTCGATCCCCGAAACCGAGGCGGAAATGAAAGAAATGGGATTCCGGTTCCAGCCCCGGAAGTTTCACCCCGGCCCCGATTTTTATCCAGCCACAGATGCGCTCGATATCCCTCCGGTGCAGATGGGCAAAAACACGGGCGGCCTCTGTTCCGACTGGACGCCGACTGAACAGGGCTACGATATCGAAGAGGTGGAAGATCACCACAAGCATGCCTACCGGCTCATTTACAAGGTGCGGAATAACCGGCACCTCTTTAACCATCATTACGAGAAGAAATACATGGACGATGATCCGGACCTGGTCGTCGTGTCCTATGGCACCCCCTCCCGAGTGGTGAATACCGCGGTGGGCCGGGCCCGCAGCCAGGGCATGAAAGTCGGCTCCCTGCGGCTGATTAATTTGTGGCCCTTCCCGGTGGAGCACTTCACCAGAAAAACCAAATACCTGGCCGTGGAGCTTAATTGGGATGGGCAACTGGTGCGGGAGATCCAGCGGGCGGCTGCGCCTGACTCCGAAGTACACTTCCTGGGAATCTGCGGAGATCTGCCCACCAATCAAATCCTTCTGGAGACCTTTGACAAGATCTTAAAAGGCCAGCCCCTGAAGCGGCAGGGCTGGGAATGGGAGGCCTGGTGATGGAATTATATGCCAGCAAGTTAATCGAAGAATATCTGCGCACCCGGAAAATACCCAGCACCGCTTGCTCCGGCTGCGGCCTGGGAATGAACCATAAGGTGGTGATCCAGGCTTTTCAGGAGTTGGGATTGAGTACGGCAGATGTTATCTGGGGCACCTCCATCGGCTGCGCCGGCCGGCAGACCTTCGCCACCTTTAAAGGCGACGGCTTCGCCGGTACCCACGGGCGAGTGTACGCCATTGCCCGGGGCCTGCGCATTGCCCTGCCCCCGGAAAAGAAGATCGTCCTCTCCGTCGGGGACGGGGACGCCTTCGGCATCGGCCTGCTGCACCTGATCCACGCTGCCCGGGTCAATGCCGATATCACGGTCATCGTGCATGATAACCTGGGATACCAGTCCACCGGTGGTCAATTCGGTTTCACGACCCCCATGGGAGTAAAAACCGATTCCAGCCCTTACGGGATGTTCGAGCCCAACCTCATGAGTAAGGGTATGGATGTGATGCACATCTTAAAAGGGGCAGGCGCTACTTTCCTGGCCCGTCACGTGGTTCTGGCGGACGGCTTCCCGGCGGTGGCCAGCGTTAAGAAGGCCATCCTGAACCGCGGCTTTTCCCTGGTGCACATGCCGCATCCCTGCGTCACCAACTTTGCCATGAAGCATCTGGGGTCGAGGGTTCCGGTGGAAATTTTCCGGTGGTTCAAAAAACATACTGCACCCCTGGGCCAGGAGACCCCGGAGACCATCTGGGCTACCGGGGTCTGGCACGACGCTAGCAATTCCAGGCCCGAATTTTCCGAATTGGTATGGGGGGCAACCGAAAAGATCAGGAGGACCGGCGGACTATGAAAGACAGAATTGAGATAGTGGCGAGCGGCTTCGGAGGCCAGGGTGTGGTGCGGCTGGGCCAGATCCTGGGGGAAGCCGGGGTGAAGCAGGGTCTTAGGGTCACCATGCTGAAAAGCCATGGCACCGAAATGCGGGGCGGATATGTCAGGAGCCAGGTAGTGTTGGCCAAAGAGGTGGTCGATAGTCCCATGTGCGAATCTCCCGACTATCTCATCGCCCTTTCTTCAGCGGCCTATAACCGCTTCAAGCACACTGTGGCCAATAATGGGCTGATTATCTATGACCCGGACTTCGTGGAGGAGGTCGACACCCAGCTAACCTGTTCACAAAGGGCCCTGCTGGCCAAAAAGCTGGCTATGGATCATTTCGGCAAAGCCTTGTTCAGCAACTCCGTAGTACTGGGAGCCATTGCCAAACTCCTTGAAGGTGAGGGAGCCATTAAGAAGGAGGTTCTCCTGGAAAGCCTGCTGGCCATCATCCCCAAATTCAAAGAGGAGAATAAGCAGGCCTTTGAACTGGGCTACAAAACCATCTGAAGATTCGGGATAGGTCATTTTCATAAGGAAGGGGAGATTAGGCCGTGCGTTCGGTAAGATTTCTCGTGGATAGGCAGGCGGACCTGCAGCCGGACAAGGTTTTTATGTTCGCTCCGGAGCCGAAGCTGGAACTCACCTATGCGCAACTCCAGGAGTCTTCCGTCAAGCTGGGTAAACAACTCCTAAAGATGGGTATCAAGAAGGGTGACCGGGTCTCCTTTTTCATGGGCAACGGCTATCAGACCGTGAAGATCTTCGTGGGCGCCATCTACTCCGGACTGGTCGTTGCACCCCTGAATCTTTTGGCTCAACCCAGCCAATTGAGTTATGTTTTGGGCCACGCTGAACCCAAGCTGGTATTCGTGACGGAGCTCAATCGAGAACGCCTGGAGGCAGCAGTCAAGGACGCAGGAAAAGATATCCGGATTATGGTCATCGATAAACATGCCCGCGAGATCTTTCCCGATGAAGACCTTGCCGGGTATGAGCTTCCCGAGGTAACGGAGGACGATCCGGCCCTCCTGCTTTATACCTCGGGGACCACCGGCGTTCCCAAGGGAGTCATTCTGACCCAAAAAAACATGGCCGCCGGCGGGGAGAACGTCACCCTGGCTCACTGTCTGCAACCGCAAGACCGGGGGTTGGTATCGCTGGCCCTCTACCATATTAATGCCGAGATCGTCTCGATAATGGGGCCGCTGGTGAGCGGCTCTTCCATCGTGGTCCCGGAGCGGTTTTCCGTCACCGCCTTTTGGCCGCTCATGTCGGAATATCAGTGCACCTGGTTCTCCGTGGTTCCCACCATCGTCTCTTACCTGGTTAGCGGCAGCGAAATCATGGGTAAAGGTTATGATTTGGGCCGGCTGCGCTTCGGACGCTCCGCCTCCGCGCCCCTGCCACCCTCCCTGCAAGAGGAATTCGAGGGAAAGTTCCGCTGTCATATTGTGGAAACCATGGGGATTACTGAGACCGCTGCCCCGGTTTTTTCCAACCCCCTGGAACCCGCCAAACGGAAAATCGGCTCCCCTGGCCAGCCCGTGGGTTGCCAGGTCAAAATCATCGACCGCCAGGGCCATGAGGTTCCCCGGGGCGACCCCGGGGAAATCATGATTAAAGGCGACTGTGTGATGAAGGAGTATTTCAAGGATCCGGGCAAAACCGCAGAGGCTTTGGAGCCGGACGGTTGGTTCCATACGGGAGACCTGGGCTATTTGGACGAGGATGACTTCGTCTTTGTTACCGGGCGACTGAAGGAACTTATCATCAAGGGTGGGGAAAACATCGCCCCCCGCGAGATCGATGAATGTTTCTACCTGCACCCCGCCATCCAGGATGCGGCGGCCGTTGGCATACCGGATAAACACTACGGGGAAGAGATCATGGTGTGTTATACTCTGAGACCCGATTGCTCCGTTTCCGAACCGGAACTCAGGGAACATTGCCTGCGTCATTTGGGGAAATATAAGACTCCCAAGCTAATTATCGAGATCGAAGAGTTGCCCAAGGGCCCATCAGGAAAGATTCAACGGCTCAAGTTAAAAGATATCGTGGGGATAGGTTCTTAGGATGCGCACCTGGCTGACGGGAGTCCCTCCCTAATTTGGCCGCTGCCGGCTGGGTCGGCGGTTCGATGAGGCTGCCTGGCATCCAGAGAACCAAGATTCTCGCATAAGGTCAGAGAAGGTTTTAGGAGGATCTCACATGGCTAATAATGATTCGCAAGGTCCCGCCGGCCCTGGTGCGGCGCCAGGCCGGTTAATTAGCACCTCGACCCTGATGACCATTCTTTTCTGTTCACTATACTTCCTCATGTATCTTGACCGCGTGAACATTTCCATGGCCGCCAAATCGATAATCAAGGATTTTAACCTGTCACACGTCGAGCTTGGCCTCGCCTTCTCGGCCTTCTCCTGGCCCTACCTGGTCGGCCAATGGGTCGGCGGCTGGTCAGCCAATAAAATTGGGGCCAAGCTCACCCTGGCCCTTTGCGTCTTGGTGGCAGGGGTGGCTACCTTCTTCAGCGGCATCGTCGTGGGCCTGGCGACGCTTTTCGCGGCCCGGCTGTTTGTCGGCATCGGCGAAGGTCCGGTCTTTTCCGCCGCCACCCAGGGGATGAAACACTGGTATTCCGGGAAACGTTATGGCTATATTCAAGGCATAACTCACGCCGCCGCCCGGTTCGGAGGCGCGGTGGCGCCGCTCATTGTGGCCTGGTGCATTGCGCTGTCCGGCTGGCGGTTATCCTTTTTCGTGTGCGCCCTGATAACCCTGCTCTGGCTATCCTTCTGGTGGCTTAACTTCTCTGAGGATCCTCGTGAGCATCCACACATTACCGCGGCCGAAGTGGCTGAACTGGTCCCCCCCACCAAGGGGGTTCGCCATGCCCGTACTCCCTGGTGGCCACTGATAAAGCGCATCTTCCCGGTGACCATGGTAGATTTTGCCTACGGTTGGATGCTCTGGGTGTTTCTGTCCTGGATTCCCCTCTATTTCATGACTCGTTTTCACCTGAATCTTAAGTCTTCAGCCTTGCATGCCGCCTTCACTCTCATAGCCGGGGTCGGTGGAGATACCGTGGGAGGCCTATTTTCTGATTGGCTATTGGTGAAAACCAGCAACAAGCTGATCGCCCGCAATGCCTTTATCGCCTTCGGTTTATTGCTTTCGGGTGGGTTTCTCACGGCCACCCTGTTCACCCACGACCTCAATATGGTTACCCTATTTCTTTTTGGCACTTTCTTCTGCTCGGAGGCCGTTTGCGGGCCGATTTGGGCCGTTCCCATGGATATCTCCCACGAGTATGCCGGTATCGGCAGCGGCATCATGAACTCCGGTTTCGCCATAGCCGGAGTGGTTTCGCCCATCGTCTTCGGCTGGGTGATCGATCACTTTAAGACTTGGGATGCAGCCTTCTATCTGACTATTGGCATTTGTGTCGCCGGTGCGGTTCTTTGTCTCTTCATGCGGCCCGATGTTCCTTTCGTTCCGCCCCAAGAGGTTTTTGACAGCCAGGCGGATTAAAACGCAGCCAAACCAGATCCAAGCCACATAAGGCACACAGTCATTTACACGGCGATCAATCCGGCAGGGTTTGAGAGACTGGGGGTAATTCAATTTGTCCCTTGACAAATGTACTATGTATGATACATTATTTTAAAAGGTTGTTTTTATGGCTGGCGAGCACCTGACCGAGATACCCCTTTTCTTCTATCGCACCTCGGGCGGTGTTGAGCCGGTCAGGGATTGGTTGAGAGGCTTGCCGGGCGATGATAGGCAGAGGATCGGGTTTGATCTCGCCACCGTGCAAGTTGGTTGGCCGGTCGGTATGCCGTATTGTCGCTCGCTTGGCGGCGGGCTATGGGAGATGCGCAGCAACATGCCGAGCCACCGTATCGCCCGGATACTGTTTTGCGTGCATGAGGGACGGATTGGCATTGTGCACGGTTTTATCAAGAAAACGCAGAAGACGCCCCCTGATGAGATTGAATTGGCGCGGAAGCGGATGAAGGAGATGATGGCATGAGCGAGAAAAACAAACATTGGGGATCGACGCTCGATGACTTCCTTCACGAAGAGAGCATTTACGAGGCGGCGAAGGCCGAGGCGGTTACACGTGTGATTACGTGGCAGATTGCCGAGGAAATGCGCAAGCAAGGCATTACAAAAGCGCAAATGGCCGAGCGGATGCACACAAGCCGCGCACAGGTTGATAGGATTCTCAAGGCAAAAGGTAATGTGACGATAGAGACGCTGCAACGCGCCGCCGCTCTTGTTGGGCGCGAACTTCGCCTTGAATTAGTGTAGAGCGGCAACCCAAACCGATAATTGCTTGACAGGGAACCAAGAACGCCCCCAGGGCCAGAGAAGCGGCGGAGAGGTTACCCCAAAAAATCGAGGCGTGGCCTGACGGATTCCTGTGTACGAATATTTCCTGCCTTGCCTGATCATCGCCTTCGCCGGCTTCACCCAGGGCTTCTCCGGGTTTGGCTTCGTGCTGGTCGCCCTGCCCTGGCTAACCCTGCTGCTGCCGATTAAAACCGTCGTTCCTCTCTTAAACCTCATGATGTGTTGTATCAGCCTGCTGCTCATGGTGCAGTTGCGCCGTCACCTGCAGTGGTCGGAAGTCACTCCTTTACTGCTCGCTTCCCTCGCTGGCATTCCCCTGGGGGTCTATTTTCTAAAAACGGTGGCGCCCTGGAAGTTGGAGCTTTTGCTGGGAGCGGTGCTCGTCGGTTTTCCTTTTTATTACCGCTATACCGATCTCGGCGCGCTGCGCCTGCATCCGGGCTGGGCGTATCTGGCGGGCTTTTGTTCGGGGTGCCTGGGAGGCAGTCTGGGGACCTATGCCCCTCCCATCGTCGTCTATGCCGCTCTGAAGCCCTGGGACAAGAATGAGATAAAGGCCGTCCTGGTGAGTTTTTTTTTCATCGCCAGTTTGGTCACCTTCGGACTGCAAGCCTACGGCGGCCTGGTCACGGCCAAAGTGGCCGCGATGGCTTTCTGGTCCCTCCCTTTCCTGGTTTTGGGAGTATTCTGCGGTACTTTCTGCTATGGGAAAACGGCGTCCGAAAGTTATAGGAAGGTGATTACGGCAATGCTCGTGGCGATGGGCCTCTTGCTTATCGGCAAGGCGGCCCTGGGATAGATCAAGTCTTTAAGTTGCTTCATCCCTTTTTCAAAAAAGAACCAACCAGCAAATCAATCTCCGATAATTCCAAATTAAGCATCTGACGGACCATGCCGCGCAGGCGGCCGATGCTTACAACCTGGCCCGGTCCGCCCTGACCTATCCAATCCTGCACTTTTTGAGCGCAGCATTCTGCTATTTCGCTTAGACGCAAATGTGTATTATTTCTTGCATCAAATTTGGGAATTGGAAGCTCAAAGATTTTTTTGTGGATATCGTGAGGGCCAAATAATCCCCGAGCTTGCATTGGCTTTATTGCATTATTAATCTCAGAAGAATTCAATATTGAAGTTAAGAAATAAGCTTCATGTTTATTGTTGGATTCTAAATAATAAAGAGCATGGTCAATGAATAATCCATTGCTAGCGATAAATTGTTCTCCCCCATAAAAATTTATTGGGCCACTTTTAATCGTCGCGGCGCATAAATTTGTTGCGGCCAATGGATACACAACTCTATATTTAGCATTTGGTTTTTGGCTTGTAAGTTTTTTTCTATAGTCTAACCATTCTAATGAAGAAATATTTTCTGACTTTGAACTGCGCCTCTTTTCCCATGCTACTTCGACATTTTTAAGCCATTTTGCAAGATTCGAATATCCAGCCTTTTGGGCATGTTCTTCAGTAATAATGTTGTAATAATTGTCGATAGGTAGGATCGGCAACACTACGAGGCGGTAATCCAGGTGGCCAAAGGGCAGGAGATCGGTGGAGAGGAGGGTGGCAAAGAGAAATGGGGCCTCCACCTGTCCTTCAAACCGAACGTCTTGGTATGGCTTCTTAGCCTGCTTGATGGCCCGGGGATCCGTCTCCAGTGGCGGGCATTCCGGGTTAAAGCCCAAGGGGGAAGGCTTGACCCGCACAAACCAGAAGGACCGTGGGACCATGGTGGCCCCCTGAAAAAATTTCTTCTTATACGAACTGGTTTTTTGGGTTTTGGTGGCCTCCCCGGTTGCCCAATACGAGTGACGGCCTCGCTGGGATAGGGAAAATTGAGCTGCCTCTACCGTCACATTGGCTTCGGCTTCGGTTAACGAAGCGTTTTTCCGGGGGAGCGTGCCGGCCAGTACCTCGCCGGGGAAGGATTGGATAACATCCAGCGACTTGGTTTTTTTGGCCCACAGAACACAGGTGGGCACGTTAAACAGGGGTTTGACGCGGTCGCAGTCCCACAACCCGGTCCAGGCCAGGCGATTCATGGCGTCCTGGGGAAAGCGAAATTCGTTGCGGCGCAAACCATCATGCTGTTCACCGGTGCAGACGCTCCGAGGCATGACGAAGCCCATGACGCCCCCTGCTTTCAAATAGAGGTCCGCGGCCCGCACCAGAAATAAGGTGGCCACTTCCAGGTGGGTGATGAGATGGCCTCGCCCTGAGAGGATGCGATATTCTCGCGCCACCTGCCGCTTAACAAAATCCTGGTATGCTGGTTCCAGGTGACGGAAGGCGATCCAGGGTGGGTTGCCCATGACGAAGTCGAACCTATTTTTGAAAAATAAGGGTTTAAAGCGATTTTTTAAGACAAAGGCCCAGATGGTATCCCGCTCTTTATCAATGAAGACTTTCAGAATCTCGGCGATCCCATAGAGTTTCCGAGCTATGGAAGGATAGGCGGCGAATTTTTGCGCTTTGAGGAAATTAAGGAAAATTTCGAGTGAGATAGGTTTGCCCTTATTTTGCCGGGCAAATTCTTTGGCCAGTTCCATGGCATGGTCGTAAACGGCAATATTACTCAATAATTCTTCTGGAACATAAGCAGTTTGGTCGTCAAGATGAATAATATATTCCGGCCCCTTCATATAGCGCTCGGGCAGCCATAGGGTATCAGCCAGGTAAACGGGAATGGTGATAGTTTTTCGGGATTTTTTCAGGAGGTCTCCCAACGCCAAGATAAAGTTGGTTTTGGCGATGATGACCGCCAGAGGGTGAATGTCGGCACCGACTACCGAATCAAGGATATGGAGAAGGGTTTCGGAAGAATCTTTTAATCTTTCACGCTTTTCCCGAATGGCCAGATAGAGAAATGTGCCAGAACCACAAGCGGGGTCTAACATGGCGGCCTTGGGATTGCCATCCAGCATCTTCTTAATCATGCGGTGGGCCAGCCAATCAGGGGTATAGAACTCGCCTAAATCATGGCGGGTTTCCGGGTCCACCAATTCTTGATAAAGAGATTTCCACACATCCTCCCCTTCTTCCTTGGCCAACTCCCGAATTATGTAATTTTGCAAAAGGCTATAGAGGCCGCGCACTACCACGATGACCTTTTGCGCCGCGGCAGGCCGTGCGGTCCAGGAGAAGAAATCTTCTTCCAAAAAATTCTCAATACCCTGAGTTTTGAATATCTGGCCGCCCAGCAATTCCACCATCTTTTCGTCAGGCGGCAATTCATCGCTTCCGGTAATTGCCATCCAGGCCATCAACTTGGCCAAGGTCGCCAGATAGGTATGGCGGATAAAGAGATCGTCGCTTGAAACTTTACTGCCGTAAACGATGCGTAGATACCGTTCCCATTCGGCGAAAATCACGGCAAAAGGGTTTTGCTCTTTAAGCTGTCGCCACAGAGGCGTTAGCATCGCGGTGGCAGTTTGGAGGGCATGGCTGTTGGCCCCGAAATCCTTTTCCATCCGTTCAGTAGTGGGATGATAGAGTTCACGACGGAGAAAATAACGGTCCAGCCAGAAAAATATTTCATCGGGGTGGGGTTTCATTTTCTGCCAATCCACCTCCTGCAAGGGGTGCAGATTAACTTGCTCCGGGGCAACCTCGATGACCTGGGGATCGGTGAGGGCAGGAGTATAAGAGACAAAGCGCACGCCGTCGCCGGCGAGGCAAAGGTAAGGGGTCCGGGCCTCCGGGGCTTCCTGGGACCAGAGAATAGCAACATATTTCCGAAGCTGCGCTTCGGCTTCGGAGCGCATTTTTGGGATATTATTCTCAAACTCAATAATGACATTGCCAAAAAGGTTATCGGCTCTGCCTTTGAGGATACGGTCTTTATGGCGGGCTCTTAAATAATGTTCAAACCCGGTGCAATAGGTGTCAATGAAATTGGGTTCGGCAATTCCAAGGAGTTTCTGGAGGATCATGGCAAAAGCATGCGAGCGGGAGGATTCGGAATGCAGTTGTTCGACATCCTGGAGGTATTTGGCAATTATTTCGCCGCGCTGAATTTCCCTGATATCGGGCATCCGCACCCCTCTTTCGGTAAGTTTGCTTTCCTTAGTCATTGTGTTTTTTACCCCTGGCCAGGCGCAAAGCTAATTCGAAGGCCGCGGCTAACCGAATAATTTTTACATCGGAAAGTCCTTTGATCTCCAACAATTTTTCCAGAGGCTGATTTGCCAAACCATCTAACGACCCGAAACGATCAAGAATTTCGGTGGCAATAAATTCGGCGGGACGGCCCTGAATTCCGGGAGAGATTAAAATTGCCAGGAGCTCTTTCTCGGTCAAACCCGCAGGACCCAATTCTCGAAGTTTTCCCCCAGCGTGTCGCCAGTGCGTAGCCATGGTTTCGATCCCTCAAGAAAGCATTATGCCATGGGAAAAGTCCAATGGGTTAATCTTTTTAGAGGGGGGGTGACGGTTAATCTTGAATGGCGTTCAGAGAGTGGCCGGACTCATTTCAGGGGATGCTCTAGGAAAAAGTCCCAAATTGCTTTACTGGCGTCCCAGGAACGATTGGTAACGCCAATGAGCTTCTCCGGCAGATATTGATAGCCGCCAGGCCAGGTGTGGCCTCCCCCGTCAACCCGGCAAAGTATCACCATGGCCGCCTGGGCAGGCGGCCGGTAGGACTCGCAGATCACTCCCCCACCGATGTCGGAGACTTTTGGCTGGGAAGCGCACCCGTCACGCGCCACCCAACCTGCGATCGTGGCAGCCACCGATTCTACGAATCCCCCCCCTTGGGTGCGCCCGCCCTCCCAGGGGACAAACGGATCCGCGCTGCCATGGATTTGGAGCACGGCAACCGGCCGGCGCGGGTGGCAGCTTCGCCCTATAACTGGCGCCATGGTTCCTGCCACTGCGGCAATGGCGGCAATCTTTTCAGAGAGTTCGCACGCCAGGCGGTGAGTAAATACCGCACCATTGGAAAAACCGGTGGCATACACCCGCCGGCGGTCGAGGTTGAGCGTCTGCCCCAGCGATTCGATCAGCATCGCGGTGAATTTTACATCATCTACCCCTTGGGCCTCAGCATGCCCGGTCCCGTGACCGGCGTTCCAGGAACGCCCCACTCCGTTCGGATACGCCACCATAAAACCCCGCTGGTCGGCAAGGTTTGATAAGCCGGTCAGCTTCTCCATGTGCTTGCCGGTCCCCAAGCGGCCATGGAAAGCCAGGACGAGCGGCGCCGGTTGCCTGGAATCATATGATTGGGGAAGGTGCAGACGATATTGCCGCCTCAGGTCGTCAACCCTGAGATTCCCCTGGTGATCCCCGGGCCCCAGCCATTTGGACTCACCAAAGATCATGAGCGATGGGATGTTCCTTCCTCGGTGTTAGGGATATGGCATCCATTTCACAGGCCGAGCGGCAAATTCCGCATCCGTAGCAGCGGATGGGGTCGATGCAGGACTTCTGGTCCACCACTGAGAAGCCCATAGCCCCGAACTGGCACATGGATTGACATTCCCGGCAGCCGACGCAGGCATCGCTGTTCACCTGAGCCACGTTCTCGCCGCGGAAGAAGGCGTGAAAATTATACTGATAACTGAGCATGGCCAGGCAGTCGGCCCGATCGCAGTTGCAGAGGCCGCCGATGAAGGGGGTCTTGAAGGTCCAGATGGTGTGAATCAGCCCCTGTTTTTCGAAGCCGCGGTGCAAATCGAGGGCCTCCGCCTTGGAGAGGCGGTCGACGCGGGCATCTGTAGGACCAGTCCGGAAGGTTTTGAGGAAGGCCTCCTGGAAGCCCAACATCTTTTCGGCGTCGAGCCCCAGGCCAAAGCAATAGCCGGCGTCCGTCTTGCCTTTATTGATCTTGCGGCAGACACAGGGAATGCGGACAATGGAGGCGGCCAGGTCCATCACCTGGGAGAGATCCTCCAGGGGCACCACCTGCCCGAAGTGATCCCGGCGCTGGCGCTTCTCCCGAAAATAGTAGATGAGCTGGCGCAGCCAGGCCGGAGCGCGCATGGCCTTTTGGAACCCCGCCTCCATCTCGGCGCCCTGGACGCCGATCCTCGAGAACTCCTCCTCCAGATACCGGCGGCGTTCCAGGTTATCCAGGAGTTCCTGGGAATAGTTCTCCGCTTTCAGATACCATTTCTGGCCGTCTCCATGCTGATGGCAAAATTCGCACATATCGTATTTCCTCCTCGGTGGGGTTTAGGCGATGATACCTCTCCAGGGGCCGGAATCAGCACCCCGGTCATTTTGCCTCGTCTCCGTCGATGCTTTCCCGGGATAGCACCCGGAGCTGAAACATCCGGTCAATGATATAAGGCCGCAGGGCCCGGGCCCCCCGGGTAAGCTGCAGGGTCAAGGTGGCATTGGCTTCCAGGGAGAGCCCCTTTACGAGCCGGTCCCTGATGGCCATTTCGTGGTCCACGATCTCCCGGGCCAGGCGGGGGTAGAAGGAGGACTCCTCCGGGGTGAGGCCTAATTGCAGGCAGTCCTTGAGAATGCGGCCGATGGCCAGGTCCTCGGCGTCGAAGCGGTCCGGATCCAGGGGGAGCAACAGTCCCGCCTTCTGTAATTCCGCCACCTCCGGGGCCGTAAGCCCCGAGGCCCGGCAGAAGGCCCTTAAATCGAGCAGTTCCCGGTCGTCCCGCGGGCCGTAAATGAAGGACCTTAGCTCCAGGTATGGTTCCATCCCGGGCCCGGCGCTGCCATTTTGCAAGAACTTCTTGATTATTGCCAGGGACAAGCGGTACTTGCTTTGCATTACCTTAATGAAGGAGATCCGCTCCACGCAGGCCGGACTATAGTAAGCCATATTGCGGGAGGTCTTGACCGGCTCCGGCAGCAGCCCCTCATTCAGATAGTGGAGGATGGTCGATTTGGGGACGCCCGTGGCCTGCACCAGGTCCTGCATTTTGAGGGCCGCCGGATCTGACGGTTGGCTGCGCCTGGACTTCTCTATCTTTCCTGCCATGTCATCCATTCTCCCATTGTAGGAGCGCCCCAGGTGTCCGCCCGGGTTTGAGGTATGAACGCGTTGGGTGCGCTCCTAGAAGATAGCAAGCCGACTGAATTGTGTCAAGTGTTTCTTTACACTTTTTTAGGACTGCCTGGTGGGTTCTTACCACGGGGTGCGGCTGAGAATGAGGCTCGAGCCCCCGGGTATTGGAAAGGAGAGCTAGGCAGGGGCCAGGAAGGTTATCATCCGAGCCATTATGGCGGGGAGGGCTGACCGAACCTAATTCAGTTTGGTGAGGACTTTGTTTAAAGTCCCACCCAATTCTGTAACCTTGTAAGGCTTGGCAATAACCCCGGCAAACCCATACTTTTGAAAATCCGCCATTATGGGATCATCGAAATAGCCGCTGGAGACAATGGCCCTTACCTGGGGATCGATCTTCAGAAGTCTTTCCATAGCCTCTTTGCCCCCCATGCCGCCGGGAACGGTTAGATCAAGGATTATTGCGGAAAAAGAATCTGCCGACCCTTGCGCCTGGCTGAACAATGCGATGGCTTCAACCCCATCCTTGGCGAACTGCGCCTCATAGCCCAGCTTGAGCAACATCATACCCAAGACCTCCCGCACCATCGCCTCATCATCCATTACCAGGATCTTCCCTTCTCCGGAAAGCAGCTCCGTGGTCTCCTGGGGCTGCCGCTTAACCTTCCCGTTGCTGGCCGGAAGATAGACCTGGAAGGTGCTTCCTTCTGCCAACCCGGACTCCACCGAGATATGGCCGTGATGATTGTTAACAATGGAATAGGTGGTGGCCAGGCCCAGGCCGCTGCCCTGCTGCTTCGTGGTAAAGTAGGGGTCGAAGATCTTCTGGAGATATTTTTCCGGTATGCCGATCCCTTGATCCTTAATGGAGACTTTGACATAATTGCCAGCCTCCAGGGGGAGGCGGCCATCATTGCCGACCTTGATATTTTCCCCGGTAATCTCGATGGTGCCACCCTGCGGCATGGCCTGGACGGCATTGATAATGAGATTCTGGAAGACCTGGCTGATCTGTCCCGGGTCTCCGGCGATCGCCATTAAATCTTTGCCAAAGTCAAATTCGCAGCGAACCTGAGAGCCCCGGCAGGCCAGGGAGGCAGTCTCGGCCACCAGGTTTTCCAGGGAAACCAGTTCCTTAATCGGGGCGCCGCCCTTGGCGAAGGTGAGCAACTGCCGGGCCAGACGCTGGGCCTGCTGGCAGGCCTTTTCGGCGGAGGCCAGGCGTTGGCGGCCCTGGTCTCCCATGTCTTGGTCCAGCATGCCCAGGCCGATGTTACCAAGTATGGCGGTAAGGATGTTGTTGAAGTCGTGGGCAATGCCTCCGGCCAGAGTCCCGATGGCTTCCATCTTCTGGGCCTGCACCAACTGGGCCTCCAGTTTGGCCCTCTCTTCTTTGACCCTTTGGCGCTCGGAGATATCTCTGACCAGGGCTATACGCTTTACCCCCTCCGAGGTCGTGATGGCAGTGGCATTTATCTCCACCGGTATGGAGCGGCCATCTCCCCCGGCATAAGTAAGCTCCAGATGCTTGACGAGCCCGGTCTTTTGACACTGCTCCTGGGCGGCGGCATTTTTCCCGCGATCCTGCTGCGCGGTCCACTCAAGGACCCCTCGTCCCAATATTTCCTTTAAGTCATTATGTCCGGTCAGCCGCACATACTCCGGATTGGCATCGAGAACCTTGCCTGCGGCATCGACGATTACATAACCGGTGTTGGTGGTCTCTATCAAACCCCGATATTTCTCTTCACTTTCCCGCAAGGCCTCCTCGGTCCGCCGCTGTTCAGTGATGTCAAATAAGACCCCGCTGACATAATCGATTCTTCCTGCCTCATCGCAGACTATCTGGGCCCGTCCTTCAAGCCAGCGGAGCGTCCCGTCTTTTCTCCTGATCCGGTACTCCCGCATAAAGGACCGGTTGGTCTTGAGCGCCTCGAGGAACTTGTTTTTCCAATCCTTTTGGTCTTCTCTTACCACCAGGTCTGTCCATTTCAGGGTGCGTGAATCGAAATCTTCCTTGGGGTAGCCGGTCAGGTCCTCCACCTTGCGGTCGAAGAAATCGATGGATCCATCGGCATATCCTTTGAATAATACCGCGGGGATTTGGTTCACCAGCAGCCGGTACTTCTGCTCGCTTTGCCGCAGGGTCTCCTCGGCCCTTTTGCGCTCGGTAATGTCCAGCGAATAAACGGCAAGCTTGGAAACTTTACCTCCGCCATCAATGATAGGACTGATTATTGTGTCAAAGACCCTGCCATCCTGCAAATCTTCAAAATGAATCGTCCTCCCGGTTTTGATGGCCTCGTCAGCGTAGGGTTTCCTCCTTTCGATCACTTCGGCAGGGAGAAGCTCGGATATCTTGGATCCGGCAAGTTCATCAAGATCTTTGCCGAATCTCTTTGCCGTGAAGGCATTGGCGGCAATGATGACCCTGTCAGCATCCAGCAGGAAAATTGACTCCGGAATGGCATTGATAAGTGCTCTCTGGGTTTCCCTGTTTTCGCACAAGGCGCCTTCTATTTTCTTGCGCTCGACGATTTCATCTTCCAGCCGCTTATTCACCATCTGCAATTCGTCCAGGGCCCTGCGGGTATCGCTTCGATCCCGGGCTATGCAGAGGCTGCCGGAGAGGTTATCGTGCCTGTCATATAACAGCTTGATGGACAGATTAAACGGCGCAACCGTGCCATCCTTTTTCTTCATGTTGATTTCATACTTCCTAATGAAGCCATCCCAGCGTAATTTGGCCAGCATTTTTTCGAGCTCGAGCGGATCTTCATAAAGCTCGGAAAAATGCATTTGTTCGAGATCTGCCAGAGTGTAGCCGAAAATCTCCTCGGACGCCGCATTCCATTTGATGAATCGGCCTTTGGTGTCCACGACGCCAATGGAGTCGGCAGAGCTGTCCAAAAGATTTTCCAAGACTTCTCTCGCTTCTTGGAAATTATCATACTGCTCCAGTTGCTCGATACGATCCGGAAAGTTCACAGCAAGCCCTCCCTGAAATAGACTCCGCACCCATGGTCGATGCAAGTTTCAGGCCGCAGCAGTCACCCTTGCGCTTAATTCATCATTTTTCCAACAACTTTTTTGATAGCCCGACGCCGCCGCGGGGAAACCGCCCAAGCGCCATAAGCCCGTGAGGTGCAGCCGGCGCCAAATGTCGGTTGGGCTCAAGGACGGTGAAGCCGGTCTGGTATTCTTCTCCCCACCGGCGCGAGAAGGGGCGACCCGCGGGGCCGCCCCTGTCCATAGAACAATAATACTAACCAAAAAGAAGAAAACTAAAAACCCCGGAACCTCCCCGCCCCCGCGGGCGGGCCTCTTACTCCTCCTCCCCCAGGGCCTCGACCCACCCGGCCAATTCCTGCATGGCCCGCTCCGCATAGGCCGCGCCCCGGAGCTTTTTGGGAATGCGGTCCGGAAGCTGCGGGAATAGCCCGAAGTTGACGTTCGTGGGCTGGAAGTCCCTGGTGTCCGTATCGGTAAGGTGATGCACCAGGGCCCCCAGGGCGGTGGCCCGGGGCGGGCTTGCCAACTCCCGGGCCTGGGCTTGGCGGGCAGCGTTGATCCCCGCCAGCAGACCCATGGCCGCGGACTCCACGTAGCCCTCCACCCCGGAGATCTGCCCCGCCAGAAAGAGCTGCGGATATTGGAGAAAATTCAACGCGGGGCTCAGCAGGCCGGGGGAGTGGATGAAGGTGTTGCGGTGGATGGAGCCCAGGCGCAGGAATTCCGCCTTAGAAAGGCCCGGGATCAGCCGGAAGACCCTAATCTGCTCCGGGTATTTCAGCTTGGTCTGAAACCCCACCAGGTTGTAGGCGGTGCCCTCCCGGTTTTCCGCCCGCAGTTGCACCACCGCGAAGGGTTGCCGCCCAGTCCGGGGATCGGTGAGCCCCACCGGCTTCATGGGACCGTAGGCCAGGGTGAGATAGCCCCGGGCCGCCATCACCTCGATGGGCAGACAGCCCTCAAAATAGCGGGGCTCCTCGAAAGGATGCAGCGGCGCCTGCTCCGCCTCCAGCAAGGTCTGGTGAAAGGCGGCATACTCTGCTTCGCTGAAGGGGCAGTTGAGATAGTCTTCCCCGGCCCCGTAGCGGGAGGCCCGGAAGATCTTGCCTGGGTCCAGGGATGCCGCCGCCACCACGGGGGCGATGGCATCATAGAAATGGAGATGCTCCCGGCCACTGATACGGCCCAGGGCCGCGGCCAGGGCCTCCGAGGTCAGGGGGCCGCTGGCCACCACCGTGGTGGCGGTCAAATCGAGATCGGTGCTCTCCTGCCTCACGATCTCCACCAGGGGTTCCTGCTCCAAAGCCTGGGTGACGCGGGCCGCGAAGGCCTCCCGGTCCACCGCCAGGCAGCGCCCCGCCGGCACCCGGGTGGCCTCCGCCGCGGCCATGATGAGGGAGCCGAGCCGGCGCATCTCTTCCTTGAGGAGGCCCACCGCACTCTCCCGGGCTTCGGCCCGCAGCGAATTGCTGCAGACCAGCTCTCCCAACCGGGGCGACTGGTGGGCCGGGGAAAACTTCCGGGGCTTCATCTCCAGGAGGAGAACCCGAACTCCCCGGCGGGCCGCCTGCCAGGCGGCCTCCGCCCCGGCCAGGCCACCGCCGATGATAATGACGCGCTTTGCGGTTGGCGCTTTGCGGTTTCCGTGGGCCATTTTTCGGGGAACAAAATTCTTGGATAAGAATAATAAGGTGGGCGCCGCCCACCTTTTCCTTTATCCGGAGTCGGGGGCTTCTGGCGGTGGGCTCCCAGCCGAGACGCCGGCGCCACCGGTTATCGTTATAGGGCGGCCTGTGGCTGCCAAAGACGGCGTTCCCAGCACGCCCCAGGGGGTCTGCGCCCCAAAACGAAAACCGAAAACAGAAAACCGAAAACAGTTTTTACTTTACTCGGTGGCCTCGGCCACCGCGGCGAGCTCAAAGTCGCAATCATCCCGGGGGCACAGGATCTTCTTGCCCTTCTTCATGAGCCAGGGAAAGGCGCATTTAGGACAAGGCTTTGCCAGCGGCGGCTGGTTCAGAGTGAAATCGCATTTGGGGTAGTTGTTGCAGCCGTAAAAGAAGCCTCGCCGGGAACGGCGCTTCACCAGGGCGCCGGTACAACCTTGGCGGGGGCAGGGGCAAGCGGCAGCTTCGGCTTCCGGATCCAGGGGCTTAAGCTTCCCCTGGGGGTCCCGGGTGAAATTCTGGGTAAACTTGCACTTGGGGTAGCCGGAGCAGCCCAGGAATTCTCCCGCCCGTCCCCGGCGCACCACCAATTCCTTTTGGCATTTCGGGCACGTAAGGCCGGTGGCGGCGCCTCCCGGGCCGGCTGCCGCCAAGGCCTCCCCATCCTTGAGCACCAGGCGTCCCCGGGCATCCCGGCTGAAATCCCCGGTGAAGCCGCACTCTGGGTAGGCGGAGCATCCCAGGAATTCGCCGTTTTTCCCCCAGCGCACCACCAGCTCAGCGCCGCAGCGGGGACAGCGGATCCCGGCCGGGACGCTTTTCACCTTGCGCATCCCGCCCTTGGCCGCCTCGAGGTCCTGGGCGAAGGGCCCGTAAAAATCCCGCAGGATCTGGCGCCAGGAAATCTCACCTTCCGCCACCCGGTCCAGGTCGGTCTCCATGTTGGCGGTGAATTTCAGGTCCATGACCTTCGGAAAGTTTTCCACCAGCAGGTCGCTGACCACCAGGCCCATTTCCGTGGGCCAGAGGGTGGCCTTCTCCTTGATCACGTAATCGCGGTCCTGCAGGTTGCTGAGGATGGTGGCGTAGGTGCTGGGCCGGCCGATGCCCTGGACCTCCAGCTCCTTGATGAGGGAGGCCTCGGTGAAACGGGGCGGCGGCTTGGTAAAGTGCTGCTGGGGATCGAAATCCCGCAATTCCAGCAGCTCCCCCTTTTTCAGGGGCGGCAGCTTGGCTGCCCCCTCTTCGTCTTCACCCTCCCGGGACTCCTGATAGACCGCGGTGTAGCCGGGGAACTGCAGCACCGAGGCGGTGGCCCGGAACAGGTAATCCCCTGCCTGGACGTCCACGGTGGTCAGTTGATAGATGGCCGGGGTCATCTGGGAGGCCACGAAGCGCCGCCAGATGAGGTCGTAGAGGGCCAGTTGTTCCTTGCTCAAAAACTGCTTCAGGTCTTGGGGACGGCGGCCCACCGCTGTGGGCCGGATGGCCTCGTGGGCCTCCTGAGCCCCCTTGGGGCTCTTATAGACATTGGGGCTCTTGGGCAGGTAGTCGGCCCCATAGACGTCCGTGATGAACTGCCGCACCGCCCCCAGGGCCTCGCCGGACACCCGGGTGGAGTCGGTGCGCATATAGGTGATCAAGCCCACCGGGCCTTCGTCCCCCAAATCCACGCCTTCATAGAGCCTTTGGGCCAGGGCCATGGTCCTTTTGGGGGTGAAGCGGAGCTTGCGGTTGGCCTCCATCTGCAGGCTGCTGGTGATGAACGGGGGCGAGGGGTGGCGCCGCTGCGGCTTTTTTTCGATATTCGCCAGCCGGAAGGCCGCGGCCTCGAGGTCGTCCAGGATGCCTTCCACCTGGGAGGCGCTGGCGGGCTTTAAGGCCTTGGCCCCGTGCTTCATCAGGCGGGCCAGGAAAGGCGGCGGCTCACCCCCGGCCAGGCAGGCATCCATGCTCCAGTACTCCTCCGGGACGAAGGCCTGGATGGCCCGTTCCCGGTCGCACACCAGCCGTAGGGCCACGGACTGCACCCTCCCGGCGCTCAATCCAGTCTTGACCTTTTGCCACAGGATGGGACTGATCTGGTAGCCCACCAGCCGGTCCAGGACCCTCCGGGCCTGCTGGGATTCGTAGCGGGGCCGGTCCAAGGCCACCGGATGGGCCAGGGCCTCCCGGATGGCCGCCTGGGTCAGCTCCAGGAACAGGACCCGCTTGAAACGATGGTCCTTCTCCCCCAGGGCCTCGGCGATATGCCAGGCGATGGCCTCCCCTTCCCGGTCCGGGTCGGGACCCAGGAAGATCTCCGAGATCCCCGCGGCCGCCTTCTGCAACTCCTGGATGACCTTGGCCTTGCCGAGGATGGTGGTATATTTGGGCGCAAAATCCTTGTCCAGGTCCACCCCCAGGTCATGGGGCGGCAGATCCTTGATGTGGCCCTTGCTGGAGACGACCACAAAATCGGACCCCAGGTATTTCTGCAATGTCTTGGCCTTGGTTGGGGATTCGACGATTAGAAGCGATTTGGGCATATTCTTAAATTATAGCTGGCCTCTTGGATTTGCCGGTCACGGGCTCGAATTTGGGTCGGCAGGGATAAAGGATCGCTTAAATTGGCGTCCGTGTCAAGGGAGGGGCTTGGAGAACAGTGACATTTGTCCTACCTGTCCAATCCTTCCCAACCCCTAAGGCGAGCTGCCCCCGCCGCATTTTGACGGCCCCAGGCCGCCCTGGTACTATGTCCCACAATTATCTTAACAAAAGATTTGGGATAACCCCCCTCCCTGAGAGGGGAGGGGGTTGGGGGGAGGGTGGCAACATACGGTAAATGAACAATAAATTACCACCCCTATCCGTTGGCGCCCCCTCAAGGGGGAGGGGAGAAGTTACTGGCTACTGGCTACGCGGGATGACGGGACCAGCCCCGGCCTCGGGCGGTTTTTAGCGGGAATCGCTGCTCTATTCCCTGCCGGAGGAAACCCCGATGGGTTCCAGGCCGTATCGCCGCTCGGCCGCGGCGATCCGCTCCGCCCAGGGCCGCCGGTCAGACAGAGGCCTCATGTCCCAGAGGCGCACGGTTTTATCCGTGGAGGCGGAGGCCAGGAGGCGGCCGTCCGGGGAAAAGGCCACCCTCCTGCCCTCATGTCTGCTGAGGATGGCCAGGAGCTTATGCCTGGCCGCGTCCCAGAGGCGCACGGTCTTATCCATGGAGCCGGATGCCAGGATCTTGCCGTCCGGGGAAAAGGCCACGCTAAACACCCAGCTCCCATGTCCGGTGAGGGTGGCCAGGGGCTGGCGGCTGGCCACGTCCCACAGGCGCACGGTTGTATCCTCAGAGCCGGATGCCAGGATCTTGCCGTCCGGGGTAAAGGCCACGCTGGTCACGTATCCCTTATGTCCGGTGAGGGTGGCCAGGGGCTGGCGGCTGGCCACGTCCCACAGGCACACGGTGTGATCATCGGAGGCGGAGGCCAGGATCTTGCCGTCCGGGGAAAACGCCACACTCCAAAATTTATCATCTCCGGTAAGGATGGCCAGGACCTGGCGGCTGGCCACGTCCCACAGGCGCACGGTCTTATCCGTGGAGGCGCACGCCAGGACCTTGCCGTCCGGAGAAAAGGCCACGCTCTTAACAGTACCCCCATGTCCGCTGAGGGTAGTCAAGAGTTGGCGGCTGGCCACGTCCCACAGGGGCACGGTGTTACCCGCGGCAGCGGCCAGGATTTTGCCGTCCGGAGAAAAAGCCACACTCGTAACAGTATCATCGTCTCCGTTGAGGGTGGCCAGGAGCTGGCGGCTGGCCACGTCCCACAGGCGCACGGTCTTATCATAAGAGGCGGAGGCCAGGATCTTGCCGTCCGGTGAAAATGCCACGCTGGTCACCCCCATCTCATGTCCGATGAGGGTGTGCGGCATATAGAGGGCAGATAGATCCCAGAGGCGCACGGTCTTATCATAAGAGGCGGAGGCCAGGATTTTGCCGTCCGGTGAAAATGCCACGCTGTAAACTGGGCCCCCATGTCCGGTGAGGGTGGCCAGGGGTTGGCGGCTGGCCACGTCCCACAGGCGCACGGTGTTATCCGCGGGCGCGGAGGCCAGGATCTTGCCGTCCGGAGAAAAGGCCACGCTCAAAACAGTACCCCCATCTCCGCTGAGGGTAGCCAGGGGTTGGCGGCTGGCCACGTCCCACAGGCGCACGGTTTTATCCGAGGAGGCGGAGGCCAGGAGGCGGCCGTCCGGGGAAAAGGCCACGCTTCTCACGTATCCCTCATGTCCGGTGAGGGTGGCCAGGGGTTGGCGGCTGGAGACGCCCCACAGGCGCACGGTGTCATCCTCGGACGCGGAGGCCAGGATTTTGCCGTCCGGGGAAAAGGCCACGCTGTAAACTTTTTGCTCATGTCCGCTGAGGGTGGCCAGGGGCTGGCGGCTGGCCACGTCCCACAGGCGCACGGT
>JBAVAG010000048.1:0-44849 GCA_049585595.1 Desulfobaccales bacterium
CGATCCAGCTCCCAGTAAGGCGGAAAAGAGGCCAACATGGTGAAGAGGTTGGAAGGCCCCACGTAATCGACTCCGCAGGCATAGAGGTCCGGGGTGAAGGTGACCCCGGCCAGGGTGGCGTAGCCGCCGTAGGAGCCGCCATAAATGCCGATGCGCCGGGGGTCGGCCAGGCCCTGTTTCACCAGCCAGGCCACCCCGTCACTGATGTCGTCCTGCATCTTGAGGCCCCACTCCTTGAAGCTGGCCTCCCAGAAGGCCTTGCCATAGCCGGTGGAGCCCCGAAAATTCATCTGCAGCACCGCCAGACCCCGGTTGGCCAGGAACTGGACTTCCGGGTCGAAACCCCAGTGGTCCCGGGCCCAGGGGCCGCCGTGGGGATTGATCACCACCGGCAGGTCCTTGGGCGCTACTCCTTTGGGCAAGGTGAGATAACCGTGGATGGTCAATCCGTCCCGGGACTGATAGGAGACAGGGCGCATGTCCGCCAGTTGCGTTTCCCGGAGCCAGGGGCTGACCTCCACCAACTTTCGGAATTCCCCGCTAACCCGGTTGTAGTAGTAATAGGCGCCCAGGGATTTGTCGCTGAAAGTGCGCACCAGCACTTGGGTCTCGTCTTTGCTTTGCAGGCCGTGGGCGGCGTCAGCGGTCACCACCTCATAGCCGGGGAGCCGCCGCTCCAGGTCTTCCTGGAGCTTTTGCCGGTCCTGGTCAAAAAAGTGGTAATGGCGCTTGTCGGTAAAGTAGGTGACCCCGGTGATGATCCGGCGTTTTTTGGAGCGCAGCAGCGTATCCACGTCCACTTCCGGATTCTCATAAATCAGATCCAGCAATTTTCCCTTTTCCGGGTCATAACGGTAAATGGCCTGTTTGTCCCGGCCCAGGTTGGAGGAGACGTAGAGATCGCGGTCATCGAAGGTGAAACAGAGGGGGTCCAGGGTGTCTCTAAAATTGGTGGTGACTACCGGGTGGAAGGCGTCGGCCTCGGTGGGTCGATAAAGCAGGGTGTCATTGAGGCCGTCAGTGGCCACCGCCACTCGCACCCGGCCCTGGTTGTCCGCCAGCCAACCGGTGATGTTCCCGGGGTTTTCTCCCACCAGGGTGAGGGCGCCGGTATAGACATTGACCCGAAAGGCGTCAAAGAATCTCGGGTTCCGCCGGTTCATGCCGATCAGGATCTCGTTGGGGTTCTCTTCCAGGTCGTCCAGGATCTGGACTTTCACCCCGGGAAACGGGGTCAGCTCCATGGGGTTGCCGCCGTCGGCATTTACTGCATAGGCCCGGAAGTTCTCATTGCCGGCCTTGTCCTGCAGGTAAACGATGCGGCCATTCTTGGCCCATAGGTAGTCGGTAATATCCCGTTGGGTGGCCTGGGTGACCCGGGTGACCCGATCCTCGCCAATCTTTTGCACATAAACATTGAGACGGTGCTGCCAGGGCATCAGGAAAGCCAGGTATTGGCCGTCCGGGGAAATCCTGTAGGCGGTCTTTACCGGATTCCGGAAGAAGTCTTCCATGGGGATCAGGGGCTCCCCCTTGGGAGGGGAGGGCGGTTTCCCGCAGCCGGTCGCCAGGGCCAGGAGCGCCAGCGCTGCCAGATAAGGCCAGCAACGGTTGAGCATGGGCAGTTCTCCAAAATGGGATAGGCTTCTCGGGATAACTCAAAGCTAAAATATAACATTTGCCTGGGAAAATACCCGGGAAAAACGTCTGATCCCAGGGAGACGGGATAGGAAGATACTCCGGTATCCGGTGGGAGAGGGCAGGGTGAGTGGGAATCTGGATGGTTCTCTAGGGCGCACCCATGGGTGCGCCCCATACAAAAGTGTGGGCAGCAGGGCCGCCAGCCAAAATATTAGGGGATTCAGCTAATTTCAGGCCATGTCACCGGATGGTTTCCTTTGATTTGCCCAAAACGTTTGGTTAAAATAAAACATTAAATTCTGCCGACAGCCAGCAGGGTAAGTGGTGGTAAGCAGATGCATAATTTTAGCAAACGGCTGGATTTTTCCTGGGAATATCCTCCCGGTCAGGCGTCGCGCCAGGCGGCATGACTGCAAAATGCAATCCACGCCTCTGACCCCGGAGAATCTGGCTTCCTACGATGCAGGTCTTATGGCCGCCGACCGTGCCGGCGGCGACTACCGCTGCCTCGCCGCCCCTGCCCGGTTGGGGGTGGATACCTCAACCTCTTACCCGGAAGGCAAGTTGCGGCCAGGGTGATCAAGGTTTAAATCCATTGCCCGATTATCGCCACAGGATTTATCAACACTACCTGGAGGCCGGAGATATCGCTCCGGCTGGGGAGAAGTCGGAGGAGTTCCGGGTCCGGGCTCACCATCTGGAGAAGCTGATCCGGGATCACTTCCCGGAAGACAAGGAGACCGCCATCCTGGACTTGGGCTGTGGCGCCGGGGCCCTGGAGTATTTCGCCCGCCGGCGGGGATATGCCAATATGGTGGGCATCGACCGCTCTCCGCAACAGGTGGCGGCGGCCGGAAGCATGGGTCTCACCGGAGTCCGGGAAGGGGAGTTGCTGGAGACTTTGGAATCACTTAAAGGCGAATCCCAGGGCCTGGTGGTCGCCTTCGATGTGTTGGAGCATTTTCGCAAGGATGAGGCCCTGGAACTTATGGACCAGGTGAACCGGGTCCTGGCGCCGGGTGGCAAGGTCATCATCCATACCCCCAATGGTGCTTCGCCGTTCAGCGGCCGGGTCGGGCACCGGGATTTTACCCATGAGACCATCTTTACCCAGGAATCCCTGGGGCAATTATTGGCGGCCTGCGGCTTTTCCCGGGTCGAGTGCTACGAGGATCAACCCGTGGTGCATGGGGTGGTCAGCGGCCTCCGTTGGCTATCCTGGCAGGTGCTGCGGAGTATCTTAAGGTTTTGCCTGGCGGTGGAGACCGGGAGCCTGGTCTCAAACGAGATCCTGACCCAGAATCTGCTTTGCGTTGCGGTTAAGTAAATGTGTGGTATTGTCGGCATTTTCTCCTATAGTGACTCTGCCCCGCCGGTGGTTCCGGAAGAAATTCTCAGGATACGGGATGCCATGAAACCGCGGGGGCCCGATGGCGCCGGCCTTTGGGTCTCGGCCGACGGCAGGGCGGGCCTGGCCCAGCGGCGCCTGTCCATCATCGATTTGAGCGAGGCTGGAGCCCAACCCATGGCCACCCCGGACGGTGCCCTGAGGGTGGTGTTCAATGGGGAAATCTATAATTACCGGGAATTGCGCCGGGAATTGGAGGGGCAAGGGCATCAATTTTTCTCCGGCAGCGACACCGAGGTTCTGCTCCACGGCTACCGGCAGCACGGCCTGGACATGGTGCGGCGGCTCCGGGGCATGTACGCCTTCGCCATCTGGGATGAAGCGGCCAGGAGGTTGGTGCTGGCCCGGGACCCCTTCGGCATCAAGCCTCTATACTATGCCGACGCTGGCGGCCATTTGCGCTTCGCCTCGCAGGTCAAGGCCCTGCTGGCAGGCGGCGCTATCGACACCAGGCCGGAGCCGGCCGGGCATACCGGGTTTTTCCTTTGGGGCTATGTGCCGGAGCCTTACACCCTGTACCGGGGGATTCGCTCCCTGGCGCCCGGCGCCCTGCTGGTGCTGGAGGCCCAGGGCCGCCCGCAGATTCACGAGTTTTGCAACATTGTTGAGGAATTGCGGCAAGCCGAAGCGGCTGGGGAAGGGCTGAGCTTCGATCCTGATGAAGTTGGGGACCGCCTGCGGCAGGCTTTCACGGACAGCGTCAGCCATCACCTCATCGCCGACGTGCCGGTGGGCGTCTTCCTCTCCTCGGGTCTCGATTCCGGCACGGTCCTGGCCCTGGCCTGCCAGCAAGGGGGGCGGCTGAATGCTGTGACCCTGGGATTTCAGGAACTCCAGGGCGGCGCCGTCGACGAGACCCGGTGGGCCGGTGAGATCGCCCGGCGCTATGGGGCCCGCCATCATTGCCAATGGATCACCCGGGAGGATTTCCAAGAGGATTTGGCCAAGATTTTACACAGCATGGACCAGCCGTCCCTGGATGGGGTGAACACCTATTTCGTGGCCAAGGCGGCGGCCGCGGCCGGGCTGAAGGCGGCGCTGTCGGGACTGGGGGGAGACGAACTGCTGGGGGGCTATCCCAGCTTCCGGGAGATACCCCGCCTGACCGGGGCCCTGGCCCGGGTGGGCAGAGTCCCCGGATTGGGGCGGGCCTTCCGGATCATCTCGGCGCCGCTCTGGAAGTGCTTCGCTTCCCCCAAATATGCCGGCCTGCTGGAGTACGGCGGCACCTATCCCGGGGCCTACCTGCTTAGGAGGAGCCTCTTTATGCCCTGGGAGCTGCCCGAGGTCCTGGACCCGGACCTGGCGCGGCAGGGTTGGCGGGAACTGCAGCCTCTGGCCCGCCTGGAGGAGACGGTGCGGGGACTCAAGGGTGCCCATTTGCGGGTCTCCGCCTTGGAAATGGCCTGGTACATGCGGCAACAGCTCCTGCGGGATGCGGATTGGGCCGGCATGGCCCATTCCCTGGAGATTCGCGTGCCCCTGGTGGACCTGGAGTTGTTGCGGCGGGTGGCGCCGCTGTTGGCCATGAGGGAGCCTCCCACCAAGCTGGATATGGCCAGGACTCCAACGCGGCCCCTGCCGGAAGAGGTGCTCAACCGGGGCAAGACCGGGTTTTCCATACCGGTGCAGCATTGGCTGGCGGAGGCCGAAGGCCATGGGGAATTATCCCGGCAACGGGGCCTCAGGGGCTGGGCTCAACTGGTTTATCGCCACCATACCGGGGGCCCGGCGTGAGGATTCTGGCGCTGGTCAGTGACGCCTTTGGCGGCCAGGGGGGCATCGCCCAATACAATCGGGACCTGCTCGGCGCCTTGTGCTCCTACGCCGGGGGGACGGAAGTGGTGGCCGTGACCCGGCGCGCTCCGCTCCCTATTGAGCCCCTGCCTCCAAAGCTCACTTATGTCACCAGCGGCGTAAACAGCAAACTCCGGTATCTCGGTGCGGTGCTGCGCTGCCTGGTGACCACCGGGCAATATGAGTTAATCTGTTGCGGTCATCTTTTCTTGCTTCCTTTAGCCTATCTGGCCAAATGGAAAACCGGGGCCCCCCTGGCGCTTTTTATCTTCGGCCTGGACGCCTGGCAGCCGCCCCGGAGCTTACTTAGCGCCAGGCTGGCCGCCAAGGTGGACGCGGTGATTGCCATCAGCGAGGTGACCACGGAGCGGTTCCTGGCCTGGGCCAATCTCCCCCGGGACAGGGTATTTCTGCTGCCCAATGCAGTGTCGCAGCAGCATTACGGAGCGGGGGCCAAGAATCCCGATTGGGTGCAGCGTTACGGTCTGGCCGGCAAGATCGTGTTGCTCACCGTAAGCCGCCTGTGCGCCACGGACAACTACAAGGGGATCGATGAAATCCTGGGGCTGATGCCGGCGCTGGCCGCGGAGGTCCCGGAGATTGCCTACCTCATCGTGGGGGACGGCGACGACCGGGAGCGCCTGCAAGCCAAGGCTAGGTCCTTGGGAGTGGCCGACCGGGTGGTTTTTGCCGGCTTCATTCCCGAGCCTGAGAAGGCGGACCATTACCGCCTGGCCGATGCCTACGTCATGCCCGGTTGGGGTGAGGGCTTCGGCTTCGTCTACCTGGAAGCCATGGCCTGTGGCATTCCGGTTTTGGGGAGCAAGCTGGACGGCAGCCGGGAGGCCTTGCGGGACGGCGCCCTGGGGATTCTGGTTGACCCTCATGACCCGGATGAGTTACGCTGGGGCATCCTGGAAACGCTCAAACGGCCCAGGGGCGTCATTCCCCCGGGCCTGAGCTATTTCTCCCTGGAAAACTTCACGACGCGGTGCCATGAGATTGTCCGTAGGATCATCGAAAAAGGATGACGGGCCCATGAAAAAGGCGTTTATCTGTGGGATTTCCGGCCAGGACGGCGCCTACCTGGCGGACTTCCTCTTGGGCCGGGGCTACCGGGTGACGGGGAGTTCCCGGGACGCCCAGGTCTCCTCCTTCGCCAATCTGGAACGGCTAAACCTGCGACACCGGGTAGAAGTGGAATCGGTGGCCCTGACGGATTTCCGCAGCGTCCTGCAGGCCCTTATCAAGGTGGAGGCGGACGAGGTCTATAACCTGGCGGGCCAGAGTTCGGTGGGATTGTCTTTCCAGCAGCCGGTGGAGACCATGGAAAGCATCGGCATCGGCACCTTGAACCTGCTGGAGGCCATCCGCTTCTTAGGAAGGCCGATTAAACTGTATAATGCCTCCTCCGGCGAATGTTTCGGGGACATTCCCGACGCCGCCGATGAGACCACCCCGTTTCGGCCCCGGAGCCCCTATGCGGTGGCCAAGGCCGCGGCCTTTTGGGAAGTGGCCAATTACCGGGAGGCCTACCGCCTCTTTGCCTGCTCCGGCATCCTCTTTAACCACGAATCGCCCCTGCGGCCGGCGCGGTTCGTCACCAAGAAGATCGTCACCGCGGCCTGCCGCATCGCCGCTGGCAGCCAGGAGAAGCTGCGCCTGGGCAACATCGCCATCCAGCGGGATTGGGGCTGGGCTCCGGAATACGTGGAAGCCATGTGGTTGATGCTCCAGCAGGAGAACCCCGGCGATTACGTCATAGCCACCGGGGAGAGCCACAGCCTGGAGGAGTTCGTGGCCGCGGCCTTTGCCCAGGTGGGGCTCCAGTGGCGGGACCACGTGGTCATCGATCCGGAGCTCTTCCGGCCCACGGATATAGCCGTCAGCCGGGGCAACCCGCAGAAGGCCGCCGGCGCCTTGGGGTGGCGGGCGCGTTACCGGATGGCGGAGGTGGTCCGGCTGATGTGCCAGGATGAGCTCAAGCGGCTTAAGGACCATGCCTGACATCCGCCTGGCCTACCTGGTGACCCACCCCATCCAGTACCAAGCCCCGCTGCTACGCCGCCTGGCCCGGGAGCCGGGTCTCGATCTGACCGTTTTCTTTTGCAGCGATTTCACCACCAGGAAATTTCTGGACCCTTCCTTTGGCCGGGTGATCGATTGGGACGTGCCCCTGCTTAAAGGCTATCGCCACGAGTTCCTGCGGGCCCTGGGCGGGCGGGAGCGGGTGTCGTTTTGGCGGCCCTGCAACTACGGCCTGGGGCGCAGCCTGAAAGAGGGCCGCTTTGACGTCCTGTGGATCCATGGCTATAACCGCTGGTTCCACTGGGTGGCCATAAGGTCTGCCAAGAGGCTAGGGCTCAAGGTGTTGATCCGGGATGAAGCCACCCTCGTGAGCGCCCGGCGGAGTATCGGCAAGCGACTGTTAAAGGCCGGCTTTTTCATGGGGCTTAACCGCCTGGTCGACGGTTTCCTGGCCATCGGCAGCTTGAACCGGGAATACTATCGCCATTATGGCATCCCCGAGGAAAAGATCTTTTGGATGCCTTATGCGGTGGACAACGGCTTTTTCCAGGGCGAGGCCCGGAAGGCCGGGGCCCGTCGGGAGGAAAGGCGGCGGGAACTGGGACTGGCGCCCGCAAGACCGGTCATCCTGTTCCTTAGCAAACTGGAGCCCAGGAAACGCCCCGCTGACCTCCTGGCCGCCTTCATCCACCTGAGTCGCCAGGCCGTGCTGGCCGAACCTCCCTATCTGCTGTTCGTGGGCGAGGGCGAACAGCGCCGGCCCCTGGAAGAGCTGGCCCGGGGGATGGGGCTCGAGGGCGTCAGATTCCTGGGATTCAAGAATCAGACTGAACTGCCCGCTTATTACGACCTCTGCGACGTATTCGTCTTGCCCTCGGTGGCGGAGCCCTGGGGGCTGGTGGTCAACGAAGCGATGAACGCGGGCAAGGCCGTCATCGTCAGCGACCAGGTGGGATGCGGCCCGGACCTGGTGAGAAACGGAGAAAATGGCTATACTTTTCCCTGCGGAGATATTCCCGCCCTGGCCGCGGCTTTGCAAGGGGTGCTGGCAGACCCGGTTCATTGCCGCCGTCTGGGGCAAAAGAGCCGTGAAATTATCAGCCAATGGGGGTTTGAGGAAGACCTGCGAGGACTTAAAACCGCCTTGGCGCATCTCACCGGGGCTCTTAGTGCGCCTGATCCGCAGGAATAGCGCCTCTTTTATTAAAGTAGTCGCCGTAGTCTGGAAGGGTTAGCTGGCATGCAAAAGGTGATCAAAGTAATATTCATAAACATAATTATTATCGTTATTATAGCCGGTTTTTGTGAAACTATGGCAAGGCTTTACGATCGGTGGGAAATCAAGACCCTGCCCAGGGTTCCCGGCAATGCTGAGGGATTTGGCGATTTCCGGGGGTACATGCGCGATCTCGGGAAATTAATGAACGTCGAAGATGATATCACGGGTGGAAATATTAATATCTACGAGCCCTATACGGCAATAGCGCTGAGGCCGAATTACGATTTTAGGATTAATAACGTTTATTACCACATAAATTCTCTCGGTTTCCGGTCCCAAGAACTTATCGAGCCCAAGCCTCCCGAGGTTTTTCGCGTATTTATCCTGGGAGGTTCTACCGTCGAAGGCGGATTGAATGACCAGTGGACCCTCGATAATTATCTTAGCCAGGAGCTGCAAAAATCTTATCAGGGCGTTGAAGTAATTAACGCCGGAATTGTGGGATATTCCTCCCAGGAAGAGCTTGCCTTATTACAGACCAGGATACTGGCTCTCCAGCCTGACCTGGTGGTGATTTTTGACGGGCGCAATGACCTTTATTACTCTATGTTGGATACCGGCAGCCCTTATAACAGTTGTAAAAATGTCCTGGATAGATTGATCAATTATCCTACCTTTTATTCCCTGAGCACCAACCTGGCCCGCTTTCTGACTAAGAAGAGCGCGGCGATCACCCGGGCCTTTCGCTTTTGCTTCCGGCAAAAGCCGCAGGCCGTCTATCCGCATAAGGTCAGGTTTAAAGACCCGGCTATTGCCACCTACTTAGATAACCTGCGTTTGATGAAGGCTGCCCTGGAAATTAACGGCATCAAGGGAATAATCGCCTTTCAACCCACCTTGGGTTACGGCAAGGACAACGCCACGGCTTATGAAAAGAGTGTCGCCCGCTATCTGCGGGAGGAAGAAAGATCCGATTGGCTCTCTCAAATCCCCCTGGTCTGGCCGCAGGTAGCTCGGCAGGTGGCGGCCATTGCAGAAGCTGGCCCCGTGCGCAGCTATGATCTTACCCGGGTTTTCGAAAATACTCGGGAGACCGCATACATCGATAGTGTCCATTATACCCCCTTGGGTTATCAAATTATCGCCTCGAGGCTAGCCGAAATAATCCGGGCCGATTTCGGCGGCTATTTCGGAAAATTTTCCCGCCAGGCGACCTACCGCGAATCCCCCGTTCAGGAGAGGAATCTAATTGAGGTTCAGCATCATCATCCCGACCTACAATGAGGAAGCGGATATCGCCGCCACCCTGGAGGCCCTCCTGGCTCTCGATTATCCCGACCGGGAGATCATCGTGGTGGATGATTCCAGCGACCGCACCCCGGAGATCGTCGGGGGTTACGCCCGGCAGGGGGTGCGCCTCATTCACCCGGGGGGCGGCGGCCGCTGCGAGGCCAGGAATCTGGGCATCCGGGAGGCCAGCGGCGAGGTCGTGGTCATCCTCAACGCCGATGTGCGGCTGCCCGCAGATTTCCTGCGGAGGCTGGCCTATCATTATGAAAATGGGGCGGATTACGTCCTGGTGGATGCCAACGTGGCCAATCGGCAGTTCCTGTTTCCCCGTTATGTCCACTGCGTCAGCGAGGTCTTTTACAGCCGGTCCGTCGATCTGAACTTTGCCAACATGGACTGGACCGAAGGGTTTTCCTGCCGCAAGGAGACGGCCCTGGCGGCCGGTCTGTTTCCCACCGGCTTCCCGGTACCCATTTGCGCCGGGGAAGACGGCTTTTTCGGCCGGGGTCTGCACCGGATCGGGGCCAAAAAAGTCATCGATCTGAGCCTGGAGGTGGCCCATGTGGTTCCAGCCTCTTTTCGGGAGTACTGGCGCAACCGAAGGGGACGGGGCGCGGGTTCGGCCCAGGTACACCGTTTTCTGGACCATTGGCCCTGGTGGAAGATGCTGCTGTGGAACGGTCTCAAGACCGCCAAGGCCGCGGTCTGGCTGACCACGCTGGCCCCGGCCCTTTGGATCTGTTTGCAGGCGGCTCGCCATTCCGACCGGGGCCTCAGGGATCTGGGCCCATTTTTTTACGCCTATGCAGTGGAGCAGCTTGCCGGCCTGGCGGGAGAATGGCAGGCCACCTTCGCCCTCATAAAATTATCTGGTGGGGAGGGCGCGGAGCCGCATTGAGATGAAGGTGACTCTCTCCCTCATGGGGCGCTTCTGGGCCTTTTATCTGGCCAAGGAACTGCAGAGTCGCGGCTGCCTGGAGCGGCTCATCACCAGCTACCCGGTTTTCGAGACGGTGAAATACGGGATTGACCGGGAGCGCATCTGTTCCCTGGTCATCAACGAAATCCTGAACCGCGGCTGGCTCAAGGCGCCGGCGATGCTGAAAAGGCATTATAACGCCCAGTATCTGGTGCACGAGCTTTTCGACCGCCGCGCCGCCCGGAATCTCCCTCCCCAGCCGGAACTGCTGCTGGGCTGGAGTTCCTTTTCCCTCCACACCCTGCGCCGGGCCAGGGATTTAGGGGCCAGGACGGTGTTGCAACACGGCTCCAGCCACATCGTTTACCAGGATCAAATCCTGCGGGAGGAATACGGGCGGCTCGGCTTGCGGGGCCATGATTTCGCCCATCCTAAGATCATTGACAAGGAATTGCTGGAGTACCAGGAGGCCGATTTCATCTCGATTCCGTCGCTCTATGTCAAAGAGACCTTTTTGCAACGGGGGGTGCCGGCGGCTAAGCTACTGCACGTGCCCTACGGTGTGGACCTCAGCAATTTTTATCCGGTTCCCAAAGTGGGTAAGACCTTCCGAGTCATCCATTGCGGCAACCTCAGCCTGCGGAAGGGAGTCCATTATCTCTTACAGGCCTTCTCGGAACTGAAGTTGCCCGGCGCCGAGCTCTGGCTGATTGGCAAGGTTACCGACGAAATAAGCCCCTTTCTTAAGCAGTATGCTTCTCCGGCGGTAATTCTCCAGGGCACCTTTCCTGAAAGAGAATTGCACAAGTATTTTTCCCAGGGGTCGGTCTTTTGTCTGGCCTCCATTGAAGAAGGTCTCGCCATGGTCCAGCCCATGGCCATGGCTTGCGGTTTGCCGTTAATTATCACTACCAATACGGGCGGGGCCGACCTGGTCCGGGAGGGCCGGGAGGGTTTCATCCTGCCCATTCGGAATGTGGCGGCGCTCAAAGAGAAGATCCTTTATTGCTACGAAAATCCGGAGGAGGCCCGCCGCATGGGGGAAGCCGGCCGGAGGCGGGTGCGAACCGGGTTCACTTGGGCGGACCACAGTGAGAAGATGATGGCTCACTTCCGGAGGATCCTGGCTGGGACCACAGGTTCGGGCCAGGCTGGTTTGGCAACGCCGGCGATCTCCGGGAAATCGGGGAAAACGACAGGTTGATGGAATTTGCCCGACAGGACTGGCTGGCGCAGCACCGCCGCCAGAGCAAAGGGCGGTTGAAGAGGGCCGCATACTTCTTTCTGCGCCCCCTTTATTCCCGGCGCTATTCGGGTTTTTTGGCCCCGGAGACCCTTGAAGAATATCGGCCCAGATGGGTGCTGGGCTCCCGGGGCATGCCCCTTGAGACCCGGCGTCGTTGGGGAGCCAGACATCTCCGCGACCTCCGGCAGGCCACGCTGCTGGTGCAGGGCACGGGCACCGGCTGGGACGTCCTCAGTTGGGCGCAACTCAGGCCCCGCCGCATCATCGCCACCGATCTGTTCTCCTTTGAGGAATCTTGGGGGCAGATAGCCGCATGCTGTTGGCAGCATTACCGGGTGCCGGTGGAGTTTCGCGCCGCCCCCCTGGAGGCTCACGACTTTCTGGATTCCGGCAGTATTGACTTCATCGTCTCGGACGCGGTTTATGAACACTGCCGGGATCTTCCCCGGGTGATGCGGGAATCGCATCGCCTCGTGCGCCCCGGGGGTTTTCTGTACGCCTCCTACGGCCCCCTTTATTTCTGCGCCGGGGGGGACCATTTCTCCGGCCGGGGGGGTCTAGAGCACTCCTACAACCACCTGCGCCTGGAACCTGGCGCCTACCGGGCCTATCTGGAGGGGCACCGGGGGGCGGTGGAGGATTTTCAGGATGGGGTGCGCTACCTGGAGCTGGACCTGTTCTCCGGCCTGACCACCAGGGAATATCTGGCCTGCTACCGGGAGGCCGGTTTCGTGGTCCGGGACCTGATCCTGGAGCTCAGCCACCAGGCCCTGGCCTTTAAAAAGCGGTTTCCCGGGGAATTCCGGGAGATAGCCGCGAGCAACGCCGGCCGCTGCGCTCCGGATGATTTGTTAATCAAGGCGCACCTGCTGATCCTCCGGAAACCGGCAGAAGCTGAATAACCATGCGGAAGCGCTTAATTCAGGGGATAGGCGCCAACTTCCTGGCCCAGAGCATCACCCTGGCCTCCCGGGTTTTGCTGGTGCCCCTGTTTTTAACCGCCTGGGGGGTCAGGGTTTACGGGGAGTGGCTACTCCTCTCTTCCGTGGTCGCCTATCTCTCCCTGACCGACCTGGGTGGCCAGCTTTACATCGTCAATCGCCTGACCCAGGCCCATGCCTTGGGGGACGTGCCGCAATTCCGCAAGATCTTGCACACCGGCCTCGCCCTGTTTTTGATCCTCCCCCTGGCGGTTTTTCTAGGATTTTTGGGGTTGATGCTGGTTTTCCCCCCCGGCTCACTGCTGCAGATCACCGTTACCAGCCGGCCGGTGGTTTTTCTGGTTCTGGCCATCCTGGCCTTTCAATTCGTTTTCTCACTGCCCCAGGGTATCCTGTTGGGGGTTTACCGTTCAGTGGGGTTGCTGCCCCGGGGGGTGATGCTCACCAACCTCATGCAATTGCTGGTCATGATCCTGGTGGTCCTGGGTCTCTGGCTGCACGGGGGGCTGGTGGCCATCGCCTGCCTGCAACTGCTGCCGTACCTGGGGGTGGCCCTGGTGGCTGGTTGGGACCTGAACCGGCGTTTCCCCCAATTCCGATTGTTCTCTTTGCGGGAGGCCGACCTTTCTCTCGGCCTGTCCTTCATCAGGCCAAGCCTCGATTTTTTCGGCATCCAGATGTCCCAGGCCTTCTCCATCCAGGGAACCCTCCTGGTGGTGGGCATGCTCCTGGGCCCGGTGCAGGTGGTGGTCTTTTCCACCATGCGCACCATCGTCAACCTGATCCGGTCTTTCTTTGAGCAGGTTTCCCACGCAGCCTGGCCGGAGTTGACCCGTCTGGACGCGCAGCGAGACGAGGAAAAGTTTTTTTTATTATTCCGGGCCATCTTTCGCACCACGCTGATAGCCGCGGTCATCTTCATAGCGCTCTTTCATTTCTGGGGGGAGAACATTTATCATGTCTGGTTAAGGAAAACCGTGGCGTACCAGCAGCGGGTCATGGACCTTTTCCTGATTTACATGGGGGAATTCCTGGTCTGGCTCACCTGCTGCCATCCCTTGATGGCCACCAACCGGCACCGGACCCTGGCGAAGATGCTATTGGTTTCTTCCGGTCTGAACCTCGGGCTGGCCTACCTGGGAGGCCGGCATCTGGGGCTGCCCGGCGTGATCCTGGGGATGATCATTGGAGACCTGCTCCTCCCCTGTTGGTTCGTCCCGCACCTGCTCAACCGTTATCAGCCGCGCTTTTCCGGGTGGTTTTTCATCAAGGAGCTGGCGCCGCTTATCATTAGTCTGCCAGTTTTCCTGACCCTG
Source organism: Desulfobaccales bacterium (assembly GCA_049585595.1). GTDB lineage: Bacteria > Desulfobacterota > Desulfobaccia > Desulfobaccales > 0-14-0-80-60-11 > JAPLJC01. The sequence continues at coordinate 13,806 of JBAVAG010000048.1, forward strand.
CCCTGGAGCGCCCCCCTGGTGATCATCGGCCTCTTCTGGTGGTGGACCCGGTGCCTGGCGGGTCTGGGCCTTCCTTGGGAAGGAAGAATGCCATCCTTTGGCGGCCGGGGTTAGAGTTGAAGGTTCAAAGTTCAAAGTCGAAGTCAAAATCTAAGGCAAAAGCCCTCAGCAGAAACCGAAAACTGGAAACCGATAACCGCAAACCGCAGTGTTACCGGAATACTGGATTTGAGATGAGAATCCTCCACGTCATCGCCAACCTGGCGCCGCGCTACGGAGGCCCATCCAAGGCCTGTGTGGAAATGGCCCGGGCCGTGGCTCGCCTGGGGCACGAGGTCCAGATCTACACCACCAACCAGGATGGGCCGGGGGAGTTGGCGGTGCCGCTGGGCTGGCCGCTCCTCCAGGATGGGGTGGGAATTCGCTACTATCCCATTCAGCCGCCCCGTTTTTGGGGGACCTCCTGGCCTATGGCCCGGGCCCTGGCAGAAGGCGTCCGGGAAGCCGATCTGGTCCATATCCATTCCCTTTACCTGTTTCACGACCTGATAGCCGGTCATTACTGCCGCAGCTACGGCGTCCCTTACCTAATGCGGCCGCACGGCACCCTGGACCCATACCTTTATGGGCGCCACCGCTGGCGCAAATATCTCTTAGAGGCCGCCTTCGAGAACCGCAATATTCGGCGGGCTGCGGCCCTCCATTTCACCAGCGAGGAAGAGGAGCGGCTGGCCCGCCCGTATATCGGCGACGTCCCGGGGGTGGTGGTGCCCCTGGGGGTGGACCTCTCGGAGTTTCAGGAGCTGCCCGCCCCGGGACGCTTCCGGGAACGGTTTCCGGAAATCGGCGGGAAGGAGATCATTCTCTTCCTGGGCCGGATAAATTTTAAGAAAGGTCTGGATTTGCTGGTTCAGGCCCTGGCCCGGGTGGTCCGAAAGCGGCGGGACCTGCACCTGGTGGTGGCCGGTCCCGATGATGACGGCTGGGGCGACCGGGTCAAGGGATGGCTCCAACAGGAAGGCATTGCCGACTGCGCCACCTTTACCGGCATGCTGTTGGGGGAGGAAAAGCTGGCGGCCTTGCGGGATGCGCGGATATTCGTGCTGCCCTCCTACTCCGAGAATTTCGGGATGGCGGTGATCGAGGCCATGGCCTGCGGCCTGCCGGTGGTCATTTCCGACCGGGTGAACATCTGGCGGGAAGTGGAGGCGGCCGGCGCCGGCCTGGTAACGCCGTGCGCCGCGGCCCCTTTGGCCGCCGCCCTGGAGCGCCTGCTGGCTGAGGTGGACAGTGCCGCGGACATGGGCCGGCGCGGCCAAGAGCTGGTGGCCCGGCGCTTTCAATGGGACAGCATCGCCCTGGCCTTGCAGGAGGTGTACTCCGGGATCATTGCCAACCACCCAAAAAACAGGTAAAATCAGTATTATGCAGCTTTTGCAGGGGATAGGGCGCAGCCCTGGCCCTGGGGGGCAGGCAAGGGAATCCTCATGCCGGATGTAAATAAGCCGCCGGTGTCGGTACTGATCTGCACCAAAAACGAGGCGCGCAACCTCGAGGCCTGCCTTAAGAGCGTGGCCTGGGCCGGGGACCTGGTGGTCCTCGATTCTTTCAGCGACGACGACACGGTAGCCATCGCCCGGCGGCTGGGAGCCCGGGTGGTGCAGCGGGTGTTTGACAATTTTTCGGCCCATAAGAATTGGGCCCTGGATCACGTCGATTTCGCCTGCGACTGGGTCCTGATCGTCGATGCGGACGAGAGGGTCAGCCCGGCCCTGGCCCAGGAGATCGCCGCGGCGGTGGCCCGGCCCGGAGAGGTCTGCGGTTATTACCTGCCCCGGCAAAACTTCTTTTGCGGTAGATGGATCCGCCACGGCGGCTGGTTTCCCGATTATACCTTGCGCCTGCTCAAGGTGGGCCGGGGCCGTTACGAATCCCGTCTGGTCCATGAGCACGTGTTGCTCGACGTGCCGGCGGGCTATCTGGAGAACCCCCTGGTCCATCAGGATTATAAGGGGCTGGAGCGCTATTTTGACCGCCACAACGTCTATTCCAGCCTGGAGGCGGTGGAGGCGGTGGAGGCGGCCCGCACCATCCGGGCGGCCCGGAAACCGGGCCGGAGTCTGCCGGCCGTCCTCTCGACCCGGGGCCCGGAGCGCCGCCGCTTTCTGAAAAACCTGGCTTATCGTTATCTGCCGGCCCGGACCCTGTTCAAATTCCTTTGGATGTACGTGCTCAGGCTGGGATTCCTGGATGGGCGCCTCGGTTTTCGTTACTGCCTGCTCCATGCCTTCTACGAGTATCAGGTGAGCCTCAAGCTGGAAGAACTCCGGGACCTCGACTCCCCCATCTCCGAGAAATACCGGGACCTGCTTTGATGAAAACCGCGTCTGCCGACCCCCGGAAATGTTGGCTGTGCGGTGAGGTTTGCCAGGTTTTGGGAGAAGGCCTGAGGGACCAGCGGTTCGGGGCGCCTGGGACTTATGAGATCCTGACTTGTCCCCGTTGCGGCCTGGAGCAGACCCATCCCCGGCCCACCGGGCCGGAACTGAAAGGATTGTACGAGCGCTTTTATAATGCCGGCGCGGAGCCCGGGAGCGCTTATCAGTCGGTGCGGGAGCGCTTCCTGGCCTCCGGCTGGTACCGTCTCTGGCTGAGATGGGATGGCGATCCTGCCTTTCACCAGCGCCGGGGCGCCGGCCGCCTCCTGGACTTGGGCTGCAACGAAGGCCGGAGTCTGAGCCTTTATGCCGCCAACGGTTTTGCGGCGGAGGGGCTGGAGATCAACGAGAAGGCCGCAGCCCTGGCCCGGCGGCGGGGTTTTCCGGTATATACCGGCACCCTGGAGGAGTTTAACCCGCCGGAGCCGTACGCGGTGGTGGTGCTGGCCAACGTCCTGGAACACGCCCCGGACCCGGTAGCCATGTTGGCCCAGGTGCGCCGCCTTTTGGGTCCCGGGGGGAGGGTCTGGATTTCCTGCCCCAACGCCTGGAGCCTCTGGCGCCGGGTCTTCGGCCGGGCCTGGATCAACTGGCACGTGCCCTATCACCTCTGGCACTTCTCCCCCCGGACCCTGGAGGCGGTCCTGGATCGGGCCGGTCTGCGGCTGATGGAGGTAAAGAGCTTTACGCCGGCCCTCTGGCTGGCCCAGTCTTGCTGCCTCCGCCTGGGCCCAAGGACCGGGGGCCGCAACCGGGCCATGCGGTCGGCCCTGCTGCTGGCCGCAATGATGCTGGCGGCCCGGCTGCTGGTGCTGCCCTTCTTTTCCCGGGCCGACCGGCGACTCCGGGGTGATTGCCTGGTGGCCAGCGCCCGGGTGGAGCACTAGGCCGTGCGGCTGCTGATTCATGGCATGAACTATGCTCCGGAATTACTGGGCATCGGCCGCTATACCGGGGAGTTGGGGGCGTATCTGGCGGCGCGTTCGCATCAGGTGACGGTGCTCACCGCGGCGCCCTACTATCCCCAGTGGCGGGTGCAGGAGGGCTACCGGCCCCAGCGCTGGCGGCGGGAATGGCGGGATGGGGTGGAAGTGCTGCGGGCCCCCCAGTACGTGCCCGCCCGGGTCAGCGGCCTGGGCCGGCTGCTCCAGGAGTGCTCCTTTGACGCCAGTTGTCTCTTCTGGTGGTCAACCTCCCTGCTGGCGCGGCCCTGGGACGCCATGGTGGCGGTCTGCCCCCCCCTGACCTCCGGGCTGATCCCGGGGCTGCTGGCTCGGCGCCTGGGCATTCCGTTGTTGATCCACGTCCAGGACCTGCAGTTGGACGCGGCCCGGGAGCTCGGAATCCTGCGTCAGCGACTGTTGCTGAAGGGCCTGACCCGGCTGGAGCTCCGCCTCTTCCGCCAGGCCCGGAAGGTGACCACCATTTCCCGGTCCATGGCGGCCCGCCTGGCAGCCAAAGGGGTGGAGCCATCCCGTCTGCAAGTGCTGCCCAACTGGGCGGACCTGGAAATGGTTCGGCCCGGCCCGCGGCGAAACGCCCTTCGCCGGGAGTTGGGTTTGACCTCGGAGACCGTGGTGCTCTATGCCGGCAACCTGGGCGAGAAACAGGGATTGGAGGTGATTCTGGCGGCCGCGGCCCTCACCCGGAGCAAGCCGTCGATTCGCTACCTCATAGCCGGGGAGGGCGCCGCCCGGGACCGCATAAAGTTGCGGGCCCAAGACCTGGGGCTTGATAATGTGACCTTTGTGCCGTTACAATTAAACAGCCGTTTGCCGCTGCTGCTGGCCGCGGCTGACCTGCACCTGGTGGTGCAGCGGCGTGAGGCCGCGGACCTGGTGATGCCATCCAAGCTGACCAATATCATGGCAGCTGGCCGGCCTTTCATCGCCACCGCCGCTCGGTCCACGGAACTGGGCCGGGTCACCACCGAGTCCCGGGCGGGGCTCCTGGCGCCGCCGGAAGACGGCAGGGCCCTGGCCCAGGCGGTCCTGGCATTGGCCCAGGACCCCGGCGCCAGGAAGGAGATGGGCATCCGGGCCCGCCGTTACGCCGAGGCTTTTTGGGACCGGGAACGCATCTTGGGGCAGTGGGAAGAGGTGCTCGAGGGCCTCGATTAACTTTTACCCTGTGGCAGGGTCTGTAATCCGATGGTAACAGGCCGGACGCCGGCCTGCATAAGCGGCCAGAGGCAAAAGCGTGGTCATTAACCGGCAAAAGGGAATCTTTGATCAGAACCGCTGGCTCATCTCTCGCGTCCAGTGGATGTTGGACGGGGTCGTGGTGGCGCTGCTGCTGTTTGTCGTGTGCCGCCTCTGCGGCGAACCTTTCCGCATCCGTTATCAACTGCTGGGTCTGGCCACCTTCCTGTTGACCGTCCTGGTCTTCCAGGCTGCCCTTCTGTACCAGCCCTGGCGGGGCGCCGACCTGATGCGCCTGGTGCGCCGGGTCATTCTCAACTGGATACTGGTAATCCTCATCCTGTCGGTGCTGGGTTTCGTGACCAAGACCTCGGTCTACTTTTCCCGGAAGGTCGTCCTGATCTGGATGGTGCTGACGCCACTGGCATTGGTGGCTTTGCGCCTGGAAGTCTACCTGGGTTTGCGCTGGCTGCGGCAGCAAGGCCGCAACACTCGCAGCGTGGTGATTGCCGGGGCCGGGGAACTGGGCCAGCGGCTGGCCCGGAATATGGTGGATAGCCCCTGGCTGGGGATGCGCCTCCTCGGCTTCTTCGACGATTCCCTGGCTGGGGAGCTACGAGTGCCGGCAAGCGGCAAAGCTCAGGAGAATTACCCCATCCTGGGCAGCCTGGACCAGCTGGTCCCCTATGTCCAGGCCAATCAAGTGCACATGGTCTATCTGGCCCTGCCGCTGCGGGCGGAAGACCGCCTGCGGCAGGTGGTGGATGCCCTGCAGGACACCACCGCCTCGGTCTATTTTGTACCGGATATCTTCACTCTCTCCCTGTTGTCGGCGGGATTCACCGATCTAAGGGGCATACCGCTGATCTCCCTGTGGGAAACCCCGTTTTTCGGGATCAACGGCTGGGTGAAACGGACGGAAGACCTGTCCCTGGCCAGTCTGCTCCTGCTCCTGCTCACCCCCCTGATGGTGTTGATCGCCCTGGGAGTAAAATTGTCTTCACCGGGACCGATAATCTTTAAGCAACGGCGTTATGGCCTGGACGGCCATGAAATCATAGTTTATAAATTCCGGACCATGAAGGTTTGTGAGGATGGGGCGGAGATCCAGCAGGCCACCTCCGCTGACTCCCGGGTGACCGGGTTCGGCCGCTTTCTCCGGCGCACCAGCCTGGACGAACTGCCCCAGTTCATCAATGTGCTCCAGGGACGCATGTCCATCGTAGGGCCCAGGCCCCATGCGGTGGCCCACAACGAATATTATCGGCGCCTTATCCCCGGCTATATGCTGCGCCACAAGGTGCGTCCGGGCCTCACCGGCTGGGCCCAGGTCAACGGCTGGCGAGGGGAGACTGAAACCCTGGACAAGATGGAAAAGCGGGTGGAATACGATCTAGATTATCTCAACCGCTGGTCTCTGTGGTTCGATTTGAGGATAATCTGGCGCACCGTCTTCCGGAGTCTGAAGGATAGCCGGGCTTATTAGCGGGGTGTCCGGTTTCCCGGGAAAAATTTTTAAGGGGTAAGGGTTTACCTATGGAGTTGGTGAAGAAGGCTCTGATTACCGGGATCACCGGGCAGGACGGCAGCTATCTGGCGGAGTTGCTTCTGGGCAAGGGCTACGAGGTCCATGGCCTGGTGCGCCGCTCCAGCTCCTTTAATACCCGGCGTATCGACCATCTTTACCTGGACCCGCACGAAGCCGGGGCCAGGTTATTCTTGCACTACGGTGATATGAGCGACGCCGGGCAGCTCAGCCATCTGATCTACAATATCCAACCCGGGGAGACCTATCACCTGGCGGCCCAGAGCCATGTGCGGGTGAGTTTCGATATGCCGGAGTACACCGGAGAGGTCACCGGCCTGGGGGTGACCAGGCTGCTGGAAGCCATCCGCCGCAGCGGCATCAAGAGCCGCTTCTACCAGGCCTCATCCAGCGAACTTTATGGGGATGCCCCGCCGCCCCAGAACGAAGAGACTCCCATGCGGCCCCGGAGCCCTTATGCGGTGGCCAAGCTCTACGGCTACTGGATGGTGCGCAACTATCGGGAAGCCTACGGTCTGTTTGCGGTGAACGGCATCCTCTTCAACCACGAATCACCCCGCCGGGGTGAGACCTTTGTCACTCGCAAGATCACCAGGGCCGTGGCCCGGATTAAGCTGGGGCTGCAGCAGAAACTCTTCCTGGGCAACCTGGAGGCCCGCCGGGACTGGGGCTATGCCCCGGACTACGTGGAGGCCATGTGGCTCATGCTGCAGCAGGACTCCCCCGAGGATTACGTCCTGGCCACCGGCGAGACCCATTCGGTGCGGGAGTTTTTGGAGGCGGCCTTCGCCTACCAGGACCTCGATTGGCGGCAATACGTGGAGATCGATCCTCGTTACTACCGGCCCACCGAAGTTGACGTGCTCCTGGGCGACGCCTCCAAGGCCCGGAAGCGCCTGGGCTGGGAACCCCGGGTGAGCTTCGGGGAACTGGTGCGCCTCATGGTGGACGCCGATCTCCAGGCCCTTATGGAGGTGCGCCAGTGCCAGGACGTGCTCCGGCAATTGGGACGGGGAACTGAGACCAAAGTTTAAGTGAAAGCCTCCCCGGGGTGAGCCGCACTTGGTGGCCGGCATCGTCAAATGCGCCGGGGCGCCAGGGATGCCAAGACGAGGCGGGAAAATGATTATGAAAGCTGACGCCAAGATTTTCGTCGCCGGGCACCGGGGGCTGGTGGGCGGGGCTATCCTCCGGCGCCTCAAGAAGGGTGGGTTCACCAATCTTATTGGGCGTACCCTGCGGCAATTGGACCTGCGGCACCAGGGGGCAGTGGCCGGCTTCTTCCGCCGGGAGCAGCCGGAATACGTCTTTCTGGCTGCGGCCCGGGTGGGCGGTATCCGGGCCAACGCCACCTTTCCGGCCCAATTTATCTACGACAACCTGATGATCGAGAGCAACGTCATTCACCAGGCCTATCTGCACGGGGTGAAGAAACTCTTATTCCTGGGCAGCTCCTGCATTTATCCCAAGTTCGCTCCCCAGCCCATGAAGGAGGACTCTCTGCTGGCCGGGAAGCTGGAACCCACCAACGAGCCTTACGCGGTGGCCAAGATCGCCGGCTTGAAGATGTGCCAGGCGTACAATCGCCAGTATGGGACCTTATTTATCTCAGCCATGCCCACCAATCTTTACGGCCCCGGCGACAACTTCGACCTGCTCGATTCCCATGTGCTCCCGGCCCTGATGCGGAGATTTCATATGGCCAGGGTGCAAGGCGCTCCCGAGGTGAATGTCTGGGGCAGCGGCAATCCTCGCCGGGAATTTCTCCACGTGGACGACCTGGCCGACGCCTGCCTATTTTTGATGGAGAATTATGCGGAAGATGAGACCATCAACGTAGGGGTGGGCTGGGATCTATGCATCCGGGAAATGGCCGAAATGATGGCCCGGGTAACCGGGTTCCCGGGACGCCTTTGCTTCGATCCCAGCCAACCGGACGGCACTCCCCGGAAACTGCTGGATGTCAGCCGCCTGGCAGCCATGGGCTGGCAGGCCAAAATCCCCCTGGAAGAGGGCTTGGAGCAAACTTACCGCTGGTTTCTCCGCAGCCCTTGGGCCCGGGATGCCACTCCGGCTTAGGTCCAAGGACTATCCTGATGGCATCTTAAGGTCCAGGCAGCCGCAGTCTTGGCTGTAAAGTCCCGCGCCGCCAGGGCGTTTGCCCGAAGAGGGCCCCCCGCTCGCTTGCCGCCGCAGTTTCCCCCCCCAAAAGCCCTACCCCGCCATTTGCAGAACAACCGGCTCCTGAATGGACTTGAGAGGAAGAATAAGGACTCGTACCGGTTATCTCAGAAAAGAGCGCATGTCCAGCAGGCGCAGATGCTTATCCAAAACCACGGCAGGGAACAAGGGGGAGGAAAGCAAGGCAAAGTCGTGGCGTCCCTTGGTTAGACGCCGGATCTCTGCATCGAAAGGCGCAAAAAAAGGGCAATCGACCCGGTCGTCCAGGGTCTTGCCAAAGTATTTCGGGACCCTTTCTACCATGGGGACGAAAAAGCGGCCTCCGGCCAGAAACTCCGGGGTGAAATGGCGGTCATCCACCACCAGGAAGGAGACCCGGTATTTGCGGCAGAAGGCTATGACCTCCTGGGGGTCGGCGGCATAATAGGCGGCGAACAGGTCTTCCAGGCGGGGTTCGATTTTTTGCCAGAGACCTTTGCTCCAGGGATGGGCCAGCTTGTAGGTCACCAGGGCCCGGCGCCGGGCGAAGGTGGGGACGTTGTCCATCAGGTCGGGGTGACCGGCAATGATGGCGTCCTTGGGGGTGGCGGCCAGGGCGGCGTAAACGGGCTTGTAAACAGAAAAATCTTTGAGGCCCACATTCCAAAGGCGCCATACTCCCAGCCCGGCGGCGGCCGCCAGGACCAGAACGCCCAGGGTTCTCGGCCATTGCCCCACTTTCAAAAGAGCATTGAGACCCAGAGCCAGGATAAGACAATAGGCCAGATTGAGGATATAGATGAGATAGCGGTCCGGGATGAACAGTTTCAGCAGAAAGATGCGGGCCAGGCAGTAAACGGCCAGGCCGGCCAGCAAGAGATAGCCAAGGGGTTGGAGCCGGGGGGCCAGGGCCCTTAAGGCCACCCTTTTGAGACCCCAAAGGGTGGCGCCGGCCAGGACCACGCAGGTGGCAACCCCGGCCAGCAGTCCCAGATCCCGGAAGGGGGCTATCCATCCCCAGGGGCTGATCAGCTCCCAAAAAATGGAGGGCACCGGCAGGATTTCGTAGCGGCCCCCGGCATAAAACTCCGGCCGGTTAACCATCTCGGCGTAACTCACCAGGGGCCCGAAACCGGAGGCGGTAAAGCTGTAGTTCTTCAGGGCTACCAGGGCGGCCCCGGCGGCCAGGAGAAAATAATGGGCCCGCTGCGCCAGGAAGGGCGGGGGCTTAAGCCAGCCGAGTTGGCCGGCCAGCCAGGCGAGCGCCACGGCCAGGGCGCTGGTTATGAAAATATAGGGAATAAACAGGGCTTGCAAAAGGAGAGCGGCGCCCATTCCCCAGGGGCGCTCTTCCTGCCAGCAAAGCCAGAAAAAGGCCAATAGGGGGGCGGCAAAGGACCGGGCCAGCCCCCCGGCCAGGTTGTCCAGGAAGAAGGGCATGAACCAGTAAACCGCCACCATGGTCCAGGCCAGGCCGCGGCCTCCGATTCCCAGGCCCAGGCGGTAGAGGCAGAGGGCCAGGAAGATGAACAGCAGCCCGGGCAGGAACTTGGAAAACGAGATGGGGTTTGTCACCCAGGTGGCCAGCCAGTAAAGGCCCTGGACTCCCCAGGGGACGTAATGGCGGGCATATGCCGCCAGGAGATCTCCCCGGAACAGCTGCGGGTCCAGCCACTGCTGCATCCAGAAAATCTGCTGCCGCACGTCGTCATTGATGACGTAGGGACTGGACCAGGCATTCAGGTGGGCCAGGAAGAAGACGACGGCGGAGAGGACCCCCACCATCAGCAAGTCCACGCTGGGGCTAGAAGCCGGTGGCCCCGAATCCTTCATGGCGTCAAATTTCTCTTTCAAATAGCCGGAAGGTCTTGTAAATCTGGCACCCGAAGGACTGGATCATCTTGATCCAGTGACGCAAATTTTCGGGGATCAGGGAGAAGTCCATAAAATCACATGAGGCGTTTTTGAGGAGAGCAATCCAGGTCTTTAAGAAGATGGCATGGTGAAGTTTTTTCAACTGGTAGGGCTGGGCGATGCCGAGGACCAGGGCCCGGGTTTTGCGAACCGGGGCGAACTTGGCGTGATAAAGGAGCCACAGTTTGTCCCAGGGATTGAGGCGCCCATCAAGTTTTTGCACCTGGGGATTCAAATCGGGCAGCACAATGCCGAAGCCCACCAGGCGCTCGCCGTCCAGCACCATCTGGACCAGGTCCCTCCGCAGCAGCGGTTTAACCTCGTGCAGCAGGTGGTCGAACTGCCGCCGGGTGAGGGGGACATGCCCCCAGTTAACGCCCCAGGCATCATTGAAGAGATGGAAGATTTCCTCGGCCCGCTGGTCCAGTTCCCGGGGGCTGTAGGAAGCCAGGGTCACCTTCTGGGTGCTCAGGATCTCCTCCAGGCGCCGCTCCAGGGTCGGCACATCACCACTCTCCTGGATACCGGTTTTCTTGAGGGCCACCCAATCCATGGCCTTGCGGAAGCCCCAGGAGGTGACCAGGTCCACGTAGTAAGGGGGATTGTGGGTCTGGAACATGGCCGGAATGGAGTCGAAGCCCTCCACCAGCAATCCCATCTCGTCGTAGATGGAGAAATTGAGGGGTCCCACCAGGCGCTGGCAGCCCCGCTCCCGCAACCAGGCCGCGGCGGCTTCGAACAGGGCCTGGGCTACCTGCGGGTCCTGGATGGCCTCAAAGAAGCCCCAAAAGCCGGTGCCGGGGCCGTGGTATTCGTCATGAAGCCGGTTGTGGTGGGCGGAGATGCGACCCACCGGCTCCCCGTCCCGGAAGGCCAAGAAATACTGGGCCTCGCCGATTTCAAAGAAGGGCCCGGTGCGCTGATCCAGAAAGCGCCTCTGTTCAGGCAGCAGGGGAGGCACCCAATAAGGGTCATTCTGATAAATACGCCAGGGGAAACGTAGAAAATCTTCCAGGCCGGATGCGTCTTTCACGGGAGATAACGTAATCTCCCCGGAGGATGCCATCAAGTTACCCCTTCACTGGGCTTTGTGAAAAATAATTTGGGCCTTTAAACCGTCCTTGAGCACCAAATCCGGGTTGGCCACCTTTAATTCCACATCGTAGTAGGCAGGCTGCTCCAGCCCGGGGGTCAGGGACGACCAGGAGACGCGGCTCACCTGCCCCTGGAACTTCCGGCCTGGCAGGGACTCCATGGCGATCTCCGCGGTTTCGCCAATTTTGATCTGCAATGCCTCGATTTCGAAGGCCTGGGCTCGCACTATCATGGGATTCATCACCCCCACCTGAAAGACCCCAGGGGTGGGTTCAAGCAGCGCCCCTTCCCGTAATTCCGGCTGGACCCAGATAACATAGCCGCCGATGGGAGCCCGCAGGACCCCTTCCCGGGGGGCTTCTCCAGACTTCACCCCGCCTCCCAATTGGCTTTTCAAGACGGCCCGGTCGTCATGAGCGGACAGCCGCAACTGGCCCAGGAGGTTCTGGAGGTCCGAACGTTCCCGGCTGAGCTGTTGCAGATCATGGTTGGCCTGTTCCAGGCTTTTGGGCGAGGCCAGTTTTTTGTCCGCCAACCTGGCCAGTTCCTGTTGCTTGGCAGCCGCGGTATCCAAGTTTCGTTGTGTTTCCGCCAGTTTAACCTCGGTATCCGAGATTTGGGAGGGGGACAGGCGCTGCTGAATCTGCAGCACGGCCTCCGGGGCCAGGCGAAATTTGGCCAGGGCCTGCCCGGGCGCCACGCTTTCTCCGGAGCTCACCAGCACCGAGGTGATGACCGCCTTGAAGGGCAAGTCCACCAGGCGTTTAAGGGAGCAAAAGACCTTGCCGTTAAAGCTGATCTCGGGTTCCGGGGTGGTAATCGCCGGGGCCGGTCCCGGGGCCGGGGCCGGGGCCTGGGTCTCCGGTCCCCCCTGGTCTTTGGCCAGGGCCGGGACCCCGGTCAGGACGGCCAGGGCCAGGATTGCCGCCAGGACTATCAAGGTCCTATTTTTTCCAGGAATTCTGATCCACATAACTGTATCCCAGGTCACCGGAAATTTTTCGCAAATTCAGGACATCTTCGTCATATTCGAGGGTCTTGTTGGCGATGGCTTTCTGAGCCTCGATGGCATCATTCCGGGCCCCCAGCCAGGTGTCGAGAGTTTTGCCTCCGGATTCATAGCTGATTTCGGCCTGGCGTTCCTTCAGGCGCGCCACCTCTTGCTTGGACTGGGCAAGCTTCAGGCTCGCCCCGGCGCTCTTCAGATCTTCCTGGGCCGCGTTCCATTGGTCGCTCAGGTCGCCCTCTTTCTCATCCTTTTCAAGGCCGATTTGCCTTAAGATGGTTTTTTGCCTGCCGACGTCCCGAATCCTTTTCAATCCGTCCCATACCGGGATATCGAGGCCCACCCCCACGTATATCCCCCCGGTCGTGCTGTACAGAGGGTTCGGAGTCGAAGCGTTAAGGAGGAGACTGGGGTAAACCCTGGTTTTGGCTACGGAGACGTTATACTCCTGCATCTTCGTTTTCAGCTTCTCGATCTTGAGATCAAAAGACCGGTCCTTGGCCTGTTCCAGGGTGGCGGCGGCGGGGTCGAAGCTCCCCAGCACCTGGCGGGGGGCGTCGTGCAGATCCAGGCTTAATGGCTCCTCCGGTTTCAGGGCCAAAAAAGTCTTGAGGCTGTTCAGGGTGCGCGTCCTGGAGAGCTCCAGGCGCTCCTTCTCGTCCTTGGCCGACTCCAACTCCTGGGTGGCCAGCCGGACCTCCAGGGTGGTGCCGGTGCCAATGTCCAAACGGTTTTGGGCAAAGGCCAGGTCATCCTTGCACACCTTGATTAGATCGTCCTGCGAGACGGCCAGCCCTTTTAGGGAGGCCAGTTCCAGAAACTGTTTGCCCAGCCGTTCCAGCCCTTGGGAAATCACCTGCATGTGGCCGTAGATAGCTATTTGGGTAATCATCTTGCGCGCCTGGAGCATGAAATAAGAACCCAGGGGGTTATATTCTTCCCAGTTGAAACTGAGGCTATAGGGTTTGGAGGTGCTATAGGGCCGGTCCAGATAATAGAAGGTTTGCAAGCTCACCGGCGGAATCATGGACCAGCGGCTGTCGGACTCATCCAGCCGACGGAGGTCGATGTCCATGGCGCTCTTGAGGAAATAGGGGGATTGGTGGAAGGCCAGGCGGGCACAAGCATCAAAGTCCAGGGGACCCTGAGGGACAATCCTATCCTCCCCGAGTTGAATGGCGGCGGCAGGGCTGGGCCGGGGAGTCAAGCAGATCCATAGCACCAGGGCCAACAGCCCCAAGGTCAGCAGGACCCGCAGAACCCGGCTAAATTGGCGAGTAGCCCGCAGACAAACGCCGCCAGCCTCAGACCCGGAGCCCGAGGGCGCACCGGGACGCACCAAGACCGCCACCATGGGTATGTCTTCAGAAAGCGAAGGAGTCCGGATTCTTGCCGGGGTCATTGCTCATACAGGATGCCGTCTTTGATTGAGCAGACCCGGGTGCATCTGGCCGCCATTTCGGGGTCGTGGGTGACCACCAGTACGGAGGTCTGACCGCTCTTGACGATTACATCAAAATGGTCCATGATCTGGTGGCCGTGTTTCCGGTCCAACTGGCCGGTGGGCTCGTCCGCCAGGATGAACTGCGGTTGGTTGACCAGGGCGCGGGCCACAGCCACCCGCTGACGCTCGCCGCCGGATAACTGGTTGGAGGAGTGGTGAATCCGATGGCCCAGGTTTACCAATTCCAGGGCCGAGGTGATGCGAGCCGGACGATCCCGGCGATCGACGCCGGCGTAAATCAGGGGGTATTCCAGATTCTCATAAACCGTGGAGTGTTCCAGCAAATCGCAGCTCTGGAAGACAAACCCGACCCGATTGCGCCGGAATTCCGCCTGGGCGTCACGGTCCAGGCGCAGTACGTCTGCGCCCCCCAGGATATAGTCGCCCTGGGTGGGACTGACGAAGATCCCCAGGATGAAGAGCAGGGTGGACTTGCCGGAACCGGAAGGCCCCATAACCGCCACGATCTCACCGGGATAGATCTGGAGATTGACGCTTTTGAGCACCTGGATGGGGCCGGCTTCAGTTTGATAGCTTTTGGTGAGATTGGAGATGTGGATCAGGGCGCCGTTGCTCCCACCAGCAGCAGTTATTAAATTATTATTCATAACGAATGGCCGTGACTACTTCCATGCGGCTGGCCCGCAGGGAGGGATAAAGGCCGGCCCCCACCCCCACCACCACGGCAAAGAGGAATCCCAGGCCCACGCCCAGAAAGAATAGGTTTTCCGGAGGACGGCTGTGGATCATGCGCCCCAAAATCTCCGTAATTATGCGCCCCAGCACGCCACCCAGCAAGGCGGCGCCCATACTGAGACAGAGAGCTTCGGTCAGGAATTGTGCCAAGATATCCCGGTCCTCGGCCCCCATCGCTTTCTTCAAACCGATCTCCCGGGTCCGGGTCACCACCGCGGCCATCATCACGTTCCAGATGCCCACTCCGCCCAGGATAAAAGTGGCTCCGGTGGCGAGATAAATGAGAAACTGGATCCACCAGGCCAGTTGCAAGACCCGTTTCAGCCCCTCCCAGGAAACCTCCACGTTAAGCTCTTCCGGGGATTGGGTCGACTTGACGATGGCCGGGATGGCGGCTGCCACCCGGGAAACGTCATCCCAGGTTTGGCAGCGAAGATAGAGGCGGTCGGGGAGCAGCGGGCCGGCCAGGCGATCCATGCCGGTGGTGAGGGGGATAAAGGCGGAGTTGGCTGCGCCGCTGTCGGTTACGCCTCCCAGGACCCCGGAAACCCAGTAGATTTCGTTATTGATCTCCAGTAGCCGGCCTCGGATATCGAGACTGCCGAAGACATGCTCGGCCAGTTCGGCTCCCAGGACACATTCCCGCTTGCGCCCGGCCACTGCGCCCGGCCCGAAGAGATTCCCAGTTTGGGCCCAAAAATTGCGGACATCCCAGTAGCCATCATCCACCGCCAACACGGAAAATCCATATTGCTCGCCGTGGTAGTTGGTGGCGCCTCCCTTGACCGCGGTGAGACTCAGTTCCTTGACCCCTTTCAGGCGTTGCAAGGCCGCCAGGGTAGCGTCATGGAACCACTGGGGTTGGTAAGAGCGGGTATTATCGAAGGAAAGGCGAATGACCGTGACCCCGCCAATCAGGTCCAGGTCTTCGTTGAAGTTCTTCTTCACCTCCCGGCTCATGGTGAGGATATTGATAAAGCCGGCAACCCCCAGGGCGATGGCCAAAACTACTCCCAGATAACGCCGCCGATGGCGGATCACCTGTCGCACGCTGACGGTTAAGAGGTCATTAAACTGCACAGGTAGGACTCCCCGGCTCCCGGCTCATTCGCTGCCCATGCCCACTGCTGAATCTGGCGCCACGGGATAGTCTCCGGAATAAGCTTGACCTCCCAGGAAAGATTCCGGCTGTCCCAGATCAGAGAGGCGGATGCGATGTTTCTTGGCCAGTTTGGCCAGGACCTCCAGGACATATTCGATCTGGCTCTTCTTGTGGGTGCTCATATAAGCGGTGCGAATTACCGCCTGTCCCCGGGGAACCGCCGGATAAATGGCGGGCAGGGCGAATACCCCGTGGTCGAACATGTCTTTGGCGAAGGCGAAGGCTTTGTCTTCCGCCCCGATGTAGATGGGAATGATGGGGGTCTTGGAATGCCTGGTGATGACCCCGATTTCCTGGTATCCCTGGTGCACCTTGCGGGTAATATCCCAAAGGCGGGTTACCCGCCCGGGATCTTCGTCCAGGATATCCAGGCAGGCCAACACGGTGGCGGCGTTGCTGGCGGGCAAGGCCGCGGAAAAGATCAGGGGCTTGGAATGGTGGCGCAGATATTCCAAGACGACCTCGTCGTCCGCGGCGATGAAGCCCCCGATGGAAGCCAGCGCCTTGCTGAAGGTGCCCATGATGAAATCCACATGGCTGCTGAGGCCGAAGTGGTCGGCGGTTCCCCGGCCACCATTACCCATCACTCCCAGCCCGTGGGCGTCATCCAGATAGATGAGCAGGTCGGAATAGGTCTCTTTTAATTTTACCAGTTCATCCAGGGGGGCCATGTCCCCGGACATACTGAAAACACCCTCGGTAATCAATAGTTTGCAGCCATTACCGTTCTTTTGGCTCGCGGCCGCCAGCTTGCGCTCCGCCCCGGCGGCGTCGTTGTGCGCAAATGGGATCAGCCTGGCCCGGGAAGCCTGGCAGCCTTCAAAAATGCTGGCATGGTTTTCCCGGTCGCAGATGATGATATCCTGAGGGGTCAGCAGGCAGGCGATGGCGCCCAGATTGGTGGTGAAGCCGGTGGCGTGAACGACGGCCTTCTTTTTGCCCACAAAGGCGGCCAGGCGTTCCTCCAGGGCCTCGTGCAGCGTGAGATTACCGCATAAAAAGCGGGATCCCCCGGGACCGCTGCCCCAACGCAGCGCCGCCTTGGCTGTCGCTTCGATTATCCGGGGATCATGGGTGAATCCAAGATAATCGTTGGAGCCGATCATTATCAGTCGCCGACCCGACACCTCCACTTCTGTGCCCCAGGATCGGTCGATGGGCCGGAAGTAAGGATACATCCCTTGGCTCCTGGCTTCATTAACCATATGCGCAAAAGGCTGACAGCGTTTTGTAAGTGACATAAAAGGCTCTACCCTCCCCCTTCGGTAGATTTAAACCTTTTTATTTCCATCTTGCAAAAAAGTCAATGAGATTTATCACACTTAGAAAAATAATTGGGCTTTTCGCATGCTAAATCCGGGAGAGCCAACCCCTCAGTCACCGGGACCATCATCTCGCCCCGCTCTCCAAACCCAACGGACAAATTATAGCAGGTTTATCTCCAGATACCCAGCATTAAACTCAAAATCTAGATATCTTTATCGGATTTTTTCGATGAACCCTCAAAAACTGGTCCTTTAAATTAGAACCCCAACCGTCTTCATTTCCGGCGCGCTAATGCAAGGTTCCCGAACTTCGACTAATGATATTTTAGACCATCTGGTTGGAATTCTGTTAAGGAATGATTAATTTATTAGTATTTTTAATGTGATATCTTGAGATTTGCCGTTGCCGGCTGCTGGCTTGGCTGGGGGGTATGGGTCTAAAAGCACCGGCGCGAGCTCCGATTTTAAGAATCGGGTCCCTGCGCCCCGCGGGTCAAGAAGCGCCGGATCGCCAGGGCCTGGCCCGGGGTGATCACCGGGTGAGCCCCGGGACAGAATTTTCCGTACTCCTCAGGAGCAAGACGGGCAGTGTCGGTTTCCCGGCTGAGCTCATAGAAGCAGGTCCGGGCCGCCCGGCTGATCTCCTGGTATTTTTCGGTCCAGCGGGGCAGAGCCAGGATTTGCCCGGCTGCCATGACGGCCAGCAGCCCCAGAGGCAGGACGAGGCGCCAGCCGCGCCCCTGAGGCAGGCGCGGCGCCATCAGCCGCCAGGCCGTCCCTACGAGGAGCAGCGCCCCGATCAGGGTGAAGATTCCGTAGCGAGCCACGAAGGCCTGATTCACTGAACGCTGGTAGCGGGCCAGAGAAATGAGCAGGAAGGGCAGGGCGTTGGTGAGCAGGGCCCAGAGGGCCAGGCGGCGCTCTGGCGCCTTCCCCCAGCGCCAGATGGCGGCCACGCTGGCGGCGAGCAAGCTGATCCCGGTCACGTAAGCGTAGCCCAGGTAACCCCAAAAAACCGGAAAGTGATAATGGCCCCAAAAAAGGTAGAAGAAGGGAGCGAGAACCGCGCCAAAAAAGAGGTGGACCAGGTAGTTGGGGCCCGGCAGGCCGGCAAAGACCTGCGAATTTTCGCTGGCTGCGGCCCGGGCCCCGGCGAAGCTGAGATAACCGACGGCAAAGGCTAGATACACCACGGCCACGGTCCCCGCCAAAGCCCAGAATTTGCGGCCGGAGTCCCCTTTCACCAGGAGGGCGTAAAGGGGCAAGGCCATAAGGCCCACCAGGGTATAATTGTGGGACAGCACCGACAGCAGGGCGCAGCAGCCGATCCCCCACAGCCGGCCGCGGTTCGGAGTCTTTAGATAAGCGTCAGTGAGCAGCAGCGCCCCCAAAAAGAAACCCAGGCTCAAGAGGTAGCACAGGTAAAAACTGTTCCAGGCAATGGCGGTGTGGACCGCGGCCCCGGCATAGAGGGCGCTCAGGACCAGGGCCAGTCCGGCGCCCAGATGGCGCCGGAAAAAGAGGAAAACCAAAGTGGCGTTGACCCCGGTGCCCAGGCAGTTGACCAGAACGAGGAGTTGATAACGCTCTCCGGCCAGCCGCACCAGACCATAATAGATCAGGTGGAAAAAGGGAAACCACTGGTCCCCATCTGGGAGCAGCAGGTATTGCCCGAAGGTGTGCCCGGTCATCTGCAGCAGGGCGGTCCAGTCATCTATCATGTAAAACGGGAAATCCCGCCAGAATAAGAGCACCGGGATGACTAGCAGCAGCGCCGCGGCAGCCAGGTCCTGCCAAAGGGGAAGGCTGGCAGGGCAGGGGGGCTGGGTCGACTCCGGACCTTCAAGCATTTTCGCCTCCGGCTCTGCCGGCCTCAGTCTCCGCTGTCGCGGCGGCGGCCCGCCCCGCCGGGATCAGCCCGAGCAAGAGGTGGAAAAACCAACTGTTCTGGGCGAAGAGAAGACCGTCATATAGCTGGTAATGCGTAAGGGCCAGGCACAGGGGGAACAGCAGCGCCAGCGGGGGAAAGACGCAGTCGGGCGGCGGCCGCAAGGCCAGACCCGCAAGTTTCACCATCAGGGTGAGGACCGCCAGGCAATAGAGGATGGTAAAAGGGAAGCCCAGGCCGGTCAGAAAGGTGAGAATTTGATTGTCGGAGGTGACGATGCCGGTCACATTCTTGGCAAACTGCTCTTTAGTGCCGTACGGATATTCGAGCTGGTAGGCTTTCAGGAACTGGTCCCGGGGAGCCCGCAGGCCAATACCCAAAAGCGGGTGTTGTTTGGCGATGCTCCAGGAGTAGAAGAGATTCTCGATGCGGTAGGCAGGGTATGCCTTATTTAGTTTGAACCAGTAGATCTGGTGCGCCAAAAAGCCGACGATCACGGCCATCACCACCAGGGCCGCCACCAGGTGCCGCCAGCGCAAGGCCCCCATCGCTACCCACAAAAAGCCCACCCCCAAGGGAATAAAGACCACCGACAGGCGCTGGCTGAGGCAGAGGATGACATAGCTCACCCCCAGGAGGACGGCGGCCATAAGCGAAAGGACCCTGGACTTTCCCGCCAGCAGGGCCAATGGGGCAAAGGACAGCAGAAAGAGCAAGTCGGTCAGGGGATGATTGGAGCCCTTGGTAAAATACTCATGAATCTGTCCAGAGGCGAAGTATCCCACCAGGCTGAGGAGCGCCACCCCACCCAGGAGCAGCAGGCAGAGGTATTGAAAGCGGCGCTGGTTTTCCGGGGTGTGCAGCCAGAGGCGGGCGCACCAGAAACCCCCCAATCCCGAGGCCAGCAGGACCAAGACCCGGTAGGACGAGGCCAGCGGGACCTGACTGTGGAGGGCGCTGGCCGCGGCGAGGAGGGTAAGGGCCGCCGAAACCAGGAACTCCGGAGACCGGTAAACCAGGGCGCCGCGCTTCTCGACCCAAACCGCCGCCAGGGTCAGGAAACAGAGCAGCCCCGAGAAGAGGTTGGTGCGAACCCCGGGCGCCATGACCGCGTAGGGCCACTGAAAAGCCAGTTGGGCGCAGGTGGCGGCAAACAGGACCCAGATAACTTTTTCAGCCCGAGTCATCAAGGAGTTGGTCTCCTGGAGGGCTGACTGGTAAACTGGAGGGGTGTCGATGATCGGTTCTGCCGCTTGCTTTTTTGGCAAAATCTTTATATGAATTGGACGGAAGCAATGGCAAGGGAAACCCTTGAAAAAAGCCGCCCGGGCCGGAGCCGGTTAATTTTTAACGTCCAATTATAACAAATCCCAAGGAGAAGGAAAGAATGTTGCTGGGAAAAAGAGTCCTGGTAGTCATGCCCGCCTATAACGCCGCTCGCACCCTGGAGCGCACCTTTCAAGATATCCCTGCGGACGTAGTGGACGAGATCTTGCTGGTGGACGACGCCTCCCATGACGAAACCTTGGAGGTGGCCCGGCGGCTGGGGATTCGCTGTTTTTTGCACGAGCGCAACATGGGCTACGGCCGCAACCAGAAGACCTGCTACACCGAGGCCCTGAACACCGAAGCCGACATCGTGGTCATGGTACACCCCGATTACCAGTACTCCCCCAAGATCATCCCGGCCCTGGCGGGCCTGGTGGCCAGCGGCGAATACGACGTGGCCATCGGCTCGCGTATCCTGGGAGGCCGGGCCCGGCAGGGCGGCATGCCGGTCTACAAATACCTGGCCAACCGTTTCCTCACCTTTGTCGAAAATCTGCTGTTGGGGGCCAAGCTGTCGGAGTACCACACCGGCTTTCGGGCCTTCTCGCGGCAGGTGCTGGAAAGCCTGCCCCTGTGGGAGAACTCCGATGATTTCGTCTTTGATAACGAGATGCTGGCCCAGGTGATCTATTTCGACTTCAAAATCGGCGAGGTCTCCTGTCCTACCCGCTATTTTCCGGAGGCCTCCTCCATCAATTTCAGCCGCAGCGCCAAATACGGGCTGGGGGTCCTGGTTACTTCGATGCAATTCCTGCTGGCCAAATGGGGCTTACTCCACCCCCGCATATTCTCCAGCCATGGCCGGGGCTTGCGCCAGGATTCCTATTACCTCGAGCATTCCGGGGAGGCGAGGGGCAATCGGCCGGCAGCCCACTCGTGATAAAGCCCGGAGAGAGTTACGCCCTCCACCGGGCCGCTCCTGACCAGCCAGTCCAGGAAGGTCCGAATCTTACCGACGAAGCCCGCCACCGCCGCCTCGCTGGGGAAGAGACGGCTGCCCCCGGGGATCAGTTCCGTGGAATGAAAGAACATGGTGAGCACCCGGCCGCCCCTGCTGCGATGGAGGGCTGCGGCCAGGCGCATGGAGGGCAGGGAAAACCAGCCCGGCTGGACGCCGGCGGCGCCCAGGTACTGGAAGCAGCTCAGCAGGCGGCGGCCTGCAGAGAGGGAAAGCCGCGGCGCCAGCCGGGCCAGGGCCCTGGGCAGGCGGCTTATCAGCGGCACCAGGGTCAGGGGCGCCTCCAGCAAGGAGGGCTTCCCGGGGGCTGCCTGGGTGAGGTGAAAGGGGTCGGCCGGGGCCAGAAAAAAATCGTCTCCGCCTTTTAAGGTGAGGGGCGCCACACTGCTGTCCACCTTGAAGCCGAACTCCGGGAGCAGACCCAGCGCCTTGGGACCCACCTCGAACCTGCCGGCACGGAAAGAGGTTGGTTTCACCCCTAGCGAACGCCGCACCTCCACCACCAGGTTGGCAAATTTTTCCCGGAGGATTGGCGTGGGAAGCTGCTCCGGAGTAACCGGCTCCCGCAGTGACATCTCCGGGAAGGGCGGGGTGCTCCAGGGGTGCAAATGGGCGCCGATTTCGGCCCGGTGCACGTCACGCCAGCGAGCCAGGATTTCGCAGGCCGCCGGGTCTTGGGCCACCCGGTGGGTGACCAGCAGAGATAGGGGAAGGCCAAATTCCCTGGGAATGAACTCGAGGCGCTTCAAAGCGGCAACGTTGGTCACCCCCGGGGAGCGGGGGTAATGGCCGGAGAAGAGCCCTTCTTCCTCTACATCGATGCTGATTACTAATTTCATGTCCGGTTCTGCACCTCGGTGGCGGCTAGGTCTCTGAGATCAAAGACCACCTTGACGCTATGGTGGCGTCGCTTATCGAAAGCCGCCTGGATGGCCTGCCGATAGTCCTTCAGGGGGAATACGTGGGTTACCAGGCCCTTAACGGGGTAGTCGCCCCGGGCCAGGAGATCCACCGCCAACTGGTAGGTGCGCACCCGTTGCCCCTGCCAGGTGCCATAGGCGTACATGGCCGAACCGCTGAGGCGCAACTCCCGGAACCAGAGGCTGGAGATATCCACCGGACCCAACGCCGCGGCGGTGCCCACCAGCACGTAGGCGCCGCCACCCCTCAGGGCCAGCAGCCCCTCTTGCATGGAGGAGCGGCTGCCAACGCAGTCGAAGAACAGGTTCGCCCCACCTTCCAGGTTGCCGCCTCCCAGGGTAGTGGGAAGCAGCCGGGCGCCCACGGCCTGCGCCAATCCGGGCCGGTCCGGCGACAGCAGCACCAGGTCGGCGCCCCCGGCCCGGGCCAGATTTTCCTGGAAAGGATGGCGCGCCACCGCTATAATCCTGGCCTTGGACCCCAGGGCCCTCAAGATCCGGAGCAGATGCTGGCCAATGATCCCGGCGCCGTAAACCACCACGGTGTCCCGATCCTCGGGAAAATGGTCCAGGACCGGCTGCAGGGCCGAGGCCAGGGAGTCGGTGAGGACCGCGGTCTCATCATCAAGAGTGTCCGGCAGGCGGAACAGGCGGCTGGGATGAGCCGCCAGGAACCTGGCCAGGCCTCCTCCGGCCTCTTTGTGGATCCCCAGGATGGTTCCCGGAGAGAGCCGCCCCTGGGTAAAGTTTTCGCAGAGATTATATTGCCCCTGGGCGCAGAAGTGGCAGGGCTCGATACCCCGGACTTCACAGGGCAGCAGTGGCTCCACCGCCACCCGGTCGCCGGGGCGCCATTCTGACCCCTCCGGGGCCTGGACCACCTCTGCCACCACTTCGTGACCCAACACCGCGGGAAAGGAGGCGTATGGCTCCAGCAGCAGAGACTCCACACCCTTGAGGAGCTGCAGGTCGGAGCCGCAGAGGCCGCAGCGGCGGCTCTTCAAGGTCACCCAGTCAGGGCCGGGTGGGGCCAGCTCCACCTGCCGCAGTCTGAGGGGAGCCACACCTGCGAAGAAATGGCGGGGCCAAAGGCGGTTCAACCCCTTGGCCAGCAGGTAACGGGGGATGGAGCGGTAGTAAACCAGGGCCTCCATGGAGCCCGGTTTTCTATCTTGCATCTGCGTTTTGCTGTTTTCAGGAGGCATTAATTAAAACCAATATAACCCAAAGGCTAAGGCGATTCTCTCAAAGATAGGCCAATCTTATTTAACTCTCTGAAGGCCTATTTATTGCTATAAGGCCCCAGAAACCGCGGTCCGTTAAAATGGATAAGGTGTGAAGGAGCATCGGCAACCCATACATCCGTTTCCCAAGCAATTTCCCCGAGATAACGTTTCATAACCGAGCGCGAAGGGAAGGCTGTAACATATACCAGCCCGGTCGTTGCGTCTGCAAATAAGCGGGCGAGCTCTGAGTGGCGTTTTCCATCAACCGGGCCACTACTGGTTACGGATTCGACTAACAGAAGCCAATTTTTTTCAGGGCAATAGAGAACAACATCCGGCATTTTGCCGTGCTTATCGACCATCACACCCAACTTAGTTAGCATTTCCTTATCGAAATAGCCCCATTTTTTTCCGGTGTCGCCCACGTAAACCAAGGACGCGCCGGGTGCAAAGCGCGGTGCGAAGTTCTCAACAATCGCCCTTATGAGCTCGCTATGCTCACCGGGGCTGATCCTGATTTCCTTGCCGGGCGCAATCGTTACGGGTACTAGCTTTTGAATGCGCTCCTTTGCATAGCGTTGTGCAAGGGTTTTTCTCGTATAAAAATACTTCTTTAACGACAGTTCCCATTTTCCCGTACCAAAAGTTTTCAGGAGCATGAGTGTTTCAGGTAATATCTGATAAACAGCATCAGGGCTATTAGGGGGCCTGTCAGGCTTATCGGGGTTGTAAGTGGCTATGCCAGCTTCTACAAAAGGTTGCACAGAATGTTTTCGGACGGTTTCACGTGTGTTCGGAGCGTAGTCTTTACCATAATATTTTCGGCAGAAATCCATCATAGGCGTAATGCCAATAAGCGGGTTTTTGGCTTGCGCCCATGTCTTTTCAGGGGTCAAGTTCAAAAGCGCCAATAGGCAAAGGGCGGAACGATCGTTTCTCTGTGCGCGTGGTAGCCCAAAAGCTTCGAGAATGAGCAGGGCTTCTTTTACCTTGTCATTTTCGGGCATAAGAGGCTTTCTATTTTCTGGTCTATTTTCCGTTGAGTCAGTTCGCCTTGAGCCTTTGCCCAGGCCCCGATGCGAGTCAAGACCTCACGGCTCGGATATTTAAGCAACCGCAAGTCGGTTGCGTTAACCTGCGTATGACCACTAAAAAGACGGAATTGGTCATCAACCGCCGTGGAATTAAGGAACACCGCCAAGCCACGCGCCAGGTTTTCAGGAATCCCTTGTTTACCACTGTGAAAAACATTGAGGTGGTTCTCAAAACCCACCATGCGGCTGCCATTAAAGGCGCCTGGACAAACCACGCTTGCCATAACACGGCGCTTTTCTTCCTTGGATGAAAACCGCCTCACCACGACGTAACAGCCGGCCGGATAGAGCCACTTTTCGGTTTCGACGTTCCATAAGACAGCATTCGGTTTTTTTGCGCCGAGCTTCGGCCAGTCAATCGCCTGTCCCGTAAAATGGCCAGGGTAGAGCAGGGGCACGGTGCCACGTTCCGGTATTTGCCTTAAAAAGGGCTTTACCCTGAAGTCCACTACCGGTCCCGTCGAAACTTCAAGGCCAAGATCGCCAACTGAACAATGAATGGCCGCGGAAGTCTCAAGGCGATTGGGTTCAGGGGAAGTGGGAATGTGTATGAATCTCTCCGGATCATCTGAAAAAACGATTCGGTCAAACGGGTAAACGTTAGTTTCTTTGTCGGTAAAGCTATCATCTGTTGACGTTGAGATGGTAACGTTTCTCTGAATGGCGTCGCGTTCAAGTAACATGATGATGTTTTCTTGTAATACATCATCATCTCTGAAAGCACGGTTACGGGCGGCGAACAGGTGAATATGCTTAATCGCGGTTTTGCCAAGGATAAGCTCACGAAATAGGCGATAGTAAGGTCCGTTGCAAAAGCTGCGGGGCATAATTGCAACAATTTGGCCCCCTATCTGCATGAGCTCAATTGTGAGAGCAACAAAGGCGGAATATAAGTTGACGGTTTCAATCCCGACCCGGCGAAGCAAAAACCGATGACGGGATGCACTATGGATTTTTTTGTAAGGCGGATTCAGGATTGCATGGGTAAAGCGCTCTTCCCCTTGAAAAATTAGCTTTACCGCTTCTTCGATAAAGTCGCCCCGTCGAAAAGAAATATCTATACCAAAGCGGCCCCGATATTTTACCAGTGTTTCAGATAAGAGATCCCGTAACATAGGGTCAATCTCATAGGCCACGACTTGAACATGTTGAAAATGGAACCCCCCTGCCGCGAAGCGATCCAGAGCGGCCCCTGATAGCGCGCCCATGCCCGCACCAGCATCTAAAAGCAAGGCCTTTTTAAGGCTTGAAGGCGAGAACAGGGAGGCCATAAAGCGGGCCACCGAAGCTGGGGTCATAAACTGCCCCAGCTCGGATTTCCTTTTTTGGCTTATCTGCTGTCCCACCTCTTTGCGGACAGTCTCAGCTTGTTCAAGCAAATGGTGCATACTCTCTTTTTATCCCATAGCCCTTCAACCGTGTCGGGTTGAAGCATGATAGCACAAAATTATTCGCAATGGTCGGGATTTTAACTTACCCCGTTTATGTGGCAATTTTTTCTCGGATCGGGTGCCTATAGGGCCCGGCATAAAAAGTTTAAAGTGGTAAATGATACTCAAGCCAATTTTATCCGGGACTTGGGGATTGTGGCCGGATAAGTTATAATGCAAAATTAAGGCCGACATCGGCCGCTATCCGATTATATCGGCATCCGATTATAACAGATTTAGAGGAAATGGTATCGTCATGGGCGAACGCAGCAGGATAGCCCTGGGAGCGGTGACGAAGAATTTCTGGCGGGTGGCCCAGCATCCCCGGATCGCATCAAAGTTGGCGGCCCTCCAGAGTGAGAAGTGGCTCTTCAACCTGCTTTACCCCCGGGCCGGCTCCGGGCGGGCCCGGAAGATCCGGCAGATGAGCCTCCGGATCACCGACGTCTGCAACCTGCGCTGCCATACCTGCGGCCAATGGGGCGAACAGGGATTTCTGCACGGCAAAAATCTCCGGGAGCTAAAAAAAAACGAGGTCTCCCCGGAACGCTACCGCCAGGTCCTCGATGACCTGGCGGCCCATGGCCACCGGCCCTTCCTCTACCTCTGGGGCGGTGAGCCCATGCTTTACGAGGGGACGGTGGATTTAATTGAATACGCCACCGCCCTGGGGATGCCCTGTTCCATTGCCACCAATGGCACCCGGGTCGCGGCCGCCGCCGAGCGGCTGGTCGGGGCGCCCATGTGGCTCATGCAGTTTTCCGTCGACGGCCCGGATGCGGCCCTGCATAACCGCGCCCGCCCGGGGGTGGGCGGGGCCGACAATTTTGCCGACATTCAGGCAGCCCTGGCCGCGGTGCATCAGGCCCGGCGGGACCAGAGGCAAAGCCTGCCGCTGATCGTTTCCCTCACCACCATATCCCGCAGCAACTTTCGCCACCTGGCGGACATCTACGACGCCTTCCGGGATAAGGTGGACCTGTTTGTCTTTTACCTTTCCTGGTGGATCGACGCAGAACGAGTCCAGGCCCATGAGCAGGATTTTTCCCGGCGTTTCGGCTTTCGGCCCTTGCTCCCGGCGGGCTGGGTAGGCGGCTGGCGGCCCGACGATTATCCTGAAATGGACCGGCAGTTGCAGCAGGTTCTGGCCCGGTCCGCAGGGCCCAAGAACCCGCCGGTCACCCTGATCCCCCATGTCACCGGGGAGGCGGGTCTGCGCTCCTACTATACCGACCATCAGGCCCGCTTCGGGTTTGAGCAATGCATCTCCATCTATCAGGCGGTGGAGGTCGACAGCAACGGCGACCTCTCTCCCTGCCGGGACTACCACGACTACGTGGTGGGCAACCTCAAAGAGGCCACCATCAGCGAGCTGTGGAACTCGCCGGCATACCGGAAATTTCGCCACAGTCTGGCCAGCGAGGGGCTGATGCCCGTTTGCTCGCGTTGCTGCGGTCTGATGGGTTATTGAGGTGGAGCAGGTGCCGCCTATCCTGGGGCCGGCGCACCCGCGGCTGTCTTCCAGGCCCTCTTCGCACTTCCGGCCCGCCCGTCTCGTTTTTCTGCTGCAAGACTTGAAATTCGGCGGTACCCAGCGCCAGGTCCTGGAGTTGGCGCGGCGGCTGGACCCGGCCCGGTTCCGGGCGGAGGTCTGGCTACTGGCCGCGGGGGATGATTTGGTTTCCCTGGCCCGGGAATGGGGCCTGCCCCTCACCTGGATCTCCCGACAGGAGCAGGTGAGTCCCGAGGCCCTGCTGAACCTTTGGCGCCAGCTGCGCCGCGGCGCCATGGAACTGCTGCTGCCCTTTACGGTGATGCCCAATATTTGGGGCCGGATCCTGGGGCGATTGGCCCGGGTGCCCGGCATCGTGGGCAATTGCCGGGGGGGCGAGGCCCCGCGGCGGCAGGGGGAGCGTTGGCTGTGGCCTCTGGCCAACCACATCGTTTGCAACAGCGTCTCCCTGAAAGGGGTGCTCAGCCGCCGTTGCGGCGTGCCCTCGGGGCGAATCAGCGTTATTGCCAACGGGGTGGACACCGATTATTTTAAGCCGGCCCCGGACGGCGCCCGGGCTTTGGAAAATGATCCGCCGGTGGTGCTCTCGGTGGCCCGGATGGTGCCGGACAAGGACCTCGGCACCCTGATCCGGGCCTTTGCCCTGCTGGCGCCGGATTTTCCCGAGGCGCGGTTGTGGCTGGTAGGGGAGGGCGAAGGCCTAAAGGTCCTTGAGCAACTGGCTCAGCAGAGTTTGCCGCGGGGCTCTTTCCGGTTTATCCCGCCCCGGCAGGACCTCAGGCCGCTGTTCCGGCAGGCCGGGGTGCTGGCCTTGAGTTCCCGCAGCGAGTCACTGCCCAATGTAGTCCTGGAGGCCATGGCCTCGGGTCTGCCGGTGGCAGCCACCGCGGTGGGGGGTGTGCCCGAGATGGTGACCCCGGCTCAGACCGGCTGGCTGGCGCCCCCGGGGGACCCACCGGAGCTGGCCGCGATCCTGAGCCGCATGTTGGCCAACCCCGAACAGTGCCGGACTATGGGGCGGGCCGCTCGCCGCCGGGTAGAACAGGATTTTTCCTTGAGCGCCATGGTGAGCCGCTATGAGGAGGTGCTGTGGGCCTCTCTGGGAAGGTGAGCGGGCGTCAGGACGCTGAGTCGAATCCGGAAGGACCGGACGTGGGCAGAAAGCAAGGAGGCGCCAAACGCCCCGGCCTTCGGGTGGCTTACCTCCTCCTCTGGTTCCCGGAGCCCTCCCAGACCTTTGTTCTGGAGGAGGTCAATACCCTGGTGCGCCTGGGGTTGGAGGTGCGGGTCTATACGCTCTACGGGCCGCGGCCGGCTGCCCGGATCGCCGGGATGGCCCGGGTTCTGGCCCCGGTCTGCCACCTGGGGACGCCGGCCGCCGGGATGCTCTTGAGGGACCTGGCCAGCCTGGGCCGGGACTGGGGCCCCGGGGCCGGCCAATTTTTGCGGCAGATGCTCTCGCGGCGCTGGCGCAGCCTGGAGACCGCCGGCGAGGCCCTTTGGGCCGCGGCCGCGGGAGTGCATCTGGCCAAAGAGTTCCAGATGGCCGGAATCGGCCACATCCACGCCCCCTGGGCCGACGGCCCCGCCACCGCGGCCTGGGTGGCCTCGCACTTAAGCGGCATTCCCTTCAGCTTTGGCGCCCGGGCCGGGGATCTGCACCCTCCGGACGGGGCCTTGCTGGAAAAGCTGGCGGCGGCCAGCCTGGTGCGTACCAACACCAGGGCCAACGAACGCTACTTGGCCCGACTTTCGCCCCGGGAGGCAGCCAAGATCGTCAATATTTACAACGGCGTCTCTCTGGTCCCGGAGCCGGCCCCGCCGCGGCGCCGGCAGCCCCCCTTCCGCCTGCTGGCCCTGGGGCGCCTGGTCCCCAAAAAAGGCTATGCGGTTCTCCTGGCAGCCTGCCGGCTGCTGGCCAGGGAGGGCTTCGATTTTCATCTCACCCTGGCCGGCTCTGGTCCAGAGCGCCGGCAACTGCGGCGATTAATCGAGTGCTATGGCCTCGAAGGCCGGGTGGCGCTTCCGGGATTCGTGCCGCACCGGGAGGTGCCCCACCTGCTTCAGGAAGCCGACCTATTCATCATGCCCAGCCTCATCACCCCTTCCGGGGACCGGGACGGCATCCCCAACGTGGTCCTGGAGGCCCTGCTCCATGAGGTGCCAGTAGTGGCCACGGAGATCTCCGGCCTGCCGGAGGTCATCCACCCCGGAACCACGGGCTGGTTGACCCGGGCGGCGGACCCGGAGAGCCTGGCCCGGGCCGTTAAGGAGGCCGCGGCTGATCCGGGGGAAGCCCGGCGCCGGGCCCTGGCCGGGCGGGATCTGGTGGCCCGGGAGTTCGACTCCAGGAGGAACTACAGCCGGCTCAAGGCGCTATTCGAGGGATTGGCGGGGGAACCAACCGGCAAGCCCTAAGAAGTGAGGGATAGGTTTCACAGTTAATATTGGTTTTGGCATTACTGCTCACTGCTCACTGCTCACTGCTTACTGCTGACTGCTTACTGCTCATCATAAGTGAGCCCTTTTTCCCGGAGGAAGCGCTCCACCAGGGGAAAGATCTCCGAGTTGCCGCAGAAATTTCCCCGCCCGATGCATCGCCGCAGGTCCGGCAGTTTCGCCTCAAAGGTGGGGATGAACTCCGTCCGGGGATGAAAGCCGCGGGAATATTGCCCATATCCCAGGCGCTCCAGGTAAAAGGAGTTGAGGTATTGCTCGAAGGCGCCTTTGATGGGGAAGGCGATCACCGGTTTGCCGTAGAAGAGGGCCTCGGAGATGAGGGTGTGGCTGCCGCCGCAGACCACGTAACGGCAGGAGGCGAGATCGTCCAGGAAGCCGGTTTCGGAGTTTTTTCGGAAGTGCAGGTTGCCGTCGACTCCGCTGGTATCGAAGCCATAGACCATGACCTTGGAGGGAATGGCCCGGAGAAATGGTAAAAAGCGGGCGAAGGTGGTATATCCCTGGTAGGCCACCACGTGGTCGCCCGCCGCGGGTTGCCGTTGAAGCACCGTTTCCCTGAGCAGGGGCGGCAGGATCCTGGCCCTGATCCCCGGCTTTAGCGGCGGCTGGAAAAAGGAGACCACCAGGTAATCGCTATTCTCGCTGAAAAAGGTCTTTACCGACCAGGCCATGGAGAGATAGCCGGGGTAACGGGTCCACGGGATCGGATGACGGCAGCAGGTGACTACATGCTGGTGGTCCGTGGACAGGCAGGGCACTCCGGCCAGACGGGCCGCCCGGGGCACAAAATACTCATAGTCGCTCATGGTGACGTCCGGTTGGAAGCGGTCCATGAGACTCAAAACATGCCGGAGGTACGTGCCGGAGCGGCCGCGCACCGTGAGGCTGGAATAGATGGTGGCGGCCACCGCCACCTTGTGTCCCTGGATGGGGGTTTCGGGGTTGGGTAGATCCTCCACCGGGAATTCCAGAGCCAGGATAGCGGCCCCACTACCGTGGCTGACGAAGAGGAACTGGTGGCCCAGCCCGGCGAAGTGCCGGGCGAGGCTCAGGGCCCGGACCGCATGGCCGTGGCCGGTACCATGGACGCCATAGAGAATTTTGGCCATATGCTCTGGCAATGTAAACCACCCGGCGCCCAAGGTCAATCCCGCTGCGGAGGAAACCGCGGCGAACGCCGCTGGACTTGGATAAAAAATTTCTATGGAAAGATCTGCGATACCCGTTAGAGAAGATCATCTCTGTGTCATTTCCGACCTTCATCTTGGCAATCCAGCCTTTTTGAAAAGAGATTATCTA
>JBAVAG010000049.1:0-42011 GCA_049585595.1 Desulfobaccales bacterium
TTTTCATTCGCCAGTCCCTTATGCAAAATCTCTGCCGGACACCACTGCCTAAATCCCCCTTTTCCAAAGGGGGACTTTAATACCCTGGGAATTTAGATTTTCTTTATTAAAATCATGCTGCTTACGAAGCCCAACACCAGTACCCCCTGCGCCTGCGGCTAGCGGCGGTTCGCCTCAGAGAGCCGGCGGCTCTCTTGTCTGCAAGGGATTTCCGTGATAAGTATGGCCATGAGCCGCCCCCTGGTCTCATTGTTGAAATCCCGCCTCGCCCCGAATCCGCCTGAACCTGCGGCGGCGTCTGACCTGGTGGCCGCCGCGGTGCTGGCGCCGCTGTTTTTCAACGAGGGGGAAGCTCATCTGTTATTCACCCGGCGCACCCTTACCCTAAAAGACCACCGGGGCCAGATCTCCTTTCCCGGGGGGGTGAGAGGCCCCGAGGATCCGGACCTGCCGGCCACCGCCCTGCGTGAGACCCGGGAAGAGATCGGCCTCGACCCCGGGGTGGTGGAACTGCTTGGGGCCCTGGAGCCGGTGGCCACCTTGACCGGCTATCGTATCACCCCCTTTCTGGGCCTGATCCCTCACCCTTACGAGTTTCGGATCAACCCCCGGGAAGTAGAAAGGTTGCTGCTGCTACCTCTGGAGGGCTTTTTCGACCCGGCTCGCTGGAGCAGCAGGCCCTACCGTTACCAGGGGCGGAGCACCAGGGTCTGCGACTGGCGAGGGGACGGGGAGCTGATCTGGGGGGCCACCGCCCGCATTCTCTTGAACCTGCTGGCCCTGCTGGACCAGCATCCCATTCCGGGAGACCGCCATGCCACCTGTCTGGACTGATCTGGCCGGGGCCGCAGCCCTGGTTAAAGACCGCGACCTGGTGGCCCTGACGGGCCACACCAGGGCCGCGCCCATGGCCCTGATCCGGGAACTTATCCGCCAGGGCCGGCTAAACCTGGGACTGGTCACGGTGCCCACCGGGGGCCTCAACGTGGACCTGGCGGTGGGGGCCGGTTTGGCCGACCGCCTCCACTTTGCCCAGGTGGTCCTGGAGGAATACGGGATGGCCCCTAACTTCCGCCGGGCGGTGGAGCAGGGGCGCCTTAAGTGCTGGGAGTATCCCTGAGGCGCCCTGCTGCGAGCCCTCCAGGCGGGGGGCATGGGCGTCCCCTTTCTGCCGGTGCGGGGAATCCTGGCATCGGTCTATCTGGAGGTCAACGCCAATTTCCGGGTCATACCGGACCCGTTTAGCGGCGAAGACCTGGTGGTGGTCAAGGCGCTGACGCCGGAGGTCACCCTGGTGCACGGCGGCAAAGGCGATGACCTGGGAAATATTCTCATTCCGAGGGTGGCGGACTGGCCGTTGGCCATCAGGGCGTCCCGGTCGGTGATCGCCACGGTGGAGGAGCGGGTTCCCGGACCTTTGCAGGAGGAAGCGGACTGGCGCTTAATCCCGGCCATCCACTTGAGTGCCCTGGCGCCTTGCCCGGGGGGCGCGGCGCCCACGGGCTTTCCGGGCTACTACGGCCAGGATGAGGCCCACCTGGCCCTGTATCTGAAGAGCGCCAGGGACCCGGGGGCCTGGGAGGATTACCTGCAGGAATTCGTAGTAGCCAGTAGCCAGTAGCCAGTAGTCAGAAAAAGCTGGCAGTCAACAACCGGCTACTGATCACTGATCACTGATTACTGGCTTCCCACTGCGGCGCCGTTGACCCCGCCGTTTAGCAGGCGCACCACCGCCAGGTCCGGAAAATAATCGATGATATTGAGGCAGCCGTAGTTCTGCTCCAGCCGGAAGAGGTGGTTCAGGTGCAGGCCCATGGCCTCGCAGAGGATGACCCGGTTGACGCCGGCGTGGGCTACGATGAGGAAGGCGGCGTCCCGGTGGCGGGCTAGCAACTCCCGGAGCCGGGGCAGGGCCCGGGCTTCCACGTCCTGGAGGCTTTCGCCCCCGGGGATGCGGAAGCTGGAGAGGTCCCGGAGGCGAGCCTCCAGTTGGCTCGGGTACTTCTCCATGATCTCTCCGAAGGTGAGGCCCTCCCAGGCCCCGAAATTAACCTCCCGGAACTCCGGGATTACCAGAGGGGCCAGGCCCCGGCCCCGGCTGATGATCTCGGCGCCGTTTAAGGAGCGGGTGAGGTCGGAGGCGTAGATTCCCGCTAGGGGCGCCCCCCGGAGCTGCGCCGCCAGTTCCCGCAATTGCCTTTCGCCCTGGGGCGAAAGCCCGATATCATTGTGGCCGTGGTAGCGCTGGGTGTGGCCCTCGGCCACCTGACCGTGGCGCACCAGGTAGAGGCGGGTGGGGGTGAGCAAACCTTGGGCGCGTTGGGCCTGGAGACGCATTATTTAATTCCCTTGAAAACTATTATACTTTCGTTAAGATAAAAAAAATGCAAGATTATAGATAAAGGGTATTTAGTGAAATCAAAAGGGAGTTGAAAATGTCTGTTGATTTGATTTGCAAAATAATAGAGTCAGGAAATTTTTGGACCGCACTCTCCGGTCTTGGGGGCGTCATACTTGGCGGATTTATCACATACGTTCTTCAAAAGAAAGCCGAGAAACGAAAAATTCGTGAAGAGAGAAAAGCATTACTTTGTAAATATTTAGTATTTATAGATATAGTTTATAACTTTGCGAAAGGTATTGATGAATTCTTAAAAAATAAAATAAACGACCCGCTCAGGCATATTAAAATTCCTGCTATACATATTATTTTTCCCGAAGTTGATACAAAAGATCCGGTTGTTGACCTGTATTTCATTACAGAAACACATGATGTTAATATTCTGGGTAAAATATATAATTATAAGAATAGATATATAGCGTTATCAGATATGGTTAATATTAGAAACCAACTGCACATAAATCAGGTGCAAGAAATCATATCAACAAAACTTGGTGTTGGAGATGCATATATTAATGAAGATCAATTGAAAATTATTTTGGGATTACCACTTTATGGTAAAATGATGACAACCACTGATTCCATTTATTGCGATACGAAATATATTATCAATAATTATAATGAAATAAAATTACGACTGACTGCAATATTCAAATATCTTTATCCAGAGGCAAAAATAATAGAAATTTTTATTGATAATCAATAAATTAAGAGTTATTTATGCGCTGTTAGATACAATGTTTCATTTTATCTAATATTAGCTCAATCGTCTGATAAGTTGTAAAACTTCACCCTGAATACGAGGAGAAAATAAAGGTAGCAACAACCAGAGTAACGCTATAAACATATATCCTTTTATTATTCCATATATGCCTATAATTAAAATACAAATCATTATTGCTCTACGAATCAAGTCAACAGGAAGCCACGGACTCATCAAAAAACCTGCTAATTGGTCCTGTATTTCTTCAAGCTTCTGCCTTTCCTCAGGAGATAGGTTTCCTTCTTTTAAAAGGCGGTAGATCTCCTTTTGGTAGATTTTGGCTTCCTCGTATTTTTCTTTATTCATCGCTGACCCTTTTTCTTCTGGAATTGGATAAGTTAGATCATTGGGCAAAATGCCTAATTTGGTCCAATTCAAACACACAAATGGGAAACAATCAAGTATCTGCTTGTGGTGTGCGGGATTGCTACTCTTCCAGGATGACGTTGTTGGGGACGACTACGATGCCGTTTTCGGTGACGTGGAAGCGCCGGGCGTCTTGTTCTAGGTCCTTGCCGATGGCAAAGCCGGGAGGCACCTTTACGCCATCCTCGATGATGGCCCGGTTCACGAAAGCCCCGGCGCCGATTTCGACCCCGTCCCAGAGGATGGCGCCCTGCACGGTGGCCCCGGGCCCCACCCGGACCCCAGGAGAGAGCACCGCCTGGTTCACCGTGCCCTCGATGGCGCAGCCCGAGGCAATCAGGGAATCACCCACGGCCAGGCAGCCGCCGGGGGAGAGATACCTGCTGGGGGGATAAAGCTGCGGCCGGCAGCGGATGGGCCAGGCCGCCTCGAACAGGTCGAAGGTGGGCTCTTTGCCCAGCAGGTCGGCATGGGCGCTATAGTAGGCGTCCAGCAGGCCGATGTCCCGCCAGTAGCGGGGCTGCCCGGCGGCGTCCCGGAAGTTGTAGGCGAAGACCTTTTTGCGTCCCACCATCTGGGGGATGATGTCCCCCCCGAAATCGTGTTTGCTGCTCTTCTTTTTGGCGTCCTTGATGACCTCCTCCACCAGAGTCCGGGCCCGGAAGATATAGACCCCCATGGAGGCCAGAGAGAAGCCGGGGGCCCCGGGCAATCCCGGGGGCTTGGCGGGTTTTTCCAGAAAATTTTCCACTGCGGCCGTGGCGTTCACCTTGAGAATGCCGAAGGAGCTGGCTTCCTGGCGGGGCACCATCACCGCGGCCACCGTCATGTCGGCGTCCCGGGAGAGATGGAAGTCCAGCATCTCCAGGTAGTTCATCTTGTAGACATGATCCCCGGAGAGGATCAGCACCTGTTGGGGGCGTTCCTGCTGCAGCAGGTTCAGGTTTTGGTAAATGGAATCGGCGGTGCCCCGGTACCAGCGGCTCACCATAATCTGCTGGGGCGGCATCGAGTAGATGAACTCCCCCAGGTCCGGGTGCATAATATCCCAGGCGGCCCGCAGGTGCTGGTCCAGTGAGAAGCTGCCATATTGAGTGAGGACGTAGATGCGGCGGATGCCGCAGTTGAGACAATTGGACAGGGTGAAATCGATGACCCGGTAGAGGCTGCCGAAGGTGATGGCCGGCTTGGCCTTGTCCCGGGTCAGGGGAAAGAGGCGCTCGCCCTTGCCGCCGGCCATGATGATGGTGGTGAGCTCTTTCAGGCCGTCCATTATTTGGCGATCAACTCTTTGACCTTGGCCTTGAGTTCGGTGAGGTCCGAAGATTTTACCACATAGGCGTCGGCGGCCCAACTCATGAAACTTTCCTGGTATTGGGTGTAGGCAGAGTTCAGAATCACCGGCAGGCCCTCTTTCAAACCGAGGATGCGGGGCAGCGCCTCCAGGCCGTCCATGCCGGGCATGCGGATATCCAGGATCACCAGGTCCAGGGCCTCTTCCTCCACCCTCTTCAAGGCCTCCCGGGCACTGCCCGCCATGATCACCCGATATCCTTCGTCGCTTAGCTCCTCCTGCAACAGGGTGCGGATGGCTTCTTCATCATCCACCACCAGGATGGTTTTCATCAGGGGATCCCCGGGACGGGCGTTCTCTTCACCCTGGGCGGACGCCGCCAGGCGGCCTGTCTAGGGATGAGGAAAGTTAAATTACCAGATGCTGCGCTTTAGAAGATGTAGTGCCGGCGCCCTCGCCGGCGCGAGAACCGCCGAGGGCGGCGGTTCCACATTTTCATTATTCGTTATGACCTTTAGGTCATGATGCTTCACTCGAAATAGGCTGCAAAGGGACTACGGAACGAGCTTGGAGCCCTCAGTTGCCGCATATTTTAATATATATGCTCTCCGCTGACCTGGGGCAACCTCCAGCGCAAAAAAAAATCGACGATTGCGGCGATTTGGCATCAAGGAAGGAGGCCGCCGGGCGGCGGCTGCCACTTCTCCCCCAGGAACAGGGGCAATTCGGCGGCACAGATGGGAGCCGGCTCTATAATCCAGCCGGTGTAAGCGGCCAGTTCCTCTTTGAGGGGCGCCAGCACCCCGGGGATGATGAGCCGGCGCTGGGAGAGCCGCCTGTCCAACCGGTGGGCCTCCAGGGCCTGGTCCAGGCGCTGCGGCGTGAAGCTGCGGTAGATCATGGCCATGTCCGCGGTATCTCCCCGGGTGTCCACCAGGAGCAGGTAGAAGGGGCTGATGGTCAGGGCCAACAGACCGCTGAGCACCGTCAGGGTTAATTCGCTGTTGCCGGTGACCAAAAGCGGCGCCTCGGGGCCAGGCTGGTTGAGCTCGAAGAGGTCCGGCGGCACCGGCCGCGGCAACTCCCGAGATGGCACCGGCGGCAGGACCTCCTTAGCCTTGAGGGCCAGGGACAGGGCATAGCGCTTCCCGGGGGCAAGGTTGGGACAATCCTCCGGACGGACGAGGCCGCTCTTAAGCCTGGCGGCCATCTCGGCGCAGTCGGAGACCCCGGCGCCGAAGCATTCCTCCGGGGTCAGGTATGGGCCGATGTCGATCTTGTCCACGTAAAGATTGGCATAAAGCATATTAAGCCCAGGGAAACAAAGTTAGCCCCACCTTAACAGGAATGGCCTTCCGGGTCAATGGACCCGGTCCGGCTCTTTTAATCATCCCGCTTTCCCGGGATGCGGCCGGTCCTCCCCAAAGGGAGGCGCCGGCCCTCATCAGCCTGGTGACGATGCCTCCTTAATTCCAAGAAAAGTGTTCCGGGGAGAGGCTCTGGCTCCGGCGCCTAAGGACCGGTAATCCGCCAGCCGGGGCGAGGGCCACCCTGCCAGGCCAGGCCCCGCAAAATCTCTTGCGTTTTTGGGCCAGTTGCTGTATAAAATATGCGATAGGCAAGTTTTCCAGACGAGACTTGGTAATAAAGGAGTTTTTCCCAAGAGCCACCGGCTAATTTTCAAGCAAATTTCAGGTGAAGGAGCAGTCCCGGCCCGAGGTCGACGTGGCTTCGGGGGTACGGTTTTGGCCCAAAATTCGGTTTTTACCCGCGTGCCCACCGCCCATCCCGGTTCCCCCTTTGCCCCAGCCCCCGGAGACTCCTGGCCGTGACCCTATGGCAGCCAATAACCCCCTCACCCAAATTCTGCCGCACCTCACACAACTGACGCCCTATCAGGCCGGCAAACCCCTGGAAGAACTTGAGCGGGAATTGGGGCTGACCGACGCCATCAAGCTGGCCTCCAACGAAAACCCCCTGGGTCCCTCTCCCAAGGCCCTGGCCGCCATCCGTGCCAATCTTAGCAGCATCCACCGCTACCCCGATAGCGACGCCTATTACCTGAAGGAGGATCTGGCCGCCCACCTGGGGATCTCCCCGGGGCAGCTCGTTCTGGGCAACGGCTCCGATGAGATCCTGGACCTGCTGGTCCGGGCCCTGGTGCCCGCTGGCGGCGAAGTCCTCAGCACCACCCACACCTTCCTGATGTACGGCCTGTTAACCGCGGCCGTGGGCGGCCTCTTCCGCCCGGTGCCCCTCAAGAATTTGCGGGTGAACCTAAAGGCGGTGGCCGGGGCTGTCACTTCCCAAACCCGGCTGATTATCCTGAACAATCCCAACAACCCTACCGGCACCACCTTTTTGAGGGAAGAATGGGAGGAGTTTCTGGCCGCTCTGCCGGCCCAGGTCACTGTGGTTCTGGATGAAGCCTACCTCGATTTTGCCGACGACCCCCAGGTGCCCTCCGGGCTGGCCTACCTTGCCGAAGACCGGGCCCTGGTGGGGTTGCGCACCTTCTCCAAGGCCTACGGCCTGGCCGGTCTCAGAATCGGCTACGGCTATGGCCCCAGCAAGTTGATCGATTGCCTGAACCGCCTGCGTATGCCCTTCAACGTTAATCGGCTGGCCCAGGTGGCCGCCCGGGCCGCCCTGACCGACACTGACTTTCTGGCCCGCACCCGGGAACTGGTGCTGGCCGGCAAGGCGGAGATTTGCCGGGAACTGGGGCGCCTGGGCCTGGAATACCTTCCCAGCCAGGCCAACTTCATTCTGATCCGGGTGCCCAAACCGGGGCGGCAAGTCTACCAGGCCATGCTGCGCCAGGGAGTGATTATCCGGGCCATGGACGCCTACGGCCTGCCGGACCACATCCGGGTCAACGTGGGGTTGCCCCAGGAAAACCGGCGCTTCCTAAAGACACTGCAACAGGCGCTGGGGATCACGGGCTGAGTGGCGAAACGGGCGATTATCACCATCGACGGTCCGGCCGGGGCCGGCAAGAGCACGGTGGGCCGGCGGCTGGCGCGATCCTTAAATTATCTGTACCTGGACAGCGGCTCCCTGTATCGGGCCGTGGCCTGGCAGGCCCGGCGCCTGGGGCTTAAGATAAACGACCCCGGAGCCCTGGGCCGATTGCTGCCAGGTTTTAAGCCGGGGCTTAAGGCCGATGCTTCCGGTTTTCACCTGTCCATCGACGGACTGGAGGTCACTCAGGAGCTGCGGACCCCCGAAGTGAGCCGGGCCGCCTCTTTGGTGGCCAAACTGCCGGCAGTGCGGCAGTGGGTCAAGGGCCATTTGCGCCACCTGGCCCGGGACGGCGGAGTGGTGGCCGAGGGACGGGATCAGGGCACCGTGGTCTTTCCGAGGGCCGGGTTTAAGTTTTACCTGGACGCCAGCCTGAGCGTCCGGGCCCTCCGCCGGCAACGGGATTGGCAGGGGGACCATTCTCCGCCTTCCCTGGAGGAGATCAGGAGCGACTTGGCCGCCAGGGATAGTCAGGACCAGGCCCGGGAGGAGGCGCCCCTGAGGGTGCCGCCCGGCGCCACGGTAATCGACACCACCGATTTGACCGTGGACCGGGTAGTGGAACTCTGCTTGCAGAAAATTGGCGCCCATACAGCCGGCGCAGTATATTAGATGCGCATAACTTAATAGATTGCCTCCGGAACAGGGGTGGCTGTGGCGCCGGCTTTAAGCCTGTGAGGGGGCTGCGGGTGAGGGAAGACCAACAAGGAAGCTTACGGCCGTGAACCGGCCGGTGGGAAAATAACCGAGTATACCCGTCTAAGGGGGACAACCTGACATGGAAGGTACGGAAAAAACAGAACTGCACAACCAGACCCAGCCGGAGGAAATCGAGACCCGGCCGCAACCCGAGGATGAAGCTGCCGCCTCGGCGCCGGCAGCATCGGTTGAGGCAGCCCCGCTGGAAGCTTCTCAGGGAGAGGCCGCACCCGAGATGTCGGACATGGAATCCATGAGCGACCTCTATGAAGAGAGCCTCAGAAGGGTTCAGGAAGGGGAAGTGGTCAAAGGCCGCATCGTCTCCATCACCAAAGACTTCGTCATGGTGGACATCGGCTATAAATCCGAAGGCCAGATTCCCATCCACGAATTCACCACCCCGGATGGCGAAATCACCGCCGTCGTCGGGGATGATGTGGAGGCCTTGATGGAGAGCAGGGAAGATGAGGAAGGCGCGCTCATGCTCTCCAAAAACAAAGCCTCCAAGATCAAGGTGTGGGAAGATATCAGTGCCGCCTACAACCACGATGGCGAGGTGACCGGCACCGTGGTGGCCAAGGTCAAGGGAGGGCTTTCCGTGGACCTGGGGGGCATCATCGCCTTTCTCCCCGGCTCCCAGGTGGACCTGTCCCCGGTACGTCACACCGACCACCTGATTGGGGAGAAGTTCTCCTTCCGGGTGCTGAAGTTCAACCGCAAACGGCGCAACGTGGTGCTGTCCCGCCGGATCACCCTGGAAAAGGCCAAGAATGAGGCCAAGGCCACCTTGCTGGCCACCCTGGAAGAGGGCAAGACCCTGGAAGGGGTGGTGAAAAACATCACCGACTACGGCATCTTCGTTGACCTGGGGGGCCTGGACGGCCTGTTGCACATCACCGACCTCTCCTACGGCCGGGTGCGCCACCCCGGCGATCTCTTCAAGGTGGGCGATTCCATCAGCGTCAAGGTGCTGAGTTTTGACCGGGAAAAGGAACGCATCTCCCTGGGCCTGAAACAATTGGCGGCGGACCCCTGGAGCAGCGTGGAAGAAAAATATCCCCTGGGCTCCCGGGTTCAGGGCAAGGTGGTAAGCCTCACCGATTACGGCTCCTTCGTGGAGTTGGAACCAGGAGTGGAGGGCCTGATCCACATCACCGAGATGTCCTGGACCCGCAAGATTCGCCATCCTTCCCAGGTGCTCACCGCCGGCGACCTGGTAGAAGCCACCGTCCTGGAACTGGAGCCCAACCGCAAGCGCATCTCCCTTAGCCTGAAACAGGTGGAACCCAACCCCTGGGAAGTTATCGGCGAGAAATACCCGGTGGGATCGGTCATCGAAGGCAAGATTAAAAACATCACCGACTTCGGCATCTTCATCGGCATCGACGAAGGTATCGACGGCCTGGTGCACATCTCTGACATCTCGTGGACCAAGCGTTTCAAACACCCCTCGGAGATCTACAAGAAAGGCCAGGTGGTGCAGGCCAAGGTACTTTTCATCGATAAGGAAAATGAACGCTTTTCCCTGAGCATCAAGGACCTCGCCTCCAACCCCTGGCAAACCATCGATCAACGCTTTCCGGTGGGTGCCATCGTGTCCGGCCCCATCACCAACGTTACCGACTTCGGTCTCTTCGTGGAAGTGGAAGAGGGCATCGAAGGCCTGATCCACATCTCCGAGTTAGGAAGGGACAAGATGGGCGGCCTCAAGGTGGGGGACACTATCCGGGCCAAGGTGATCCATAGCTCGGCCACAGAACGCCGCATCGGCCTGTCGATCCGCAAGCTGGAAACCGACGAGGAACAGACGCATTACCGGGATTACCTCCATTCCCGCACCGAAGCCACCACCAACATTGGGGACCTGATTCGGGAAACCCTGGAAGAGAAGCAGACCAAAGACAACGGGTAAGAGCCAAAGCGATGAAACTACCATCCCTGTTAAACGGCATCCTGATCGCCGTGCTGGCGGTCCTCTTTCTGGTGGGCGTCACCGTCCTCGGCGCTCAAATTTTGGGGAAGGGCGGCGGGCTAGGCTGGGGGACCAGCCAGGGTAAGGTGGGAGTGGTGGAAATCAAGGGGATCATCGCCGATTCCAAGACCACCCTCAAACAACTGGACGACTTCAGGGATGACCCGAGCATCAAGGCCATTGTCCTGCGCATCAACTCTCCGGGAGGCGCGGTGGGCCCCTCCCAGGAAATTCTCAGGGAAGTGGAAAAAATCCGCAGGAAGAAAAAGGTGGTGGCCTCCCTGGGAACCCTGGCCGCCTCGGGAGCCTACTACATCGCCAGCGGCGCCGACCTCATCATGGCCGATAGGGGCACCGCCACCGGCAGCATCGGGGTGATCATGGAGTTCACCAACGTCGAGGGTCTCACCAAGAAGGTCGGCCTCGATTTCTTCACCCTGAAAGCCGGGCGCTACAAGGATGTGGGCTCCCCCTTCCGGACTATGACCCCGGAAGAAAAAGCCTATATGCAGGACCTGCTGGATAACATCTACCAGCAGTTTTTAAGCGACGTGGCTCGCAATCGCAAGATACCTCTGGAGACGCTGAGGCCCCTGGCGGAAGGCAAAGTCTACACCGGGGAGCAGGCCAAGGAGATAGGCCTGGTGGACGTGTTCGGGAACCCTGAGGACGCCATCGAAAAAGCCGGACGCCTGGGCGGCATCCGGGGCAAGGTGGAAGCGGTCTATCCCCCCAAGGAAAGCAGTTTCCTGCGCTACCTGCTGGGCGATGACACCGAAGAAACTCTGTCCAACCTGACGGCCTTCGCCTACCCCCAACCGGCCTTCCTGCCAGCGTGGTTTAGGTAACGGTCGTTGGGCAGGCAGCCGCCACCTCAAAAGACCTGATGGCCAACAAGGCCGGCGCCCCACGCGGTGCGCTGTGCTTCAATGCGCCTGAACCTTGCTCTAATCCTCGTCTCTCCACCCTTGGATGACCACCACGGTTTTCCCCACCTCGGCCCAGTCAAATAGCCGTTCAATATAGGGATCCTCAACGTGAACGCAGCCGTGGGTGGCCCATTCCGCTCTTTCGTCGGGCGGGGGCACTTCGCCGCCATGAATGGCTTTCATTTCTTTGAGATCAAAAAATATGGAATAAGGCATTTCTGTATCGTATTTTTTTGAATAATAATCTTCGACTTTCAATCTTACCAAATAGATGCCCGGATTGGTGGTCGTTTCATCATCACCGGTGATTACGGGAAATTCGAAGAGTTTTTTGCCATTTTCATAGGCCGCCCCCGCTTGCTGGTGCTGGTTAATCCAGATCACTTGCTCATAGCGCTGGAATACATTCGTGGCCGCGGCCGGTGAAACGGCCAGATGCAGCAAAATTAGGAAAGACCAGGAGCAAAAGATATCTTTTCATCGGTTTTTATTTTTTCGAAGCGAGGAATAGCTTCGCCTGGGCTCAATTCAAAATTTGGGAATTATATACTTGACCTTCGATTCCATCACGGCCGGGGGGGGCGGCGTCCAGTGGCACAGGCCTCTGGCCTGTGGGGGTGCCCTGGGCGGGGAAACCCCGCCCCTACAAAAGATAATCGAGGATTCAAATATATATTCCCAACTTTTTCAAGTGAAGAGGCCCACCGGCCCCTTGCCCTCCCGGATGATTTCCGGGGCGTCGTCAATCAGGGAGATGATGCTGGAGGGAGAGGGCAGGATGATGCCCCCGTCGAGAACCAGGGCCAGGTGCGGCTTGAACTTTTCCTCGATCTCATAGGGGTCGCTCTCCACCGGGCCGTCGGGCAGCGATGCGCTGGTGCTGATGATGGGATGCCCGAGCAGGCCAACCAGCGTGAGGGCAATGGGGTGGTCCGGCACCCGGATGCCCACGGTGCGCCGTTTGGTCTGGAGAATCTTGGGCACCTGCCGGGAGGCCTCCAGCACGAAGGTGTAGGGCCCGGGCAGCAGGCGTTTCATCACCTTGTAAGCATAATTACCCACCTGGGCGTATTCGCTAATATTCTTCAGATCATGGCAGATGAAACTGAAGGGCTTGCTGGTGGGCCGGCGCTTGATCTGGTAAATTTTGGCGATCCCTTTGAGATTGTAAAGGTCGCAGCCAATCGCGTAGGTGGTGTCGGTGGGATAGGCGATGAGGCCGCCTCCGAGGAGGGCCTCTACCGCCTGGCGCAACAAGCGCTCCTGGGGGTTCTGGGGGTTGATCTTGGTAATCATTGCTTGCCTTTGAGTTGGGAGTGCAGGGGCGGCCCCTACTCCTACTGCTTCTTTTTTTTCAGTTGGCTCTTGAGCTGTTTGCTCCCCCGCTTCTTGCCTTTAGCCACTCTGGCCGCGCCTGGGGCCGGGGCCAGGGCCAGGGCCGTCTCCGGAGCGGGAGGGGCGGTCTTGAGCCAGACCGTCTCCACCTGGTCCTTGAGCCAGTGGCCGTCCCACCACTCTATGGGGTCCACAAATTCCCCCTGGATGGCCACGCCAAAGTGGAGGTGGTCGCCCCCGGCCAGGCCGGTGGTGCCGGTCTGGCCCAGCACCGTCCCCGTCTCCACCCGGTCACCCACCTTTACGTCTATCCGGCTCAGGTGGCTATACTGGGAAAAGACCCCCAGGCCGTGGTCGATGATCACCGTGTTGCCGTAGATGCCCAGGGGCTCCGCCATAACCACCACCCCGCGGTTGGCCGCGGGCACGGGGCTGTGCACCACTGAGGCCAGGTCCACCCCCAGGTGCACCTCGTGGTCCACGGGCTTGTTTTGATAGATATAGGTGCGCCGGTCTCCGAAACCGGCCTCGGTCTTGCCCAGAAAACGATGGAAGGGGCCGGACCATAAGGGTTGGGGGTTGCTCCGGGAGCAGACCTGGCGCACCCGTTC
The DNA here is from genome assembly GCA_049585595.1 of Desulfobaccales bacterium. GTDB lineage: Bacteria > Desulfobacterota > Desulfobaccia > Desulfobaccales > 0-14-0-80-60-11 > JAPLJC01. Next base: position 13,395 of record JBAVAG010000049.1, read on the forward strand.
ATGGTTCTGGCGACGCGTCTCCCGATTGAGCTCCAGGAAATTCCCCAGGAGGTCGCCGGGCTTGGCCACCGGCAGGGTGGCAGCCACTTTGGCCAGAAAGGTATCCGAGAGCTTGATCTGGTCGCTGCGCCATTTCCGGGGCTGCACCCTCAGGGGAACGTTCTGCTTCACCTCCTGGCCGCCGGAGCGGGCCACCAGCTCCAGTCGCAGGATGGCGGGCCCCTCCTGGGGGATCGGGAACAGCACCACGTGATCCCCGGACCCTCCCCGGGGATTGGCAAAGCCCCGGTATAACACGCCCCCCACCAGCACCCCGGATTCCTGAACCGGCTTGCTGAGGTGGTAGGCCATGGCCCCGGTGCCCCCGGCGTACACCAGGTGGCTCAGCGACTGCATGGAGACGGAGGCCGGGACCAGGTCGATGACTACCTCCCGGCTCAGGACCGCCAGGCGGCCCCGGAACAGCTCCCGCCAGGAGCGATCCCGCACCGAGGCGGTGAGAGTGGCCTTCCCGTCCTTGAACCCCAGGGTCTTGGGCTCCAGAGTGACGGGGATCTCCACCTGCTCCCCCGGCCCGCCGCCGGGAGGGAATTGGCGTTCCAGCACCACCTGCTCCCGGCCGGCCTGGGTGAGGCTGACCCTGACTTCTCGCAAGCCGCTGGCTCCAGCTCCGGCCTCCAGGGTGAGGGCGGTCTTGGGGCCCACCACCTCCACCGGGGTCTGGAGGCGCACCCACGGGGGCGCGCCGGAGGCCAGGTGCAGGTACAGAAGCCATCCCAGGCCGCCCAACAGCAGCAATCCCAGGATGGACCAGAGGGGCAGGCCCAGCTTTTTGCCGATACGCGGGGTCTTAATCGGGTTCATGCCCTAATAGTATCAGGGAAGCATGGGCCAGGCAAGGCGGGAACGGGATCGCCCCCCCTCCTCCTTGCCATTGGACCCGGGGCGGATTATGCTAGTAGAGTGTTTAATCAGCCTGACGTAATATCAGGACTGAAGGTTGGATTTGGCATGTTAAGTCCCCCTTTGAAAAAGGGTGATTTAGGGTGATTTAAAGAGGTTATACTAAATCCCCCCTCCCCCCCCTTTTCCAAAGGGGGGTTAAAATCAGTATTTTCAATGGATAATCAATTGTGTACTAAACCGCTAGTTTCAGGTCGCCCGGCGTGGCTGAAAGCCAGGTTAGCGCGCCTGGCGGTGCAGAGGGCTTTGGGCAGGAGATCATAGTCGTGCCAGATAAGACCGTAGATATCACCTTGACCTTGGGAGGGTTGCACTGCGCCGCCTGCGTGGCCCGGGTGGAACGGGCCTTGACCACGGCTCCCGGGGTGGAGCTGGCCATGGTCAATCTGGCCACCCGCCAGGCCAGGGTGCGTTATCATCCCCAGGTTACCGGCCCGGAGGCCCTCGCCGCGGTGATCCGGGAAGCCGGCTATGAAGTGGAAGGGACGTCCCGGGAATCCCAGCCGCCCCCCTCTCCGGAAATCGAGGTCCTGGCCTTTCGCAACCGCTTCCTGGTGGCCCTGGTCCTGAGCCTGCCGGTATGGGCCTTCATGATCCCCCCGGTGGCGCACTGGGCCGGTCTGGGGCGTCAGTCCCTCCACTTCCTGCTGCTGGCCTTCGCCACCCCGGTGATGTTCTATTCCGGGGCTCCGTTCTTTGCCGGGGCCGCCAGCGCCGCCCGGCACCGGACCACCAACATGGACACCCTGGTGGCCCTGGGCACCTCCGCCGCCTATGGCTATTCCGCCTGGGTCACCTTCTTTCCCGGGAGCGTCGCCGCAGCGGCCCGGGAGGCGGTTTACTATGACACCGCCCTGATGATCATCACCTTTATCCTGCTGGGACGCTGGCTGGAGGCTCGCACCCGGGGACGGGCCTCGGAGGCCATCCGCCGCCTCTTCGCCCTGGCTCCGCCCAGCGCCCGGGTGCGACGGGACGGCGTCGAGCAGGAAGTGGACCTGGAGCAGGTTGCGGTGGGGGATTTGGTGCTGGTGCGCCCCGGAGAGAGGATTCCGGTGGACGGGGTGGTGGTCGAAGGGAGCTCCGCGGTGGATGAATCGATGCTCACCGGGGAGAGCCTGCCGGTAGTCAAGGAGCCGGGGGCCGAGGTTTGGGGCGCCACCTTGAACCAGCGGGGTTTCCTGGTCTTTGAGGCGAAAAGGGTGGGTGAGCAAATGGTGCTCTCCCAGATCATCCGCCTGGTGGAAGAGGCCCAGACCAGCAAGGCCCCCATCGAGCGTCTGGTGGATAAGGTGGCCTCCATCTTCGTGCCGGTGGTCATGGGGCTGGCAGCCATCACCTTCCTGGCCTGGCTCCAGTTCGGGCCGCCGCCGGCCATTACCCGGGCTCTGGTCAGCATGGTGGCGGTGCTCATCATTGCCTGCCCCTGCGCCATGGGGCTGGCCACCCCCACTGCGGTCATGGTGGGCGCCGGCCGGGGGGCCGAGTTGGGTATCCTGATGCGGGGCGGCGAGCCCCTGGAGCGGGCCTACCGCCTTACTACCGTGGTTTTCGACAAGACCGGCACCCTCACCCGCGGCGCCCCCCAGGTGACCGACATCCAGGCATGGGAGAGCTGGAGCGCCGACCGGGTTTTGGCCCTGGCTGCGGCCCTGGAGGCCAGGTCGGAGCATCCCCTGGCCGAAGCGGTGACCCACGCGGCCGCCCTGAAAAACCTGGAGCTGCCGCAGGTGGCGGAATTTCAGGCGCTGCCGGGCCTGGGGGTGGAGGCCCGGGTCGAGGGCCAGGAGGTGCTCCTGGGCTCGCACGCCTTCCTGATGCATAAGCAGATCAGCAGCGACGCCCTGGGCGCCCGGCAAGAGGAATACGCCCGGGAAGGCAAAACCGCCATCTTTCTGGCGGTGGCCGGGAAACCGGTGGGCCTCATCGCCGCGGCGGACACCCTGAAACCGGGGGCGCAGCAAACCGTGAGAGCCTTGCAGGAGATGGGGTTGAAGATCGCACTCTTAAGCGGCGACCACCGCCTCAGCGTGGCCGCGGTGGCAGCCAGCGTGGGCATCAATGAGGTGCTGGCCGAGGTGCTGCCCGGCGACAAGGCCCGGAAGGTGGCCATGCTGCAAGAAGGCGGCGAAGTGGTGGCCATGGTGGGCGACGGCATCAACGATGCCCCGGCCCTGGCCCAGGCCGACGTCGGCATCGCCCTGGGCACCGGCGCCGACGTGGCCGCGGAGGCCGCCGACCTCACCCTGATCCGGGACGACCTGGCCCTCATTCCCCAGGCCATAAAGCTGTCCCGGCAGATGATGCGAATCATCCGCCAGAACCTCTTCTGGGCCTTCTGCTATAACGTGGTGGCCCTGCCGGTGGCCGCCGGGGTCTTCTACCCCCTCTGGGGCTGGACCCTGAACCCGGGCCTGGCTGCGGCCGCCATGGCCATGAGCTCGGTGTCCGTGGTCAGCAACTCCCTGCGCCTGCGGCTTTTTAAGGGGTGAGGTTTTGTATGGGAGAGCCAGGGGCGAAGAGCCCCTACCCATCACTCATTTGGTATGAGGTTGTTCTTTCTTGCATAATCGACTTAGAAAGAATAGGATTTGTTCACAGTAGCATCATAATTATGGAGCGAAGATGAAATTAACTAACGAAGAGACGAGGGCTTATAAAGAAGCCTTTTCATACTTGCAAGAGGCTCTGGCCGCCGAGAAATGCCGGACCTGCGGCTGCTTCCATAACCTTATCATGGCATTGGAGAAGGCGTTCCCGGAGGGGGAAGACCTCTTGGAACTCAGGGAATTGGTGCAGGAGGCGAAACGGCGCTTGGCGGGGCAGCGATATGATTGCTTGGGGTGCGAGGTCTGCATCCCACCCCTGGTGCTGAACGCCCTGACCCAGGCACTGGGAGAGGCCGTCTCCGATCTTGAGGTTTGCCCCGCTGAAAAGGTGGTGGAGCGCAGGGGGTGGCCCCCGCTTCCAGGAGCCTATCAGGTGCTGCGCTATCAGGCGCCGGTGGCCGTTTGCACTTTAACCGCAGAAGACTTGGCGGTAGCAGTGGCGAGGGAAGCTGGGCCGGAAATTGCCGTGGTGGGGACGCTGCATACCGAAAACTTGGGGATCGAGCGTCTGATCCAGAATGTCCTGGCCAACCCCCACCTTCGTTTTGTGGTCCTATGCGGTGCTGATTCCCAGCAGACCGTGGGGCACTATCCGGGGCAATCGTTGCTGGCGCTGGCCCAGCAGGGGATTGACGATCGCAGGGCCATCGTGGGCGCTCGGGGGCGGCGGCCTCTTTTAAAAAATCTCAGCCCCGAGGCCGTGGCCCACTTCCGGGAAGTAGTGGAGGTAATAGACCTCATCGGCGAAGCTGATGCCATGACGGTTATCTCGGAGGGGAAGCGGTGCGCCGCCCGGAATCCAGGCCCTGCCAGACCCTTCGCCGTCAGCTTGGTCGTGGAGCCTGTCCGTGGTTATCTACCCGCACGAATGGTGAGCGATCCGGCTGGATACTTCGTGATCTATGTCGACCGGGACAGAGAAATTCTTTCCCTGGAGCATTATCAAACTGACGGCCTGCTGGACGCTGTGATTGAGGGGAGCACGGCGGCGGAACTCTTTACCCCAGCCATTGAGCGGGGTCTTATCTCCCGCCTGGACCATGCCGCTTACCTGGGCCGGGAACTGGCCAGGGCTGAGCAATCTCTCAAATCTGGGGAACTTTTCGTGCAAGATGCCGCGCCGGAGTTAGCTCCCCCGGTTACCATTACCTGCGGGCCATCCTGCCGGGAAGCCGAAGCCTGAGGGAAGTGATAGGCAGCCGGTCGGCTGCACCTTCAAAGCCAAATCCCTTTCCGAGAGGAACCTCGGTCCAACCCCTGCCCCCGGTCAAGGCGGCTACTGTACCTGGATGGAGTGAACCTTTATAGAATCCAAGAAGGGAAAACAGGTCCATCCTACAATGAGAATGGGCGACCCATCACAGGCTGGAAGCCTGTGCCACCATTTCTAATCCCTGACCCCTGACCCCTGACCCCTGTTCTTTCACACCAATTGCCGATACAGCTCCAGGTAGGCCCGGGCGCTCTTGGTCCAGGAGAAGTCCTGGGCCATGGCGTTCTGCATGAGGCGCTGCCATAGTTTCGGGTCTCGGTAGGCCTCCAGGGCGGTGTGGATGGCCTTCAGGAAGACCTCAGGGTCGTAGTCGTCGAAGACGAAGCCGGTCCCCGGCTCGATGGGGCTGCCCACCGGGGTGACGGTGTCCGCCAGGCCGCCGGTGGCCCGGACCACGGGAATGGTGCCGTATTTCATGGAATAGATCTGGTTGAGGCCGCAGGGCTCAAAGCGCGAGGGCATGAGAAACATGTCGGCCCCGGCCTCTATGAGGTGGGCCAGCCGGTTGTCGAAGGCCACCAGCACCCCCAATTTCCCGGGATACTTGGGGGCCTCTGCGGCCAGCAAACGCTGGTAATGTTCGTCGCCGGTCCCCAGGATGACCACCATCAATTCCTGGTCCATGAGCTGGGGCAACACCTGGGCCACCAGGTCGAAGCCCTTCTGGTCCGCCAGGCGGGAGATCATGGCCAGGATGGGGGCCTTGGCCAGCTTTTTGGAGAGTCCGAAGGCTTCCATCAGGGCGGCCTTGTTGGCGGCCTTGCCCTTGAGGTCGTCCCGGCTGAAGTTGGCCGGCAGCAGCGAGTCGCTCTCCGGGCTCCATTCCCGGTAATCCACCCCGTTGAGGATGCCGTGCAGGTCTCCGGCGCGCTGGCGCAGCACCCCTTCCAGCCCATAGCCGAACTCAGGGGTCTGGATCTCCTCACTGTAGCGCTGGCTGACGGTGGTAATGGCGTCCGCAAAGACGATGCCGCCCTTGAGGAGGTTGATCCGGTCGTAGTATTCCAGGCCGTTGATCCCGAAAAGGGACCAATCGAGACCCAGCCGGGGAAACTTGTCCTTGGCAAACAGACCCTGGTAGGCCAGGTTGTGAATGGTCAGCACGGACTTGGTCCCGGAAAGCGCCTCTTCTTTCCCGGCCCAAAGATTTTTCAGATAGACCGGAACCAGGCTGCTCTGCCAGTCGTGGCAGTGGATCACGTCGGGCTTGAAGTCCATGGCCCGGCAGCTGGGCAGCACTGCGGCGCTGAAAAAGGCGAAGCGTTCCAGGTTATCGAAATAATCACCCTTGGCGGTGCCATAAAGCTGGCTGCGGTCGTAGAACTCGTCCCGGGCCACGAACCAGAATGGATAATCCGCAGAGCTGGGGGCCATGAGGTCGAAGCGCAGGTTGAGGGGCTCCGGCAGGGGCGCCTCCAAATCCTCGGCCACCGCTAGGGTTGGGATCTTGCCCTGTTTCACCGCGGCGTAATAGGGCAGCAGGACTTTGACCTCCACCCCCAACTTCTGGAGGGCATAAGGCAGAGTGCCCACCACATCCGCCAACCCCCCGGTCTTGGCGAAAGGCACCCCTTCGGAGGCCACGAACAGCACCCTCAGCTTCTTAGCCATAGCCACTCCTTCGATTAACTGTTTTCTGTTTACTGTTCACTGTTTTCTGTTTTCTGTAAAGAACGTATACCTCAGACGGCACAAGAATATCGTGCTTTACGGCCCTTATGTAGGGTGGGCACCGCCCACCAATTCATTTAAGGATAACCGCCTAAACGAAGCGTATTGGCCTTAACACAGCAAACAGAAAACAGACAACAGAAAACAGTCAGTATTTGTAGATCAGGTCGATATCCGAGGCGACGAATCCTTTCTCCCCTTCGTTGAGAGTAAATTCAAAGATGAAGTCCCGGCTGGGCAGGTTATCCGGATGCGTTCCCCGGGGCAGGTCCTTTTCCAGGAAGAACACCGAGGCATAGGGCGATTCTTCCAAGCGGGTGTCGGTCACCCAGACCTTGCCAAAGCTCTGCATAAAACGGAAAAACCCATAGGACCGGTCCTGGAAGTACTTGGTGCAGACCCCTCGCACCCGGCTGCCTACTTCGCCCCAGAGGGGCGTCCCGGCATAGGCCGGCGAGGTGGGCAGCAGACCCGGGATCAGGTATCCCGGGACGAACAGGTCTACCTCCCGGCGCAGCCGCCCGGAGACGTTGGCAAAGGCGATCAGTTCCACCCGGCAGCCTTTGTTTTGCACCATGGACACCACGCTGCAAAAATCACCGTCCCCGGTGAAGAAGTAGAGCAGGTCCAGGCGCTCCGATTGGGAAACGATATCCAGGGCCATCTCCATGTCGAGGTTGGCCTTGCCGTAGGTGCGTCCGGAGTCGTCCGTGTACCAGCGGATGGGCTTCTCCACCGCTTTGAAGCCCAGGTCGCGCAGGGTGAGAATGAAATTCAGGGTATTTTTATAATTGGGATCGGAGATGGCCCGCTCTTCGTCGATGGCCACGTAAGCGTTGAGGCGCATCACCTCGTCGCCATCCCGGCCGACGAAACGGCGGATGACTTCGTAGCGCATACCGTAGCCGCCGCTGCGCATGATATTCATGGAATCCACATAGACGCCGATTCTTCTGGTCATTTAAACAGGCTCCTTTGGCCGCTTCACTAAAATTGGGGAATACCTTTGCTGCTAGCATGATCCCTTTCCGCCAGGCTAACTAAGTACCCGATTTCCTCCACCCAATGGCGGACAGGGTGAGGGTGAGGGGACGTAATCACTGCTCCCGCGGTTAATTAAGACGCTGCCGGATCTATGATGCTGGCGTACTAAGATAACCGGCGCCGGCTGGCGCCTGACCCCGGGGTCATCAGCCTTGCCCCGGTGATTTTGAACCATCAAAGTTTAGAGGAAAAACCACCGGGCCGCAAGCCGCCTGGATGGAAAAGGCGATTTCCCCCGGCGCCGCTGCCGGAGCCGCCTGCGCCGCGGCAGCAAGGTTTTGGGCCGGCAGCGCTCCCCCGTTTAAATAAAGAAACCTCGCACCCAACTAAGGCTGCCGCGGGCTTGCAATCCCGGTCCAGCCTCCTTAATATCTAGACTGCCGGGGGACTCCGTCACAGGGTGGAGGCCTGAACCCTTGCCGCCCCGAGACCTGCCTCAGGAAAGTATGGATTATGGTCGCTCACCGGATAGATCCGCACCTGTTCGTGGTCTTTGGCGCCACCAGCGATCTGATGCGCCGCAAGCTGCTGCCGGCTCTCTATCGTATCAGCGAACAGTATGGCTGGGAAAACCGGCTCCTGCTGGTGGGCCTCTCCCGCCGGAACCTGGATGATCAGGAATTCCGGGTCCTGGCCCGGGAGGCCCTGGCCGAGGCCGGGCTTCCCCAGACCGGCCATGCTGACGCCTGGTGCGATCAGTGCCTCTTTTTCCAGTCTCTGGGAGGGGAAACCCCCGAAGATTACCGGGCCCTGGCGGACCGGCTCCAGTCCCTGGAAACGGCCCAAGGGTTTCCGGGGAATCGCGTCTTTTATCTGGCCCTGCCCCCGGAGGCCTTCGAACCGGCAATTACCGGCCTGGGGGAGGCCGCATTGAACCGCAGCCCCGGCTGGACCAAGCTGGTGGTGGAGAAGCCCTTCGGCCGGGACCTGGAGTCGGCCCTGAGCCTCAATCAACTGCTGCACCGCTATTTCGACGAATCCCAGATCTATCGCATCGACCATTACCTGGGTAAGGAGACGGTGCAAAACCTCCTGATCTTCCGCTTCGCCAACGACATCTTCGAGCCCCTCTGGCACCGGAACCTGGTGCAAAGCGTCCAGATCACCGTGGCGGAAGCCGGCGGGTTAGGGCATCGGGGCGGCTATTACGAGCATGCCGGGGCCTTGCGGGATATGGTGCAGAACCACCTTACCCAGCTCCTCACCCTGATCACCATGGAGGTGCCGGTGACCTTCGAACCGGAGGCCATCCGCGGTGAAAAAGCCAAAGTCCTGCGGGCCGTCACCCCGGTGCGCCCGGAGGACGTGGTTTACGGCCAGTATACCCGTGGAACCGCGGAGGGCCAGTCGGTGCCCGGGTATCGGGAATTAGAAGGAGTTTCGCCCACTTCCGCCACTCCCACCTTCGTCGCCTTGAAACTGGCCATCGAGAACTGGCGCTGGAGCGGGGTACCCTTCTACCTGGTCACCGGCAAGGCGCTGCCCTCCCGCTTCACCCAGATCGCCGTCACCTTCCGGTGCCCGCCGGTGTGGCTCTTCCAGCCCCTCAAGACTTCCTGCAACCCCAACGTCCTGGTGCTGACGCTGCAGCCGGATGAGGGCTTTGACCTCCATTTTCAGGTCAAGGCGCCGGGGGAGCCCCTGGAGCTGAAAACCCAGCGGCTGCGTTACCGGTATGCCGAAGCCTTCGAGTCCCTGCCTGAGGCCTATGAGACCTTGATCACGGACGTCATGGCTGGAGACCAGACCCTCTTCGTCCGGGCCGATGAGGCCGAAGCTGCCTGGCGCATCTATGCCCCGCTCTTGCAGGAGTCCCCCCTGCCGCCGCTCTTCTACCCCGCGGGCACCTTCGGACCGCCGGCTGCGGCCCGCCTCATGGAATGGCCCGACCCGGCTTTGCTTTACCGTTAAATCTGTGCACTATCAGCATGAACCACCCATTGCTGACGCCCCTTTCAAGAGAATCCATGCATCCACGAAAAAGGGCTAATGCAGTTTTCCTACTAGGGGCAGTTTGAGGGTTTGGCGGGAAAAGAGGGGTTAAGAGTTAAAATAACGTTCGCAGTCTAGAGATGGAATAATGCCAATGGCGGGATGCGCTTCGCTTTCCCGCCCCACGGGCTGCTGGCCTTGCCGAAAACCGAAAACCACCTTTCACCCCTGCTCCACCAGGATGACTTTGTGGTTCACCAGGTTGAGGCTGAGGATTTTGGCCTTCAGGACCTTCTGCTCTCCGAAGATGTTCACCAGGCGCAGGTTGTCGCCGTCCGGTTCGATGAGGTCCACATCCTGGAGGATCAGCTCCTCCCGGCCATCTTTCAAGACGTAGGCTGAGGCTTCACACATCTCCCATAATCTCCCTTAGTTTGTGACTGACGATCTCTTCCACCAGATGGGGCAGGGGCTCCGGCGTCAGGCCGACTATTTTCACCGCCTCCTGGGTCAAGGGCAGCAGAATCTTGGGAGCCGGGGCCGAGGCGATGGCCGCCGCCATCTTCGGGGTCACTTCTCCCATCATGGCGTTGGCCAGGACGATGGAGAGGCAGCCCAGGATGACGTCGGCGCCGGCCACGGTGCGGACGATGGCATTTTCGCCGCTGGCGCCCCGGTTGGCCCGGGCCTTCATCATCTGCGCGGTGGCCACCGCGTTGGTCCCCAGGGCGATGATCTCGTGCTCCTCCCGGTACACCTCTTTCAGGCGCTTGATGAGGGCAGCGCCGATGCCGCCCCCCTGGCCGTCGATCACGCAGATTCGCAACCTTTAACCCTTCCGCAGGCGGGCGAATTTTTCCCGCAATTTTTTGACGACGATCTCCGGGACCATACCCTCGATGTTGCCGCCGTGCACGGCCGCTTCTTTGAGGATGCTGGAGGAAAGAAAGACCCAGCGAAGCCCGGTCATCAGAAACACCGTTTCGACCTCCGGTTCCAGGCGCCGGTTCATCATGGCCAACTGAAACTCGTATTCAAAGTCGGTAACCGCCCGCAGCCCCCGGAGAATGGCCCTGGCTTTTTGACGCTTGGCGTAATTCACCAGCAGGCCCTCGAAGCTGTCGATGGTGATCTGGGGATGGTCCTTCAGAGACTCCCGGATCATTTCCATGCGCTCTTCGATGGTGAACAGGGACTGCTTGAAGGCGTTAGTGGCCACTGCCACGATGATGTGGTCGAAGATCTTCAGGGCCCGCTGAATCAGGTCCAGGTGGCCGTTGGTAATGGGGTCGAAGGAACCCGGGTAGACCGTGATGTCAGGCATCAGCCTGGCCGCTCCTTTGGCTCAGAATTATCCAGGGCCCCATAGAAAGCCACCTGGGTATCGCCGTACCGCCGCAAGGTTTGCCGGGCCAGCCCGAAGCCGGCCTCCGGCAAGATTTCCCGGCGGCTGTGCTCCGCCACCACCAGGGCCTGCGGGCCCAGCAGGCCCGAGGCGGCCAGGGCGGCCAGGGTGGCCGCCGCCCCCTCCCGGTAGGGGGGGTCCAGAAAGACCAGGGAAAACCGGGCTCTCTGGGCGGCCAGCTTCTTCAGGGCCGCGGCCACCGGTAGCGGCAGCACCACGCTCAAGTCATAGAGGCCCAGGGTCTCCAGATTGCGGCGCAGCACCTTGAGGGCCGCGGGCTGGTCTTCCACGAAGACCGCCTGGGCCGCGCCCCGGCTCAGGGCTTCGATCCCCAGGGCGCCGGTGCCGGCGTACAGGTCCAGGACCATAACTTCCAGGACCGCGGACCCCAGGATATCAAAGATGGCCTCCCTCACCTTGGCGGCGGTGGGCCTGGTCCGGCCCTTAACTGGGGCCAGGACCCGCCCCTTGAAAGCGCCGGCGATGATGCGCATGCGGCTACCCCTTGGGAGTAGTCCCCTGTTCCCTTCTCGTTGGGGACGAGGAGGGAACTGCTCACTGCTTACTGCTCACTCTATTTTGTCAGATAATCCCGGATCAAGATCTCGGCGATCTGCACCGCGTTGGTTGCCGCGCCTTTACGCAGATTATCCGCCACCACCCAGAGGTTGAGGCCGTTGTCGATGCTGAAATCCTCCCGGATGCGCCCCACCAGGGTGAGGTCCTGGCCGGCGGCCTGCAGGGGCATGGGGTACTGGGACTTGCCGGGATTGTCCACCACCTTCACCCCCGGGGCAGCGGCCAGAATCTGCCGGGCCTCATAGGGAGTGAGTTTCCGCTCCGTCTCCACGTTCACCGCCTCGGAATGGCCATAAAACACCGGCACCCGCACCGTGGTGGCCGTCACCCGGATGGTCTCATCGCCCAGGATCTTCTGGGTCTCGTTGACCATCTTCATCTCTTCCTTGGTGTAGCCGTTCTCCTGGAAGACGTCGATGTGGGGGAGGACGTTGAAGGCGATGCGATGAGGGTAGACCTTGGCCACCGGGTCCTGGCAGGACAGCAAGGCCCGCACCTGGTCCAACAGCTCCTCCACCGCCTTCTGGCCGGTGCCCGAGACCGCCTGGTAGGTAGAGACTACCACCCGCCGCAGGCGGGCCGCGTCGTGCAGGGGTTTCAACACCACCACCATCTGAATGGTGGAGCAGTTGGGATTGGCGATGATGCCGCGGTTCGTGTAGAGGCCGATGTCCCGGGGATTGACTTCCGGGACCACCAGGGGAACCTCAGGGTCCATGCGCCAGGCGCTGGAGTTGTCCACCACCACCGCCCCGGCCGCCGCGGCGATGGGGGCGTACTCCTTGCTGATGCCGCCACCCGCGGAAAAGAGGGCGATCTCCACGCCGTCAAAGGAATCCTGGCCCAGCACCTCCACCGGAATCTCTTTGCCCATGAAGGTTATCTGCCTCCCCAGGGAACGCTCCGAGGCCAGAGGCGTGAGCCGCGCCACCGGGAAGCGGCGCTCCTCCAGACAGGCCACCATCTGTCGCCCCACGGCGCCGGTAGCCCCCACTACTGCAACTCTATAAGTACCACCCATCGGTAAAATCTCCAGGAATTATAGCTATTGTAGGGGCGACCCGTTGGGTCGCCCGGGCGATCCAGCGGATCGCCCCTACGCGTCACCGAGTTATGGTGCGCAGGGCGCACCCGGCACCCAGGCGGCGCCCACCCTACTTGCTGCTCACCGATTCGGCGGCGTAGCTGGCGACGCGATCCCCCACCTGGCCGGTGCTGAGGCCCATATGCCCCGCGGCCATGCTCTTCATGTCCCGGGACACCGTATTCTTGATAGCGTCTTCCAGCGCGGCCGCGGCCCCGGCCTCCCCCAACTGTTCCAGCAGCATCTGGGCCGCGGCGATGGCGGCGATGGGGTTGGCTACCTGGAGACCTGTGTACTTGGGGGCCGAGCCGCCGATGGGTTCAAACATGGACACCCCCTCGGGGTTGACGTTGCCGCCCGCGGCCACCCCCAACCCTCCCTGGATGATGGCCCCCAGGTCGGTGATGATGTCCCCGAACAGGTTGTCGGTGACTACCACGTCGAACCACTCCGGGTTCTTGACGAACCACATGCAGGTGGCGTCCACGTGGGCGTAGTCGGTGGTTATCTCCGGATAGCGGGGCGCCATGGCCTCAAAGGCCCGAAACCACAGGTTGGAGGCATAGGTGAGGACGTTGGTCTTGGCCACCAGGGTGAGCTTTTCCGCCTTCTGGCGCTTCTGAGCCAGCTCGAAGGCGAACTTCAGGCAGCGGTCCACCCCTTTGCGGGTATTGATGGAGGTCTGAACCGCCACTTCATCCGGGGTGCCGTGTTTGTGAAAACCCCCGGCGCCCCCGTACATGCCCTCGGTGTTCTCCCGCACCACTACGAAATCGATGTCCTGGGGGCCTTTGTCCTTCAAGGGGGTTTCCACCCCCGGATAGAGAACTACCGGCCTCAGATTGATGTATTGGTCCAGCTCGAAGCGGGCCCGCAGCAGGATACTCTTCTCCAGGATCCCCGGGGCCACATCCGGGTGGCCGATGGCCCCCAGGTAGATGGCGTCGAACTGGCGCAGTTCCGCCAGCACGGAGTCCGGCAGGGTTTCGCCGGTGCGCAGGTAACGGTCGCCGCCCAGGTCATAATAGGTCAAGTCATATTTTATCCCCGCCGGGCCGGCCACCGCCTCGAGCACCTTGACGCCCTCAGCCACCACCTCCGGACCGATGCCGTCACCTGGGATTACGGCAATGCGATAAGAACCCATGACTACCTCACCTCCAGATGTTTTTGCAAATGAGCCATCAAGCCGCCGTCCGCCAGCAGTTCCTGCATGAAGGGCGGAATGGGACTGCTGGGGTATTGTTTGCCGGTGCTCAGATCGGTGATGATGCCGCTATCCAGGTCCACGCTGATCTCCTGCCCGTCCCGGATGGCCGCGGCAGCCTGGGGGGACTCGAAGATGGCCAACCCCATGTTGAAGGCGTTGCGGTAAAAGATACGGGCGAAGCTGGCGGCGATTACCCCCGAGAGCCCCAGCGCCTTGAGGGCCACCGGGGCGTGTTCCCGGGAAGAGCCGCAGCCGAAATTCTTGCCGGCCACGATGAAATCCCCGGGCCGCGCCTTCCGGACAAACTCCGGGTCGGCGTCCTCCATGGCGTGCCGGGCCAGTTCCTGCGGGTCCGAGGTACTGAGATAACGGGCCGGAACAATCTCATCGGTGTTGATGTCATCCCCGAACCGATGCACTCTGCCTTTAAGTTCCATGACCACCTTCCTCGTCGAGCTTTCATCTTAAGTGCAATTAATAATACTAACCTGAAAGATTTGGAAATTTCAAGGGCCTCATCCGGGCCAAGAAGTGTCCTGCAAGGTTTATGCTAACCTTTCGTTAAAAATCAGGCGTAGGGGCCACAGTGGCACAGGCTTCCAGCCTGTGATCGGGTTGCCCTGGGCGACTCAACGAGTCGCCCCTACAGATCTATTAGATGCAAAGTCTAAAAAGTTTTGAAAGTAAAGTTCAGGTCGGATAAATTTAGAAAACCATTTGCAAGGAAGCAACCATGCCGCCGCCGGAGAAACTGTATATCTATGAAATTGAGGGCCGGGTGGAGGCGCCGCCGGAACTGGCGGGGGCCGACTTCCTGGGCTGCTGGCGGGAGGGGGAGTGCTCCTACCTCTTCTTCAGCGGCCCCCGGGAGGAGCGGTTGCGGGCCTGGCTGGCGGCCAGCGCCGCCGGGCGCTATTCCTCCGAGACGGTGCTCGGCTACGACGAGTGGGAAGCAGGCAAACCTCTTAAACCTACCTCCCTGGCCGGATTCCACCTCTGCCCGGTGTGGGAGGAGCCAGCCCCGGCCCCGGGGGAGACGGTCATCCGCCTGGAGCCGGGTCTAGCCTTCGGCTCCGGCTACCATCCCACCACCCGGGGCTGCCTGACCCTGCTGCGCCGGGTTTTCGAGTTCGACTCTCCCCGACTGGTGCTGGACCTGGGCACCGGCACCGGCATCCTGGCCCTGGCGGCCCTGGCCTTGGGGGCGAAGCGGGTGGTGGCGGTCGAATATAACGAACTGGCGGTGCGCGCCGCCGCCCGCAACCTGAAGCTAAGCCAAGGGCCGGGGCAGGCCCTGCTGATCCAGGGTGAGGCCCGCCATTTCGCCCACCTCCAGGCCGACCTGGCCCTGGCCAACATCCACCTGGAGGTCCTGCTGGGGCTCCTGACAATTCCGGAGTTCCTGGAGAAGAAATGGTACATCTTCTCAGGCCTCCTGGGGACCCAGCTGGCCCGCTTCACAGACCGCCTCCAGGATTCGCCCCTTCAGGTGCTGGATACCTGGAGCGAAAACCTCTGGTTTGCGGTGCTGGCTAAAAGGGTCTAACGGATCAGTCCGCCGGCTGGGCCATCTTGAAGGGATCGGCCAGGCGGTCGAAATCCTCGGCAGACAGGTACCCGAGCCTGAGGGCGGCTTCCTTGAGGGTCAGTCCCTGGGCCCCGGCCAGTTGGGCAATCTTGGCCGCCCGGTCGAAGCCGATTACCGGACTCAGGCTGGTAACCAGCATCAGGGAGCGGTGCAGGTAGGCGTCGAGGGTCTCCCTGTCGGGTTTTAGGCCCGCCACGAAATAGTCGGCGAAGTTGTGGCAGCTGTCGGCAAGAAGCTTGATGGACTGCATCACATTAAAGATCATCAGCGGCTTGTAGACGTTCAGCTCCAGGTAGCCTCCGGCCCCCCCGAAGGTCACCGCGGCGTCGTAACCCATAACCTGCACGGCCACCATGGACAGCGCTTCGCACTGGGTGGGGTTGACCTTGCCGGGCATGATCGTGGAGCCCGGCTCATTGGCGGGAAAATCGAGTTCGTGCAGCCCCGCCCGGGGTCCGCTCACCAGCAGGCGCAGATCATTGGCAATCTTGTAGAGGGAGGCGGCCAGTGTCTTAAAAACGGAACTGGCCATAATCAGGGCGTCGTGAGCACCTATGACGCTGAACTTGTTGGCCGCGGACACGAAGGGGAGGCCGGTAAGCTCGGCCACATGCCTGGCGGCCAGGTCCCCGAAGCCCTTGGGGGCATTGAGGCCCGTGCCCACCGCAGTGCCGCCGATGGGCAGCCGGTAGAGCCCGGGGAGGGCTCCCTCGATTCTCTCCAGGTTGTCGTCCAGCATCCCCACATAGCCTGAAAACTCCTGCCCCAGGGTCAGGGGCACCCCGTCCATCATGTGGGTTCGGCCGATCTTGACGAGGTCCGCCCAGCTTTCCGCCTTCACCAGTAGGGCATCCCGGAGTTTTCCGACCTTGGGAACCAGGCGCTCCCTAATGGCGGTGGCCGCGGCGATATACATGGCGCTGGGAAAGATATCGTTGGTGGATTGCGACATATTGACGTGATCGTTGGGGTGAATCGGGTCTTTGCTTCCCAGGACCCCGTCCGCCAGCTCAATGGCCCGGTTGGAGATCACTTCGTTGACGTTGGCATGGCACTGGGTGCCGCTCCCGGTCATCCAGACGTGGAGGGGGAAATTGCCGTCCAGCTTGCCGTCGATGATTTCCTCAGCCGCCTTAATAATCAATCGGGCTTTCTCTTCCGGCAGTTTGCCCAGCTCCAGGTTGGCCAGGGCCGCCGCCTTCTTCAGCAAAGCGAGGGCCAGGATCACCTCCGAGGGCATCAAGTCTTCCCCGATGGAAAAGTGGAGCAGCGATCGCTGGGTTTGCGCCCCCCAATAACGGTGGGCGGGAACCTCAATTTCCCCCAGGCTGTCTCTTTCCAGTCTCGTTTTGGCAACAGCTTGTTCGGGAGCCATAAGGCCATCTCCGCGAAAGGTTCGTCTAATTAAGGCCCTGATTAATAACCGCCTGAAAGGCTTGCCAAGGCCGCTTGCTTACATGATAAGTTAACAGTCCGGCCTTAACAAGAGCCAGGGACCGGCTTTGCAAAAATGGCTTGGAGCGAGGGGGCCTATGGCCTATAATCGCTTTCAGCAGTCAGCTTAAAACAAAAACCCGCTGCTTTCTGCGCTGGCTGAGAGCCAATATGATGGATAGAGAGGGCGTATCATGGATATCCAGCGGGCCGAGACCCTGGTTATCAGCCAGGTACTGAAGCTAATTGAAGAAAAGGTGCGCCGGAACACTAAACGGGTTCTGGAAGAGTCAGCCGCCCAAAAGATCCTGCCCCGGGAGGCGGCCAGGCGCCTGGCCCTGGCGCGGCTGGAGGCGGCCATGTCCTGCAAGCGCTGGTCAATCTACTAGCCGCGGCGAATTATTTTTCCGGATCAGGATTGGACAAAATATTGTAAATTGTCCAGTTATGAAAGTTTGATAAAAAGTAATAATACCATAGGATGTGGGAAATGGAGAAAACGAACGACTCTTGTTCTTCTGTTAAAATTTTACTGAAAGGGATTCGTTATCTTCGTAAAGTCATCGTTGACTTTTTAACGGATCATTTGGTTGAAGTGATAGTAATCGGAGCATTTGTCGCAATAGTGGCTCCTTCGACTAGAGAGTACCTCGCAATTATTGAAGTGGCTTCTGTGGCAATTATTACACTAAATACTTATACAAATAATAATTCAATTAAAAAATGGGAACTCATAAAAGATATATTTGATGCTTTCATAAAAGACGATCTATTATATGATTTTTATGAAAGAATTAAAGAAGAAAAGTCAATTAAGTTTCAAAATTGCGAGAAAGAATTACGACTATTGAATAAGTCTCTAACTATGTTCGATTCGTTGTGCTATTTTCAAGAGCAAGGGTTGTTAGATAATAAGTCTTATGAATATTTTGCGACGGAACTATATAATTTTGCGCTCAATGGTAGTGTCTGGGAGTATATGCGCGATATTAAGGAAGTATATAAGTCGAAAGGCTTTCCACCTGACATTATTCCATTTACTGGATTTCCCTACCTTGTTAACAAGTTACTATCACTTGATGACTTCAAATTAAAATCCCATTCGCATATAGAAAAAATTCGGATGGGGATGAAAAAACTGGACAATTGAGCGCAAAGTGTCTCATGTATTCGTTGCCTCACGAGGCTTCCTCTACCGTCAGTGAATGCGGTAAACCGACCGTCCTTAGACCTTCATCGCAAGGAAGGTTTTTAGCATTGGGCGCCATCTTTCGTATGAGAACCCTTGCCAGGAAGGGTGCGGGATGCGAGCAAACAGCGTGGTGAATCCATCGACGGTAACGGCGCAATAGGGTTCGGTTTCGGTTCCAGGAATAGTCTCCGTCTCCGTCCAATCCGCGCCTTCAACCACCAAACTCTCCCAATTTGCCAAACCCCATGCCACAGCATGGCTTGGTTTCCATTCCCGAAGCACTTCCCGCAACAACTGGGCGTTCTGGTTGTTCATGCGCTCGTTCCACGGCAGCGGTATCCTCGCGCCGCCGGGGAAAACCGTTGTGTTGTAGTTGTAGAACAGCATTCGGTTCCAGAAGCCCGATTCGTTGTAATCCGGCTCCCAATAGCGTGTCCTGTGGCAGCTTGGACAAAATTTGTGAACGTCTTATGCCGATTACCGATCACTTGCCCGTGAATGATCTGTTTATCGGTGAATTCCTCGTCGTATCGCGACTCGCCGATGACCAACAATCTTAGCTCTCTATTTCCATATTGATCCCCGACCCACGGCTCAAAATCCGTTTTTCCAAACATATACGCCTCCATTTTTAGGTGTGAACGCTTGCAGGTCTAGGTGACTCTTTTTACTCGGCGTCGCCGTCGTAGTGCCCCCAGCCTTCTTTTTCCGCTTGCGCAATTAAGTTCTTGGCAATTTCTATGGAAGGAATGCGCGCCTGACCACGTGCAGCTTGAAGTGTCCTCCCCATGGCTCTTGGCCGTCTCCAAATGAAACGGTAGCCTTTTTGAGATTTACCATCGTCGTAAACGTAAAGACACCATTGGAAGCAAAGAATCCAGCCTTCGGGGTTCCCAAGATCTTCCTCAGCCTCATTGATTACCTGAATGCGCGCCATCTTTCTTCTCCATTTCGGAAATGGTTATGATGTGCCTGATGTGCCTAATCAGTCTAATCAGGCACATTGGTTTTGTCAAGAAATTTATTCAAAGGAACGTAGGAACGTTTGGGGTTTTTGCAAACAGCTTTTGGCAAACAAATATGAAGAATTAGATTTATATTGTCATTTGGGAAAATCGTGATAGAGGTATGACGCGGGTTTCCGCAGACCCAATAACCCAAAACTCTAGACAAAATGATAAAAGCCCAAAATTAGGGCGGGCCGTCTGCGGGTCCCTTCCCGCGATCCTAACTTTGCTACGACGCTCAGACCTGCAGCATTATAGGGCGGCCTGTGGCCGCCAACTTGCGGCGGGCCTAGCCCGCCCTATTAATTACTAGATTCTTCGGTCGCTCCGCTCCCTCAGAATGACAATTTCTCAGCCTGGTATCAGGTGTGCAGGGCCAGCAGCTTGAGTTCGGTCAGCTCCTCCACCGCGTAGCGCAGGCCCTCCCGGCCAAAACCCGAGGCCTTGACCCCGCCATAGGGCATGTTATCCACCCGGAAGGCCGGAACCTCGTTGATGATCACCCCGCCCACTTCCAGAGTCTCGAAGGCCTCCCAGGCGTGGGCCAGGTTCCGGGTGAAGACCCCGGCCTGCAATCCGTAAATCGTGTCGTTGGCCATATCAAGCGCCTCGGAGAATTCGGCGAAGGGGGCCATAACCACCACCGGTCCAAAAACCTCTTCTTTCCAAACCCTTAAATCCCGGCCCACCCCCTCCAGCACCGTGGCCGGCATGAGATTGCCCTCTCCCAGGCCACCGGCGGCGAGGCGCGCCCCGGCCCTTAGGGCCTCCTCGACACATTCCCTGACCCTGGCCGCGGCTCCGGCGTCGATAAAAGGCCCCACCAGGGTTTCTTCCCGGCTCGGGTCCCCGGCCACCGCCTTTTCCTTTATGGCCCTGAAAAAAATATCTCTAAAATCCTGGTAAATATCCCGGTGCACCAGGAGGCGCTTGGTGGCGATGCACACCTGCCCGGCGTGGTAAAAGGCGCCGAAGGTGAGCCGGGCGGCGGCTAGTTCCAGGTCGGCGTCCCGGTCCACGATGCAGGCGGCGTTGCCCCCCAACTCCAGGATGACCTTCTTGCGTCCCGCCAGAGCCTTGAGGCGCCAGCCCACCGCGGCGCTGCCGGTGAAGGAGATGGCCTTGAAGCGCTCATCGGCTGCGTACTTCTCCGCCACCCGGGATTGGCTGGGCAGGACCTGCAACCCACCCGGGGGAAGACCGGCTTGCTCATAGATTTCCGCCAGCGAGAGTGCGGTAAGCGGGGTAGCCGAGGCGGGCTTGACGATGATAGGGTTGCCCGCTGCCAGGGCCGGTCCGACCTTGTGGGCCACCAGGTTGAAAGGGAAATTAAAGGGGCTGATGCCCAGGACCGGGCCCAGGGGAAAGCGCCGGGTAATGCCCCAACGGCCCCGGCTGGCCGGGGTCGAATCGAGGGGAATGACCTCGCCCCCGACCCTGGCCGCCTCCTCCGCCGCCAGGCTCAGGGTTTGCGCCCCCCGGCCCATCTCGGCCCGGGCGTAGGTGACGGGCTTCCCCCCTTCGGCCACGATGGTCTGGGCCAATTCCTCCTGGCGGGCCTGGACCCCCGCCGCCAGCTTTTCCAGCATCTGC
The DNA here is from genome assembly GCA_049585595.1 of Desulfobaccales bacterium. Taxonomy (GTDB): domain Bacteria; phylum Desulfobacterota; class Desulfobaccia; order Desulfobaccales; family 0-14-0-80-60-11; genus JAPLJC01. Next base: position 33,979 of record JBAVAG010000049.1, read on the forward strand.
CGGCGCTCCAGGGTGGAGAATTTTTTAAACGAGATGGCCGCCTTTTGCGCCGCGGCCAGGGCAGCTTCCCACTCCTCTTCCCCGGCCAGGGATACCTCAGCCACCGTTTCCCCGGACCAGGGGGAGAGGACCGGGAGCTGAAGTGCGGTTTTCACCCATTCATTGTTAATGAAACAACCCTTTGCCATATTTCTCTCCTTTTCGATCAGGGCAGATGTAGCGCCGGCGCCCTCGCCGGCGCGGGAACCGCCGAGGGCGGCGGTTCTACATTTTCTTCGGTTGCTTCGCCCCCCCAGAATGATAGTTGCGCGGACTTCCGCAGAGGTTTCAAGCAGCAGTCCAAAGAATTGGAAATATCCTTCCGGGGGCGGACACACGGGTCCGCCCGTACCGGTCCGCCCCTACGAAAATCTCCTAAATCTCATTTTGATGGAGCCTGGGATTAAATCCTCGCCGCTACCGTCTTCATCTCCATAAAGAGCCGCACGTAGTCGGGGCCGCCGTTAGGGGCCGCGGGCTGGGATTTCCACAATTTCCTCATTGATTTGATATCATCTGCCCTTAGATTTAAAGTTATAATCAGCTCGCCCGTGTTCAAGGCCTTCCCGGGAAATTTCCCAGGCGTCCTCCCGGGGGCCCCGTGGCCCGGGTCGCCTGCAGCCGTTAATCAACAGACTCAAGGGGTGGGACTCGAATGTACAAGGTAACCATCGAGGGCGATGACACGGTTATTCGCATCAAGAGGGAGCTGATGGGCCAGGAATCGGTCTCCAGACTCCTGGACCTGGTGAATCTGGCAGCGGTTCTGGAGAAAAGTAGATTTGCCGAAGCCAAAGATAAGATCCTGGTCCGGATGCAGGGCTATCCCACCGGGGTGGCCTTGCTCCGGGATCCGGTCCTCAATAAAGACGCGGCCTTCACCGAAGAGGAGCGGGAAATCCTGGGTATCCGGGGTCTCTTGCCGGCCCGGGTGCAAACCATGGAAGAGCAGGTCGCACGCACCCTGGAGAATTTCCGCGCCAAGCCCAACGACATTGAAAAGTACCTCTACATGATCGCTCTCCAGGAGCGCAATAAGACCTTGTTCTACCGGGTGGTCATGGACTACATCGAAGAAATGATGCGGGTTATCTACACGCCTACCGTAGGCCAGGCCTGCCTCGAATATGGCCACATTTTTCGAAGGCCCCGGGGCATCTTCATTTCGGCAAAAGATCGGGGACGCATGCCGGAACTTTTGCGGAACTGGCCTTATGAAGATATCCGCATCATTGTGGTCACCGACGGGGAGCGCATTCTCGGCCTGGGAGACCTGGGTGCCGACGGCATGGGCATTCCGGTGGGGAAGCTGGCCCTTTACACCGCCTGCGCCGGCGTCCACCCCTCGCTCAGCCTCCCGGTGACTCTCGACGTGGGCACCGAAAACGAGGATCTGCTTAATGATCCCTTGTATATCGGACTTAAACAGAGGCGCCTGCGCGGCGCGGCTTATGACGATTTTATTGAAGAATTCATTGTGGCCGTGGAGGAAGTTTTTCCTCGAACCTTGATTCAATTTGAAGATTTCGCCAACATCAACGCCTTCCGCCTGTTGGAGCAATACCGGGAGCGAATCTTAACATTTAATGATGACATCCAGGGCACGGCCGCCGTGACCCTGGCCGGACTCCTCTCGTCTCTACGCATTACCGGCAGCAAGCTCGGCGAGCAAAGATTCTTGTTCTTCGGGGCTGGTGAAGCCGGGCTGGGCACCGGCGACCTGACTGTCGCCGCCCTGGTGGCTGACGGATTATCGGTGGAGGAGGCCCGGCAGCGGTGCTGGTTTGTCGATTCCAAGGGCCTGGTGGTAAAAGGCCGCAGCGATCTGAGCGGCCGTAAACTCGCTTATGCCCATGACCACGAATTCATCTCGAATTTGCAGGAGATGGTGGAAGCGCTGAAACCGACCGCCATTATCGGGGCTTCCGGGAAGCATGGATTATTTTCCCAGCCCGTCCTGGAAGCCATGGCCAGGGTTAATGAGCGGCCCATAGTCTTCTCCCTTTCCAACCCCACCTCCAAATCCGAGTGCACCGCGGAGGAAGCCTATACCGCAACCGGGGGGCGGGCGATTTTTGCCAGCGGCAGCCCCTTTGACCCGGTTATCCTGGACGGGAAGAAATTGACGCCGTCCCAGGGGAACAACGTTTATATCTTCCCAGGGCTGGGGCTGGGGGCGATCGCCTGCGGGGCCAGGCATGTCATCGAAGAGATGTTTTTGGCGGCGGCCAAGACCGTGGCCTCCGAATTATCCGGGGAAGACCTGGAACAAGGCAGGGTCTATCCGCCGCTTGCCAGGATCCGGGAGGTTTCGGCCGCCATTGCGGGAGCGGTGGTGGAAGTGGCTTATCGCCGCGGCCTGGCCACCATCCCGGAACCCGAGGATATTCCGGCCTACATCAAGTCTCTGATGTATGAGCCTAAGTATCAAAGATATATTTAGGCCCCCCTAACCTTGCAAATTTTTGCGCTGGATTAGTTTTCAGGCAAAGGCGAATGGGGCTCAAACTGATCGCAGCAGCGGTTAGCCGCAAGATACAGTCCCTTGATCAGACAGATCCCGTCTTCACACCGGACCGAACCATGGGCTGAACTCAAGGAGGTTAGCCCTTTGAAAACGGACTCCAGATACTCCGGGGAATTTCGAAAATGCCGGCAGCGGATGCATTGACGTTTATCTTCCCTGCGGTTCATCATGCCCCCAAGCTTTGAGGCGCTCCTATTCTGCCGGGCGCGGGCCATGGCAGGGTGGGGTAGAAAGGGCGAAACCCGGCCCCGCTGAATCCGAGGGGCCGGGTTCCGAAATGGGTCTTAATGCGACAAACTGGTCCAGTAGGCGGAAAATACCACCACCGACAGAATGAACCCTAAGAACACGTTGACCACGACGCCACTGGTAAAGGCCCAGAAAGGTTTGGAGCCCGCGGTGGCCAGTTCCCGGAAGCGGGTGGTGAGCCCGATGCTGAAGAAGCAGAAGATAAAGGCCCAGGTGCGCAGGTCAGTGATGGGACCGACCAGCAGGGGTTTGACGACCTTATTGTAATCGGCGAAGGAAAAGTGGCTGGCGACCAGGGTAATGAAGATCGAGGCCAGGACAAAGCCGATGACAAACTTGGGAAAGCGCCACCAGATTTCAATGGCCTGGGGCCTTTGCCCTTCCTTCACTTCCCATCTGGTGGTGGCGATGATGGCCAGCACGAAGGCCCAGATGCCGATCCAGACATCGCGTCCGACCACCTTCATCAGGGTGAACCCCCATACCGCCGCCTCTGCGGTCCCGGGAATTCCTTTAACGGCGCCGGCCAGGTTGCCATAGGCCTGAGCCGCGGCAAAGCCGGCGGCGTCCGCGAATTCCGAAGTGCCGATCCAGGCCCCGGCGACCCCGGTAGCCAGGTGCATTGCCCTGGAAACCAGGGGCAGGAAAAAGATCATAACGATGGCCCACAAGATCACCATGGTGATGGCGATGGGCGCATCTTCCTTTTTGGCTCCCACCGCCCCCGCAACCGCAATGGCGCCGGAGACGCCGCACACCGCCCCGCCGACCCCAAGAGTGGCGCATAGGCGCCGGTCAAGCCCCATCTTCTTGCCCACGAAAAAAATGACCATAAAAGTGACGATCGAAACGATGGAGGCCTGCACAATGGCCACCGGACCGGCCCAGACGATCAGGGTGAAGGGCAGCGTGGCGCCCAGCAGTACGATGCCGGTTTTGATGTAGTATTCCACCCGGAACCCAGCATCCATCCACCTCGGCAAGCCGATTAGATTGGAGATCAACATACCCAGGACCAGGGCCACCAGGGGCGGCTCCAGGTTGTAATAGTGAGCCTGTTTCCAGGCGCCAATCATAAAGATGATAACCGAGAAGACATAGATGAATGCAAAGGACGGTAAAAATTCGGACAGTTTGAACCGCAGCGCCTTCAGACTGATGCTGAAGATCACCATCCACATGATAAACTGGGCGATATACTGGCTGATATGAGTGGCGAAATTGTGCCCCAACTCGCCGAAGTTGGACCAGGCGCCCGGGGCTATGGCGATCCACTTGATGCTGGAACCGCTGACGAAAAAGAGGAAGGCCACAATGACGATGCCCAGGCCCAGCCAGATGGCCCACCAGTCCTCCTTCAGGTACAGCTCTTTCCAGCCCATGTGGCTCGGCGCCGGTGAGACTGCTTTTTCTTGGTCATCCATTCTCTCGTCCTCCATTTCTCATGCTGTTAAGACGGGAAGGTTGCGATTTTAGGCGGTGTTCCCTTGCACCTCCTTCCCGCAAATTCCGCCAACGGCCACCCCCTGATCCGGCGGCCGGGGAACATTCCCTGGTTTCACAATAGTCCACCCAGACAAAAATGCAATAACTTAATGGGACGGGACGGAGAAAAAGGGGAGGGCGGGGAATGACCAGAAAACAAAAGGCCGGCAGCTCCTGCCGGCCTCTCTCAGGCATACCGGTCTTAAAGGGAATCAGACGTTGCGCCGCACCAACTGGCGGGGGCCGATGGCGCCCCCGAGGCGCCAGTCCTTGGGCGGGCGGTATTCCATGAGGCTTTGCAGGTTCCCCAACTGGCTGAGGCGGTCGTAGATCAGGGCCCAGACGCAGGGAACATCGCACTTGAGGGTCGCCGACACCTCGCACTTGCCACCCTGGGAGCCGCCGCAGGGGCCGTTGAGGAGGCCCTTGGCGCAGCGGGTCACGGGGCAGAGGCCGCCGGTGATGCCCAGCACGCAGTCACCGCATCCCTGACAGCGTTCCTGCCAGAGGCCGGGAGCCGAAGTCTCCCCGATGAACAGGGTATTCAACCCCGGGTAGACCGGCTTCCCCGGCAGGCGTTCGGCGACGCTCTGAATACCGGCGCCGCAGGCGATGGAGACTACCGCCTCCACGCCCTCGGCCTGGTCGATGACGTCCAGCAGAAACTCGTGGATGCACTGGCGATCAACGCTGATTTCCAGGACCTCCAGCTTCTGGCCCTCCAGGCGGAAGGCCATTTCCAGCGCCGCGGCCAGCTCGGCCACCTGCTTGCGGCCGCCGCTCATGGACTCGGCGGTGCAGGTTTCGCACCCGGCCACCAGGATCTTCTTATAGGGACGCACCATCTCCTTGATCTCGGCGAGCGGCTTTCTTTCCCCGACTACCATAATTCCCTTTCCTTACCAGTAATGACAAAATTATCGGGAGGGTCGTGCCCTCCCGAGGTTGCTGACCCGGCCATTAACTCTGTCATCCAGTATAACCGAGGCAGACCCGGCGCGCAATTCCAATTTGAGGCCTAACTCCTGGAAAACAATTTTACCCGGCCGAGGACGGCCTTTAGAGGAACGCAGTAGCGTCCGGCCACCAAATTCCATCCCCCCTGGATCGATTATCAGTGGCTACGACGAAGTTTCCGCCAACACCAGAGCCCCATCAAAGCCTGGGAAACAATTCCAAATAGATAATATATCAGGCTGAAGGCCAGAATTGAGGCGGCGCGCCCCCCTGAGGTGGGGAGGGGGACGTAGGGGCTGAAAAGCAACACCAGGGCAGCCTGGGTGGTGCCCAGACCTGCGGGAGTGATGGGGAGGGCGCCGATGAACAGCAGGCATAGACATTCTCATGGTAAGATTCTGCGGCTCCGCATAGCTGGTAGAGATTTACTCGAAGATTACGCAGCAGCCATGGCCACCACTGCAAAAAATTATTTTCTGGAGCCTTCTAACTGATTTTAATAAATATCAATAGCAAGTTTCAGTCTATTCTTTTTAGCATTGTAATCACAAATTTACCATCTTTAAGCGGTTCCTTTGGTATTTGCCAAACGTATGTATAGTGGTTTGTTATCCAGTCCATTATCATCTTTCCGTTACGTTTATCGGACCCGAAAGAACCTACCCCGAATTCTTTGGTTTCCCTGGGAATTAGCAATATAAATTTTGGATGAGCATCCTTGAGGGAATCGAGGGTGGCAGTTTCGCCAATCATGATCAACCATCCAGGAGTAATGGCATCGAGCGGGAAAGAAGAAGGCCGGCGCATCAAGTAATTGATGATCAATCCCTCCGGGATGGGGGTAAAATTGTCATTAGGAGAAGTAGTCTCCTTAATACGCTCAATCGCCTTATTGACTACCCAAGCTTTTGGGTCATAGCCAGGCCCATATGACAAAAAAGCGTCTGCGCCCTGACCAACCCAATAATCTTTCTTGCTATAATAATAATTAGACATTATTAGGGCATAGATTGAGATTAGCGCACAACCTAATATCGCCAGTTGACGGAATAAATTCCCCCTGGCATATTCCTGGCGTAATAGTAAGGGTATCAGCCATACAAAAAAAGCAACATCTATGAGCATTGCAGTCATTGCCAACACAAATCCATAATCATCAGCCCTGCAATTTAAGATCATTTTGCCCAGTGTCAAAATAGCAAACACGTTCAACATAATAAATGGAGACATCTTCTCAAATATGACGTAGTCTTTTTTCTTCAAAATAAAATACGAAACTAAACAAAGAGACAATATGGTAATTAGTAAGATAGGACGATATACTAAGGCGAACAAAAATGTCGATATTACACGTAATGTATCCGCACCAAAATTAAGGACCGGAAGCACAATAAATAATAATATAATACCAACTAATATCAAATTGTTGTAATGCTTTTTAAAATCACTTTTATCTAATTTCAATGCTCCCAATGTTATTATTGATAATACAATAAATGATAATGACATAAGAACAACACTAAGCATGGGTTTGTCAGTACCCATCTTTTTCTTATAAAAATAAATATCGGTCATATGGGTGTTGTACATAACAGCCCAATTCCCTAAAACCCCCTTCACAGCTTGACCAAACGGCATTACCGAAGAAAAATAGGCGAGGAATAAAGCGATCGGAATCATCATTGAAACGGTGAATATTAAAAATATCTTATAAGCATTCCAGCCAACAGCCTTATTCCTATGATAAATTAGCATCAGGCCCACGAACGCGGTAATTGCCAGTGGCACAAAAATCTCCGCCTTGGTAAGAAAAACTAGGCCGCAGGAAAACCCCGCCAAGACGAGCATTACATGGCGAGGCGCGCGTAAATAGGACGATAAACAATAAATGAGTATAAATGAAAATAAGATAGCATGGGTTACTGAGTGATCATAGGGGGACACAAAATTAAAACTCCCCATTTCAATAAATTGGGGAAACGCCGCAGTACATAAAAAGACAATACATGCCATTACAGCCGTTGTTCTATCACATGATCTCTTAATTAGAGAGAATATAATGCTGCATATTGCAATAATAATTGCCAGGTTGCAATAAACTAAAGTAGTAAAGGAAACCCCAAAGATGCGGAACCAGAGAGCATTCAAATATGGCGCCAGAGGTCCATTCCAATATGCAAGGTCTTTATAAAGTACCTTACCGGAATTGATCTGCCAGGGCATATAAAGTTCCCGCCCGAAGTCTATCAGGAGGTCTGGCCACTTTCGCCATGTCCAAAAGCTGAGTATCAGAAATACCAGGGTGATAACGGCAGGGCCAATCCACCTCTTAATTACAGGCGATTCTTTACTTGCAAAAACCAATGACGGCAAGGGGAAAGACTTGGCGGGCGGTGATGGGAGTTTGGGGCCAGGCTGCTTAGGGATCATCTTTCAGATTACTCTTATGTCTAACGGGATACCTCTTTGCCCGAGGCAAATTCCAGAACCATCCCCGGTCATTAAGACCATGGCAATGCGATGCATGGTTTAACCCTCGCAGCCGTAGAGAAGGAGCGCCTCAGACGGGCGCGGCACGGCTTAAAGGTCCGGATAGCTCGCCGGGTGCGCTCCTCGATCCGTCAGTGGTAATCCAAACGCGGTCCCATGCAGTATTGTCCGGCAAGGTTTTTGCAAACCTGCCGTGTAATCTAGGCTGTCAAATCTTCTTTGATTAACTTATGGAGTTATCGTGCTTTTCCCCTCTCCCCCAATGGGGGAGAGGGCAGGGTGAGGG
>JBAVAG010000050.1:0-2672 GCA_049585595.1 Desulfobaccales bacterium
AGATTCTTCGCTTCGCTCAGAATGACCATCTTTTTCTGGTTCCCAAGCTCCCGCTTGGGAACCTTATTTTAGAGCCAAGCTCCTGCTTTGGTCGGAAGGCGGCTCCTCCTGAGGGTAAGCCGGCTCCTGCCAACCGGAGTTTGGCGCCCAGGGTGCGTCCCCAAGCGGGAGCTTGGGAACGAGAGGAAAAATAGCTTGCCAGTGGGGCGGGCCGCAGTAATCGCCAACTGCGGGCGGCCAGGGACAGCCGCCCCACCAGGAATGAAGGGGTTTTGCAATGACTTCTAGTGTTATGTCCCACCATTATCTTAGCAAAAGATTTGAGATAACCCCCCTCCCTGAGAGGGGAGGGGGTTGGGGGGAGGGTGGCAATTAAGTGAGCACTTAGCAGCGAGCAGTGAGCAGGAAAAGATAAGTGCTTACTGCTTACCGCTTACTGCTTACTGCTCCAAATTTACCACTCCTACCCGGTGTCGCCCCCTCAAGGGGGAGGGGAAAAGGCAAAGCATTTATGCAACGTTTCGGTGGGACACAATAATAGCTTTCTCGTTCGGCCTCACATTTTCAGGAAGGCCAGCAGATCCACGTTGACCTGGTCTTTGAGAGTCGTGCACAGGCCGTGCGGCGCGCCCGGATAGATTTTCAACGTGGCGCCCTTGACGATCTTGGAGGAGAGCAGGGCCGAGGCTCCGATGGGCACTATCTGGTCGTCGTCGCCTTGCAGGATCAGGGTGGGCACGTCGAACTTCTTGAGATCCTCCGTTTGCTCCGTTTCCGAGAAAGCCTTGATGCAGAAGTAGGCGGCAGGAAAGCCGGCCATCATTCCCTGAAGCCAGAATGACTCCCGCACGCCCTCCGAGATCTTGGCGCCCGGCCTGTTGTAACCGTAAAATGGCAGGGTGAGATCCTTGAAGAACTGCGAGCGGTCGGCCACGACACTGGCGCGCAGCTGGTCGAATACCTCCATGGGCAAGCCGCCGGGATTAGCAGCCGTCTTTAGCATCAGAGGCGGCACCGCGCCGATCAGCACGGCTTTGGCCACGCGTTTAGTGCCGTGGCGGCCGATATAACGGGCGACTTCGCCACCGCCAGTGGAGTGGCCGACATGGATCGCCTTTTTCAGGTCGAGCGCTTCCACGAGCGCCGCCAGGTCATCGGCGTAGGTGTCCATGTCGTTGCCGTGCCAGGGCTGGCTCGAGCGCCCATGGCCGCGGCGGTCGTGGGCGATGCAGCGGTAGCCGCGGGAGGCCAGATAGAACATCTGGTCTTCAAAGGCATCGGCGCTGAGCGGCCAGCCATGACTGAAGACTACGGGTTGGCCGCTGCCCCAGTCCTTGTAATAGATCTGCGTGCCGTCTTTGGTCGTGATCGTAGCCATGGGGGGTCTCCTTGTCTTGGGTTAGAAAATTAAACGCGTTGGCCTGCCCGGCCATTTCTACCATTTTCAGCGCCGGCAGGCTTACCAGCGAGGCGATCTCTCCGCCGGCAGCGGAGCGGGGTCGCGCCGTCACGCCACTTCCAGCACGACCTTGCCAACATGGGCGCCATCGGGCCGTCTACCCGAAGCGGATCACGAACTTTTTCCCGGCAGTTCCCGCAAGGACTGTCTGGTAGGCCCTCGCAGCGTCATCGAGGGAAATCCTCTCCACGGCTGGGGGGGGAAAGATGCCCTCTTGGAAACCCGGGAGCAGCGCCTGTAGAATTGCGGCCGCCTCAGCGAACGATAACTTCAGAGTATCCACCCCCAGGAGACGTGCTTCTTTGTGGTAGAAGTCCACGAGATTGAAGGTCACCCGAGGGTCCCCCGCCGAGGCGATGGCAATCTGCCGTCCCCGGTGGGCGAGCGACTGCAGGCATGGCTCAAAAAGCGGCCCCCCGACTACATCCACGATGAGATCGGCTCCTTTGCCTGCCGTCAATTCCTGCACTGATTCCGGCAGTGGACGAGATTCAAGGTCGATCCATGCCACCTTGGAGAGATCGTCTCGCTTCCCGAGGTCCCGGCTCGACCTCACGGTTCCCAGCACCCGGGCCCCTTTCCAGGCCGCAATTCTGGCTGCGGCCGACCCGACGGCCCCCATGGTCCCGGTGACCAGTACGGTCTCTCCGTCCTGCACTGCACCAATTTGTACTAAGGCGGCGAAGGCGGTGAGATATTCCACTCCGATCGCCGCGGCATTCTCGTAGGTAAACCCCGGAGGCATTTCCACCAGCCCCTCCACGGGAACGACCACAAATTCAGCATGGCTGCCATCCCTGCCAAAGCCGAGATCCCCTCCGGTCCCGAAGACCGACTTGCCCTCCCAATGGGAATCCCCGGAGACCACCCGACCGGCAAAGTCACGCCCGGGAATGCGAGGCGGTTTGGTCTCCCCCATTTTTCCCAGGACATTTTTCGCGTCGCTGGGATTGATGGCCGCGGCCAGAACCTGCACCAGAACCTCGCCCGCCCCTGGCGCCGGCAGGGGAAGCTCTTCGACCTTGAGATTGTCCAGGGAGCCGGTATTTCGGAAAAAAAGACCTCTCACCTTTGCCTCCAATCAAAGATTATTGGCTGGTTTTGACCGCGGACTCTCATCGGACCCGTTGCCATAAAATTTCTTGATTGGTCCTAGCCACCGGCCGCAGCGACAGGAGATCGCCCTCGAACCGGTACTTTCTTTCAAGAACCG
>JBAVAG010000051.1:0-29406 GCA_049585595.1 Desulfobaccales bacterium
GGCGGACCCGGCGGACCCCCGAAAAGCGAGTAGCTGAAAACTCGATGAGAGGCTAAGGCCCTGGAAATTCAGAGGGACGGCGCTGCTGGCAGACCTGGCCCTGTGCTCCAACCGGCCGTCAGGTGGGCCAATCCGGGCTCACGTCGACGGGCTTGACAAAATGGAGGCGGCTCCTAACTTAAGAAGCAATGGAACTGGCGGAGCCGCCAGCAGGGCAGACCATTTTTTCCCAAATCCCAGCGGAGGTGCACACATGAAATTTCGGGGAATGGTTGGTCTTCTTACTCTGGTGCTGTTCCTGGCCCTGGCTGGCAGCGGTCTCGCCCAGGAGAAGGCGTTTCTTTGGAACGGCGACCAATGGACCCAATTGTCCTATGACACCAAGGTGGGCTACGTCAAGGGCATCGGCAACCTGGCCGACTTTGAATATGATGTGGCGACCTCCAAAGGCAAAGCCGATCCCATTGCCCATGCCTTCTCCACCAACCTGAAAAACAAGACCGTGGGGCAAATCGTCGAGCAGGTTGACAGTTACTACATGGATAACCCCGGCAAACTAGGCACCTCGGTGATAGAAGTGATCCTGCTCCGCTGCGCCCCGGAACTCTGCCCCCCGGGACTGAAGTAAGTCATCCCGATTTTAGCGCCTCCGGGCCGGCGGCCGGCTTCCCCGGCAACCCTGCGGGAAGCCCCGGGGGCGGGGATAGCCGCGGGCTATGGCGAATTCGAGAACCTGGGGGATACCGGGTCAACATCGACTTCCTCACCACCATCTGGCATACGGGAGTCCCGGGAGGGTTTCTCCCCGGACTTTCCTAGGCATGCAGCAGGTCCCCGTTTAAGGGGGACCAACGCCTTAACTCATAGATGCAGGAGAAGCTGCTGATGAAAAAAGCGCTGGTTCTGGTTGTAGTTTTGGCCCTGGCCTTGGGGGGATGTTCCGGGATGACTGCCACCCAGGAGCGGGTGCTAAGCGGTGGCGCCATGGGCGCCACTGGCGGCGCCATCATCGGCGCGGCGGCGGGTTCGCCCGCGGTGGGTGCGGCCATCGGCGGCGGCGCCGGGTTGCTGGGCGGCTTTATCTACGACCAATTTCAGAAATCCCGGGGCCAGTGATCCGGCCTCGTTGCTCCGAGGGAAAAAAAGGGGAATTATATACTTGGATCACGATTCCATCACGGCCGTAGGGGCGGCGTCTCGCCGCTCTGGGCGGGAAAACCCCGCCCCTACAAAAGATAATCGAGGGATTCAAATATAATTCCCAAAAAAAAGTTGGCTTAGAGCGGGCGGGCTGAAACACCGCCCTGCCCAGGCCGCTCCGTCAGCCGGCGGCAAATCATGGAACCGGCGCCAAGGGGTTGTCTGGGAAGGAGAGGAGTGATGAAGAGAGCCGCTGGAGTGCTGCTGTTACTGCTGATGACGGCCCTGGTTTCCTGGGGCTGCTCCGGTTTCGGTTCCGAAAGTGAACTGCCCCCGCCGCCCGGTACCTGCCTCTGAGCTGTGAACGGTACCTGCGCCTGCGCCTCCGGGGGAGGCGGCCAATGTCAATGTGCCATGAACCGAGCTGTCGGCCCCACCCAAAAATGAGGTAACGGCTGCCGGCTGCCGGCTCTCAATAGAGACTTGCCAATCTAAGCTAACCCAAAGGCGGCGGTCCGCCGGAGCCGCCTATTTCTCTTCGTATAAGCCCTTGCGGGTGGGGCGCCGCCCACCCAAGACCTGCCAGCCGCAGCAGCCTTGATGGGCTGTCCTACACTTTTCCACGCCACCTTTTCAGGTAAACCATCAAAATGGCCAGGGCCGCGGGGGTCACCCCGGAGATGCGGGCCGCCTGGCCCAGGGACTGGGGCCGCACCTCAGCCAGCTTTTCCTGCAGCTCTGCAGATAGTCCCGGCAGGCCGCGGTAGTTGAAGTCCGGCGGGATGCGGCGCCCTTCCCCCTGGGCGAATTTTTTGGCCGCCTCCTCCTGGCGCCGGATGTAGCCCTCGTATTTGTGTTTAATTTCTAGCTGCTCCACCACTTCAGGGGGCACTGGTGGTTCTTCCCCGGCCAGGCGGTAGAGGGTGGGCAGATCGAGTTGGGGGCGCTTCACCAGGCTCAGGAAGGGCGCCGGGGCCTGCAAGGCGGCGCTGCCCCGGCCGGTCAGCTCCGCATTGACCGCGGCCGAGGGATGGAGGCGGCGGCGCGCCAGGCGGGCTTCCTCTTCGGCCAGCAGCCTCTCCTTTTCCTGGACCCTCTCCAGGGCCTCCCGAGCCACCAGACCCAATTCATGGCCCCAGCGGGTTAGACGTTGATCGGCGTTGTCTTCCCGGAGCAGCAGGCGGTATTCCGCCCGGGAGGTGAACAGCCGATAAGGCTCCCGGGTGCCCCGGGTCACCAGGTCGTCCACCAGCACCGCCATGTAGGCCTGGGAACGGTCCGGCAGAAAAGGAGGGCGTCCCAGGACCTGGCAGGCGGCGTTGATTCCGGCCCAGAGTCCCTGGCCGGCCGCCTCTTCGTAGCCCGAGGTGCCATTGATCTGCCCGGCCAGAAAGAGTCCCTGGATCAGCTTGGTCTCCAGGGTGGGTTTGAGCTGCAAGGGGTCCACATAGTCGTATTCGATGGCATAGGCCGGGCGCATCACCTCGGCCTCCGCCAACCCCGGGACGCTCCGGAAGAGTTGCATCTGCAGCGGGAGCGGCAGGCAGTTGCCCAGGCCCTTGGCGTAGATCTCAGCGGTGTCCCGGCCTTCCGGCTCCAGGGTGACCTGGTGCCAGGGTTTGTCCGGGAAGCGCATGACCTTGTCTTCCAGGGATGGGCAGTAGCGGGCGCTCACCCCCTGGATGGAACCGTTGTAGAGGGGCGAGAGGTGGATATGGTCCCGGACCAGGCGGTGGGTTTCAGGAGTGGTTCGGGTGATGAAGCAGGGAAGCTGCTCCCGGGGCCCGGCCGGGCTCCGCCAGGAGAAGGGGCGGACCCGGGGATCGCCCGAGAGCACGCTCATTCCGGCGAAATCGATGCTGCCGGCCCGGAGGCGGGGAGGGGTGCCGGTCTTTAAGCGCCCCATCCGGAAGCCCAACTCCTTGAGGTGGGCCGCCAGATCGGTGGCGGCGAACTCCCCGGCCCGGCCCGCCGGGATGCGGGCCTCGCCGATGTGGATCAGGCCATTCAGGAAGGTGCCGGTGGTGATCAGCACGGTCCGGGCCCGGTAAGCCAGCCCCAGAGTCTCCACCACCCCCGCCACCCGGCCCTCCTCCACCAGGAGCCGCGCCACCGTGGCCTCCCGCAGCTGGATGCGGGGTTCCCGCTCCAGCCGGGATTTCATGGCCAAACGGTAGGCCTGCTTATCGCATTGGACCCGGGTGCCCCGCACCGCCGGACCCTTGGAGAGGTTCAGGGTGCGAAATTGGATGCCGGTGAGGTCCGCCAGCTCCCCCATCACCCCGCCCAGGGCATCGATCTCCTTCACCAGGTGGCCCTTGGCCAGGCCACCCACCGCCGGGTTGCAAGCCATCTGGGCCATGGTATCCAGCGAGAGATTGCAGAGCAGCACCTTGAGTCCCATGCGGGCCGCGGCCAGAGCCCCCTCGCAGCCGGCGTGGCCGGCCCCGATGACGATCAGATCGTACTCTGTGGAATAAAAGGCCATGGCAGGAAATTTCGGGCTTGAATTGCGGCCGCGAGACGTTTATGCTAAATCTTCAAGCAATTCGCCCGAGGAGGAAGCTATGGTACACCCTGTTCACGGAAAAGATCCGGACAAAGAAGAACACCGCACCTACGCGACCCTCAAGCCCAAAGGGGAGATCGCCGTGGTGCAGCGTCCCGAAGGCGTTCTCAAGATTGTCGTCTATACCGGCACTGGCGAGACGCAGATAGAGCATACCGAGATACTCCTCGACCAACACAACGCCTTTAACCTGGCCATGGAAATCCTGCAACAAGCCTACCGCCTGGGCCACGCAGAATAAGAGCAGCCGGTGGCCAGCAGCCGGTGTAACGGACAGACAGCTTTTTCTCTCTTTAAAGCTGCTGGCTACTGGCTCTACCTATCCAATTCCACCTCCCGCACCAGGTCGATGAACTCCGGGGATTCGCCGTAGGCCTTCATGGCCTTCTGATAATCGATCCAGGATTGCCACAGGGCCAGCCACTCCCGGTTGTGCCAGTAATAAGGGCTCTCCTGCCCCTTTTCGGTAACCCGCAGAAAATCTTCGTGCTCTTCCTGGCAAAAGGCGCACAGACGGTAAGGCCCCGGGTAGCGTTTATACATTTCGGAGGTGTCGAATTGGATCCCGCAACGGGCGCAGCGGGCCAGGCAACGGGTGCATTGCACCACCTTGCGCACCGTTTCGGTCTTCTTGGCCCTGTCCACCCTGGCCTTTTTCTTCTGCTCCAGCTTCAGGCGGTCTTCGATATCGATGACTTTAGACATACTTTGGCCTCTTCCCCGCGGGCCGGCAAGGTCTCGCCGCCGCTTTCGCCCTGCCTCTAAAATAACAAGAATCCCGGGGCCGGTCAAGTGAGGCTGGGCCGCCAGCGCCCCCAGAACCCCGTCCCTCAATTACGCCGCCAGACTTATTTCGAATCCATGACCCTGACCGGGGTCCACTCGGGGCCGGGCGGACTGAGGGAGAATTTTTCGGAGAGTTCCAGGTAGTTTTTACTGGGGGTGTCCTGAGGATGCAGGTTGAGGGCCTCAGTGAAGGCCCCGGCGCTTTCCTGCCAGCGGCGTTCCCGGAAAATAGTAAGCCCCTGGTTATAAATCTCCAGGAAGGCGGCCACGTCCGGTTCCAATGCCCCTTCACCCAGAAGTTCAAAGATCGTCAAAGCCTGGGCTTTGCCCCTGACCTGGACCAGGTCCACTTCCCGGAGGACGAACTGGCCGTCCAGGGCCTGAGCCGTGGACGAACTGATGAGGATCGAGGTGCCGTAATACTTGTTCAGGCCTTCCAGCCGTGAGGCCAGATTGACGTTGTCGCCGATGGCGGTGTAGTTGAACAGGCGGTCGGAGCCCATGTTGCCCACGGCCACATAGCCCGAATTGAGGCCCAAGCCGATGCGCATGACCGGGCTCCCGACGCTCTCCCATTCCTCGTTTAAGGCCTTGAGCTTCGCCATCATCGCCAGGGCAGTCCGGCAGGCTAAAACGGGGTGGTCCGGACGATCCAAGGGGGCGCCGAACAGGGCCATGATGGCGTCGCCGATGTACTTGTCAATGGTGCCGCCATGGGTGACGATGATCTCGCTCATGGGGTTGAGAAATTCGTGCAGCAGGCCCACCAGGACCTCAGGTTCCATGGTTTCCGACAGGCTGGTGAAGCCCCGGATATCGGAAAAAAGAATGGTCAACTCCCGGCGCTCACCGCCGAGACGCAGGAGCTGCGGGTGTTTTATGATTTCATCCACCACGTCCGAGGCGACGTAAGACTGGAAGGCCTTCTTGATGTATGCCTTCTGCTTTTCTTCCGCCAGGAACCGCTGCACGGTGAGGCTCATGGTGATGCCGGCGATGGCCAGCAGGGGGCAGAACAGCTCCAGTTGCCAGCCCCAGCGGCTGAAGAGCAGGTAGTTGACGGTGGTGTAGCCTCCCGCCAGGAACAGTGCGAAGACTGAGGACCAGGCGGCGGAAAGGAGCGGCAGCACCAGGCCCAGGCACAGTCCCAGGCCCAGGAGGGTGAGCAGGGTTGGTATCGGCTCGAGCCGGCTCGTCTGGATAAAGTGGCGGTGGATCAGGTTATCGATGATGGTGGCCTGGATCTCCACCCCTGGAGAGATCCCGGAAAACGGCGTCACCCGGAGATCATAAATGCCCACGGCGGTGGCCCCCACCAGCACCACCTTGTCTTTCAGGGCGCTGGCCGGCACCTCCCCGTTCAGCACCTTGGCGGCCGAATAGTACGCGAACCGGCCGGGAGGCCCCAAATAATCGATGAGAAGGCGGCCGAACCGGTCCACCGGGAGTTCCCGGTCACCCAGGCGCACCCTTTCCACCCCCATCCGGGAAGTGGTCAGGATTAGAGGCGGGCACCCCAGGTATCGTTGGACCGCGGCCAGGGACAGGGGGATGTAGATATCCGGTCCGTAGGAGATGGCCTGGGGGAGCCAGCGGACGACCCCGTCCACATCGGGGACCATGTTGAAAAAGCCCCC
The DNA here is from genome assembly GCA_049585595.1 of Desulfobaccales bacterium. GTDB lineage: Bacteria > Desulfobacterota > Desulfobaccia > Desulfobaccales > 0-14-0-80-60-11 > JAPLJC01. Next base: position 6,133 of record JBAVAG010000051.1, read on the forward strand.
GCCGGCGCAACCGGCGCTGATCTCCTGCAGATTCAGTTCAATATCGCCGGCGCTGAGGATGGGTACTGCCTCGGGCTTGGCGTCCAGGCAGCGCACCACATTGTAAGTGCAGGCCCGGGAGGCCCAGGTTACCTTGACCTCTTTGGCCTTCAGGGCGCCCTTGCTTCCCACCCCGTTAAAGAAAAACCCCAGCAAAGTGGGCGAGCCCTGGGCAATGGACTGGGCCAACTGCCGGTCCACATTTACCCGGTTTTCTTCCTGGGTCAGCAGATGCAGCATCGCCGGGTTGGCCGAGCCGGCGCCGGTCAGCCCCTGGCGCAGGTTCCTGATGGTTTCTGCCGCCGCCGTCTCTTCTTTTTCCGCGAAAATGATATCCAGGGCGACGACTCTGGGGCCGGCTTCCTTGATGCGATCGATCAGGCGGGCCTGGATTTCCCGGGACCAGGGCCAGCGTCCCAGGGCCTTCAGGCTGTCTTCATCGATGGTGACGATGACCACTTCCGGGCCCGGGGCTTGCACCCCTCGCAGCCGCAGCTTGAGGTCGTAAAGCTTAAGCTCCATGATCTCGGAAAAATAGGGCCGAAATACTACCAGCAGGACCACCGCCAGGGTCACGCCGGCCACCAACTGGAAGGTGCTGGAGCGAAATAGGGAGGATAGTCGGCGTATCATGGGCGGATGTCGTTTTCGGGAACTTAAGCGATTTTGCCGCCAGTGGCCAAAGATCTGTAGGTTATTTTAGCGGAATCAGGCAATTTTTGACAGGTTTTTGACAGGATAGCATTAAGTGTAGTTATCCCCGGCACCAAAAGGGGCCGGCGGGGTTCCCATCTTCCAGGGGCTTGACCGGCCATTTCACTTGCCTTCATTTGAAAATAGCTTTCAGCTTGTCCCCCCGCCAATACCAAAGTCCCCCTTTGGAAAAGGGGGGTTTAAAAACCGTATTTTGAAAGGCCTGGCAATTATGAAGCATTGCACCAGCAGCTATTGCAAAACCTCAATGAGCGCAGGCTAAAGCCTGCGGCTACCGGTCTCCCCAAGGATATCACTTCCTTCATTTCGTTCAGGATGACAATGAAATGAGGTTTTGCAATAGCTGCTAGATTCTTTGCTCCGCCCAGAAAGACATTTTAGGGCAGACCAAGGTTGCAATAGCTACTAGTGTCTCTGAAACGTCAGGATCGGCCCGGCGGGGTTACCCGGCGTCCGGCCCCCGGTGGTGGCGCCGGTGGCCGTCCGCAGCGCCGCCAGACGTTGCAGGCGGCGGAACCGCTGCAATGCCCGCAGCTTAGCTGCCAAGGCGGGATTGCCGGAGGTCCCGGGCTGGGTCAGGAGTGCCGCTCTTTGGATATTGGAGCCCAGGGAAGTCCCCGTCAGCCCGGTGAACCTGGGGGACAGGAAGGAGGCATTGGCCCAGGCGTTGCCCGTGCCCGCCGTCCCCGCGGAGGGCGGATCGGTCTGGGTCAAGGTGCCGTTGACGGTCATGGGGTAGCCGTTGATGCCGTTATATATGGTGCCGTTGGTATTCTGCGAGGAAAGGGTGAGGGTGGCCGGCAGGTTGCCATCGGGGTTGGTATTTATGGTGAAATTGGTGGGCGCCCCAAAGTTCAAGTTGATCGTATCCTCGACGCTGCCGTTCAGAGAGCCCCAGGCCGTGCCGGTCATGGTGCCATTGGCCGGGCCGATGACGGCGCCCATCATATTTAAGCCAGCACCTACTATCGTGGGCGAAGTGGGAAAGGCGCCTGCCTGGCTGGAGCCGTTTAAGCTGAGGTTGTTGCTCGTGATGGAATAAGGATTGACGGCGCCCGAGCCGCCCAGCCACATGTTTCCTGTTAGCGGAACGGAGTTGGTTAGGGTGGCAGTGCTATAAGGGGAGTTGGAATTAAGTTGAATGTTTGCATTAAGGTGTTCGTAAAAGGAAGCGGTGGACAGGCCGGAGCTGGTGGGCGTCGTCGCCAAGATGGCGTTGAGAAATCCGGTGGAAGCTGTGTTAGTGGCAATCTGGCCGTTCAGATTACCGTTGGTGGGATTATAGGTTATTTGCATCGGTATTTGATTTACGGTGGTCTCACCCACAGTCACAGAGGAACCCAGCACCCCGTAGGTTAACTGCCCGCCGTACCAGGGGCTCACCGCGCCGGCGCCGGACACGGAGTACGACCCGCTGGCGCCCGTGGTAAGCCCCGGAAGCGGAGTGCCGTTGCCGTAACTCAGGGCCAGGCTGCCATTGGTGGCAGTGGTGCCCACCCCGCTGACAGTGCGGCTGCCGGTCATCTGGCCGGTGTTCAACAGGGTGACGTTAGAGCCACCAACCGTCACATAGTAAGTTCCCGAAGCGCTCTGGGAGACGGCCAGGCCAAATTGCTCGGTCATGGTTCCCGAGCCCGTTAGCGTCGCGCCCCCCGAGGTGGTGACGGTGCCGGTATAGGTGAAGGTCAACTGGCCGTTGGGGGCAATGGTAACCGGCCCGGTATAACTGAGGGCATCCCCGTTGGCGCCAGTGCCGCTGTAGGAGCCGGTCCCCGCGAGGGTATAGCCGCCCAGCACGCCGGTGACCGTGGCGGTGAGGGTCCCGGAAACACCGGTGCTGGTGCCGTTCCCCACGGTAAAGGAACCGGAAGGCCCGCTCAGCGTGCCGTTGTCAACCTGGTTCAGGTACGTGCCCGGGAAAACGCCGGAGCGGGCGCCGTAGCCTTGAGCCTGATAAGTGGCCGTGGTCGTGCTGGTGGGGTCGATCACCACCGAGTCGGTCAAAGGGATGCTGATGCTATAAGTGCTGGGCGCGGGAATCGTCGCGGCCGTCTGGGTAAAGGTCCCCTGCTGCGTGAAGAGGCCGGCGGGGGGCGGCGTAACGCTGTTGTTGGGATTGTTGCCATAAAAGGTGGCGGAGAGGCTGCCGTCCGAGTTGATGGTCACCGGCCCGATAAAGGTGTTGGAGTTGCCACCATTGCCGATGGCGACGGTGGTCATCACCCCGGACCCTCCGGAGGCGCTGCTGACGACCCCTTGCATGGTGGCGGTGAAACTGCCCTGGTCCGCGGGAGGAAAGTAGCCGGACACCGGCGCGGTGTTGGTCAGGTTCAGGTTGGCGGCAAAAGTCCCCGGTAGGACCCCGGTGCGGGTGCCATAGATGGGATAGGTGCCGTTGACCGGATCGCCATTGTTGGTGATAGTTTGCTGAGTGCCCGAGGCGTTGCCGGTCTGAGCCACGCTGCCCACGGCCGTCTGGCTGAAATAGGTGCCGGGGGTGCCGCTGCTCGAGCCGGCGCCGGTTACCGTATAGGTGCCGTTGCTTCCGGAGAGGTTGGCGTAACTGAAACTGAAAGTGCCGTTGGGGTTGACGGTGATGGGCCCGGAGAAGGTGCCGGAATATCCCTTGGAGTTGGTCCAGGTGGCGGTGTAAGTCCCGGTCAGGGTTGTTGACCCCAAGACGCCGCTGATAATCCCGGTAAGGACATCGGTGGCAGCGTAATTACTGGTACTGCCGACAGAGCCGGTGTATGCAAGGGAAGTACGCGTGCCGGAGCCGCTGGTGGTGAAATATTCCGGCGCATCCGACGTGATGGTCAATTCCCCCCAGTTAGCCGAGATTGCGTTGGCGGTACCCGGGGTGCTGCCGGAAGCTTGAGTGGTGATGGTATCAGTGCGATAGCCGTTGAGGTCCATCGTAAAATCATAAGTGCCGGGGGACGGGCCCGGGCTCGGGCCCGGGGAAGGGGACGGAGCGGGGCTGGTGATGAGCGGGTTATTATTCGGGTTATTCAACCCGGTATTCGAAGTGTAGACGGTGAAGGTCGGGTTGTCTGCCGGGTTCCCCCCCGGGTTATACTGGTTCAGGGTGGCGAGGGTTCCCAGCAAGGTGCCGGGCCCGCCGCCGCCGCCGCCCAGGGGCCCGGTTCCCACAGGCGAGGCGGGGTTGTTGCCCCCGTTGTAGGTGCTAAACTGTACCCTCAGTTGCAGCAAGTCCTGCTGGGTGATGGGCAAAGGCAGGGTGGGGGGCAGGTTGAAGCCCACCCGGGTGAACTCCAACCCGGTGAGCGTCACTTTTCCCGGCACTTCCGGGAAAAGATTCTGCACCTCGGTGGTGCCATGTTCATTATAAATGTCGGTGGACAGGGGCGTGAGCTGGGCGTACCAGCCGGTGCCTCGCACCCCCAGGACCCCGGTATGGGTCTTCATCATGAAGTCCGGTTTTTCGGTCTGCAAAATCTTGCTCACCAGGAAGTGCACCATGCCCCGGAAAACCTCCACCGTGGCCTGGCGCTTGTTCTTGCTGGGGTCATAAACGTATTCGTCGATGGCCACCCGGCTCTCCGGCGCCAAAGTCAGGACGGTGTCATCCACGAACCGGATCTGGGCCCTGGAGAGCGACTTGGTGCGGACCGCGTCCCCCTGCTGCACCTCATCCTGGACCTTCACCGGGACGGCGGGGGCCTTACCCCCCTTCATCAAATCGACCGACCCTTCCACCTGCACGAACCGGCCCACCGCCGTGGCCTGGGCTGCCAAAGGGAACCCCAGGGCAAACGCCGCCAGCGCCAGCACACCTGCCAGATACCTGGATTGCATGTCACTCACCTCCCGGCTGCTGCCAAAGCCTAGTAGCGATAACTCAACTGCACCCCCGCCAGGTGGCGGTTGTAATTATAGAGGGAAACGTTGGAATCATCCCGGATGAAATAGTAGTGAATGTTGCCTTCGAGGCCCTTCCAGATCTGGTAGGACAAGGTCAGCCCGGTGACCAGGTCCTTGTCGTAACGCTTGTCGCTATAGAAGGGAGGGTTTCCCCCATAAAAGAGGAAATTATAGGGCTGGAGCATCAAGTCCAGGAAAACGGTCACTTTCAGGCGGGGGGTGATGGGATAAAGGGCCGTCGTCAGGAGGCGATAGCTGGTGTTATCCCAGTTGGCGCCGCCGGTCCAGTCATGCACATAGCTGAACCGCGACTGGAGGTAGCCTTGTTGATTCTTAAAGAAATAATAGAGTCCGACATTGCCTCCGAGATTGCGGCCGCTCTCGTCGTCTTGAGGGAAGGAGATGGGATACCAGTAGTATTCCCGGGAGAGGATGCCGCCCACCTCCAGCCCCACATTGGGGGTGAGGAGATGGAGATAAGTGGGGTCCAGGCTAAAGGCGCTGTAATACGCCTCATATTGCACGTCGGTATAGTTGTAAGTGAAAGGCACCGACAGGCGGCCGTTTTCGAACTGGTAAGTGGGAGTGAGCCCCGCGGTGTTGCTCAGCAAGTCGTAGTTGGGAAGGCGGGGGTGAAAATTCTGAAAATAGGCATAATTGGTCAGGAGGCCGAAGGGGCCCTGGGGAACCAGGTTGTATTCCAGGTAGCCGCCGTAGGAGAAGGCGACGGCGCCCTTGCCCGAAACCTGGGAGGCGGCGGCGGCGCCGCCGGGCTGCAGGGTGACGTTGGAGTCATAATCGACGCCGGCATAAACGTTGAAGTGAAAGGGTTGAACCTCTTCGAGGCGTTTTTCCACCACGGCTTCATAACGCTGCGCGAAGGCCGCGGTGCTGGTTTGGGGCGCCAGGATGATGGTCTCCTTGAGGGTGGTCTGGGCCTCCTTCAGGCGGTTCAGCGCGGCCAGGGCCAGGCTCGCCTGCAGGGAAGCCTCCTGGGCCAGGGCCGGGTCCGTCTTGGCCTTATCGAAATATTCCAGGGCCTCCCGGTAACGCTTCTGCTTCATGGCCACCTGGCCCTGCATCATCGCCGTCTGGGCCGGCTGATAGCCGGCTTTCTCCAACTCCTTGAGTTGGATCAAGGCCAGGTCCGGCTTATCCAGGGTGATCAGGGTGTCGGCCAGCAGCTTTCTCGCCTCCATATAGTTCGGCTTCAGGCGGACGGCCTCCTCGAGATAATCCCTGGCCTTGGGATAATCGAGGAGCTGGCGGTAGACCACTCCCAGATAAAAGGCCTTTTCCGCGGTATGGGGCCCTGTCTGCCAGGCTTTGGTCAGTTGGGCCAGGGCCTCTTCGTAATTTTCCTGTTGCAGATTCTTGGCTGCCTGCCGCACTAGCGCTTCATCGGCAGAGCTGGCCGCCAACGCCGGGACGCTGATCAGGAGGACCCCTACGAGTATGGATACCGGTGTCAGGAATTTTGGGCTGAACTTCACCCCGAGGACCTCCGATAAGCAAGATTTCGGACATCAGGCGTAACTTGCTGGGACCTTCAAAGACTGTGGGTGGCCCTTCAGTTTCTGCGCCTTGGCAGAGACTTCCAATATAAATCAAAATAAACGAAAAATCAAAATTAATTTTTTAATAATTTTATTAAGTTAGAAGTTCCACAATGCCACTCCGGCTGCCTCTGAGCCGTTTCCGGTATTGGCAGGTTGTCGAAAAACTGTTTTTCCCCGGTAATGGCCGGCAAGATTTTCGCTTGGCAGGCAGTGGAGATTATTTGAACTTGGGTGCCACTGGTAGCCGCAGACTTTAGCCTGCGTGAGAGATGCCCACTATCTAATCAATTCATCCAAATTTACAAACTATTTCCCTCTCTCCCCTTGCAGGGCGGGGGAGAGGGCAGGGTGAGGTGGGGGGTAGCGAAGGTGTTCCAGGGGCGCACCAGATGTGCGCCCCGCTCACTGACGGGCCCCGGCCCGGCGAGCCGGGAGCACTGCTCACAACCTGGGCTTGGCCCAGATTTCCAGGACGGAGAGCTGCAAGAAGCGTTTGGAGGCAGCCGCGCGCACAATTGCCACCGCGTCCCAACCCCGGGCGGTGCCGCCTACGGCCACCACTTCCTCTCCCTCCGGGACCAGGCCGGCATCCACCGCCTCCATGACGATCTCGCAGCAGACCTTGAGGCCCTGCCCCAGACGCCTAAGGGTATTGGCGATCAACAGGGTGGAGCCGCTCCCCCTGAACAGGTCGGCAATGGCGGTTTCCAGGGAATGGGTGAGGATGGTGCACTTCAGGACTTTGCCTCCCAGGCTGGTGATCTCCTGATAGTGCTCCGGCAGAAATTCGTCAAGATTAGGCCCCTTGAAGCCCACGGAATGGCCCACCACCACCAGGTTGGCGCCTTTGCCCGCCAGGCGCCGGGCCGCCTCGGCGCCGCTCATCCCGGTGGTGGAGGCCACCACCAGGTGGCGGAAGCCCTCGGCCACTGCCTTCTCCAAAAGTTCCTGACAGGCTGGGGTGTTCTCGGGCCCCGCTTTCTCGAAGTACCAGGTTTCCCTACGGATCATGGCATACCTCCTCTGCTTTTGTAGGGGCGGGTTTTAAACCCGCCCTGTAAGTCAATCCCATGACTCATTTGAGCATTTTTTGAAGGATCTCGTTAGCCAGCTGCGGGTTGGCCTGGCCCTGGGTCTGGCGCATCAGTTGGCCCACGAAGAAGCTCAGGAGTTTGTCCTTGCCGGCCCGATAGTCTGCCGCCTCCTTGGGATGGGCGGAGACAATCTCCCGGGCCAGGGCTTCCAGGGCCGAGGTATCGCTGATCTGCACCAGTTCCTTTTCTTGGATGATTACCTCCGGGGCCTTTCCGGTGGCCACCATCTCGTCGAACACCGTTTTCGCCATCTTGCCGCTGATGGTGCCATCCTCCACCAAACTGAGCATATTTGCGGAAGTCGCGGGAGTGAGAGTGGACATCAAGGAGGTAATGCCAGCCCCTCCCTTTTTTGCCTCTCTGAGCACATCCCCCATAACATAATTACTCACCTTCTTGGGGTGGGGGAACAATTTCAGCGTAGCCTCGAAGTAATCCGCCAGGGCTTTATCACTGGTGAGCACCTCGGCATCGTACTCCGGCAGGCCGTAGTCGGCCTGGAACCGCTGGCGCCGAGCCGCCGGCAACTCTGGCAGGTGATCTCTAAGCTCTGCCAGCCACTCATCGCTGACTCTCACCGGCACCAGGTCCGGGTCCGGGAAGTAGCGGTAGTCGTGGGCCTCTTCCTTGCCCCGCATGGACACCGTCTGGTTTTGGGCCTCATCCCAGAGGCGGGTTTCCTGGACGATTGCGTGCCCCGCGCTCAAATTGGCCCGCTGCCGTTTGATCTCGAACTCCAGGGCCGCCTTGACGAAGCGGAAACTATTCATGTTCTTCAGTTCCACCTTGACGCCCAATTCTCTTGCGCCCGCGGCCCTGAGCGAGATGTTGGCGTCGCAGCGCAGCGAGCCTTCCTCCATGTTGCCGTCGCAGATCTCCAGATAGAGCAGGATATCACGCAGGCCCTTGAAGTACTCCACCGCCTCTTCGGGGCTCTCCAGATCCGGCTCGCTGACGATCTCGATCAGGGGAACCCCGGTGCGGTTGAAGTCCACGAAGCTCACCGGCCGGGTCTCGCTGTGGATCAGCTTGCCGGCATCCTCCTCCAGATGAATCCGGGTGATGCCGACGCGCTTGAGGATGCCGTTGGTCTTAATGTCCAGGTGGCCGTGCTCCGCCAGGGGCATCTCATATTGGGAGATTTGGTAGCCCTTGGGGAGATCCGGGTAGAAGTAGTTTTTCCGGGCGAAGACCGACTCCGGATTCACCCGGCAATTAGTGGCCAGGGCCATCATCAAGGCGTAATCTACGGCCTTCTTATTCAAGACCGGCAGGGTCCCGGGCATGCCCAGGCAAATCTCGCACACCTGGGTGTTGGGCGGGGCCCCGAAGGTGGTGGCGCAGCCGCAGAAGACCTTGCTGGCCGTGAGCAGCTCGGCGTGAATTTCCAGCCCGATGACGGCTTCCAACTCCAAGGAGCAAATCCTCCCGAATCCCCTAAAAGTTATCCAAATGGCCAAAGCCTGTCAAGGCAAGGCCGGCAGGAGAGCCGCCTGCTAAACCCCGGGGCCCCCCAAGTTGTCGGGTGGCTTGCGGAAGTTTATAATTTGAATAAGATATTCAATATAAGGGCACTGGGGCAGCCCCGGGCCGCCCTGGAAATTCCCTCTGGCAACCGGCTTCCCGGGCGGGCCGCCGCCGCCAACTCGAAGCAGCCTGATGGGGGCGAAGAAAGGGAGGAATGTTCCCCCAGGAGAGAGAACGCTATTCTCGGAACGCCCTGCTGGCCCAGGTGGGCTGGGAAGGACAGGCCCGCTGGGGGGCTGGCCGGGTGCTGGTGGTGGGGGCCGGCGGCATCGGCTCCACCGCCCTGCTCTACCTGGCCGCGGCCGGGGTGGGGCGCCTGGGCCTGGTGGACGGCGACCACGTGGAGTTGTCCAACCTGCAGCGCCAGATTATCCACCGCACGCAGGACCTGGGCCGGCGCAAGGTGGCCTCGGCGGCCGGCGCCCTGGCGGCCCTGAACCCCCACTGCCGGGTGGAGACCTTCGACTTGCAACTCCGCACCCCGGCCCAGGTCCGGGAAGTGGCGCAGGGCTTTGAGGTGGTGCTGGACGCCAGCGACAACTTCCCCACCCGCTTCCTGGTGGCGGAGTGCTGCTGGCGCCAGGGGCTTCCCCTGGTGTCCGCCGCGGCCACCGGTTGGCATGGCCAGTTGCTGGTGGCGCGGCCGGGGGCCGAGAATCCCTGCTACCGCTGCCTGGTGCCGGATACGCCGGCGGCAGCGGCCGTGCCTGCCGGCGACACCGCGGGCATCCTGGGGGCGGTGGCCGGGGTCATGGGCTGCCTCCAGGCGGTGGAGACCCTGAAACTCCTCCTGGGCCGGGAATCGGACCTGACCCAGCGGCTCCTGGCCTATGACGGACTGCAAGGGAGATTTCAAACCGTGAGTCGGGTAAAAAAGCCGGATTGCGAGCTCTGCGGCAAGAGCAGTGACCAGTGACCAGTGATCAGTGATCAGTGATCAGTGATCAGTAAAGGCGGGGGTCAGGCGTCAGGTTTTCGGCGGAGGCATTCAAGGTAGCCGCAGGCTTTAGCCTGCGCCGAGCCGGTGGGCGCAAAGATAGTGAGCAGTGAGCAGAAATATAGGGGGCGCTGCCCACCATTTCCTTATTTATCTACTCGTTCCCAAGCCAGGCTTGGGAACGAAAATGATTGCCAGGCTAAACGCGGCAGGTAAGTGCGCTCTCTCACCCAGCTTGAAAAAGAGGGAAAAAAGAAACGACCTAAAAAAGAGAGATACCTTTAAAATAAAAGCACAGAATGTCTTGCTTTTATTCCCTCCCCCTGAGAGGGGGGAGGGTCAGGGTGGGGGTGGCAAATTTTCCTTGCTCGAACTTGGCAGGTAAAGAAGGCGTTCTCAAGCCAGGCTTGGGAATGAGTTAAAATAAAAAATTTCCCTGCCTTTGCTTTTACTGCTCACTGCTCACTGCTCACTGAGAATAGAGCTGATAATGCCAAATGATCCTTTAATTATCGCGGGCCGCGCCTTTCACTCCCGCCTCCTGGTGGGCACCGGCAAGTTTCCCTCCGCCGCGGCCCTGAAGGCGGCGCTGGCCGCCACGGCCGTCGAAATCGTCACCGTGGCCCTGCGCCGGGTCGATTTGGGCAAACCGGCCGGCGACAGCATCCTCTCGGTGCTGGACCCCGGGAAATACCTGATTCTGGCCAACACCTCCGGGGCCCGCACCGCCGAAGAGGCGGTGCGCCTGGCCAAAATGGCCCGGGCCATGGGCCTGCCGCCCTGGGTCAAGCTGGAGCTCACCCCGGAGCCCAAGTACCTGCTGCCGGACCCGGTGGAGACCCTGAGGGCCGCGGAACTCCTGATTAAAGAAGGTTTTGTGGTCTTGCCTTACATCCAGGCCGATCCCATTCTGGCCCGGCGCCTGGAGGAACTGGGCGCGGCCACGATCATGCCCCTGGGAGCGCCCATCGGCAGCAACCGGGGGATCAGGACCAGGGACATGATCCGCATCATCATCGAGCAGGCCAACGTGCCGGTGGTGGTGGACGCGGGCCTGGGCGCCCCCTCCCACGCCGCCGAGGCCATGGAACTGGGGGCGGACGCGGTGCTGGTCAACACCGCCCTGGCCGATGCCCGGGATCACGCCTCCATGGCCAGGGCCTTCGGCCTGGGGGTGGAGGCCGGCCGCCTGGCCTATCTGGCCGGCCTGGGACCGGAACGGGAGGCCGCCTCCGCCTCCTCCCCGTTGACGGGGTTTTTGGAGTAGCTGGAAAGGACTTATAACTAATATGGACACACAAAAAGTTACAATTTTATTGATTATAGGTATTATGTTACATATTTCTTATAGTTATTTCACAATCACAACGCCATTCCCTTCTGAAAAAATATATGACGCTATTGGCTATTCTGTGCCTTATATTGTATTATCATTATTATTAATGCCTATAGTAAAAATCGTAAGGAAGAACGACCAAACATTTGAAAATGCAGTCGCCGCTATATATTTGGGTGTCATGGTTAGAATTATTTTTGAAATAATTAAGAATATATAGATTATCTTTACTCGTTCCCAAGTTGTACTTGGCAATGAAAATGCTTACAAGGCTTAGCTTGGCAGGTAAATGCGTTTCTCAAGCACAGCTTTGAAACTAGAAGAATGAAAAGGAAATTTACTTAACCCAATGCAAAACCAGGCTTATTCTGGTTTTCCAAGGCATGATTGTGAAACATAAAATGGTCCCAATTAAAATAATACACGCTATAGATTATTTAAAAGATAAAACACTTTATAAGTTTCGCTCGATCCCTAAAGATTCTTCTGATCCAACAAAACCAGATCATAAAAAGATACATTATATCGAGCGCATATTTACTCATAATGAACTCTATTTCCCGAGCCCGATAGACTTAAATGATCCACTAGAATGCAGACCTTTGTTTTTAGTAGGTGATTTATCAGACCCCTTATATAAGAAAAACTACGTAAATTATGTTACTAGAAGAATAAAAGTTAGAAGTAATCAGCATCCAAATCAAATAAGAACTTGGGTAGAAAATCTTACTCAACAAATGGCTAACAATTTGGCAAGGAAACAGCAGAATGACTATCGACGTCAATTACAGAAGTATAGAATTTGTAGTTTTTGTTCCGAACCGGATAACCCCATTGTATGGTCACACTACGCAGATCAGCATCGAGGATTTAGTTTAATATTTAGGGCCGATAATGATTTATTTGGAAGCGCTATTAAAATTGAATATCAAGACGAATATCCAAGATTGGATGTTATAGAGGATGACGCTTATGCAATTTTAAGAAATTCTGCTTTGGTTAAATTTTCTGATTGGTCATATGAAAAAGAATTTAGATTGATTTCGTCTGAACCTGCATTTGAAGGTGCCTTGCCTGTAAAAAATAAAAAATGGAATTTCCCAGCAGAAATGTTAATTGGGATTATTTTTGGTTGCAAAATTATTGATTCTGATCGCCGGCTTTTAGAAAATCTTTGCAAAAATTATTCATCGAAATTACAAAAAAAACGAGTTGTGCCAAATGATGACAAGTTCTTACTGAAAATTATCGATATATAAATAGAACTAATGAAAAAAGCGTTAATAAATTCCCCCTTCGCCAAAATCCTTGAAGCCTGGCCCGAGGCCCGGCTGCGGGAGGTCATGGAGCGGGCCGGGCCGGAGGAGGTCAAGCGGGCGCTCAGCCGGGAGCAGCCAGCCCCGGAAGACCTGGCGGCCCTGCTCTCTCCCCGGGCCCTGCCCTTCCTGGAGGAGATGGCTTCGATGGCCCACCGCCTCACCCGCCAGCATTTCGGCCGCACCATCGGGCTCTATGCCCCCATCTATCTCTCCAATATCTGCCACTCCGACTGCACCTACTGCGGCTATGCCCTGCACTCCGGGAGCCGGGGCCAGCGGCGCACCCTGACCATGGAGGAAATCGCCGCCGAGTGCGCCGTGCTGTCCGGCCACGGTTTTCAAAACATCCTGCTTTTAACCGGGGAAGCCCCCAAGGTGGCGCCGGTGGACTACCTGGCCCAGGCGGTGGCCATCGCCCGGAAGTACTTTGCGTCGGTCTCCGTGGAGGTTTACGCCCTGGACCAGGAGGACTACGGCCTGCTGGTGAACCGCGGCCTGGAAGGGGTGACCCTGTATATGGAAACCTACCACCGCCCGACCTACGCCCAGGTGCACCGGCGGGGGCGGAAACGCGATTATGGGTACCGCCTGGAGGCCATGGCCCGGGCGGGCCGGGCCGGGGTCCGCCGCCTCAGCATCGGCGCCCTGTTGGGCCTCTACCATTGGTGGGCCGACGGCTTCTGGATGGGACTGCATGCCCGCCACCTCCAGAAGGAGTGCTGGCAGAGCGCCATTGCCGTCTCTTTCCCGCGGCTGCGCCACGCCCCGGAGCGGTTCCAGGTGGAGCATCTCCCCACGGACCGGGAACTGGTCCAGTTGATGCTGGCCCTGAGGATCTTTCTGCCGGAGGTGGGCTTCAACCTCTCCACCCGGGAAAGTTCCAGCCTCAGGGACCACCTGATCCCCCTGGGGGTGACCATGATGAGCGCCGGCTCTTCCACCCGGCCCGGCGGTTATGCCCATCTGGACGGCGACGCCGCCCTGGAGCAGTTTGAGGTGGAGGACCGCCGCAGCCCCGCCGAGGTGGTGGCCGCCATCCGCCAGGCCGGCTATGACCCGGTTTGGAAAGACTTCGACCGGGCCTTTATAGAATAGTTCAAGGTTCGAACTTGAGTCCTCTGTGAAAACCAACTTTGTCATCCTGAGCGAAGCGAAGGATCTCGTATTTCCTTAGTATTTGTGAGATTCTTCGGTCGCTTCGCTCCCTCAGAATGACAAAAATGGGGACTTTCGCGGGGGTCTCAAGTTAAAAGTTCAAAGTCAATTCTTCGCCTACAGGCGCCGCCTTTAACTTTGAACTTTGAACCAAGAATTCAGGAGATCTTCCTTTTGAAATTGACCATCAACGGCGAATCCCGGGAGGTGGCGGCGGCCACGGTTTTGGGTCTCCTGGAAGAGATGGGCCTCCACCCCCAGGGCACCGTGGTGGAGCGCAACCGGGAGATCGTGGACCGCCGGTCTTTCCGGGAAACCAGGCTTTCCGAGGGCGACGTCCTGGAGCTGGTGCGTCTGGTGGGGGGCGGCTGATGAACCTGGCCCGGCGGCTGGCTGCCTTCGAACGGGCCGACCTCTACGTGGTCATCACCCAGGCCTTCTGCGCCGGGAGAGGCGGGCTCACGATCCTGGACCAGGTGCTGGCCGCCGGGGTGTCCATCGTGCAACTCCGGGAAAAGGACCCGACTGACCGGCAACTTTATGAGCTGGCGTTGGCCTTTCGCCGGCGAACCGAGGCGGCGGCAGCCCTGTTGATCATCGACGACCGCCTGGACATCGCCCTGGCGGCGGGGGCCGACGGGGTTCACCTGGGAAGGCAGGACCTGCCCGTGGCCGCGGCCAGAGAAATCGCCCCGGAACTGATCATCGGCGCCTCCAGCCATTCCCTGGAAGAGGCCCTGGCGGCCCAGGAGGCCGGGGCCGGCTACGTCAATATCGGCCCCATCTTCGCAACCGCCACCAAACCCGCCGTAACTCCCCTAGGCCTTGCGGCCCTCGAGTCCATCGCCCCGCGCCTCAGGATTCCCTGGAGCACCATGGGCGGCATTAATCAGGGGAACATCGCCGGGGTGGTGGCCGGCGGCGCCCGGCACCCCGCGGTGATGAGTGCGGTCACCGCGGCCCCAGTCCCCAGCGCCGCGGCCCGGGCCTTAAGGGAGGCGATCCGGGGGGAAGGCAAAAGTAAAAAGTAAAAAGGCAAAAAGAGCCGATCCTCTCCTGGCCGGCAACCTCAGTGGTGCCACAGCCGCAGTAATCGCCATTTCCGTACAATCTCGCAGCTAAACCCTGGAGCATTGTAATTTCAGCGACATCAGCATATTATACCGATGCAACTAAATCCGCTCTTCCCACGTAGGGGCGGGGTTTCCCCGCCCAGGGCGGCGAGGGGACGACACCGGGTGAGGGATGGCTTCGCCTGATTTTCTGTAGGGGCGGATTTAAGACCCGCCCCTATTTCCCCCTCACCCTGCCCTCTCCCCCATTGGGGGAGAGGGGAAAAAGCAAAAGAAATCCATTAAGTTAATCAATGATGGGGGTTTGGTAGCCTGGTTTACACGGCAGATTAACTTAAACCTTGCCGGACCCCACCCCCATCCCAACCCGTAATTGAGGTGAACATGTCCCAATTGGCAATGTTATTCCCCGGCCAGGGCTCGCAGTACCTGGGCATGGGCCAGGACCTTTACGAAGCCGACCCGGAGGCCCGGGAGCTGTTCCACCTGGCCGAGGAGGTGACCGGCCTTCCCTTGAGGCGTCTCTGCTTTTCCGGCCCCCTGGAGGAACTCACCGAAACGGTGCATCTCCAGCCGGCCGTTACGGCGGTCAACATGTGCCTTTGCCAGGCCCTGCGGCAGGCTGGAGTCAAGGCCCGGGCGGTGTGCGGCCATAGCCTGGGGGAATTCAGCGCCCTGTTCGCCGCCGGGGTGCTGAGCGGCGCGGACACGTTGGCGGCGGTGCGGGAGCGGGGCCTTCTCATGCAGCGGGAAGCCCAGAAATATCCCGGCGCCATGGCGGCGGTCATCGGCCTCACCCCGGAAAAACTACAGGGGCTGGTCCATCCCTTGGCCAAGGAAGGTCCCCTCGCCCTGGCCAACTTCAACACCCCGGAGCAGACGGTGATCTCCGGCGCCCCGGAAATGGTGGCTCGGGCCGGCAATCTGGCCAAGGCCGAGGGTGCCCGGGTGGTCCCTTTAAAGGTGTCCGGGGCCTGGCACTCTCCCCTGATGGAGGGCGCCACTGTCGATTTCGCCGCCTTCCTGGCGAACCTCGATTTTCAAGCCCCCGCGGCGCCGGTCTATCTCAACGCCACCGCGGCGCCGGAGCCTAATCCCGAACTGCTGCGCCAGGCCTTGTCCCGGCAGCTGACCTCGCCGGTGCGGTGGGCCGAATTAATCCTGAATCTGAAGGCAGCGGGAGTGAACACCTGGGTGGAAGTGGGCCCCAAGAACGTGCTGATGGGTCTGGTTCGCAAGATTTTACCCCAGGAGCCCAAGGAAGCCATCTTTAACGTGGAAAACCGGGAGAGCCTGAAGCAGTTCCTGGCGGCCCTAAGATGAACCGAGGCGGGGGGGGGTCCGCCCTGGATCTATCGGCGGTATCGGGCAGTCGTAGGGTGCGTCTTACGCACCATTATTAAAATTCGGGAATACTGACCCTTTTGCTTGGCGCGTGAGACGCGCCCTACGTGAATCAAAGGTGGAAACGGTAGGGGCGGGTCTTAGACCCGCCCCTGCTGGTTCTATGTTGAGACCTCTGCGAAAGTCCCCATTTTTGTCATTCTGAGGGAGCGAAGCGACCGAAGAATCTCATAAATACTAAGGAAATGCGAGATCCTTCGCTTCGCTCAGGATGACAAAATTTGGTTTTCGTAGCAGTCTCATGTTAATGGTTTCGAAAATCCTTATGATTCTTCTTCTTCTGACGACTCTTCCTCCTGGCGGTCCTGGTCGAGATTGAAGAGGCGCCGGGCCAGATCGAGCTCCAGATTCGGATTTTTGCGGTGGTGGTTGCGCTTCAGAAAGATGATGGGGTCGTGGAGGAGCTTTTGGCTCACCGAAGCCAGGAGCACCTTAAGCGCCTGGCGCTGCTCCTCGCTGATGGGACCCAACTGGCTCAGGGTCTTTTTTAGCTCCGCCTGGCAGATGGCCGCGGCCTTTTCCTTGAGGCCGATGATGGTGGGGTAGACCTCCAGGGTCAACAGCCATTCCTGAAACTTGACGGTCTCCTCGGCCACCAGGCGTTCGGCCCGGGCCACCTCCTGGCGGCGCTTCTGCCAGCCCTGCTCCGCCACTTCCTGCAAGTCGTCGATATTGTAAAGGTAGACGTTGTCCAGTTCATTGATGGCCGGGTCCAGGTCCCGGGGCACGGCGATGTCGATGAGAAACAGAGGCCGCTGTTTACGGCGGCGCATGGCGGCCCGCACCTGGTCCCGCCGCAGGAGATAGGTTTCCGAGCCGGTGGAGCTGATGAGGATGTCGGCGCCCCCCAGCTGCTCCTCCAGTTCCTCCAGGGAGACGGCCTCCCCCTGGTAGCGCTCCGCCAGGCGCAGGCCCCGCTCCAGGGTGCGATTGGCCACGATGAGGCGGCCCACCCCCTGGCCCCGGAGGTGCTCCAGGGCCAGCTCGGCCATTTCGCCGGCGCCCAGCAGCAGCACCGTCAAGCCCGCCAGCTCCCCGAAGACCTTCCGGGCCAGGCCCACGGCGACGTAGCTGACGCTGACGGCGTGATCGCCGATGCCCGTTTCGGTGCGCACCCGTTTGGCCACCGAGAAGGATTTGTGTAACAGGCGGTTGAGAACGGGCCCGGTGGCCTGCTGCTCGGTGGCCTGGCGGTAAGCCTCCTTGATCTGGCCCAGGATTTGGGGCTCCCCCAGCACCATGGAGTCGAGACTGGCGGCCACCCGGAAGAGGTGCCGCACGGCATCGGCGCCCTGATGCTGGTAAAGTGAGGCCGCCAAGGCCTCCGGGGAGACCTCCGGGGCCCCGGAGAAAAAGGCCCGCAGCCGCTCCAGGGCGGCGGTTGCGTCCTCTGCCAGGCAGAGCAGCTCCACCCGGTTGCAGGTGTTATAGAGGATGATTTCAGCGAATTCCGGGAATTCCTTGAGGCGCAGGTAAGCCGCCGGCAGGTCCGGGATGAGGCCGGCCAGCTTCTCCCGCAACTCCAGGGAAGCGGTCTTTTGATTGAGGCCCACTAACAGAAGATTCATGGTTTCCCGAACTTGGCGAAGCTGTGGTAGCCCGACGCCCACACGTTGGCGCCCACAAAGGTGACCAGCAACACCAGGAAGCCGAGGATGGCCAGCCAGGCCGCCCGCCGGCCCCGCCAGCCGACGGTGAGCCGCTCGTGCATCAGCACCGCGTAGATCAGCCAGGCGAGCAGGGTCAGGACTTCCTTGGGGTCCCAGGACCAAAACCGTCCCAGGGTACGCTGGGCATATATGGAGCCGGTGACTATGCCTCCGGTGAGCAGGGGGAAACCGATGCTGAGGCACCAATAGTTGAGGGTGTCCAGTTGGGACAGCGACGGCAAGCGGCGGAAAAAGAAACCGAATCTTTTGGCCTTGAGCTGGCGCTCCTGGATGAGGTAAAAGATGCCGCCCAGACAATTCAGGGTCAGGGCGGCAATGCCCCCCATGGTCAGGCCGATGTGGACCATCAGCCAGACACCCCGCAACAAGGGGGAGATGGTTTCCTGGCCCCGGGCCAGGGAGAGGGCGCCGTAAATGATCAAGGCGGCCAGGGGGGCCACCAGGGCTCCCAGGACCCGGATGGGCAAGCGCCAGTTAAGCAGCAAAAAAACCGCCACCAGGACCCAGTCGAACAGCAACAGGGCGTCTCCGAACGAGGCCACGGGGAGATACCCATAGGCTAGCGTGCGCTGCAGCAGGGCCAGGGTATGGAAGACCAGGCCCGCGGCCAGGGTCCGGGCGCCCCAGCAGTACAAACTGTCCCGCTGCGCCAGGAAAAAGGCCAGCCACAGGGCGGTGGCCCCAAAATATGACGCCAGGGTAAGGTATAAGAAATAATCGGCCATGATAACGATTTAAAGGTGCAGGCCCCCGGATTAGCCTTGAGCCTCCTTAAAAGCCTCCTCCATGATTTCCCCCAGGACCTGGGGGCTCAAGACGCCGCCCAGGATTTCCCAGAGCAGGGCCGCCACCCAGCGGCGGTCATCCCGGATCACCGCCTCCAGCAAAGGTTTGTCCACCAAGCGGCTAAACAGGGCGGCGTTGTCCGGGTGGCCCCGCCGTTCGCCGAGGAGCCGCACCCGCACCCCCTTGAGCAGGGCCAGATAAGGCCGGTATTCGGGACCGAAGCGCTGCTGCAAGTCCTCCCGCAGCCTCCGGGCCAGGGCCGGAGAGGCCCCGCCGGTGCTAATGGCCACGGTCAGGTCGCCCTGCCGCACCTGGGCCGGGACGATGAAGGTGCAGAGATCCGGCTGGTCCGCCACGTTGACCCAGATCCCCTGCTCCCGGGCGGCGGCGCTGACCCGGGCATTCAGCCCGGGGTCATTAGTGGCGGCCATCACCAGGACCATGCCCTGCAAATGCTCCGGGGTGAACTCTTCATTCAGGAAGTCGATTTGCCCCGCCCCGGCCAGCTCTGTAAGGACGGGGGTGAGCCCCTGGCTGACCACGGTCACCCGGCCCCCGGCCTCCCGCAGATCCTGGACCTTGCGCTCCCCCACCCTGCCGCCGCCCACCACCAGGCAGGGTCGATCCTCAATGACGGCAAAGATGGGATAGGTTTTCATCAGCTCGCACGAGAGGCGCCGGGCTCCTAGGCGGCGGCCATGGAGTCTTTTAGACCCTCGGAATCAGCCCGGTCCATTTTTAACTCTATCAGGCTTATGGCTGCCAGGCAAGGAAATTGCCAGCCATTCCGCCTCCTTCGCCCCCTGGGCCATTGACATGCGGGAGGAATCTTGGTTAGATAAACAATATAAAGCAATCTTGGTTCCGGTCTGATCGGAACCACGAAATTGCGGATATTTATCGCCTTAATGCTGATGCTGCCAAGCGGCGGCCCATGGGCCCGGCGGCACGGCCCACCCGGGAGGACCAGGTCGAGATGGATCTCAGCGATCGAGACAAGAAATTATTGTTGCAGATAGCCCGGGGCAGCATCGAGGCGCACCTCCTCAATAAGCCGGCGCCGGCCCTGGAGGCCGCCCCACCTTCTTTGTGCCAGCCCCGGGGGGCCTTCGTGTCGCTGCACCGCCGGGGGCAGCTCCGGGGCTGCATCGGCTACCTGGAGGCGGTGCAACCCCTGGGGGAGACGGTGCGGGAGATGGCCGCAGCCGCGGCCTTTCATGACCTCCGCTTCCGGCCCCTGGGCCGGGAGGAACTGGGCGACCTGGAGGTGGAAATCTCTGTCTTGAGCCCTATGCAACCGGTCAGCGATATTGACCAAATCGAGGTGGGCGCCCACGGCCTCTACATTGTCCGGGGGAGCTGCCGGGGCCTGCTCTTGCCCCAGGTGGCCACGGAATATCACTGGGACCGGCCCACCTTCCTTCAGCAGACCTGCTGCAAGGCCGGTTTGCCGCCGGACGCCTGGAAAGACCCGGCCACCAAAATCTACCTCTTCACTGCGGAGATTATTAGCGAGAATCCGCAGAAAGCCGGATGTGCCAAATCATGACCCCCAGATCAGAAAGTCCGCAGCACTTGCCGATGCCCCTGCCGCCGGGAGGCCCCTCCCCGGCTCACCTGTCCCTGTTGGCGCGACTGTTGCGCTACCGCTTCTTCCTGGTGGCCCTGGTGGTCATCCTCTTTTTGGCGGCGTTGTTCACCTGGAAGTCCGTGAGGCCAGGCCACCACCCGGCCGCGGAGGCCCAGCCGCTGGCGGCCCAGGGCGAAGCCGGGGTCCTGGAGCAGGGCAAAGAGCCGCTCCCTCCCTCCCCGGCCGCGGAGGGCAAGTCCGCCAAGTTGGAAGGCAAATCCCCGGAGGCGGAGGGAAAATTGCCGGAGGCAGAGGCCAAATCCCCGGAGGCGCCACCAGCGGTCCCCGAGACCTTGGCCCCGGTCGCGGTCCCCCCGGTGGCCCAGGTGATTCCGCCCCCTGAGCCCGCCAAGGGGGTGATCTTCACCCGGGCCCTCATCAAAATCATGGACGATCAGCTCAACCGCACCTGGTTCGGTTGGCGCCCCAACAGCCTGCTGTTTGGCAAATTCCACCTCACCCACAACGTCAACAACATCCAGGAGGGGGTGCTGGAAGTGGCCCGGCGCACCGTCGAGGTGTTGAATTTGAACATGACCCGCTTTGCCACCACCGAGGCCTATAATCCCCAGGTCAACGAGGCCATGAATTACTTCATGGTGAGCTCGGACAAGTACTGGTTCCCATCGGCCTCGGGCAAGTACCGGGAGGCCTTGGGCGACCTGCAGGCCTACATCGACGACCTGCAACGGGGCCGCAGCCGCTTCTACACCCGGGTGGACTACGTCATCATCCTGCTCGGCAACTATAAAGACATCCTGGGGAGCAGCTTCCACAACCTCATCAAGGACACGGAGGACGACGGCAAGCCGGTGGGCTGGTGGGCCTCGGGCGCGTACTTTTACCACGCCCAGGGCATCGCTTTGGGGATGGCGGAGATGTTGGAGGCGGTGGATCAGGAATTTAAGCCGGAACTCCAGAAAAAGGATTCCCACAAGTTGCTGGAAGACGCCATCCACTCCCTGCAGGCGGCCTCCCGGCTTTCCCCCTGGGTGCTGACCAACGCCTCCAAGGACGGCATCCTCGCCAATCACCGGGCCGATATGAGCACCTATATCGGCGATGCCGAGCACATCCTCGCCACCCTGCAGTCGTCGCTGGCCTCCAACTGAGTCCCTGGCGGCCGGGGCCTCAATCGCCCGCACTCCCTGAGCCGGGCAAGAAGGCGCGCCTGAGCGCGCCTCGACCCATCTCCGGCGCAACTCCGGCCTTAGGGTCCCGCCGGCAAACACGGCAATTTCGTTGAAAATTATTCGGGTTTGGTTTAAGGTGGGGCAAGAACGGGGTCAGGAGGGGCAGCCGATGCTGGTCAGCGAGATTATGAGCCGGGAGCTGGTCACCATCTCTTCCGACAAGAAGGTGAGCCAAGCCCTGCAACTGATGCAGCAGCGCCAGATCCGCCACTTGCCGGTTATGGCAGGGGGCCGCATGGTTGGCTGGATCACCTCCCGGGACCTGCGGGAGGTGCTGCTGGCCTCCATGTTGGGAAAGATCACCGTGGCGGACGTCATGATCAAAGCCCCCATCAGCGTCACCCCCGACACCGGGGTGGAGGAGGCGGCCCGCCTGGTCCAGGAGCACAAGATCGGCGGCATGCCGGTCCTGGAAGGTGACCGCCTGGTAGGGGTGATCACCATGCTGGACCTGATCGGCGCCTTTCTCACCCTGTTGAGCCTGCTCAAGACCAGTTCCCGCCTGGACCTGCTTTTGGAGGACAAGCCCGAGGCCATGGAGGCGGCCGCCAAGATTATCGAAAAGGCCGGCGGCAAGATCCTCAACCTGGGCCTGGGACCGGTCCGGGGCCACCAGCGGTCCTGCTACGTGCGCCTGCGGAAGGCCGACCTGGGCCCCATAGTGGAGGCCCTGGAGCAGCAAGGCCTCACGGTGCAGGACATCATTCCTTAAGTTCGCGTACCCCGGCGCCGCCGCCCCGGTTCTTCCCGGGCCGGAGCGGGCTCCGGGCCGCACACCTGGTTCCTCCCCGCCTGCTTGGCCCGGTACATGGCGGCGTCGGCCGCCGCCACCAGGGCCTCGCCGTCCATCTGCGGCGTCAGAGCCGCCGCCCCGATACTCACGGTAACGTGCAAGTCCCGGCCCGGCAAAGAAATGGCCATCAGGGAGATCTGGCGCCGCAGCCGCTCCGCCATCCGGAGGGCCTGCGTGAACCCAGTCTCCGGCAGCAGCACCACGAACTCTTCGCCGCCGTACCGGCAGGCCACGTCAGCCTGGCGCACCCCCCTTTGCAAATGGGCGCCCAGGCTCTTCAACACCATGTCTCCCTGGAGGTGCCCCAGGGTATCGTTGATAATCTTAAAATTGTCCAGGTCCAGAAAGAGCATGGACAGGGGAACCTGGTAACGCCGGCTCTTCATGATCTCATGCACCAGCAGCTCCCAGAAGTGCCGGTAGTTGTAGAGGCCGGTGAGACCGTCCCTTATGGCCAGTTTCTTGATCTCCTCCAGGAGTTCCAGGTTTCTCAAGGCGGCCTCCCCCTGCAGGATGAAGATCTGGAAGAGCTCGGCCTCTTCCGGGGAGAACGGGGTATCCCGGGCCCCGGCCACCAGGGCCAGGCATTCCCCGGTCTGGGCCTTGCCCCAGAGAATCCGGGAGAGGGACTTCTCCGGCAGCGGCTCCCCGGAGGAGTGCGGGGTGCCGGCGGCAGCCAGTTGGAAGCTACTCTTCAGGCTGGCCTTAAACCCGGCAACCGCATCTTCCTTTAGCCCCGGCTGGCGGCGGTAGGCTTCCCGGGGCGCCCTGTTCCCGGCCTCCTGGAAACGCAGGCCCAGAATCTTAAAGGTGAGGCTCTCCCAGAGGAGATTCACCAGGGTGTCAATGAGCTGGTCCCAGGTGAGGGGCACGGCCAGGGCCTCGCCTATGCGCCGCACCTGGAGGAGATCCCGGGACCCGCGCAGGCTAAGCTCTTCCTGGGCCTGGCGCAGGTTGGCCATGAGGTCCAGGCCAAAACTCAAGTTCACCCGCCGCCGCTCCAGGGCCCGGGCCACCACGGCCTGCAGGTGGTCCAGGGTCATCCTGGACTCCGGCAGGTAATCATAAGCCCCCAGGCGCAGGGCCTGGTAGGCGCCCCCCAAGGCCTCTTCGCCGGTGCTGAACAGAATGACTTCCGTGCGGGGTGAACTGGTCTTGAT
>JBAVAG010000052.1:0-10709 GCA_049585595.1 Desulfobaccales bacterium
GTGTAGAGGATGGCAACCTGGCGCTGGCCGAAGGCGTCATACAGGGTGTTGTCGAGAAGCGTGGCGTTGATGCCGAGCCGCGAGGCGGTGTCGCGGTCGATGTCCAGAGTGGCCTGCAATCCATTAGTTTGCTGATCGCTGTTCACGTCCAGCAGTTGGGGCAGGGTGCGGAGTTTCTGCAAGACCCGGGGGCCCCAGTGGTCTAGCAACTGCAGGTCGTCTGACGTGAGGTTGAACTGATAGAGGGCGCCGCTGGTATAACCGCCGATCCTAAGGTCCTGAACCGCCTGCAGATAGGTGGGGGCCCCAGCCACCTTGGCCAGTTGCGGGCGCAGCCTGGCCATTATCTGGCGGGCGCTGCTCTTCCGCTCCGAGAAGTCCTTCAGGGAAATGTACATGCGCCCTGTATTGGTAGTGGCGGCGCCGCCGCCGCTGCCGCCGGTGAAGGCCACCACGTCTGTCACATCCGGGTCTTTCCGGACGATGTTGCTCACTTCCTCCAATTTCTTCTTCATTTCCTGAAACGAGATGTCCTGCGCCGCCTGAATGGATCCGACGAGGCGGCCGTTGTCCTGTTCGGGGAAAAATCCCTTGGGAATGTAAAAGAACAGGCCGATACTGGTCACCAAGGTGAGCACTGTCAGAGAGAGCATAAAGCGCGGGTGCTTCAAGCCCCAGCCGAGGGTGACCTCGTAGGTGTGGTGCATCCATAGGAAGACCCGCTCACTGGCCCGGAAGAAGGCTCCGTGAGATTGCTCCTTCCCGCCCTGCTTGAGGAGGGCGGCGCACATCATCGGGGTGGTGGTCAGGGACAGCACCAGGGAGATCAGGATAGCGGTGGATAAGGTCACCGAGAACTCGCGAAACAGCCGGCCCACCATGCCCCCCATCAAGAGCAGGGGAATGAAGACCGCCACCAGGGAGACGCTCATGGAGAGCACGGTGAAGGCAATTTCCCGGGAACCCAGGAGCGCCGCCTCCATAGGAGAGGCGCCCTTTTCGAGATGGCGGGTGATGTTTTCCAGCACCACAATGGCGTCGTCCACCACAAAGCCGGTGGCGATGGTGAGGGCCATGAGGGAGAGGTTGTCCAGGCTATAGCCCAACAGGTACATCACCCCGAAGGTGCCGATGATGGAAACCGGAACCGCAACCGACGGGATCAGGGTGCCCCGCACATTCCTGAGGAAGGCGAAGACCACCAGGATTACCAGGATGGCTGAGATCACCAGGGTGAATTCCACGTCCTTCAGCGACCCGCGGATGGACGGGCTGCGGTCCACCACCACCGAGACGTCGATCCCCCGGGGGATGTCGGCCGTTAGCTGCGGCAGCAAGGCGCGGATGTTGTCCACCGTATCGATGATATTGGCCCCCGGCGATCTGAAGATGACCACCATCACGCAGATCTTGCCGTTGACGAGCCCCTCGACGCGCAGGTCCTCCTGGGAATCCTGGACATAGCCCACATCCACCAGGTGTACCGGCTGCTGGCCATTAAAGGCCACGATGAGATCGCGGTAGGCGGCGGCCTTGAAGAGTTGATCGTTGGTGATGATCTCCCGGTTTATGGTGGCATCCGCCAGTTGGCCCTTGGGCCGGTTGGTGGTGGAGGCGCTCAAGACACTGCGGACGGCCTCCAGGCTGACCCCGTATTTGTTGAGCGCCGTGGGGTTCAACTCCACCCGCACCGCCGGCAGCGAACCACCCCCCACGAAGACCGTGCCCACCCCTTCCAATTGGGAGAGTTTTTGCGAGAGAATGGTGGACGCCGCATCATACATGGCGGCCCGGTTGAGGGTGTCGGAGGTGAGGGCCAGGATGAGAATCGGGGCGTCGGACGGGTTGACTTTACGGTAGGTGGGAAGGCTGGGCAAATTGACGGGCAGGTAGGCGCGGGCCGCATTGATGGCGGCCTGGACATCCCGGGCGGCCCCGTTGATGTCCCGGCTCAATTCAAACTGCAAGACGAGACCGGTTCCCCCCCGGGTACTGGACGAGGTCATCTCGGTCACCCCGGCAATCTTCCCGCATTGCCGTTCCAGGGGGGCCGCCACCGAGGTCGCCATGGTCTCGGGGTCCGCACCGGGCAGCGAGGCGCTCACCGAGATGGTGGGAAAGTCCACCGCCGGCAGGGGGGCAACAGGCAGTTGGCGAACCGCCAGGATACCGGCAATGGCCATGCCCAGCGTGAGCAGCGTCGTGGCCACCGGCCTTTTGATGAAGATGGCCGAAAGGTTCATACCGGTTCCGTAGGATCGGCCCCGGCAGACGGCTCTCCGGGCCGCTTCCTGCCCAGGCGCAATGCCAGCCTATCGAACCAGAGATAGATGACCGGAGTGGTGTAAAGGGTGAGGGCCTGGCTGAAGATCAGCCCGCCGACGATGGAGATGCCCAGGGGGTGGCGCAGTTCGGAACCCAATCCGGTGCCGATGGCCAGGGGCAGCGCCCCCAACAGCGCGGCCATGGTGGTCATCATGATGGGGCGGAACCTCAACAGACAGGCTTGATAGATCGCCTCTTCCGGGCTCTTCCCTTCCCGGCGTTCGGCGTCCAGGGCAAAGTCCACCATCATGATGCCGTTTTTCTTGACTATGCCGATCAACAGGATGATGCCGATGAGGGCGATGACGCTGAAATCGGTGCGGCAGAGGAGCAGGGCGAGAATGGCCCCCACCCCGGCCGAAGGGAGAGTGGAGATGATGGTGATGGGGTGGATATAGCTCTCGTACAGCACCCCCAGGACGATATAAACCGTGAGCAGGGCCGCCAGGATCAATAGCGGTTCGTTCTTCAGGGAGGCCTCGAAGGCCTGGGCGGTGCCCTGAAAGCTGCCCACGATGGAGGCCGGCATTTTGAGCTTTTTAGTGACCGCCGCCATGATATCGACGGCTTCCCCCAGGGAGACTCCCGGAGCCAGGTTGAAGGACAGGGTGGCCGCCGGAAACTGCCCCTGGTGCTCGAGGAGCAGGGGGCCCGTGGCGGCTTTCACCTGGGTAATGGCGCTCAGCGGCACTATGCCGTTAGTGGTGCTCCTCAGGTAGATGTCCTTGAGCTTGAAGGGATTTTGCTGCCATTCGGGCTGGACCTCCAGAACCACCCGGTATTGATTCGTCTGAGTGAAAATCGTGGACACCTGCCGCTGCCCGAAGGCGCTGTAAAGGATATCATCGACGACCTCTGCGGAGATGCCCAGGCGCGCCGCGGTGACGCGGTCGATGTCCAGGTGGACCTGCTCCCCATCATTCTGCTGATCGCTGCTCACGTCCCGCAGTTCCGAGTTCTCCCCGAGGGCTTCCACCAGCCTGGGGGCCCAGAGGCCCAATTCCGCGGCGTTGGGGTCCTCCAGGCTATACTGGTATTCGGTCCGGCTGACCCGATCCTCAACCGTCAGGTCCTGCACCGGCTGCATGTACAGGGTGATGCCCGAAAGCGGGGCGAGCCGCGGCTGCAGACGGCGGATGACCTCGCTGGCGCTGATCCGGCGTTCCGCCAAGGGTTTCAGGTTGATGAGCACCCGGCCGGTGTTGAGGGTGTAATTGGTGCCGTCCACCCCAATGTAGGTGGAGAGGCTCGCCACCGCCGGGTCCTGCAGGATCAGTTTGGCCAGCTCCTGCTGGCGTTTCGCCATGGCGGCAAACGAGATCCGCTGCGGCGCCTCGGAGATGCCCAGGATGATGCCGGTGTCCTGCACCGGAAAGAAGCCTTTGGGAACCACTATGTACAAGAAGATGGTGACGACCAGGGTGGATGCGGCAATCAGCAGTACCAGGGTCTGGTGCTGCAGCACCCGGCGCAGGGTGGAGGCGTAGAAGTCGATGATCTTCTTGTAAACCCGCTCGGAGGCGTGAAAGATCCGGCTCTGCTGGTCCTCCGGAGTATGCTTCAGCAGCCGGGCGCACATCATCGGGGTCAGGGTGAGGGAGACCACCGCCGAGATGACGATGGTCACCCCGAGGGTAATGGCAAACTCCCGGAAGATGCGGCCCACCACCTCGCCCATGAACAAGACCGGAATGAGTACCGCGATCAGCGAGATGGTCAGGGAAAGGATGGTGAAGGCGATCTGCTCCGAGCCTTTGAGGGCCGCCTCCAGGGGAGGCTCTCCCTGCTCGATATAGCGGGAGATGTTTTCGATCATGACGATGGCGTCATCCACCACGAAACCCGTGGAAATGGTCAGGGCCATCAGGGAGAGATTGTCCAGGCTGTATCCCAGCAGATACATGACCCCGAAGGTGCCCACCAGGGAGACCGGCACCGCCACGCTGGGAATCACGGTGGCCGAGAGGTTGCGCAAAAACAGAAAGATCACCAGCACTACCAGGGCCACCGCCAGCATCAGCTCAAACTGTACGTCTGCCACCGAGCCGCGGATGGTGATGGTGGCGTCGGTCAGCACCGTGACCTGCATCGCCGCCGGCAGGGTGCTCAGCAACTGCGGCATCAGCCTCTTGATGCGGTCAACGACCTCGATCACATTGGAGCCCGTCTGCCGTTGAATGTTGAGGATCACGGCCGGAACGGTATTCATCCAGGCCGCTTCTTTGACGTTTTCGGCCGAACTGATGGATCTGGCCACGTCGGACAGCCTCACCGGAGCCCCGTTGACATAGGCGATTACCAGGGGCAGATAATCCTTGCTGGTAAGGAGCTGGTCGTTCGCCCCGATGACCGACGATTGGCGGGGCCCATCAAAGCCGCCCTTGGCCTCGTTGGTGTTGCCGTTGGCGATGGCGGTTTGCAGGTCCTGCAGGGTCAGGCCGTAGGCGCTCAAGGCCGTGGGGTTGGCCTGAATCCGCACCGCCGGCCGCTCCCCGCCGCTGATGCTGACCAGACCTACCCCGGTCAGTTGGGAAATCTTCTGGGCCAGACGGGTGTCCGCCAGGTCCTCCACCTGCTCCAGGGGCATGGTCTTGGAAGTGAGGGCCAGGGTCAGGATGGGGGTGTCGGCGGGATTGACCTTGTTATAGACCGGCGGATTGGGCAGGTCCGGAGGCAGGAGGGAGGTCGCGGCATTGATGGCGGCCTGCACCTCCTGTTCGGCCACGTCCAGGCTCAGGTCCAGATTGAATTGCAAGATGATGACCGAACCGCCCCCGGAACTATAGGAGGTCATCTGCTTCAGCCCGGGCATCTGGCCGAACTGGCGCTCCAGGGGGGCAGTGACCGACGAGGCCATGGTGTCAGGGCTGCCGCCCGGGTAAAAGGTGAGCACCTGGATGGTGGGATACTCGACCTGCGGCAGGGCGGAAACCGGGAGCTGGTAGTAAGCCACCGCCCCGGCCAGCAGGATGGCCGCCATCAGCAGGGTGGTTGCCACCGGGCGCAGGATGAAGAGCCGGGATGGATTCATTACTAGCCCTTCTGCGGGTTAGCGGCAGCCGGAGCCTTCTGCTGGTTACCATTGGCCGGAGCCTTCGGCGAGTTGCCGTTGGCCGGAGCCGCTTCCTGCACCAGGCTCCCGTCCCGCAGCCGCTCCGTCCCTTCCACTACCACCCGCTCACCGGGTGAGACCCCCTTAGCAATAGAGGTATTGTCCCCCTCGGCGGGCCCCAGTTGCACCTGGCGCACCGTCGCGGTCTGATTGGCAGCTACCACATAGACGAAGGACCCCTTTGGGCCATTCTGAATGGCAGCCGTCGGCACCAGGGTGACGTCCCGCAGGGTATTGAGAAGCAGGCTGGCATTAACGAACTGGTTGGGGAACAGTAGGTGATCCTTGTTGGGGAATTCCGCCCTGACCTGGACCGTGCCGCTGCTTGTATTGATCTGGTTGTCCAGCGCCAGGAAGGACCCGGTGGCCAGTTTTTTGGTTTGCTCGCGATTGTAGGCGTCCACCGGCAGGCGCGCTACCCCTTGCAGCTTTTCCAGCAACGGCGGCAGGCTGTCTTCGGGGAGGGTAAAGATCACGGTTATCGGTTCCAGTTGGGTGATGACCACGATCCCGGTGGTATCGGTGGTTTGGACGATGTTGCCCGGATCCACCAAGCGCAGGCCGACGCGCCCGGCGACGGGGGCGGTGATGTTCGTGTAAATGACATTTACTTTGGCGGCGTCGAGGTTTCCCTGGTCTAACTTGACGGTGCCCACATCCTGCTGCACCAGGTAAATTTGGTCCTCATATGTTTGTCTGGCGATGGAATCCTGGTTGGCCAGCTTCCGGTAGCGCGCCAGGTCCATCCTGGCGCTGGCCAGCAAGCCCTTGTCCCGGGCCAACTGCCCCTGGGCCTGGACCAACGCCGCCACATAGGGCCGCGGGTCGACTACCGCCAGGAGATGACCTTTGGGGACGACCTGGCCCTCCTTGTAGCCAACCTTCATCAGCTCTCCATTCACCCGGGTGTGGATGGTAATAGTGGCTATCGGGGTGACGGTGCCCAACCCGCTGAGAAAGACGTCGATGTTCCCTTTTTTCGCCGGCTCCGTAGTCACCGCCACCGGCGGCATGGTGGCGGCCCCTTTCCCGTTGGACTTGCCCGAAAAATAGCCGTAGATCAGGATCACTAAGAGCACGGCCGCCAGCAGCCAAAGCCACCCGCGCCGAGCCCAGGCCGCGGCCCGCAGCCGCTCCCCCAGGCCAGGTTCAACTGGTGCAAATTTCATAGTTTTAGCCCCACTGCGACACAGCCTTGGTGAACCGCACCCTTCTGAATGGTGAGAATTATCAGGCTGTCGAAAAAGGGATTCTGTAACCATCCCCATGGAGGAAGGCTCTGGGTTCTAAAACCCGGCGGCCGCGGCAATCCGGCGCTGCCTCCAGCAAGTATTGCCTTTCCCTTTCCAAACTGGCTTTCCGGGATGGATTTCCCTGAATTTACGCCTCTCGAATCATTTTCGCAACCCTGGGGGAACGATCCCGAATGTCGCCCAACCTACCCTGTAACCATATTTACAGGCAACGTCCAATTATTTCAATATCCCTGCGGCGGCTGCACCTGCGACCCCAGGAAACCAGCCTGGAAAAAGGAGGACTCGCCGCTGCCATGAAGACCCAGCCTAAAATCTTCGAAAAAAGCCTGGACCCACCATTTAGTCCCGGTTTTCTGTTATTCTGTTAAACTAGCGATTGCAATCCTTTGGGGGGGCGCAGAGGGCGGGGTCACCATGTCCACCTATGAAGCAGTCATTATTGGAGCCGGACCGGCGGGGTTGTTTGCCGCCCTCAGCCTGGAGAACCTGGGTGCGGGAAAGGTTCTCCTGGTGGAACAAGGTCCGGACCTGGAGGAGCGCCGGCGGGATCTTCCTGGCGGCCTCCTCTGCGGTTGGGGCGGAGCAGGAGCCTTCAGCGACGGCAAACTCATCCTTTCCCCCGAGGTGGGCGGTTTCCTAAGTGACCTCTTATCCCTGGATGACTTAACCGCCTTAATCCAGGAGGTGGATGACCTTTATCTATCCTTGGGAGCAGCCGCGGCAACCCATGGGGGGGATGCGGATACCCTCGAATTTCTTAAGACCGAGGCCCGGCACGCCGGGATGATCTTTATCCCCACCCGCCTGCGCCACATCGGCACGGAAAATTGCCGGGAAATTTTGAGCCGGCTGAGAGATCGTCTGAGCGACCGGGTGGAAATCCGCACTCGCTGCCGGGCCCAGCGGATCCTGGCCGAGGCTGGGGTAGTCACCGGAGTAGCGCTGGAGAACCAGGAGGTGGCGGGGGCCCGTTATGTGATTGCCGCGCCTGGACGGTCCGGGGCGGCCTGGATGCGGGAGGAGGCCCGCCGCCTGGCGATTCCCTCGATCCCCAGCCCGGTGGATATCGGGGTGCGGGTGGAAGTCCCGGCCCCGGTGCTGGCGCCCCTTACCGAAGCGGCTTATGAAGCCAAATTGATTTACTACTCCCGCACCTTCGACGACAAGGTGCGCACCTTTTGCATGAACCCTTTTGGCGAAGTCGTTTTGGAAGAATTGGAGGGCCTGGTCACCGTCAATGGCCACAGCTATACTTCCCGGAAAACGGAAAACAGCAATTTCGCCATCCTGGTGAGTTCCACTTTCACCGAGCCTTTTAACGATCCCATCAGTTACGGGCAATATATCGCCCGCCTGGCCAACCTTTTGGGCCGGGGAGCCCTGGTCCAGCGGCTGGGCGACCTCAAGGTCGGGCGCCGCACCAACGCCGCCCGCCTCGATCGCTGCCTCACCCGGCCCACCCTCAAAAACGCCACCCCCGGCGACCTCAGCTTCGTCCTGCCTTACCGGTACCTGAAAGACATTCTGGAAATGTTAGAGGCCCTGGATGTCCTGGCCCCGGGAATCAACCACCGCCACACCCTGCTCTACGGGGTGGAGGTGAAGTTCTATTCCCAGCGCCTGCACTTGAGCCCGGAGTTGGAGACCCCCATCGGCAATCTGTTCATCATCGGGGATGGCGCCGGCATCACCCGCGGCCTGATCCAGGCCTCCGCCAGCGGCATAATCGCCGCCCGGGCGGTGGCCTCCCGGGGTTAGCAGCCTTCTTGCTTTCGGGCGAATTGGTCAGGTCACCGGCGCGGTGCCGCGCTCCCTTTTGAGGGCGGCCCGGACATCCTCAATCCCGGGGCACCGCCAGCATACGCGCCACTGCTTTAAGGGCCCGCTCCCGGATCGGGGCGGGCACCGTCACCTGATGGCGGTCTTCCTTGAGGGACGCCAGGACATCGCCCAGGGTGATGCGCTTCATGGGCCGGCAGATGAGGCGGCGGGATGGGGAGTGAAAGAGCTTGCCCGGATTTTCCTGGCGCATGCGGTGCAGAATGCCGGTTTCCGTGCCGATGATGAACTCCTGGGCCGGGGCGGTGTGCACGTATTGGAGCATACCGCTGGTGCTGAGGATGGCGTCGGCTTGATCCAGGACCTCGGGGTTGCACTCGGGGTGCGCCAGAAAGACCGCCTGGGGATGGGCCTCCCGGCATTGCAACACGTCCTCGGCGCTGAGCCCGTCGTGGACATTGCACCATCCCTCCCAGGTGATGATCTCCACGGATTTTTGGGTGTGCCGGGCCACATAGAGACCCAGGTTTTGGTCCGGCAGCATCAGGACCCGGGGCGCGTTCAAGGAATTGACCACCCGGACGGCATTGGCGGAGGTGCAGCAGATGTCGCTTTCCGCCTTCACCGCGGCGGTGGAGTTGACATAGGTGACTACCGGGACCCCAGGCAATTCCTCTTTGCGCGCGATCAGTTTGTCCACCTTAACTGACTCGGCCAGACAGCAGCCCAGGTCCAGGCGGGGCAGGAGCACGGTCTTGTCGGGGCAGAGAATGGCGGCGGTCTCCGCCATGAAATGAACCCCGCAGAAGACGATGACCGCAGCATCGGTCTTGGACGCGGCCAGGGACAGCTCCAGGGAATCGCCTACCAGATCGGCTAAATCCTGGATGGGGGCCGGCTGGTAATTGTGGGCCAGCATGATGGCCTGGCGCCG
This sequence comes from Desulfobaccales bacterium, assembly GCA_049585595.1. GTDB lineage: Bacteria > Desulfobacterota > Desulfobaccia > Desulfobaccales > 0-14-0-80-60-11 > JAPLJC01. Next base: position 9,407 of record JBAVAG010000052.1, read on the forward strand.
CTTCAGCCACTCTTTAATTTCCTGCTGCTGGCGGGTAAATTCCATGTTCAGGCGCCCAAGTCCTTGTATCGGTGATCCCCTCGCCGCCCAGGCGCCCGGCTAGGCCCCCGGCGTCTGCCGGACCACCTGGACTCCCGGCGGGGGCGTAAAGATGAAAAAACCGGGCTCCAGCTTCACATCCAGGTTCATCTCGGTGAAGATAAAGCGGGTCTCTTCGCCCAGGGCGTTGGTAAACTCCAGGCGCTCCACCAGAAAGGTGCGCGGGTTGATGGTCAGGGTCAGGCGTTTCAATTCCGGCTGTTCCTTCTTGGGGAAGAGGTCGATGACCAGGCTCTGCCCCTCCTGAGGCGGTTGTTTCCAGGAGACGTTGAAGTCCTTCTGGAACTGGCCAATGCCGGAGAAGAAGCGCATCACCAGGTCAGAACGCAGCACCTGGTCCAGTTTATAGACCATGACCAGGTGGTCCTGGGGCGTGTACATCCACACCAGGTTGCCGTCGGAGACTATTTCCTTCTTCTGTTCCGCGGGCAATTCGTACTTCCAGAGCATGCGGGAAGGCTTCTGAAAATAGACCCAGCCCGCGGCGCTGTCGGTTTCATGCAGCGCCGTAAGGCGGGATTCCTGCTGGAAGCGGGCCTGAAAGGTCCCGGTCTTGTCGTAGGTGGCCTGGACCTGTTTCATCACCTCTTCCGGGCCCTCAGCCGCCACCCCCGCCAGGGGGCTGAGGACCAGGATTAACAGCAGCAACAGCAGTGGCCAAGATCTATGCCTCATGGTCTTCCCTTGCAGACAAATTATCTCGCGCATATTTAAAATTTATCAGAGGCAGCGCCCGGCGTCAAATCGAGCCGCGGGCGCACCCGGGTTGGGTACGGCCCCGGACGAGGAAAGATTGAGGGCGCCCAATTCAGGTTCGGAATGGAAGTGACGATCAAAGGGGATGGGGCAGGCGGCCTGGTCTTTTGAAGCCAGGGGCCAAGCGTAAGGCCCTGCTGGCGCGCCTTCTATGGGAGTGCTGAGTAAAGACAGCCTCGGGGCGACTCAGCGAGTTCCCGACCTATAATAGGGCCGCCTGCAAGCCGCCGCACCTCCGGCGGCTGGCGGGGCGCGCCCGGGGCGGATACCTGGGTTCGTCCCAAGGGGCGCGATCCCATAAACCGCGCCCCCCCGAGCCTCCAGGGACGCCTCCGGAAGAGCGCCGTGATGAGGCCCCAGGCCCTAAGAAGTGCTAATTGCCTTGCGACTTTTCATATTGGTCGTAAATATAGCCGCCCAGCAGTCCGGCGCCGGCGCCGATGGCGGC
>JBAVAG010000053.1:0-24661 GCA_049585595.1 Desulfobaccales bacterium
CGGCGCCAGCGATAGAAGGTCTGTTCGGCAATCCCCAGGCTGCGGCAGACCTGGGCAGCCGTCCCCCCATGTGCCAAGGCTACCTCTGCTTCCCGCAGCTTCCCGATGATCTGCTCCGGAGTACAACGCCTCCTGCTCATCTCCCTGCCTCCCTTCGATCCACTATTCTAACATAACTTGTGGATCAGTTTTTGGGGGGCAGGTCACTTGCAAAGGTAGAAAATATTACCCCTTTTGGTTCGCAGATCCAGGCTGAGGATTTCGCCCTATGAACCCCAAGCCAGCATCGCCCCGTAATGGTGGGCCAGGAAAAAGGCGAGGCCACATGAACATACCACCAATATAAGATTACTTGCCAGGATCATCAATTATCGATTGAGCGGGCAAAATTCCAGAGATGATTTGGATATCAGAACTGGATGGGGTTGATCCAAGGAGAGGCTATCCTGGTCCCGCTAGGGCAAGACCCGCATTAACGAGTTGGGCAGTTAGTATTTCAGTGGCTCGACACCCGATTACCTACCCGGGTTGATCTTAGTGATTTTGGATCCCTGTATGCCGATCCCGCCCATCAGGCCTTTCTGGTTGAAGATAAACGCATAAACCCCCTTTTGCATGGTGGTCGTTGACAAATTCTTGCCGAATCCCTTGTCCAACACTACGAGACTCGGTCCAGTTCCGAGTTCCCAGCCACCACTTTTGTTAAGATATGCAAGCGATGCCTCGTCCATGAAAAACAACACGTAGCCAAACGACTGGGCCCCTGCCTGGAAACCGTATGAGGCTGATAGCGATCGATAGTAGCCAACCGTCCTGCCTCGTTTGCGTAGCGCTCCATCGCCAAATTGCCCCCCGACGATGAAGCCACCCTTGATGATTCTCGGGAAGATAAGTATTGCCTTCTACTTGTCAGCCAAAGCCCTTGCGCCAGGGGTGGTCGCATAAAGCGTAGACAACGCCTGGGTGGCGTTACGATCGATTTCGCTCGCGCTGGCGGCTAAGGCCAATCCCGCGTTCAAGGTGCTTATTGTAGCTGTCGCTATCGCCAGTATCGCCAATAGCAATAGCTTGTTCGTCCGCATTATTTTCTTCGTCCGCATCCAAAACTTTCCTTTCCTCATTAATCAAAATCTTTGGTGTGGTCTCTAGATAACACAAATCTCGTTTAAAAAAAATAGTGCGTTATCCGTGCTGCCTGATTGCGTTCTAAGCCAACATTTCTCGGGCCCGGCGCATGAGCTCGCCGATGGCCATTCCCTGCGGGCAGGCCAGCTCAGCCTGAGAGTAATCCACCTCAGTCAACCGTTGCTTAACCCCTTCAGGCAGCCCGGCGAATGTCAGCCGGGCCAATTCCGGCTCGCCATAGTACTGGTGGTACATGAGGCAGCGCATGACTTCGTTCACGGGCACGGCTCCACCCACGGCCTCCTGGCAGATCTTGCCGCAGCCGGCGCAGTAGTCGGACTTGGTCTCCAGGGCATACCGGCGGAAGGAGTCGAACTCTTCCCAGGCCAGTTTGGTCTGGTCCAGTGCCGCGGCCACGTTGGCAGAGAGGATGGTCAAGTTGGGCATCTGGGAGCAGATGCTGGCGATGTGGGGGTTTTCCCAAATGACCTTGAGCTTGGCCTGCTTGTCGGTGAATCCCCGTTTCAAGAAGTGCTCGACCATTTCCACCTTGGTTTCGCTGGCAATCTTCGGTGCCCCCGGCCTACCGGCCTGGGACTTCATGGCCACCAAACCGATCCCGGCCTGGGCACAGGCGTTGACGGCTTCCTGCATCTTGGGGCTATTCATGACCTGGAAGTTATACGTCGTCATCACCGCGTCGATCCAGTCCAGCTTGGCCGCGCCTAAGAGACAGTCCTCCATGTTGGTATGGGTGCTGAAGCCGAATGCTTTAATCTTGCCGGCCTTCTTCATCTCCGTGGCCCAATCCTTGAAGGGGGTCATTTCACCGATGCCGGTGAGGGCGGGCGCAAGGAAAAGATCCACATAGCTCGTCTGTAGTCTTTTCAGACATTTGTCCAACCGCTCGGTGAAGTTGCCGCCCGTGGCCTGAATCTTGGTAGCCAGGAAGATCTCCTTACGGGCTTCGGGGTTGCGGGCGATGAAGCGGCCGAAGCCCTCCTCGCTCAGGGTATTGCCATAATGCTCGGCCGCATCCCAGAAGGTGACACCCCATTTCAGAGCCTGCTTGAGGAGCAGTTGGTTGTTGATGGTGTCGAACATGCCACCCAGGTTAAGGATGGAGACGTCCGCCCCAGTCTTGCCCAGCGGGCGTTTGGGCACGATCGTGGCCTTGGCTGCGGCTGGCGCCTCCGAGGCGGCCATGGCCCCAGTCGCTCCGGGCCCGGCCACGGCGAGTCCGGCGAGTCCCACGGCCTTCACGAAATCCCGGCGCGTAAAGCCTTTACCTTCAGTCGCCCTGTTCATGGTAGTCACCTCATAGGCTTATGATTCGCGGATTGTTCAAGACTGATTGGACCAAGCCACAATTCGGCTGGGCGTCACCTAAGTTAACCTTTCACCACGTCATATATCTACCACAGCGGCCAGTCTATTTGGAAATTTTTTCCTGCCGGTTCAGATCATAGATCGGGGCAAACTTGAGATCCCCCCGCAGGACTTCTTCTGGAGATTTAGCCACGAGTTCACCGTCCTTCTGGATGAAGCGCAACTCGGCACCTACCCCGCAACCCGCCGTGCAGGCGGGTTGTAAGTGGTCAGCCCATTGGCTTGCCGCAGGGCTATGGCCTTGGCGCTCGCTGCCCAGGTTGTAGTGCCGTTGCATACCAGAAGCAGAAACCCCAAGAATACTGAAAGCAGACGGATCATACTCCCTCCTTCCTGACCGCGCAATGCGCAAGGCAAGGACCACGCATCTAAGGAAGATACCCAAGGTTGGGCCCAATTTCTGCGGGGCAAATGCCGGGGCCGGAGCAGGACCTCTGGAATCCTGAAACTCCACCGCCGCCCCGGCATTACAGCTGGGGATCAATATGGCCGGGACCGCCACAATCCGGCGTATAGCAGGTGATATTCAGGAAATCGCATTTCTGGTGACAGCTGGGACACTCCTCCGGGGGCATGGTCGCGCTGATGGTAAAGTTGCACTTGCTACATCGCCAATAAGTCAAGTTACATTGAGGGCAGATATCCCCGGTGAATTTGCCGGAAGCGGTATAGCCGCAAAGGTCACATTCCCTCTTCTCTTCCTGGGTCGCCATAAGTCTCGCCTCCCTTTCTCCTTGTCATTGTGTAGATCGTCAGCGAACTCGCCGCTTATACTTGACGTTCTTGGTCCTCGTTTAAAAGGTAATCATCTCAAAAGGAGAAACAAGATTTAACCAGAATCATTGTTCCAAAACAGCTAAGGCTTTATATTATTTGACAGCGTTTCCCGGGGACGCAAGTGCATGGATGATATCTTGCCAGGATCGCCAATTATCGCCTGAGTGGGAAAAATTCCAGATATGATCTAGATATCAGATCTTGGTGGGGTTGACCCGGGGAGAGATTTCGGCAAACCATTACAGGCTGGCGGTGGATGTTCACTATATGGCCCTTCTGAGGACGACCTCCACCGCGCCATGGAGAGATACACCGAGTGGTTAGATGGTCCTTATTTTGGCAAGTGTTGACCATATCGTTGACCAAGTGAACCAAAGTTAATACCTTTATTAGCTAACCAATTGAAATTAATGGCGCCCCCGACTGGACTCGAACCAGCGACACAAGGATTAGGAATCCTTTGCTCTGTCCATTTCTGAGCTACGGGGGCGCAGGGCCGCGAGGTTGCCTCTAGAAAAAGGTGCGTTTGCAGTTGGCGTCTGGGACGCGCCCCACCTGAGGCGGGCGGCGCCTGCAACCCGCCTGGGCTGGTGATGGGTGATGAGTTAGGAGTGATGGACCCCGTTGCCCATCACCCATCCTGCCTCACCCATTACACCTCACGCATCACACGTCACGCCTAATCGGGGCCAAAGTCCCATTGGTGACAATAATATGCCAGGTTCCCCCGGGGCGCAAGGGGGAGCGGGAAGGCCGTTTCTGTTTACTGTTTCCCGTTTTCTGTTTTTTGTTTCCGGGTAAAGGACCTTTGACTTTGCCTTTCACCGAAAACCGAAAACCGTTTTAACCACCCCCACCCCAACCCTCCCCCCCTCTCGGCAAAGGGAGAAAAGACCCTGATCCCCAGGAAAATTAATCCCTGGGCGACACCCCGATAAGATCAAAAAATAACCGGAAAGTGCCGCCAATCCCTGCCGCAACCCTCGTCCCGGCGGTTGTTGAAAGATGCAGGGGGGCATGGTATGATGCACCGATTCCGGGGAGCGGGGGACACAAGGGATGGGTATGGCCAGGCGCTGGGTCAAAATCTGCTGGGTTCTCCCCATCTTGCTTTGGGCCGGGCTGGCGGGCGCCGCAGAAATGGATCTGTTCAAGGCCGAGCGCTTCCAGGGGGGCCCCTGGCGCATCAAGGCCGAGACCCTCACCTATGATGCCGCCAACCACGTCTATGTCGCCCGGGGGCGGGTGGAGATCAGCCAGGCCGACCGGCGCATCACCACGGACCGGGCCGAGGTGGACGACGTCACCAAAGTGGCGACCCTCACCGGCAACGTGGTCATCGTTATGGAGGAAGACGTCTTCACCGGCACGAAGGGCCGCTTCAACCTGGCCACCCGCAACGGCGAGTTGGAGGACGCCCGCCTCTTCTTGGAGAGGAACCATTTCCGGGTAACCGGCAAAGTCATCCGCCGCACCGGGGACAACACCTATATTGCCGAAGAGGCCACGGTGACCACCTGCGACGCCGACCATCCGGTATGGAGCTTTTCGACCCGAAAGTTGGCGGTGACGGTGGAAGGTTATGGCATCGGCAGGGACGCCAAATTCAACCTGGGAGGGCTGCCGGTCCTCCGCCTGCCTGTTGCGGTGCTGCCGGTGATGAATCAACGCCAGAGCGGCTTTCTGCTGCCGTTCTTCGGGGAGCACAAGGCCGGCGGCACCGTAGTAGAACTCCCCTTTTATTGGGCCATCAGCAACAACTCTGACGCCACTCTGTATCAGACCCTGCTTTCGAATCGAGGCTATATGCAGGGGGCCGAGTTCCGCTACCAGGGGCACGACGACTCGGCCGTTAATTTCCGTTTTTTCTACATAGATGACGGCAAACCCAATGAGCCCACCGACCACCGCTATTGGCTAGCGGGGATGGTAAACCAACCGCTGCCCGACGACTGGAGGTTGCGCACCACGGTGGACCGGGCGAGCGACTTCGATTATCTCAGTGACTTCAACTTCGGCTACATGGGCCTGAACCGCTATTCCCGGGACCTGCTGGACACTTTCGGCCGGAACCTGGAGGAGCAGGAGGTTAGCACCCGGGTCTCCACCTTCCAACTGAGCCGCAATTTCTCCTGGGCCAACTTCACCGGCTATGCCAGCTATTACGACCGGCTTAACCCGGCCGACCCCATGGTCTGGCACCGGCTCCCCGGGATGTCCCTGACCTCCCTGCCGTTGCCGGTGGCCAATTTGCCCTTAGTAACTGATCTGCCCTTATATTTCGGGATGAATGGCAGCTATGACTATTTCTTGCAGCACCAGGGCCTGGACGGCGACCGCCTCGATCTCCATCCGCAGTTCACGCTCCAGGGGCAGCCGTTGCCGGCGGTGGCCTTCAATTCCGAGGCAGGGTTCCGGGAGACCATTTTCCGAGTCGACCAAAGCGTTCCGGATAGCCCGGAAGAAGGGTTCCTGAACCGGCAGATATTCGATTCCCGGGTGGGGCTGTCCAGCGCCTGGGACCGGGATTACGGCCGGGATGATGGGGCCAGCAGCTACTTCCGGCACATTATCCAGCCGGAATTGACCTACTGGAATATCGGCAACTATAACCCCCAACGTTACCCCGACTTTGACCTCGAAGACGTGGGCTGGACGACCCACGCCAACCGCAACCTGCCGGTACAGGAGGGGGACGACCCCATCGGCGGCGTCAATGCCTTGACCTACGGCATCTCCAACAGCATCCTCTGGCGGAGCCTCAACAAGGATGGGCAGGCCAACGTCAAGGACCTGGTCTGGTTCCGCCTAAGCCAGAGCAGCTTTTTTAACAGGGATTTCTATGGCTTGGACGGCACACCCCAGCGCCATCATCTCTTTTCCGACTTTCTGGGGGAGACGGAGGTTTATCCCAGCCGGCAGGTCACCCTGGGACTAGACATGGCAGTCTCACCCTACCGCGAAGGTTTCGACCAAGCCAATGCCAAACTGACCCTCCTGGACGCCAACCGGCAAAACTTCTTTAGTGTGAATTATGTTTACCTCGAAGGATTCGCTAACCAGCTAAACGTCCAAACCTATTTGAATTTGATGGAATCCGTAAAGACCTGGTTCACTTACGGGCATACCTTTGAGACCAATAAACAATTGGAAAACAACTACGGGATTATTTTTCAGCGCCAGTGTTGGGGGGTGGCCCTCTCCTTTACCGACCGCCCGGACGACAAGCGGGTGTCGGCTGTCGTTTTCATCCCCGGCCTGGGAGAAAAGATGAATCACTCCCCGGTGCATTTCTCGGGGACCAAATCCAAAGAAGAGGCCCCCGATTTCTTTTAATGAGAGGTCTGCGATGTCGGGATCGGCAGATAGCTTTTTTTAGGCAAACTGATAGATTAACCATGTTTAACCGGCATCTGCCTGGAAAAATTGTCAGGAACAGGCGCCACAATGTCTCACCTGTGCGGACTGAATGGGGTATTTGGGGTAAGGGGAGTTTTTTCGACTCATTCCAAATCAAATCGGCGCCGCCAGCGGGCGCCTGAAAATTGCCAGGGAGGTAAATTTTAATGAAATTGGCCATCATCGGGGCAGGGTATGTCGGTCTGGTGACCGGGGCCTGCTTCGCCGAAATGGGTAACGACGTCATTTTGGTGGACGCGCAGGTCTCTAAGGTGGAGGCCCTGGAGCAGGGGCGCATCCCCATATACGAGCCGGGGCTGGAGGACTATGTCAAGCGCAATGTCCGGGACCACCGCCTAAGCTTCACCACCGACCTGGCCAGCGCGGTGCAGCAGAGTCTGGTCTGCTTCATCGCCGTGGGCACTCCCCAGGATCGGGACGGCTCAGCCGACCTGTCCATGGTTTTGCAAGTGGCCCGGGAGATCGGCCGCCACATGAACGGCTACAAGGTGATTGTGGAAAAATCCACGGTACCGGTGGGCACCGCGGTCCAGGTGCGCCAGGTCATCCGGGAGGAACTGGCCACCCGGGGCGAGGTCCTGGAATTTGACGTGGTTTCCAACCCGGAATTTCTCAAGGAAGGCACCGCCCTGGACGACTTCATGAAGCCGGACCGGGTGGTGGTGGGCTGTGACGACGTCCGGGTGGGGGAGTTGATGAAGGAGCTTTATGGACCTTTCGTGCGTACCAATGCCCCCATCATCATCATGGACGTGGTTTCCGCCGAACTCACCAAGTACGCCGCCAACGCCTTTTTGGCCACCAAGATCTCCTTCATCAATGAAATGGCCAATATCTGCAGCCGTACCGGGGCCGATATCAAAATGCTCCGCCAGGGCATCGGCTCCGACCGCCGTATCGGCCCCCTCTTCCTATTCCCGGGCCTGGGCTATGGCGGTTCCTGTTTTCCCAAGGACATGCAGGCCCTGATCCACACTGCCAGGTCCCGGGGCTACACCCCCCGCATCCTGGAAGCCGTGGAGGCCATCAACCAGGATCAGCGGCGGATCTTCTTTGAACGCATCAATGATTATTACCACGGGGATATGAAGGGACGGGTCTTTGCCCTGTGGGGCCTCTCCTTCAAACCTCAGACCGACGACATTCGTGAGGCCCCAGCCCTGGCCCTCATTGCCAGCCTTACGGAGGCCGGGGCGCGCCTTCAGGCGCACGACCCCGTGGCAATCGCGGCCACCCGCCAATATCTGGGAGACCAGCAGGCCATCAGTTTTGCTGATTCCAGCTACGAGGCCCTGGAGGGGGCAGATGCTCTCATCATCTGTACCGAATGGGCCAGGTTCCGGGAGCCGGACTTCGACCGGATCAAATCCATGCTGAAGGCCCCGGTGATTTTCGATGGCCGCAACCTTTATCAGGCCGAAAAGATGGCCAAACTGGGGTTCAAGTACTTTTACATCGGCCAGCCGGGGACCGGCCAATAAGCCAATGGACCGGCGGGCTAACCGCAGCAGCGTCAGGCCAGGATTGGGCAATTCGGTTTCTCGTTCCCGTGCTATTGCTGGGGAACGCATCTTGAGCCTACGCCCTGCTTAGGCCCTCCATTACGCAGCAAGGAGTTGGAGGCGGCAGTGTTCCGGAGCAAGTCAGGCAGCAGTAGCGAAGGTGAAGGATTCGGGGAGGAGCTGCGGCGCCTGGACCTCTCCGGCTTCTCCGCCCTGCGGGTCCTGGTGGCCGGGGATTTCATGCTGGACGAGTACCTCTGGGGCCGGGTGGCGCGCATCTCCCCGGAGGCGCCGGTAGCGGTGGTGGACGTGGAGCGGGAAACCCGCACCCTGGGTGGCGCCGGCAACGTGGTCAACAACCTGGTGGCCCTGGGGGCCCAGGTGGAGGTCCTGGGATTGGTGGGCGACGACCATCCGGGCAGCCTGTTGCGCCGTGAGCTTAACCGGCTGGGAGTTGACGACGCCGGACTCTTCGCCGACCCGCAGCGGCGTACCTCCCGGAAGACCCGGGTCATGGGCAACACCCAGCAGATGGTGCGCATCGATCGGGAATCCCACAGCCCGGCCGGCCCGGATTTCCTGGCGGCGGCTGCCGCTTTTCTCCGGGACCGTCTGCCCCGGCTCTCCGCCATTGTCCTCTCCGATTACGCCAAAGGGGCCCTAACCGCCCCCTTGCTGCAGGGGGTCATCAGGCGGGGGCGCAGTCAGGGGACGCCGGTGGTGGTGGACCCCAAGGGGCCCGATTTCTCCAGTTACGCCGGGGCCACGGTCATTACCCCCAACCGCAAGGAAGCGGAACTGGCAGCCGGCTACTCCCTGTCCCACTGGGAGGAACTCGTCCGGACCGGGGCCGGGCTCCGGGAGGACCTGGGTCTGGACCAGCTGCTGATTACCTTGGGGGCCGAGGGCATGCTTCTATTCCCCCGGGAAGGCCCAGAGCTGCACATTCCCACCCGGGCCCAGGAGGTCTTCGACGTCTCCGGGGCTGGGGACACGGTGGCCGCGGTCGTAGCCCTGGGGCTGGCCTGCTGGGGCAACCCGGTGCTGGCCGCCAGGGTGGCCAACGTCGCCGCCGGCGTGGTGGTGGGCAAGGTGGGCACCGCCCCCATCTTCCGGGCGGAACTGGAGCGGGAGCTGGGACGCCGGTCCAAGGGTCTGGAGGATAAGATCCTGGGGTTGGCCGAACTTAACCTCAAGGTGTCCCACCTCCAGGCCCAGGGCCGGAAGGTGGTCTTCACCAACGGCTGCTTCGACCTGCTCCACGCCGGCCACATCAAGTTTCTGGAGAATTCCCGGCGCCTGGGAGACCTGCTGGTGGTGGCCCTGGACAGCGACGCCTCGGTGCGCCTGGTGAAAGGGGAGGGGCGCCCGGTCATCGGCGAAGCTCAACGCCTGCGCATCCTGGCGGCCCTCTCCGCGGTGGACTACGTTACCCTGTTCGAAAGCTCCCGGCTGCCGGAAATCCTGGCAAGCCTCAAACCGGACATCCTTACCAAGGGGAGCAATTACCCGGAGGCCCAGGTGGCCGGGCGGGAGATTGTTCAGGCCTACGGCGGGGAGGTCCGGCTCCTCCCGGTCATCGAACCCGAATCGGTCTCGAACCTCATCCAGCGCATCAAAAACGGCCAGGCCGGCAAGTAGCGATAACTATCTCATCGGCCTGAAGACCTGGATTCTCTGGGTTCACTCCAGCGGCAGCTCAATCTCATGTAGGGTGGGCACCGCCCACCATTTCCTTAAAAAATGGGCACTGCCCACCGATTCCTTAAAAATCTATTCCTGTTTACTAAGGGGCGCACCCCGATGTCCGCCCACTAGGGGCGGGTTTAAAACCCGCCCCTACTGCCCGCCATTTCATAAGGGCGCACACATGCGTGCGCCCCCTGCAAGACATTTCCTCGATGTGGAAAACGGAAAACGGAAGACGGAAATCTGAAAACTTTCCTCTTACCGGGTCCAGTAAACCCGCACGAACCGGTTGGGTTCACTCCAGCGGAAGCTCAGGTCGCCTGAGTAGGCCTTGAAGATGGTGCGGCCCAGGTGTTGGGCCAGCTTCTCGGTGGTGGTCTCAACGATCAGCTTGACTTCCGCCTCCGGAATCATTTGGACAATGCGGTCAGCGAAGCTGCGCTTCCCAACCTTGGCGGCTTCCTTTTCCAGCAGCTTGACGATCTCCTCCCGGTGCTGGACCCAAAATTCACCGCCCAGGGTGAGGTAGCCTTCCACGTAATGGTCCTTGATCTTGCGGCAGGTGGGACAGACCACGTGGCGCACCTTGCCGGCGCCCGCCAGTTTGTCGTAAAGGTTCCCTTCGAAGAACCAGCGCTTGCTCTGGTAGACGGCGTGGCAGTCCTGGCACACCGCCGCCTCCTGGCCAGCCGCCAGCTCGTAGGGGTCGTTGACCCGGCCGGCATGGCCGAATTTTTTGCCTTTTTCTCCACTCCATTTGTGTTCTTTGTATCTCTCCATCGGTTAGCTCGCCTCTCTGGGTGGCGCCCCTGGAAGAGGGGCGAGGATGAACCAGCTGCAACCAGCCGCTATCCTGGTGATTTTCCCGAGGGGACGCACCTTCGGCGGTTTCTCCTTCCAGGAAGCCGTGATTTTCCGGTAAAATCGCCGATTCGTAATTCAGTTGAAATCATTTTTTGAAGTTAATGCCTAATTTTCCATTTTCTACTTGTCGGGTTTAATTATTCAGGGAGTTGGAGGAATCGGCAGGTTTTGCTCCGGGGAAGGGGAGACCGGGGGAATGACGGGGAGGAGCCGGGGTCCCCCGGGCCTCTCCCCGGACCCCCCCCTTTCTTTCTAAAAATCGACGTACTCGCCGCGACTCAGGCCTCGCAGGTGGCAGGTGCCGTTGAGGGACACGATCTGCCAGGCGCCGCCCATCCAATGGAAGCGGTTGATGGCGGTGGTGTCCTGGCCGATGCGCCAGAAGTGCGAGTTATCGAGGCCGATGAAGGCGGCGATGAGGACCTTGTTCATCGCCCGATGGGCTGCCAGTAGGACGGTCTGGTCAGGGTGGCGGGCCAACACCGCGGCCACCGCGGCCAGCCCTCGTTCTTTCACTTCTTCCAGAGTTTCACCCTGGGGAAAGCGCACAGCGTGGGGGGCGGTCTCCCAGCGATGGTAGAGGTCGGCGTATTTCACCTTGACCTCCGTCAAGGGCAGGCCTTCCCATTCTCCGTAGCAGATATCGGTCAATCCCGGCAAATCTTCCACGGGCAGGCCGTGGTGCCGGGCGATGGCCTCGGCGGTGTCCCGGGCCCGGGACAGGGGGGAGCAGTAGGCGGCTTGGATGGACTCTCCCTTGAGCCATTCCCCCGCCAGCCGGGCTTCTTCCCGGCCGGTGTCGTTCAGGGGGATGTCCCGGGAGCCGCGAAAGATTTTATCCTTGTTCCAGGGTGTCTGGCCGTGGCGCACCAGGATGATCCGGGTCATGTTCCCTCCGTTTGGGAAAAAAATGAAAAATATGGGAAATCATGAAAAACGGGGCCAAATTTGGGAAACTGGCCCCGCAATGAATCGGACTGAAAGGTGAGCGCCCTATCAGACAACGTCCCAATTGAGTCCAAAGGTGTTGTCGTAAAGGGTGTACAAAAACCCCATCATCTTGCCCACCCCCGGCATGACCCCTTCCTGGACCTTCCAGAAATTGAGATAGATGGCCGGGACCATGCGGGTCTCCCCGGTATTGGGGTCAGGGTCGATGTTCTGCCAAACCTCTTTCTTCTCCACGACGCGCCATTCGGTGCCGAATTTCTTGCTGCGCACCACCTGCCCCACCATGGGGAGCTTCTGCTGCCGCGTGATTTCTGCATACTCTGTCATAGGTCACCTCCAGGGGAATAGCGGTTAGGGGGGCTTGCCCAAACAATAAGATTGAGTTCCCAAATATCAAGGGTAACTTTCCTTCTTTTCGCCCTGATTTAGATATTTTCTAACTCAGGGGAGGGATTTCTCAACCCGGGCCTTCAATCCCAATAAGGCGTCTTCACCCCGGGAGATTTCGGTTAATCTTTGCTCCATTTCTCCGGCCCGCCGCGCCGCCGCCTGGGCGCTGCTCTGCTTCTGGGCCCTGGCCCGCTCCAGCGCCTGACGGATGCTTTGGGTGGTGTCATCGATCCTGGAGAGCCAGTCTTTCCGGAAATCCCGGGTCAATTCCTGGAGCCGCTGCTGGAAATCGTAACGCAGGCGGCCGCAATGTTTATCCACCAATTCAGCCACGTTTTCCAGAAGCTTTTTGAGCAGCAGGCCCTTGGTAAGGGCCCGGGGGAGCAAGGAGGCCACGGTCATTTGCAGGATTTCCAGCCCCACCGGTTCTTCTTTAAATTTGAACCCGAAGCGGCTCTTTTCGGTGAGGGTTTCCTCCGCCGCAAAACCTTGCAGGGAAAAGTCAAAGATCCGCGCCGTCAACTCGGTCAGGCGCTCCAGGATGGCGTTAATCCGGGCGGCGAACTCCTGCTGGGTGTCGGTCAGCGACAGCGCCAGTTTCTCGACCTCCCGGAGCCGCCAATCGAGGAAGACGTCCCGCAACGCCCCGAACAGGTATGCCTCCATCTCCTGCCGCAGGTCCAGGGCCAGGTGGCTTTTCCGCTGGAACTCGGCCTCCACTTCCCGGCCCAGCCGGGCGGCGGTTTCCCGCTTAAAGGATTCCAGGTCGCGGTTCAACTCCTCCAATACCCCTTTGATCCGCCCATCCAACAGCAAGAGGGACATCTCCCGCTCCTTCTCCAGTCCCTGCAGTTCCTGGTTGAAGCGGGCGATTTTCTCCTCCAGCTCCTTAAGAGGGATGGCACTGGCCTGGCGTTCCACCTTGAGCGCCAGGGTGGAGTCATTCAGGGCCTTGAGGGCCCCGTTAATGCAGGAAATCAGCAATACCCGGCCCTTTTCCTGGTAAAGGAACCGGCGCAGGTATTCTTCAAATTGGGGGAGGAGACTGGCAGTCAATGCGGCGGAGCCGCCATCGGCCTTGCCTTCCAGACCCAGCTTGGCGGAGAGCGGGAAGATCATCACCTTTTGGGCGGCCAGGTTGTTGCGCAGGACCTCCGCGGTAAAGTCCAGGGCCTCCTGCCGCTCCGCCTCGGCCACATAGTCGATCTTATTGAGAACGAAGAAGAGCTTGTGGCCGAATTCCCGGATATCCTTTAAAAATTCTTCTTCGGCGGCGGACAGGGGCGGGTCCACGGTAACCACGAAGACGGCGGCGTCCACCTGGGGGAGATAATTATATGCGACCTCGGTATTGTGGCTATAGATAGAGCCCACCCCCGGGGTGTCGATGATGCGCACCCCGTCGCGGAGATAATCCGAGGGATAGGCGATTTCCACTTCCCGCACCCCTTTATGGTTCTTGGGATTGCCCTTCTCAGTGATATAAGCCGCCAATTCCTCCGGGGTAATAACGGTGCGTTGGCCGTTTTGAAAATGGACGCAGATCTCCAGGTGTTCGCCGTAACCCAGGATGGTAACCACCGAAGTGAGGGGGATGATGGACGTGGGCAGCACGGCTTCACCCATCAAGGCGTTGATCAGGGTGCTTTTCCCCCGTTTAAAGGCGCCCAGGATCACCAGATTGAAACGGTTTTGCCGCAGCTTGTCCAAAAGCTGCGTGAGCAGCGGCCCCTTCACTTCAGGCAGCGTCGCCAGCCGGCTGAGCTCCCCTTCCAGGTCTTCTTTCAGTTCTCGGTAAACTCCCATAACTTCTCCCGTTATGAGGAGCAAAAAAAACTTCTGCCCCATGAATGAGCAGAAGTCATCAGTCCACGGCCCACCGTGAACAATTGAGGCGGACTTCATCGCCCTCGAGCTTAGATTATTTCTCCAAAAGAGCCTTGATGTCAACTCTAAAAGCGGGTATTTGTGAATTTTAGCACGTTTTCCTTAACTGGGCTGGAGGCCGGGGTTAAGTCCTTACCGGCCCAAGCAGGCTCTTCAGGTTGATCCCTTTTCCGAATGGGCCGCCTCATGGGCAAAAGGGCAGAAACCGGCTCGGAATCTTTTGGCTAAGCCGCAGCCTGAGAATTCATCGTCCTGGCAGGAATGTCATCCTGTTCTGTGACCTGATTTAGGAAAGGCGCCGCAGCCAGCTACAGATTATCCGGATGCCGATGGACTCCTTGACAAACCCCCGCCACTTTCATATAAAAAATGGTGCTTAGTCGCTGGGGGATCGTCTAACGGCAGGACTGCAGACTCTGGATCTGCCTATCCAGGTTCGAATCCTGGTCCCCCAGCCAGCAGCAGACCTCAATCCCCGGTAGCTCAGCTGGTAGAGCGGGTGGCTGTTAACCACTTGGTCGGCGGTTCGAGTCCGTCCCGGGGAGCCAGAAAATACCAGGGGTTGGCTCTTATAGAGCCAACCCCATTTTTCATTGGTGTCCATATTGGTGTCTATCCTTACCGATTTTTCAGATTTTCTGCCTCCTTCAAGTCTTCAGGGGGAAATGTCGTGCAGTGCCTGAACATCGCCATACTCATAATGGTGGGGATAGACATCCCGGCTCGGTATACATTGGTATTAAGGTATGCCTTAAATCGTGAAAAGTGAAGTCCTCAATCTCTGCCCGCTCAGGGGGGGAGAGGCTGCGGATTAAGATAAACCCCTCGGCGATAAGAATTGATCCGCTCCACCAACCGCAGTTCGGGGTAGACCCCGTCCAAGGCCACGATCACTACCTGCTCTCCTTCGCAGATCGGGATTCCGGGATCGAACCAGTGGGCCGGTTCCGGCGGGGGACGGCGCCCCAGGAAAGCGTGTGCCGGTTCGGGAGGGGGACGGAAGTGAGCCAATTCCTCCGGGCGGCAGTGGGCAGGCTCCGGCGGGGGACGGAAGCGAGCCATTTCCTCTAAGAAGGAGTGCGCAGGCTCTGCCCGGGGAAGGTTCGGGAACAGGACGATGCTTCCCAGTTTCAGCTGGAGGGCCTCGAACCAGAGGAGGTAGAAATCGTAAGTCCCCTTACTGACGGAAGACCCCTTAACCACAGGTATTGGGTCTTCGCCCAGGACCTTTCTCAGAGAGGGCAGCAACTCCGTGTCGAAAAGAGTTCCTTCCAGGTGCTTTCCCCTGACGCCCAAACGCTCGATCTTACCTTGTTCGTTCACTTCGGCTGTCACCGGCAAGGTGGTGGCGATGACAAAGCCGATTTGGCTCGCAACCCGATCAAAGCCCTGGTCAATTACCTCTTGGCCCTTGTCTCGGATGTACTTCAGGATGGCAACCAAGTCCTCATATTGCCTGACCACTGAGACATGGGCCGGTTCCGGAGGGGGACGAAAGACTATTTTTTCAGCCATGGGATCCTCCTGATCCTTAATTTTAGGGATGAAAAGACTTCTTCTTCACATTGTGCTCAGGGTTTCTGCAGATCGCCATCAAAATGCGGCTATCACCTCCTTTTCTCTCGGTCCTTGGCCAGCCGTTCCTTAAACGCAGTATAGGGGATGGCGGCTGGAGACAGGCCAAAGGGCTGAATCCCATCTACCCAGCCCATTTCCGGTCCCAGAAAGTCGAAGTTTTGCAGGCTATCGAGGCCGCTGTACGGCAAACATTGGGAGCTTGCAAGTGACCTTGTCCTGGTGCCGGGAAGCGAGGCTACTATATCCTCCTGCCGGCCGCGGCCGGCGTTGGTCTCTTCCAGCCAGTGGAGCAGGAACTCGCCCTTGGCCTTGAGTTCCGCGCTCCTCTCATCCACCCCCCGACGCATCTCTTTGGCGAAGGCGCGGATCGATATATCGTCGCCTGGGCCGTTCGCCACAAAATCATAGATGCGGCAGAGGTATTGGTAGGTATCTATATTAGTTTCCTTGACAAAATTGCGCACCGCGCCTCTTAAGGTCATAGTCAGTAATTGGGGGCTGAAGCGCCGCAGCACCTGGAAGAGAAAGTCCACCTGCATGTTGAGGTAATGCAATCCCATGTCATCGAAATTGCGGTCAAAAAAGGCATAATTGGCTATTTGATGGAAAGCCTCCGACCGGGGGTCCTTGATTCGGTAGTCGAACCCGAAGTAGTCCCCCAGAAGCCGGTTTTCCGCCCGCAGCTTGGCTTCCAACCCAGTTCCGGAGTAGACCTCGGCGCGGCAGAAGTTAAAGGGGTTTTCTATATGCCGTTCCATGAACCGCAGGTTAGTCATGATGTCCTCAAGTTGGGTGTCGGGCTCGAACATCAAGAGGTTGTACGCGATATGTACATCAAAATCATTTAGGATTTTAAGGGCATTGAGAATGTGGTCGAGACTGCACTTACGGTTTAGGTGACGCAACCCTCGGACCGAGGCATTTTCCACCCCCAGGAAGACCCGAAACAGGCCCAGATCATCGAGAATGCTGATGGTCTCTGGGGTGATGCTGTCGGGTCGGGCTTTAACTGCGAAGGCGATCCCTTCTATGCCTTCCCGCCGGAGGCCTGATCTCAATTGGTCAAAGCGCTGCACCGCCATCTCATGCTGAGGATGAAAGAAGTTGTCATCATGAAAATTGAAGATCCTGATGCCATGAAGGAAATATAGCTCCTTCATTTCGGCAATCAGATTCTCGATACTGCGCAGGCGGAACTTCTTTCCCCCGCCGTGCTTGTACCAGGCATTGATGCTGCAAAAGGCGCAATCACGATAGCAACCGCGACTGCTCAGGATGTTGGCGATGGGCTTGCCGAAGTAGTTCTGAAAAGTAGTGCGTTTGGGGAATGCCAGGGCATCCAAATTGCCGGGGTTGCCAGCGGACGGATTGAGACCTATGGAACCGTCGGGTTTGCGCCAACACAACCCGTTCACCTGGGAGGGATCATCCAGATGGTCCGCCAAAGCGCAAATAATTTCCTCCCCCTCTCCCAGGGCCACGGAATCAAAGGCAAAGAAATCGCCAAGCAGTCGCTCGCAATTAAGGCAGGCAAAATGGCCCCCGGCAATGATGTGTCCCTTGTAGCCCTTATCCCGGAGGGCTTGGGCCAAGTGGCAAAATTCTTCGGCCCGCCCGGTAAACACCATGGATAAGCCGGCAATGTGCGGGTCAAGAGCGAGTATCTGATTTGCCGCAGAAGGGATGTCCCTTTCCGTATTGAATGGAACCAGCTCTGCTTGATGACCACTTCTTTCCAGAGCAGAAGCCATATAGCGTAGCCCCAGGTTCTCTTCCAGCTCTGCACCGATCAAGGCAACCTTCATGATTTCTCTCTCTTAGGCTCTTAGGGTTAGAAATGATCCTCTCGCCGAACAGGCGCAATTTGTGTTGGTTTGTTAAACAATGTCTTGCCATCGAGATATTAAATAGTAGCTCCTGACTAACTTGCCATCCTCTCAAACTCGAAACCTGTGGCTAATATTAGGCACACCTTTGCCTTAATAAAACAAAAAAACCCTTGGACAATTTTGCCCAGGATTAACATTAGACCTGCCAAAAACCATTTAATATATAAATAATTTCCAAAATCCTCAGCATGTTCATTTTCCATCCTTGGATGCGGATTTGCCTAGATCTACTAACTACAAATTAATCATCAAAATTTTCCTGTCAAGTCTTCAATGCAGATAACCAGGACTCCCCTGGCCTACCTTCTTTTTCCTTTATTATCTCGGGCTTTTGGGAGCGAGAGATTTTTATTTGGTTGGATGGCTCCTTCTTCTCCATTTGCTCTTGGCCCCTGCATTTCTCTGAACGCCGCCGCCAGGAAGGCCTGAGCTGGTAATCGCCGTAACGGGAATGAGTTTGATTTTCCACTCCCGACGAGAGACCCTAACGCCGGAGAAGAACTCGAAAAAAATTTCTTATTAAAACCTGCCCTTCGGTGGACGGCCCCGCAGCTTTCTCGGTCTTTTATTGGCTACCTAGTGTCCCCGCGCCCATTTCCAGCAAATCTTGTCCAAAGATTTTCTTGACAAGGGGAAACTCGTTCGTCTATTAATCAAATTAAGAAGCGGCGTCATATTATGGACCACCAGGCACCTTCTGACCACCGCTGCCAGTTATCCGAAAGTTTTTCTCCACCAGGATTTGTTGAAGAGTCGGAAATTAACCGGAGGTGAAGGCACTACGGACTTAATCCCTATTAATCTTTGAGGCCGTCGAGCGAAATAGAGGAGCAGCTTTTTAAAGGTACTATTAACCGGTCCTGTTTAAAGGAGGCTCACATGAGGATTTTGGCTAAAAGGTCGTCGATTTTTGTGGTCCTGGGAATCCTGTTCGCCTCCATGTGTTTAGCTCTTCCGGCGCCGGCAGCCGAGCCCGTTAACATCGTCATCATCGCTGAATCAGCCACGCTCGTCGGCAAAGCCATAGTGAATGGGGCGCAGCTGGCGACCGATGAGATCAATGCCAAAGGCGGCATCAATGGGCAGCCGATAAAGCTGACCGTCTACGATGACCAGGTTAAGTCTGCGGAAGCGGTTCAAGATTTCCAAAGGGCGGTTTATAACGATCATGCAGTGGCAGTGGTAGGCAGTTGGATCAGCGAGGTTGCCTTATCCCTGGAGCCCTGGGCCGCCCGCCTGCATACCATCTATATTACCACCGGCGCCGCCTCCCCCAAGATAACGCAATTGGTGCACGACGACTACGATGCCAACAAGTATGTATTTCAACTGAAATATAACGCCATCGAGATGGCGCAAATGGTGTGCAGCTTCGCCCATGATGACCTGGTCGGGACGTTGGGATATAAGACAGCCTTTGTGGCCAGTGAAAATGCTGCCTGGACCGAGCCTCTCGACGATGAGTATCTCAAATGTTTGCCGTCCTCGGGCTTGAAGGTTGTCGGCCATCTGCGCTTTGCCCCCGACACCAACGATTTTACCCCCATTTTCGCCACTATCGAGAAAGAGCATCCCGATGTTCTCATCACCGGCTGGGCCCATGTGGGTCTAAAGCCGACGGTGCAGTGGCATGAACAACAAATCCCTCTGCTGATTGCCGGGGTGGACGCCCAGGCCAGCACCACGGATTTCTGGGAAAAAACCAACGGCGCCACCGAAGGCATTATCACCCAAGCCGAAGATTCGCCCAGCCCCATCACCCCCAAAACGATCCCCTTCGTGAAAGCCTATGAGAATAAGTTTCACATCAGCCCCGCCTACGCCGGCTACACGACCTATGATGCCATCTATGTCTTGAAAGAAGCCATGGAGAAGGCCAAATCCACCCAAACCGATCCCTTGATCAAGGCCCTGGAGGAGACCCATTATACCGGCGTCATCGGGAATATTGAGTTCTATGACAAGAGCAGCCCTTTTGCTCATGGGATCAAATTCGGCAAAGGCTTTGGGATGGGCGTACTGCTGCAATGGCAGAAGGGCCAACTGGTAACGGTCTGGCCTAAAGAGGCGGCCACGGGGTCCTTAATCGTCCCCAGTTTTGTGCAGAAGGCAGGTGCAACTAAATAAGACCAAGTTGGTCTCGATCAGGCCACAGGCTTACGGTTTGACGAACCTCTGGCTTCAGGAGCCTTAAGCCTGGGCTGTTCCCCATAGGCTCATTACTATCCCTGCCCCGACCCCACGGCCCGAAAGGTTATGGATATATTGAACTTCCCGGTCAGTTTCCGCCATCTTCACCTCTGCCCCTGTCGACACATCTAATGTTATTAACCTCAACTCTTCTACGGAAAAAGAAGAAAGGCACATGCAAGTTGTCTTGCAGATTTTAATTAATGGTTTTATCATCAGCTCTATTTATGCGCTGGGCGCCGTCGGCTTTTCTCTCATATTTGGCACCGCAGGCATCTTGAACCTTGCCCATGGCGCCTTTTTGGTGCTGTCGGCCATGGTTGCCTGGTTTTTCATCAGTCATTTAAAATTGCCTTTAGCAGCCGGAATGGCACTTGGCGTTCTCGCCTCGGTAGTCGTTTCCTATCTTCTCTTCTTCCTGGTGGCGCATCCCCTGGACAGATCCAAGAAGATTCCCAGAGAAGAAAAAGAGGTCTTCATCCTGACCGCGACCCTGCTGTGGTCCATGATAATTCAAGGCCTGCTGGACTATACCTTCGGTTCCACCCCTATTGTCATTCCACCCTTCACTCCCGGGGCGCTGCACGTCTTTAACATAAGCATCACTTATAACGAGGTTATCGTGGCGGCAGTTTCTTTAATTGTCATAGGCTTGCTCCACCTTCTCATTAATCGAACCAAGACGGGAAAATTGCTTTTGGCAGCCTCTATGAGTCATACGGGACTGGCCCTCATGGGCGTCGAGCTGAAGAAGGTCTACATTCTCCTGTGGGGAATTTATGGTCTGCTTACCGGAGTTTCGGGGGTGTTGCTGGCTTCCTTCCTGGGCGCCTCGGCCTCCGCGGTGCCGGATTTGACGGGCCTATCCTTTTCCATAGTGGTCTTGGGTGGCTTGGGCAGTATTACCGGTTCTTTTTTTGCCTCGTATATCATAGGTTATCTGGGGACCATTACTGCCTACCTCATTTCGCCCGCTTATACCACTCTGCCGGCTTTTTTCGTGCTCATACTGATACTTTTTATTAAACCGCGCGGTCTTTTCGGGAGGTTTTAGGACAAATTCATATGCAATTACAGCTCTCCAGGACCAATATCCTCAAGTTTGGCCTGATCCCCATCATCGGGTTCGCCGTTCTACCCCGGTTCTTATCCCTGTATCTTCTGGGCACTTTAACTATCGCCCTGTACTTCTCGGTTTTCGCCATGTCCTGGGACCTGCTTTTCGGCTACTCCGGTGAGGTCAATTTCGGTCCCACCTTTCTCATCGGCGTGGGCGCCTATACCGCGGCGCTGTTCAATGTCAATACCGGCTTGCCGGTGGTGGTTTGCATCATTTTGGGAACCAGTGTGGCGGTCATCGCCGGTCTGTTGCTGGTGGCCCCGGCGTTGCGTCTGCGGGGGCCTTATTTCGGTTTAATCACCCTGGTCTCGGTGCTCATACTGGACCAGGTTATCACCATCTTTGCCCAGTATACCGGAGGGGAGATAGGCATCTCCCTTCCCGGCATGCTTTCCGCCAGCAATCTCGTTAACTACTATTTGGCCTTAGGGTTTATGGTCATCAGTGCCATTATTTTCCTCACCATCGCGGGCTCGCCCATCGGTCTCATCCTGCAGGCAGGCGCTCAGGATCCCATAGAGGCGGAAAGCCTGGGGTTCAACCTGACCAAGTACAAAGTCCTGGCCTTCGGCGTCAGTGCCTTTTTTTCAGGTTTAGCCGGGGCGATGTTGGTTTTTTATCTGGGCACCGCCTCCGTAAGTGTGGTGGTATCCATCTCCGTGGTCCTGCAGATTATCATTGCGGTGATTATCGGCGGCAGACGGACAATTATCGGGCCTATCCTGGGTTCTTTATTTATCATTTTAACCGGCCAATGGCTCCAATACCTGGGACAACTCGATTATGCGGTGGTTTCTCTCCTGGCTTTGATCATACTTCTCATTTTCCCCGACGGCATCGCCGGAATGC
This sequence comes from Desulfobaccales bacterium, assembly GCA_049585595.1. GTDB lineage: Bacteria > Desulfobacterota > Desulfobaccia > Desulfobaccales > 0-14-0-80-60-11 > JAPLJC01. Next base: position 21,621 of record JBAVAG010000053.1, read on the forward strand.
TCTTAAGGAGGGGATAAGGAACTTGCTCCTCTTTTCGTAAGGGAAACTATGCCACTACTTGAAGCCCTGGGTTTGCAGAAAAGATTTGGCGGCATTCACGCGGTCAATAACGTCGATTTTAATGTGGAAAAGGGAGAGGTCATCGGCCTGATCGGGCCCAATGGCTCGGGAAAGTCTACCTTGCTGGGCCTGCTGCTAGGCGTCCATAAACCCAATAGCGGCACCATCCTCTTCGCCGGGGAAGAGATTCAGGACTGGCCCATCAACAAGAGAATAAAAAACGGCATCGCCATAGTCTTCCAACATTCGAGGCCGTTAAACCGGCAAACCGTTCTGGACAACATTAAACTAGCCATCCTGCCCGACAGGCTGTTCAATTTCTATTACCCGGGTGACTTGGAAGCAAAAGCCAGGAAGATTGCGGAGTTGGTCGGTCTACAAGATGTGGCCGACTCTTACCCCTCCTCGCTGCCATTCGGGCATATCCGGAGGATGGAGCTTGCCAAGGCCCTGGCCCTCAATCCCAGGTTATTGCTCTTGGATGAACCTTTTGCCGGTTTGACGCCTTCCGAGATCACCGAACTGACCAGATTGATTCTCTCTCTCCGGAAGCAGAATCAAGCCATTGTGCTGGTGGATCACAACGTCAAAGCAGTCTATAATTTTGTCGATAGGATTATCGCTTTGTATGTGGGCAACAAGATCGCCGAAGGCAAGCCCGATGACGTTATTTCGGATAAGGAGGTCCGCCGGGTCTTCATCGGCAAGAGTATGGACGCCAGCGAGCCTGGCCCCGCCCCTGAAAAAAGCGTTTCCTTGAGGAAAGAGCCGATTTTGGACCTTGACATCGGCTCGATCCGTTACGGGCAGGCCGAGATTCTCCGGAAAGTCCAGCTCCGCATCAACAAAGGTGAGTTTGTTTCTCTGGTCGGGCTCAACGGCGCCGGCAAATCGAGCCTGCTGAAAGCAATTCTCGGTATTGTCGGCTATGAGGGCGAGGTGAAATGGCAGGGCCGGTCCACCAAAAATTTGACCACCGCCCAGATTGTCAGGCTGGGCATTGCCTTTGCGCCGGAGACCCGGGAATTGTTTCGCTACCTGACGGTAAAGGAAAACCTGGAGTTGGGCGGCGGCCGGTTGCAGCCCGCGGCGCTGCAAGAGCGCTTGGCTTATGTTTTTGAGCTTTTTCCGATATTGCAAGAACGCCTGGCGCAGACTGCCTACACCCTCTCGGGTGGCGAGCAGCAGATGTTAACCATCGCCAGAGCCATGATGCAAAAACCCTCCCTGCTGATCCTCGATGAGCCGACCCTGGGGCTGGCGCCCGTGGTGCTCGACACGATTTCCGAGACGCTGGCCGCGCTCCATGAGAAAATGGGCGTGACGATCTTGCTGGGTGAGCAAAATCTCCATTTTGCCCTGAAACATTCAGAGAGAATCTACCTGCTGGAGCATGGCAGCATCACCTGGGGAGGCAGTGTTGACGCTTTTATCAAAGAGATGGGCGAAAAGTCTCTGGTTTGAAGCTGCCCCAAATATGGAGTTCCTATGAAACTGCTGGTCGCCTATCGCGCCTCCGAACTCGGTAAAAAAGTACTCGCCCGTGCCCTAGAGCGGGCTCGGCAGTCCGGGGCTCGAGTCTATCTGGTAACTTCCCTGGTGGGCGGCCCCGACACCCCGGAGGAAGTCATCGAGCAAGCCCGGACTGACCTGGATCAGGCCGCCGCCCTGCTCGCAGGAAACGGGATTGCCGCGGAGACCCACCTGTTGATCCGCGGCCTGAGCTCCGGGGAAGATGTGGTCCGGTTTGCCCGGGAGATCGGCGCCGACGAGATCGTTGTCGGTGTCTGGAAAAAATCGAAAGTGGGCAAGATTCTGTTCGGCTCCACCGCTCAGGATGTGATCTTGAAGGCCGGTTGCCCAGTGTCCACCATCGGCTGATCAGTTCAAGGTTCAAAGATTAGTTCAAGGTTCAAAGTTCAAAGTTGAAAAAAGGCGTATTTAGCCTTTTGGTGTTTAGCCTTGAACCTGGGACCCGAGACTTCCGCGAAAACGAATTTTGTCATCCTGAGCGAAGCGAAGGATCTCGTCCTTCCTTAAGTATTTATGAGATTCTTCGGTCGCTTCGCTCCCTCAGAATGACAAAAATGGGGACTGTCTCAGAGGTCACAAGTTGACCATAGACGTCTTTAGCCTTTACCTTGAACCTTGAACTTTGAACTTTGAACTAGCTGGAGGTCCGCTCCTTCTGCCTGGCAAAGAAGTCTTCCAGGGCCTCCAGGTGCTCTGGCGAATGGTGGCAGAGGGCCTGGAAGGAGGCGGAGATTTCCAGGGTCTCTTCCAGGCTTTTCCCCTGGGTCAGGCTGAACAGGCGCTTGGCCAGGCGCAGAATCCGGCCGGGCTGTTTGGCGATCTCTGCGGCGATCTCCAGGGAGCGCGGGATCAGCCTATCCGGTGGCACCACTTCGCCCACCAGGCCGATGCGCAGGGCTTCGGCGGCGTCGATTACCCGGCAGGTGAAGGCCAATTCCATCGCCTTGGAGTAGCCGATGATCCGAGGCAGTAGGAAGGCGCCGCCATCCCCGGGGATGAGGCCCACCGAAACGAAGGTCTCACCGAAGCGGGCCCGGTCGCTGGCGATGCGAAGATCGCACATGCAGGTTAAATCGCAGCCGGCGCCGATGGCCGGTCCGTTCACCGCGGCGATGGTCGGCACATCCAGGCGCTGAAAGGCCAGGGGAATCCTCTGGATACCCTGGCGGTAATTGTTGCGGATCTGGTCCGGGTCCCCGGCGAAGGTCCCCACCCGGTTATACATATCCTTGACATTGCCGCCCGCGGAAAAGGCCGTGCCCGCCCCGGTGAGGATCATCACTTTAAGGGATTGGTCCTCCTGCACTCGCTGGCAGGCGTCCACGATCTCCTCGATGATCTCCTTTTCCGTGACGGTGTTGCGCACATCCGGACGGTTTAAGGTGACAATGGCGATATTTTCCTTTTGTTCGAAGATGATCTCTCGATACTCCATGCTGTTTATCCCC
>JBAVAG010000054.1:0-19573 GCA_049585595.1 Desulfobaccales bacterium
CGGTTCTTGAAAGAAAGTACCGGTTCGAGGGCGATCTCCTGTCGCTGCGGCCGGTGGCTAGGACCAATCAAGAAATTTTATGGCAACGGGTCCGATGAGAGTCCGCGGTCAAAACCAGCCAATAATCCTTGATTGGAGGCAAAGGTGAGAGGTCTTTTTTTCCGAAATACCGGCTCCCTGGACAATGGCCAGATTAGGGTATGCACCACGCTTGACACCTGTGTTGAGGTCTGGAATTTCAGATGACTCGCTGCGATCCCTGAGCTTGCCGATCGTGTCAGCCGGATTGACGTTCGAGTCCGCGGCGATCCGCAGGCGAGCCTGCACGCCCGCCTCGGTGAGTTCCGGCGGGAGGGGCGCCGGCCGGTTCCAAGAGGTACATCCCGCGAGGAGCAAAGCCACGAGGATTCCGGTGCGGTAGCATCGCCTCCAACCGGCAACTTTCAAGTGGGCCTCCCAAGCGAGCCGTTTCGACAGAGGGGGAAGAGGGCTGTTGAAGTGGGGCGCCATCTCAGCCCTCCGGACTTCATTCTTTAATAATTCCCCTGTCGTTAGTGCGAACTGGGAAAAATGTCTTTCTAAAAATTATTTATTAAACAACCTACCATATCCTTTCCATATTTTCTATACCCCGATATTGCCTCTAGGCATGGGTTTGCAGGATAGTGGTAACCATGATTTCCGAAGGCCATCAACTTTATGAGAGAGATTATTGGAGAGGCGAACCCAGGGGCGATGATTCATTATGAACCGTGTCGGCGGAGCAAAGCGGTGGTACGGCGTAGCCATACCGCCCACACTACGTGGCAGAGCCAATGATGGCCGCAGTTAGCCCTACCTCGTCACCAGGGTCGGTGCTTTGGTAACCCCAGGTCGCACGCGATGGTCCGATCACCCCGCAGAGACGGCGTGCCCGCACAAAGTCGAGCCTTCCGGATAGTCTCGATGCATTGCCAGGGTCAAAAATCCTTCCAGTTGGCCATGACGGTGTCCATCACGTCATCCAGATCGCCCGTGAACGCCATCTTGGTCATCGCCAGCGCGAATCCCTTGGCCTGCTGAATGTTACTCTTTGGCGGCATGGCCAGGACATTCGGGTCGGTCACCACGTCGATCAGGACCGGTCCTTTGGTTGCCAACGCTCGTTCCAGTTCGGGGCGGACCTGCGCCGGATCTTCGACGCGGATCCCCGTCAGCCCGATCGCCTGGGCCATCGACGCGAAGTTGGGGTTCTTCAGGTCACACTCATAAGCCGGGTAGCCCCCTACTTCCATTTCCAATCTTACCATGCCCAGGGCATGGTTGTTGAAGACGAGGATTTTGACAGGTAGCTCGTACTGGGCCACTGTCAGCAACTCACCCATGAGCATGGCGAGACCACCGTCGCCGCACAAGGCCACCACCTGCCGGTCCGGGTAGGTCACCTGCGCCCCGATCGACTGCGACAGGGCATTGGCCATCGACCCATGATTGAACGATCCCAGCAATCTCCGGCCCTCTGCAGCCTGAAGGTAGCGGGCGGCCCAGACGCAGGACATTCCGGTGTCCACAGTGAAGACTGCGTCCGGGCCGGCCAACTCGTCCAGGGTGGCGGCGACGTATTGGGGGTGGATCGGCCGCTGGTCGGTAATGTGTTCAACGTAGGCGCGGAGCTTGCGGTAAGCGCCCTCGCGTTTGTCGAGCATGTCGGAAAGGAAGGCCCGATCTGTCTTCGGCTCCAACCGCGGCAGCAGGGCTTTAATCGTCTCGCGGACATCTCCACACAGCCCTAGGTCAAGCTTCGAGCGGCGGCCGAGGCGTTCGGGGCGGATGTCGACCTGGACGATCTTGGGGGACGTCGGCATGAACGACTCATAGGGGAAATCGGTGCCAAGCATCAGCAGGACGTCACAGCGGTGCATCGCCCGGTAAGCGGCGCCCCAGCCCAGCAGCGCCGTCATGCCACGGCATAAGGGTTGTTGTACTCGATCCATTCCTTGCCCCGGAAGGTATAGCCGACCGGGGCCTTGAGCTTCTCGGCCAACTCAAGGACTTCGGCGTGGGCGCCGGCACAGCCGATGCCGCAGTAGAGCGCCACTTTCCCCCCCTGGTTCAGGAGTTCGGCTAAGCGGGCCAGGTCGTCGTCAGCGGGCCGAACCGGATTGGGCGCCGTGACGCCTCCGGGTACAAAGGCATCTGAGGGGAACTCCATGGCCCCTATGTCACCTGGCAGGGCAATCACGGAGACGCCCCGTTTGCTCACCGCATGCTGCATGGCGGCCTGCAGCATACGCGGGAACTGCCGCGGGTTGGACACGAGCTCGCAGTAATGGCTGCACTCCCGAAAGAGCCGGTCGGGGTGGGTTTCCTGAAAATAGTCCGTGCCGATCTCGCTGCTGGGGATTTGGGCGGCGAGAGCCAGGACGGGGGCCAAACTCCGGTGGGCGTCGAACAAGCCGTTGATCAGGTGCAGGTTGCCGGGCCCGCAGCTTCCCGCGCAGACTGCCAGTTGGCCGGTGAGCTGGGCCTCAGCCCCTGCCGCGAAAGCTCCGGCTTCTTCGTGGCGTACGTGCACCCATTTGATCCTGCCGTCGCGGCGGATGGCGTCGGTTACCGGGTTGAGGCTGTCGCCCACGATGCCATAAATTCGCTGGACGCCTCCCTGGGCCAGGGTTTCCACCAAATGATCTGCTACGGTCTGCGCCATGACTGGTCTCCTTTGCTAAGATTGACGACGGCGTCGAACTAGACAGCCATCATCCGGTTATCATTCCCGAACCTGCTATTCCCCACTTAAGTGCGCCTGCTCATTTACGACTTAAGAAGGGAAGGGGCGGCGGCTTGGGCTGAGTGGGTTTCGGGCCAAACGCCCTGGCCATGTCGCGATGCGGCAGGAGGTCCGACCTTCATTACTTAGCTCCTCCAATGGGCCGGTCAAGCAACTTTCCTGGCAATCAGCAGTTAATAAGAGGAGATTGTGAATCCAGCGCTGTCGAAATAATCCGAGTCGTGGGTGACCATAGTTTGCAGATAATCATCCTTTTTATAGATTCAAGGAAAGAAACCAGGAAAATCGGGCGAGAAAGCCAAAAATTGGACTCATTTGTGTGGACATTCCGCCGACTGACACTTATCTTTCAGCATAAGAGGAATAATTTAACCCGAGCGGGCGAAGGCACCCATTTCCCTCCCTCCCGATTTTCAGGGCGGACTCATGGCGGCGGCCAAGGACATATGCCTGATTTGAGACGCTCGGGAAACAGGGACAAATGCCATAGCCACCTTGGCTTGGTCCAGCACCATAAGGAGATGCCACCATGGATGCCTTATCGCTGTCACGCCTTCAATTTGCTTTCACCATTGAATTTCACATACTTTTTCCAGCCTTCACCATCGGTCTGGCCAGCTGGTTGGCGATGGTGAAGTGGCGTTGGCTGAGGACCGGCAATAAGGTCTATGAAGACATTTACCGCATGTGGGTGAAAATCTTTGCGGTCACCTTCGGCATGGGCGTCGTCTCCGGGGTGGTGCTGGCCTACCAGTTCGGCACCAACTGGTCGGTTTTCGCGGATAAAGCGGGCAATATGATCGGCCCCATGCTCGCCTTTGAAATACTGAACGCCTTCTTTCTGGAGGCCTCTTTTCTAGGCATCATGCTCTTCGGGTGGAACCGTGTCAGCCCCAGAATGCACTTTGCGGCTACGCTCATCGTGGCCTGCGGCACCCTGCTGTCCGCTTTTTGGATTCTCTCAGCCAACAGTTGGATGCAGACCCCTCAGGGATACCGTATCGGCGCCAACGGTCTGCTGTATCCCACCGACTGGCTGAAGGTCATTTTCAATCCATCCTTTCCCTATCGTTTCGTCCACATGGTTGTGGCGGCCTACTTGACCACCGCCTTTGTCGTGGGCGGCATCGGCGCCTATTACCTCTGGCAGCGGCGACATGAAGCCCAGGCCCGGGTGATGTTCGGAATGGCCATGATCATGGCGGTCTTTGTGGCGCCGCTGCAGCCGTTTATCGGTGATCAGCATGGGCTGAATACCTTGAAGTATCAGCCCTCCAAGGTGGCTGCCATGGAAGGGGCCTGGGAGACCGAACGGGGCGCTCCCCTGAGGCTGTTTGCCTGGCCGGTTCAAGCCGAAGGCCGCAACGAGTATGTGGTGGAGATCCCTCTACTGTCCAGCCTGATCCTGACCCATAACCTCCACGGCGAGGTCAAGGGTCTGAAAGCCTGGCCCAAAGATGATTGGCCGCCGGTGGCCCCGGTGTTCTATGCCTTTCGGGTGATGGTCGGTATCGGCATATTGATGGCTTTAACCGGTCTGATCGCGGTGGTTCTTTATTTCCGTAAAAAGCTGTTCGACACGCGCTGGTTTCAAATGTGGTGTATGGCGTTGACCCCGGCCGGATTTATTGCCGTCATGGCGGGGTGGATAGTCACAGAGGTTGGCCGGCAGCCCTATGTCGTCTTCGGTTTGATCAGGACAGCCGATGCCGTCTCGCCGGTGGCGGGTTCGCATGTCCTGGCATCGCTGCTGGCCTTCATCGTCTGCTATCTTTTTATTTTCGGCGCCGGCAGTTACTACATCCTACGTCTGATCGCCAAAGGACCCGGCACGCCCGATGAGGAAGTCTACGGTACCCATGGGGTCAAGAAACCGCCTTTGGTTACCGATCTGGCCTCCGAAACCGATGTGGAGGGTAAGCATGTTTAGTTTTGAAAGTTTTCTTGATTTGCCCCTGATCTGGTTTGGTCTGATTATCATGGCCATATTCTTGTATGTCATCCTGGATGGTTTTGACCTCGGGGTGGGGATTCTCTTTCCCTTTGCCCCCTCTGATAAATGTCGTGACCGGATGATGAATTCCATCGCTCCTTTTTGGGATGGCAACGAAACCTGGCTGGTATTGGGCGGCGGCGGTCTGATGGCCGCCTTTCCCCTGGCGTATGCGGTGATAATGCCGGCCCTCTATATCCCGATCATTCTGATGCTGCTGGGGCTGGTGTTTCGCGGGGTGGCGTTCGAGTTTCGCTTTAAGGCCGCCGGGCGAACGCAAAAACTGTGGGACTGGGCCTTTCACGTCGGTTCGTTGGTGGCGGCGTTCAGTCAGGGCGTGGTCCTCGGGGGATTTATTCAGGGCATCAAGGTCCAGGGCCGCAGTTTTGCGGGCAGCGGCTTTGACTGGTTGAGTGGCTTCAGTATCATGACCGGCCTGGCCTTGGTATGCGGCTATGCCCTGCTGGGTTCAACCTGGTTGATCATGAAAACTGAAGACGATACCCGACGCTGGGCGCGCCAAGGCGCCACCGTTTTTCTGGCATTCGTCGCCGCTTTTATGATTCTGGTCAGCCTGAGCACGCCCTTTATCAATGAAGGCCTCAAAAGTATGTGGCTTAGCTGGCCGAATATCATTTTGCTGTCACCCCTGCCCCTGCTTTCCGCCGGCATGCTGGTGCTGCTCTGGCACGATCTTCGCCACCGGCGCGAATACCGGCCTTTCTTCCTGAGCCTGGGGATTTTTCTGATGAACTACATTGGCCTCGGCATCAGCACATGGCCGTGGCTGGTTCCATACGCGATTACCTTCCGGCAGGCGGCCGCCTCACCGCAATCTCAATCTTTATTGCTGATCGGAGCGGCAATCTGCCTGCCTGTGATACTTGCTTACACCGCCTATTGTTACTACGTTTTCAGGGGAAAAACATCCCATGAAGCACTTTACTAAGAGACAACAGCAATGGACCTGGTTCATCGGACTGTGGTGCGCAGGACTGTCAGCCGCCTTTCTGCTGGCTGGTCTGATTCGATTTTGGGAGTAGTCCTGAACGCCATTGTGACTTCTTGATATTCTTGGGCCAGCCTATGAAATTGTCAAAACCCCAGCCTTGGCATTCCTGGTCCGCCGAAAGCGGCCTGACGGCCTTGCTGATCTTTACCCTGGCATATCTGTTCGTCGTGTCTGCCCTGGGTTTTTTCAGCTTCGGAGGATTGGTGGGCCGCCTCTTGTTCTCACTCATCCTGGTGGCCGGAGTCCTCACTTCGTTCAGGCAGCGGTGGCTGGGATTCTGCGCCATCGTCCTGGCAGTAGCCAGTTTCATTCTCACCTGGGTGGAACATATCCATCAAGAGTGGAGTCTGACCATCCTGAGCGCCATCCTCGGCATGATTTTTATATTCTTCCTGGTGGCGATATTGATTGTCCAGGTTTTCCAGAGGGGAACGGTGACGGCCCATCGGATTCGCGGCGCTATTGTGGTGTATCTGTTAATGGGTGGGATGTGGAGCTTTCTTTACTATATTGTGGCCTTGACCATCCCCGAGGCGTTCAACTGGCCGAAGGGTCTGGCCGTCGGCGATTGGCAGGCGGTCCAGCAGGTTCTGACGTATTTCAGTTTCACTACCCTAACCACCCTCGGGTTAGGCGATGTCACGCCGGCCATTCCCCTGACTCGCACCCTGGCCATGTTTGAGGGCCTGGCGGGGCAGCTTTACCTGGTCATCACCTTGACCAGGTTGGTGTCTCTATCAATTGTTTGCCCAGACGTTACCCAGAACCCAGATTGAGGTTGTTCAATCGACTGCCCGCTTCCTGCCTGCCAGAGTCTTTGGCGGCACACGTGCTACTCCTGGACCGCCAACACCCGAACTTCAAGTCCTTCTTGCCCTGCATTCAGGGATTCCGAGGAAAGCCGTAGGATGGCGGCGACGAGGGCGCGATAGAGGCCCGAGCACTCAGCGAGCTGAGTATAGGTGGCCGTCTCACCAGGAGCATTCGTGCAGACAGCTACGTGACGCTCCAAAGAGTCCATCAACCCTTGGAGATTCGGCACTGCGGGTGTTGAGTCAGAGGCTACGCGAGTTGACAGGGCCTGCAGCGCCGCCGCCATGGCGTCATCGAGCTCGACCGCGGCGGCCCGCACCACATTCGGGGCCGTGACTTCGCGCCTCTGGCGAGCCAGCGAGAGCAACAGGATGAAGATGATCTGGGCCTCACCGGTAAGCTTCTGGATCTCACTTACTTTAAGAGAACGCAACTCAAACTTGGACGACTCGATGAGTTCCTGGACGTTCTGCACCTTCTGGGAGATTCGCCGGCGCCACGCATCCACATCGTTGCTGACCACAGTCGGCGTCGCCCTGCTAGTTCCCGTGCGGGCCAGCTCCGCCAGCAAGTGGATTAACTCGGCCAGGCGCGCCCGCAGCGCATCTTGAGCGCGCACAGGCCACAGCACTTGCTCCACGATGCCGAACACGATGAGACCGAGGAAGATGCCAATGAGGCGATCGCGGATGACCGTTAGGGTGGTAACCTGGCCAAAGCCCTGGAGCACTGCCTTGTAGAAAGCGAGGCCGGTTTGGTAGCCGCCATAGAAAATACGCGGAGTGCCGAAGGTCGCCCAGGCGGCGACGGCAGTGCCGGCGCCAAAGATAAGCCAGAAGCCGCCGATGGTCTCCATATTGGGGAACAAGTATATCAGAGAGAAAAGAGCCATACCACCGCCGACCGCGGCCCCGCCGAAGCGGAGGATCCCTTTCTGGTTGCTGGCGCCGATGGTGGACAATGACACCACGAAGCAGGTGATCACAGAGGTGTAGATCCCCGGGTAATCGAAACCGACGAAGATGACGTAGCAGATGAACGCCGCCAGGGCGCCCTTAATGGCGAAATGGACATGCTCTGGATTGGTAAAGGCATCCGGCAACAATAGCCTCAGCTTTTCAGTAGATTCGGCACCGGATTCACCAGAGTCTTTAAAGCTGCCGGGCACGGCCAGCGTGATTTCGTCGAGAGTGCGCTCCATGTCGGCCAGGGGGGACAGCGCGGCCGCAGCCGGATGGGTGGCCAGCACGACCCAATCGCTGGGCGACGGCAACCGCAATTCCGCGAAGGCCCGCCGGGTCCGGTCGCAGGCGTCCGCCACCTTCAAGAGGCGCTCACGGTGAATCTCTCCTTCAGGGAGAGACGCAACCTCCTCGAGGGCGATGGCCGAGGTAACCAAGCGGTCCACCAGGGTAATAATTGCAGTGAGTCTCTCATGGCGCTCACGCGCCCAGCGGTGAATCATCGAGGCAGATTTCAGAAGCGCCAGCGGCCGGGACATGCCCGCGATCCCCAAAGTGTTCAGGGACACAGGCGGCGGCTCCAGGGCGGCGGCGCCTGCCAGGCGCCGGAGCGCCTGCTCCACCGCCAGAAGCCTCATGTCCAACGCATTCTGGAGCAGTGCTAAGGGGTCCCCCGGATACAGCAGGAGCTGCACCCCGGCATTAACAGATAAGCCGATGGTAATACAACACCAGAGCCAAAGGATGAAATAGACCAGTTGATCCGGGTCAGGCGGGATTATATCAGGGATGACCAAGGAAAGGGCTGCCGGCAGACCGATGGCGGTGCCCAGACCAGGGATCGCGATGGCGGCATTGAGGAACAGACCCCCGAAGAGAAATAAACCCACCAGACAGAAACGCAGCCACGGCAGGTCCAGGGAGATTTTGCAGGCGAGAAGGCCCAGGCCCAGACCGATGGTGACGCCCGCCCAGGCAAAAACCGATCCGATGAGGGTGGCGGCCGTGTCTTCTCGGGTGACCAGATACAACACAATCAAGGCCACCATCCCCTCGGGAACATGATGGGTCAAAAGGGGGATTGTGGTTGCTATGGCGGCCAGAGTGAGACGGAAAGTGGCGCCGGCTCTCCCGGGCGTGGGCGAGAGCTCGCGGCGCAGAAACTCGAGGAGGGCTGAGGGCCTCATTGGCCGACAGTGCGCCAGAAACTGCCTTGCACAGTCGCCACCGCGGAGGCGCCCAAATGAAAGGAATCGTCCGGATTCTCCACCTTGATACGCACAGGAAAGCGCGCCGCCAGACGGATCCAGTCGAGGGAGCGGTCGACCACCGGCAGGCCATTCGTGCTGGTCCCGTTATCGGGCAACACCGCCCAACCAAGTCCAACTACGGTGCCTCGGAAGTGCTTGCGGGGTTGCGACAGCAGATAAAGGTCAGCCGGCGCCCCATATGAGATATGACGCAGCTGGGTCTCTCGGAAGTTGGCGACGACGAACCAGGTGCCCGTATCCACCAGCGTGAACACCTCAACACCGGCTCGGGCGAAGGCGCCATTGGATATGTTCATGTTGACTACCAGGCCAGTGAACGGCGCCTGCACCCGGCAGTAACTGAGGTCTAACTCCGCCGAGTGCACGGCCGCTTCCGCCGCAGCTATCCTGGCATTGATCCCCTCGATCTCGCCTATGGCGGCTTCGGCGCGAGACTGCTCACTGTGCGCCTGTTGTAATGCCGCCTCGGTGGCGACATGCTCGGCGCGCGTGGACAGCAACGCCGCTACTGCGGCGCGTTTGTGCGCCCGGGCCTCGTTGAGAGCGGCGAGGTCCGCATCCCGCTGGGTACGAGCTTCTTCCACGCGGTCTGCGGTGACAAACTGCCGTGGCAGCAGCGGCTCGAGGCGTTTCAAATGATCATCGGCCCGTTGGAACTGAGCCTCCAGTCGGGCGATCTCTGCATCGGCCGCAACCGGATCCATTTCCTGGCGGCTGACCTCAGCCGCAGAGGCTTTGAGCTGGGCCCTGGCCCGGGACACGCCGCCCACCGCAGCGGCAGCACTGTGTTTCAGGGCATCGACCTCTGTGCGGGTGAGGGCCAGCGTGGCCCGGGCGCGCTCCAGGGCAATTTCGTACGGTCGCGGGTCGATCAAAAAGAGCAGGTCGCCTTCTTGTACCCGCTGATTGTCGCGTACATGGAGATCAACGATGTGTCCGCTGACCTGGGGTGCGATGCCGATGTAGTTGGCGCGCACCGTGGCATCTTCAGTCTCTGGCCTTATCACCCATTGGAGTAACGTCACAATCACGGCGATGGCTGCGCCTGCGACAATGCCCATGCCGAGGAGCCGGCCAATGGTGGGGCGGAGGCCGGGATCTGATGGAATTTGATTTTCAGCCATAAAGTTAGCCCCTGAACAAGGCCATCCAGAGCACCAGGGTGACGAGAATAGCGAGACTCGGATAGATAATCTTCGGCGGCCCCACATAAGGATCGATTCCGGCGCGGACGAAGAGCCACCGCCCCAACAGAGCCGTCCCAATCCCGATCAATCCGCACAGCATCCAGGACGGGAAGAACGAACCGATGATGTTGATATAGGGTCCCATCGCTTTTACTTTTCCTGAGGATTCTGACGAGATTCTCCGGTGGTGAAGGCGAGCGCCGCCGAAGCATTAAGCATCTGGAGCTTGGTGTCAAGATCGATGAACCGCGCCCGGCTAAGCTCGCGGCGAGCGGCCAATAGATCAATGAGCGTCGTGAGACCATGACGGTATGATTCCAGCATAGCCTCGTAAGTCTGCTGGGAAGCGTTCACCAGCGCCGCCGCAACGTCGAGCCGGCGTATGGCGAGGTGGACATCTGTGTATGCCTTCCACACTTCCCGAATTGCCTGGTCGCGGGCGGCGGTTACCTCGTCCTCGGCGGCCCGGCGCTCAGACTCGGCCAATTCAACCCGCCGGTGGGTAGCCCCGCCCTCGAAGAGGTTCCACTCCATAAGAAGCCCTGCGCCGTAGCTCGGCTCGGCGGCGCTGAACCACCCCGTCGGCATAATTCCGCCGGTGATTTGCACGCGGCCGGCGAGCGTGTTGAGATTGGACACAAGGGAGAGTGTCGGGAAATAGGCGGCGCGGGCGCGGCGCACTTCGGCCTCCTTGCCCCGGAGCGCCGCCACCTTGGCGATGAGGTCCGGCCGGCTTTCGAGAGCTTTATCGATTACTTTCTCGACCGAGGCCTCCAGTGCTGCAGGCGGCGGCAACGCGGAGAAAGCGGTGACCTGGATTGGCGTCGTCGGCGGGATGCCAATGCTCTCCGCCAGAGCTACCTGTGCATCACGTTCAGTCGCAAGCACCTCTTCCAGATCGAAGGCGGCCTGCGCTTCCTGCTGCCGGGCGAGAGAGACCTCCGGGAGGGTCGCCAGTCCGTGGCGCAATTGCGCTTCCGCCGACTCGCGGACAGCGCGGGCCGAATCGAGGGAACTTCGGGCAACCGAGATTTTTCCTCGAAGGCTAGTTAGCTTGAAAAATGCGCTTTGGACGCGGAAGATGATTTCTTGGTGCTTGCGGTTGAAGCCAAGGTTGGCTGCTAACAGGCGCTCTTTGGCCTCGTTCCAGGCGTTCTTCCGACGCCCGAAGTCGAGGAGCAGCCAACGCAGATTCAATGTGGGGAGGATTTGCTCGATTTCCGCGCGGAAGAAACCGCTGGGGGCGAGAGTAAAAGGTGCGGGAAAAGCCTCATTCTGATAGCCCCCAAGTGCCGATAGAGTGAGAACCGGGAAGTACTCGCTTTCAACCAATCCAACCCCAATCGCCGCCTGGCGTGCCCCCTCCCAGGCCACGCGCGTCTCTGGGTTCAGCCGCTCAGCGAGGTCGATTAGCTCGACAAGTTCGTAATGCTTCTGCGGATCAATGGGTGAAGGCTCGGCTGACTTGAGCACACTCGTGTAACTGCGTAGATCCGGGGAATGCCAGGGAGCGCTCGGGGTCGGGGCAACCTGCCGCCCCAGCCTTTCAGGCATCCCATAATCGATTCCCGTGGACCCCGCGGGGTTCACCTGGGATTCCAACTCCGAATTAGCGCAACCGGCAACTAGAGTGGCTGTACCCAGCAGGACCAGGCAAATTATGTTAACGGCAATCAATTCCAGCGTCTTCTGTACCTGTTGATGCATGGAATCATTCTACCTTAGTAGACACTTGGCCAGAAAAATTTTAGGACGTCTTCATACCAGACCGTGCCTATTCTCCTCAAAAATTCCCTCTTTTCTCTCTGTTCCTTTCCCCCGGTGAAAAGCCCTGAGGCAAAGAGCTGCCCATCATTAAGTAAGCTCCTTCACGGCGCTATTTGCAGGTAAGATAAACATCTGCCAGAGCTCTGTAAACGCCGAAGTAGTTTAAAATGCACCTGGTATTGGCTTAAGGTCCTCAAGCTCAGCAGCAAAGCGGTATTTTGACTCCAGGATGGGTGTGCTTAAATTTAAGCAATAATTCATGAGAGTCCGGTTGCTGCCTGAGGAAGATAATCGTGGCCATCCGGCACCATGGGCCCCGGTATCCGATTTCGGCTGTAAGCGGTGGTCTCGTGTTCGTAGATTTTATTAAACGGATATAAACCTGTTACCGGAGTGGTCAAGTGACTGAACCCATCATTGCTTCCGAACTGCGCAGGCTTGCCGGCATGGACGAACTCCTCGAACTGGCCCTGGACTTGCGGTGGTCCTGGGACCACACTGCCGACGAGATCTGGCGCCCGCTGGCTCCGGAATTATGGGACCTCATCCGCAACCCCTGGGTCATTCTCCAAGGCGTGACGCCGGATAAGCTGAAAAAATTGGCCGCCGATGCCAATTTCCGGACCCGGGTGGAGGCCCTGGTTCAGGAGATGCGCACTTCCCGCGAGGCGGCCTCCTGTTTTCAAGGGGTGCAGACTAAAGCACCGCTGACCGCGGTGGCTTACTTCAGCATGGAGTTTATGTTAGGGGAGGCCCTACCCACCTATCCGGGTGGCCTGGGCAACGTCGCCGGTGACCAGCTCAAAGACGCCGGCGATCTCGGGGTGCCGGTGGTAGGCGTCGGGTTGTTGTATCAGGAGGGGTATGTTCGGCAGGCCATCTCAGCCGATGGCTCCCAGATAGCCCTGTATCCCATCAATGACCCTGGACAACTACCGATCACCCAGGCACGTGATGCCAGCGGCGAATGGGTCAGACTGCAAGTCCATTTTCCCGGTTACACTGTTTGGGTTCGCACCTGGCAGGCGCAAGTGGGCCGCCTGAAATTATATCTCCTGGATCTGAACGACCCGGCAAACCCACCCATTGTGCGAGGCATAACCATCTTCCAACCCCTGTTTCCCCGCTGGCCTCAGGACGAAGTGCCTATTGGTCACGTTACCAACGGCATCCATGTATCAACATGGGATTCCGAAGCTTCAGACCAGTTACGGACCAAACGTTGCGTTAAAGAACGCTGGCTGGGCGAAACGGACCAGGTGGAAGAATTGATGCGCGGGGTGCCTGGCCAGGAATTATGGGACATGCGCCAGGCCTCCCGCCACGCGTTGGTGGAATATGCCCGCCAACGTTACGCGCGCCAGCTTGCCGAATCAAGGGGAGCTCAGGCCGGACAGATCCTGGATCCGGAGGTCTTGACCCTGGGTTTTGCCCGGCGGTTGCCACTTACAAGCGTCCCATGTTATAATTATAGTATCGTCAGTGCCGCTGCGGAGGTTGGAATGGCTCAAAATCTCTTGAACTAGTTCTGGCAAATTTGGCGGCCTTCAAAATCATCTAATTCTCAGGCGAGACTGAGGAAAGGTGCAAATCGCCGACACGCCAACTCCTCCCCGGCGCCCGCAAAGCGAGGACACGCGAACATGCTCAAGGGATTTTCAGTTCCTCTCACCCCCGGCGGAGAATCCGCGCTGGCGACCCTGCCGCCGTGGCATTATTCCAGCGATTGCATCGCGATCTAATACTGGGCCGATCCAGCCGCAATCGCGGCGCTGCTCCCACCGGGTCTTACCCCGGACGAAAAATCCAGCGGGCGCGCCTTCTTCTGGTTCCTCGACTGGCAGTTCACGGCTTCCAACGACGAACTGACCGACCCTGCGCGTTATCAATATCGCGAGGCCTTTGTTTTGGTTGAGGCGATCTTCGATGGCACCGCAGTGAATTACTGCCCTTATATCTTCGTCGACAACGACGCGGCGATGGCGCGCGGTTGGGCGCAGGGTTACCCGAAAAAACTGGGGAGCATTTACCAGACGCGGAGCTTCTCGGCACCCAGCCCGGCCGCGGCGCCGCTTGCGAAGGGAAGCCGTTTCGGCGCGAGCGTCGCGGCGCACGGGGAACGGTTGGCGACCGCGCGAATTCAGCTCGAGGAACGCGTCGCCGATCCTTCGACTGTGTTCAATCGCCCGACAACGATGCGTCGATACTTCCCGCAGATCGCGGCGGATCGGCAGCAAAGGCCGCCGGTGGACGAGCTGACGATGTCGCTCACGGACAATTTGGCAATTGTGGATGTGTGGGCCGGTTCGGCTGAGTTGCGAATCCCCGAAGTGCAGGGCGAGGACATGCACCTGATCGCGCCGTTGCGGGTAGGCCATGGCTATCGCCTCGGGATGGCCTACTCAGTCACGGATCTCCGCATTCTGAAGAATTATGTTCTTTAGACGCCCGACGAAAAGGGCCGTCAGACCGTGACAACCTCTTCCTTCAGCGAGATGAATATCGAGGGTTTCCAACCTGAGCAGGACTGCGGCAGAAAAAAGTTCCGACCTGCTGAATGGCTTCATTTTGCTGCTGGGATTAGTTCACTATCCAAGGAATGGGTCTCTATTCTGACTTCGTTTCCAGATTTGACATTGCCTCGACAATTATAAGACGAGGTATGCATTAAATGAGATTTCAGTCTCAAAACGAATCCCGATGATACATGCTGGCGTATCAGGGTTTGGTGGGCAGATTACCTTTCTAGATCCTCCTGAAACTGCATGTCTTTCTTGCTTTTTCGCTTCTGAGCCGGGAGAATCAGAACAGCCAATTGTGGGTTGCACATCCGGAATGCTTGGTACATCGCAGGCTATGGAGGCATTGAAGTATTTGACGGGTATCGGCAAAGTGCTCAAGAACAAGTTGCTCTTCTTTGGCCTGACAATGCGATTCCATATTATGGAATTGGATAAGAACCCCGAATGCACGGTTTGCGGGGGCAAGCCGCCTGCACCTGTGTATGGGCCTGGATTATAAGGACAGCGAGCTGCCATTATAAGTTTAAAAGGAGGAACTTATGCCTTTCGTCAACATCAAGATCACTAGGGAAGGGGCCACGGCCGAGCAGAAGGCCCGGCTGATCCGGGGAGTGACCCAATTGCTGGTTGATATCCTGGGCAAGAATCCCCAAACCACCGCGGTGGTCATTGAGGAGGTCGACATGGATAACTGGGGCATCGGCGGCGAATCCATCACCGTCCGCCGGCAGCGGGAAATAGAAAAGAAATAAATGCGCCTGCTACCCTATGGCTTGCTGATTCGCAGCACTGGCTTGATAGTGTCGCCACGCCTGGCATCGGCTATGGCCCGGTTGATCTCGCTGAAGTCATAGAACTACTCCTCAGTCTCTGGATACCTCACTGCGATGGAGCTTAAGGACCCAGGCCAGCATCGCCCATTAATGGTGAGCCAGAGGAAAAGCAAAGGCCACATGCACATACCACCCATAGCAGTTACTGCTATATCTTCGCACTTCATCACCCGGCTTGTTGCGTGCTGATATGTTTAGATATATCTCTCTCAGAGCCTTCTGGCATTCTCTTGTCGAAACTCATCAGAAATTGAAAAATTTCCGTGGGGATCTTATTGAGCAGGGGGGTAGAAGTCCCACCTCGGGTTTTGGTCTTAGGGACGGAAAAACTATAAGGTGCATAAGGGGCCATGCAGCCTTGCTTTTGGTATTTTCAGCCCGGTTTCCAATGAGCGTCCGTGGCCTGCTTGGTCAACATTTGGTCAACAACTATCCGGAAATAACCCCCCATTTCCTTGATTTTCCTGACATGTCCTTTTTGGGGATGATTTCCATAACTACTTGATTTTCCTTTATCCTTGACAGTCCCGGCCTATCCCTGTATATCCCCGCTTAAGAGTTCCTAATCCTTGTGTCGCTGGTTCGAGTCCAGTCGGGGGCGCCAATATTATCAAGGGAATAACATAGTTGGTTAATCCTGTTTTTCGGCAGGGATAAGCCAGATTTGCGCCCGGGAATGCAAACCCCGGGACGGGACTCCTACCCCTCTTTATTTCAAACCTAAGAGTTTTCGGACTTTTATTTTTATTAATGATCCCGAGTGGTGGATTTGGAGCAGCGTCTGGCTAACACCGGCCAGCCGAAGAATTTACGGTGAACAGAGGAGCAGGATATGCCACTGTCGACCCATAAAACCAAGATCGTAGCTACTATCGGCCCATCCTGTGAATCTCCCGAAGTGCTGAGGGAGATAATCGAGGCCGGCATGAACGTGGCCCGGCTCAATTTTTCCCATGGCGATTTCGCCACTCACCGGCGTCTCCTAGAGAATGTGCGGGCGGCAGCTGGGGCGGCGGGGCGGCGGGTGGCCATCCTCGCTGATCTCCCCGGTCCCAAGATGCGAATAGGTCAGATCCGCGGTGAGCCCATCGAGTTGAAACCAGGGGATGTTTTTACTCTGACTACAGAGGCGATCACGGGCGACGAACGCCGCGCCTCGGTGAACTTCACCCGCTTACCGGAGGTAGTGAAGCCCCAGGACACCCTATTTTTAAATGACGGCCTCATTCAGCTCGAAGTTTCCGATATTCAAGGAATTAACTTGATTTGCCGGGTGATCGTGGGAGGCGAACTGCGCTCCCGGAAAGGCCTCAACCTGCCGGGGATCTCCTTGGGAATCAGCGCCTTCACCGACCATGACCGTGAGTGCTTGCAGTTTGCCCTGGAACACGGAGTGGACGCGATCAGCCAATCGTTCGTTGAGTCTGGCAAGGATGTTGCGGCTGTGCGGGAGGCCGCCCAGGCTCTCGGCCACCAGCCGTTCATCATTGCCAAGATAGAGCGCCTCAATGCCCTGAAAAACCTGGACAGTATCCTCGAGGCGGCGGACGGCATTATGATTGCCCGGGGTGATCTGGGGGTGGAAGTCCCCATCGAGCAAATTGCCGGGGTGCAAAAGCAACTCATGCGCCAGGCGAACCTGCTGGGTAAACCGGTGATCACGGCCACCCAGATGTTGGAGTCCATGGTGGCCAACCCCCGGCCCACCCGGGCGGAGGCCACCGATGTAGCCAACGCCATTCTGGATGGCACCGACTGCGTCATGCTTTCAGAAGAGTCGGCCATGGGCAAATACCCGGTGGCCGCGGTGGCCATGCTGGCCAAGATTGCAGCCGCCATCGAGCCTTATCGGCCTGGACAAGGGGTGAAAAAAATTCTCCGCACGTCCGGGAAGGGTAGCCAAGTCGGGTTCACAGACCTGATCGCCTTGAGCGTGGACGCGACGCTGGAAAAGATGGTCCCAGCCGCAATATTTGTGCCCACCCGCAGCGGGGTTACGGCCCGGAGCCTCGCCCGTTTCCGGCCGCCGGTGTGGATTGTGGCAGTGAGTTCCCAGGAGGCCACCTGCCAGCAACTCCTCCTGACCTACGGCGTCCACCCCGTCCACGAACCGAACCACCCGGAGGACTGGAAAACCTATGTACGCCGCTATTTGCAAGCCAATGAGATGACCGGCGACCTGGTGGTCCTGACCGAAGGCCCTTCCTCCAAGGATCCCAGTGCCAATAACCGCATGGAACTCATTAACCTGAGGTAGCTGGAGACGGGCGGCAGGGATTTGCCTCTCCTGTGTCATCTTTTGTTGCCAAAGAAAAAAAGGCGCCATTAAAAAAATTGTTTTGCTCCCCCACGGCGAGGCGGTTGGGAACGAGGAGAACCGCTTCCAAGGCTGGATCTACGTGGCCATATCAGAAATAGGGACGGCGGCGGCGACTGGCTGGGTTAGAGGTCTCCCAAAAAACTTTATGCGACTGCGGAGCGCCAGCGGCCGCATAACCTCAGTTGCAATCTCTCCAGCCGGTCCTATATTCATAGGAGTGAGTGCAGGGGCGCGCGAAGGCTGGGCCCCTGCACCCCTGACTCAGTCCCGAAGTTCCTGCCCCGTTATCACCAAGGAGGAAGCGATGAGCACTGAATGCCAAGAGGATCCGTCCCGAGCCATTTGCACCGGTTACTGGTGCCACCTGTTGACCTTCACGGCGAACACCGCCCGGCGGGCCCGGATCCTGGGCCGCTATGCCCTGGCCTGCTGGCTGCAGCAAAAGATCAGAAAAGCCACCCGCCTCCTGGGCGAAAAGACTTATCAGGCCCTGGAGCGGGGCGAGGCTAATCCCCTGGTCGCCCCTGAAGTGAGTGAGGCGGTGCAAAGGGCCAAGGACTTGAAGGATCTCAAAGATAAGAATTACCGGGTCATTGCCGCCATCCGGGAGCAGATTCGCTGCTCCTGTGCCATTGCCACCCCGGAGGAACCGGGGGGCGTGGAGGATAATCCCCCGCAGCCTTGAGCCCCGGTCAGTGGCAGGCTTCCTCCCTATCACTCCCCTAAGGCCCGCCTGTTTTTGACCCCGGGCGCGCCGGGGGACGGTTTGCGGTTTTCTTTTATCGGTTTCGGAAGCACCAGAAGGGGACTGGCACCGGCAATTTTTGGCCATAATGGCTACAGTTGGTTTGCCCAGGCATAAAGGCTGTCAATTTCATGGAAAATAACCCAAGGGCCAAAGAGCCCTTACCTGCGCCCGCCAGCCTGACCGAAGGCCAGGCCGCAGACCAGGCGGACGCGCCCAAAGATCCGACTACGTCCGAACGCCCTCTGCCTGATTATGTAGAAGAGGTATCGGAGCAGACCGATGTTCGAGTTGGTTTGCCATTGCCTCTGAGAACCTATGCCAGCGGGGAAGGAGTGAACTTTGCGTTTTTCAGCCGGCACGCCAGCCGCGTGCGGGTGGAGTTGTTTGATCATCCCGAAGATGCCACGGCCGCCAGGGTGATTGACCTGGATCCGGCGCGCCACCGCACCGGAGACGTATGGCACGTCTGGATTAAGGGAATTCGGCCTGGCCAGTTGTATGCCTATCGCGTGGACGGCCCCTATCAACCCGAGGACGGCCATCGCTTCAATTTCCACAAGCTGCTCCTTGATCCCTTCGCCACTGCGATCTCGAGGTTGCCCACCTGGGAGTTCGGCCCGGCTCGGGGATACGATCCCTCTCTGCCCGACGGAGACTCGGGGTTGTCGCTGGTCGATGATGCCGGCGCCATGCCGAAATGCGTATTCGCGCAGGAGCATTTTGACTGGCAGGAGGACTGTCCGCCCAGGCATCTCTGGTCGGAGACGGTCATTTATGAAACCCACGTGCGCGGCTTCACGATCCATCCCAGCTCCGGTGTGGCGCATCCCGGCACGTACCGGGGCCTGATGGAAAAGATCCCCTATTTCCAAGAGCTGGGGGTGACGGCCGTGGAACTGATGCCCGTGCTGGAATTCAACGAAAACCAGGTGACAGGCATCAATCCGCAAACAGGCCAACCAGTCAGGGATTACTGGGGTTACGATCCCGTGGCCTTCTTGGCGCCTAAAGCTTCCTATAGCAGTTCGGGAGGCGTGGGTCAGCAGAAGCTGGAATTCAAGGAAATGGTCAAGGCCTTCCATGGGGCGGGTATCGAAGTGATCCTGGACGTGGTCTTCAATCACACAGCTGAGGGAAACGAACAGGGGCCTACACTCTGTTTCCGCGGGATTGATAACACTATTTTCTACATGTTGGCTGACGATAAACGTTTATACAAGGACTACACAGGTACCGGCAACACCATCAATGCCAACCATCCCGTAGTGCGGGAACACATCTTGTCCGCGTTACGTTACTGGTTGGTCGAGATGCATGTCGATGGATTCCGTTTTGACCTGGCCTCGGTGCTCGGCCGGGGCCGTTCCGGCAAATTGCT
>JBAVAG010000055.1:0-48357 GCA_049585595.1 Desulfobaccales bacterium
TGGAACATCATGGCGATCATCGGCCTCACCAGTTGGATGGGGGTGGCGCGGCTGGTGCGGGCGGAGTTTCTCTCACTGAGGGAGCGGGAATTCGTGGTGGCGGCCCGGGCCCTGGGGGCCTCGGACGCCCGCCTCATCTGGCGGCACTTGCTGCCCAACGCCCTGACCCCGGTGATGGTCTCCGCCACCCTGGGGGTGGCCGGGGCCATCCTGGTGGAGAGCTCCCTGAGCTTCCTGGGCCTGGGGGTGCAGCCTCCCACCCCCAGTTGGGGCAACATGCTCACCATGGGCAAGGACACCATCGAGATCGCCTGGTGGCTCTCGGTCTTTCCCGGCCTGGCGATCCTGGTGACGGTGATGAGCTACAACCTCCTGGGCGAAGGCATCCGGGAGGCCATCGACCCCCGCCTGCGGGACTGATCTCCGGGGCGCCGGACCCGTTTGCCGACCCTTTGCATAATCCCTGCTTGTATTGTGCCTCACGGAAACGTTGCCTAAATGCTTTGCCTTTTTCCCTCCCCCTTGAGGGGGCGACACCGGGTGGGGGTGGTAATTTATCTTTCATTTACCAGATGTTGCCACCCTCCCCCGAACCCCCTCCCCTCTCAGGGAGGGGGGGGTAATTTTAAATCTTTTGCTAAGATAATTGTGGGACCAATTGTGGGACATAGCACTAGAAAGGAGAGAGATGGGGTCCGGCTATTTCTGCACCCGGGCCTCGTCGGCCCTCAGCCTTTCCTTCAGGTAGGGGACCAGCACTGGCGAGCCGGGTTGCTCCAGGAGCTTTTTCCAGGAGAGCGCCGCCGCCTGATAGTCGCCGGCCCGCTCCAGGAGAGAGGCCAGGCGCTGGTCGATCTCGCTGTTTAAGGGCCCGGGGAGCTGTTCCTGGGCGGCCTTCAAGGCTGCCGCGGCCTCTTTGTAGTCGCCCATCCCCTCGTAGCAGTAACTGAGGCTTTCGTTGAGCAAGGCATCCCAGGCGGGGTCGCCGCTGGGGAGCAGGGATGCGTAGGCCTGGGCGGCTTCGGAGTAATTTTTCAGGTGGTACAGGAGATCGGCCCGCAGCAATTGGGCCTGCCGGGCCCCGCGGGTGCCGGGGTAGTCCCGAACCACCCGCTCCAGGGCCTGGCCGACATCCGGCCCGGCCTCTGCGGTCAGCCGGGGACGCACCTGGGCCAGGGCGGCGGCCGCCTGCTTTTCCTCGTGCCCCTTCATGCCGGCGTGAATGGCCCAGGCGGCCACGACCAGGACAACCAGCGCCAGACCCAGGACCAGCCACTTCCAGCGGAGTTTCACCTGCTCCAGCAGGCCTTGGGCCAGGGTTAAGACCTCTTCAGGATTATCCAACAGCGAGCGGCGCCGGGGGCTGATTTTGGCCATCAAGCTCTCCTAGGGTTATGTCCCACAATTATCTTAACAAAAGATTTGAGATAACCCCCCCTCCCTGAGAGGGGAGGGGGTTGGGGGGAGGGTGGCAACATATGGTAAATCGAAGATAAATTACCACCCCCACCCAGACCCTCCCCCCTCAAGGGGGAGGGAAAAAGGCAAAGCATTTAGGCACCGTTTCCGTGGGACACCATACTAGGGAGCGGTTTTCCGCTTTCTACCTTCGGTGTTCCGTTTCAGATTCTCCAACAATTCCCGCCCCCGGCGGCCGTGGCCCAGGAAGGTGAGCTGCCGCTGGCTCTCGCTCAAGATGGCCAGCCGCACTTCCAGGTAGTCCTCAGGAAGCAGCCCTGCCAGGCGCTGGGCCCATTCCACCGCCAGCACCGAGTCGCCTTCGAGATACTCCTCCAGGTCCGGCAGCAGTTCGGCGGGGAGGTCCTCCAGGCGGTACAGGTCCAGGTGCGCCAGCAGCACCCGGCCGGGGTACTCATGGATCAGGGTGAAGCTGGGGGAGGCGACCGCCGAGGCCGGCACCCCCAGGCCCCGGGCCAGGCCATGGACGAACTCGGTCTTGCCGCTCCCCAGTTCGCCATTCAGGGCGATGATATCTCCCGGGGCCAGCCAGGCTGCCAGGCGGGCCGCCAGGTCCCTGGTCTCCCGGGGTGAGTTGGTCACATAATCAAGTGGCCTCACCGGCCCCCTTATCGGCCCACTCCCGGGCCAGGGCCCGGACCAGGTCCATCTTGCCGATAATCCCCACGATCTTTCCCGCCTCCAGCACCGGCAGGGTATACACCTTCTGCTTGGTCATCAGGGCGGCGAGCCGGGGCATCGGGGTGTCCGGGGAGACGGTCACCGGCTTGGGGCTCATGATGTCGCCCACGGTGGCGCCCAGCATCTTCTCCAGCTTGTGGAAGAGATGGGACGGGATGTCCAGATAGAGGTGGAAGTCCAGGATATTGAGGGCCGGGGGCAACTCCAGTTCCTGGGCCCGCTCCACCAGGTCGCTCTGGGTGACGATGCCCACCAGGCGGCCGTCGGCGTCCACCACTGGCACTCCGCTGATATTCTTGCCTACCAGGGTCTTGGCCAGGTCGCTCACCAGGGTCTCCGGGGAGACGGTGAGCACCTCTGTCGTCATGATATCACGCGCTTGTAGCATATGCCTTCCTCAACGAGGGGGATATCCCCCCGGGCGAATTGGCCCAACACCTCGGGGAACAGCGACAGCAGATCTTCGGCCACCAGGCCCCGGGGTCCGTGGCGGGCGGCGAAGCAGTCGGCGCTGAGGCCGTGCAGATAGACCCCCAGGCGGGCTGCATCCCAGGCAGAGAGCCCCTGGGCCAGGAAACCGCCGATGAGACCGGTGAGGACGTCGCCGGTGCCGCCAGTGGCCAGGGCCGGGTTGCCGGTAGGGTTAAGGCTGAGGCGGCCGTCCGGGGCGGCCACCAGGGTCCGGGCCCCTTTGAGGACCAGCACCACCCCGTATTGGCCGGCAGTTTCCCGGGCCAGCGCCAGCCGCCGGGATTGCACCTCAACCGTGGAGCAGCCCAACAGGCGCGCCAGTTCCCCGGGATGGGGGGTGAGAATGCGAGGGCCGGCGGCCCCCAAAGAAGAGTTTTTCCTTTTTCCTTTTTCCTTTTGCCTTCCTTGGTCCCCGGCGAGGGCGTTGATGCCATCGGCGTCCACCACCATGGGGTGCTGCAACCGCTGCACCAGGGTCCTCACCAATTCCCGGGTCTCCGGATGGGTTCCCAGACCCGGCCCCAGGGCCACGGCGGCGCAACCCTTGGCAAAGGCCTCAATGGGCAAAAGGGCCTGGGCCCCCAGGGCCCTGGCCCCTTCAGCCTGGGGCAGCGGCAGGGTCATGGCCTCGGTGACCTTCACCTCCATAATGTCGTTGAGGCTCTGGGCTATGCCCAAGGTCACCAGGCCGGCGCCGGCCCGGAGCCCTCCCCGGCTGGCCAGGGCCGCCGCCCCGGTCTTGCCCTCGGAGCCAGCCAGCACCAGGAGATGGCCGAAGGTCCCCTTGTGGCTGTCCCAGGGGCGGGGGGGCAGCAGTGCCCGCAGGTCCCGGGCCTCGGCCAGCGAAAGGAGCGCCTCCCGGGCCAGGTCCGGGGGCATGCCGAGGTCCGCCTGCCAGAGGCGGCCCACGTAGTCCCTTCCCGGGCCCATGACCAGGCCGATTTTCGGCCAGCCGCAGGTCACGGTAACGTCCGCGTGGACCGCCACCCCCAGCGCCTCGCCGGTGTCGGCGGACAAGCCGCTGGGGAGATCCACGGCCAGGACCTGCGGCTTAAGGTGGTTGACCTTGCTGATGAGACTGGCCAAGAGCCCAGTCACTGGGGAGTTGAGACCGGTGCCCAGGAGGGCGTCGACGATGAGGCTGGCCCGGGCCAGACGGTGCAGGGCCGCCTGAAGATGAGATTCCTCCAGGATCTCTATCACCTCCAGCCCCTGGTGGGCCAAGATCTCCAGGTTCACCCGGGCATCGCCTCCCACCTGGTCCCGCCGGCCCAGCAAGAAAACGGCCACCGGGGTCCCGGCGTTGGCCAGGCAGCGAGCCACCACGAAGCCGTCGCCGCCGTTGTTGCCCCGGCCGGCCAGCACCGCCACCTCCCCGGAGAGCTCGGGAAATTCCCGCCGGAGCACCTGATAGGTGGCGCGCCCGGCATTCTCCATCAAAACCAGGGAGGGGATCCCCACCTCGGCAATGGCTCGCCGATCCAACTCCCGCATCTCGGCCGCGGTGAGCAGTTTCATGGCTCTCGCCTCATCAAAGAAATTTTACCGGCTAAGATAACACACCTGCGGGGGGATTGCCAGGGTGGGGAGGAGGGTCCCTGGGAACTCAGGGCCGGCAGTAGTGTCCGGCTCCCTAAATTGCCTAAAGAAGTTTGCAAAAACCTTGCCTGGGACTACCCTCGCTCGGATGAATTTGGTCCGGGGCCATGACAAATCTGAATGAAGATGGTAAACTTTTTTTTAGGGCAATATTGGCCTGGAGGATAAGTTTATTGACTCAGGGCTGCGTATTGGTTAAAAATATAGGATTGATTTTAAGATAAAAATCGGATCTTTTTTGGTTATCATCGACTATCAGGCGGGCAATCTCACCAGCGTGGTCAACTCCTTTAAGGCCCTGGGGGTGGACGGCCGGGTGACCCAGGATGCAGCCGAGGTGGCGGCCGCCGACCGGGTGGTGTTTCCCGGGGTGGGAGCGGCAGGCAAGGCCATGGCTATCCTGCGGGAGTTGGGCCTGGACTGGGCCTTGCTGGAGAGCTTCCGGAAAGGCACTCCCATCCTGGGCATTTGCCTGGGAGCCCAGATCATCCTGGAATACAGCCAGGAAAACGAGACTCCCTGTCTGGGGTTGCTCCCGGGCCGCACCCGGGCTTTGCCAGGGGGGGCGGGGTTGAAGATTCCCCACATGGGCTGGAACCGCGTCCGTTTCCAGAAGCCGCATCCGGTGTTTCAAGGGTTGCCGGAGGAGGCCGAATACTTTTTTGTCCACAGTTACTATCCGGAGCCGGCAGAGGAGGCCATGGTTCTGGGGGTTACCGATTACGGGCTCCCCTTTCCCAGCGTCCTGGGATGGCGCTCGCTGGTGGCTACCCAGTTTCACCCGGAAAAAAGCGGTCGTTTTGGGCTGAAAATCCTGGAGAATTTCCTGGCCTGGGACGGCGCCGATGCTGAGTAAGAGGATCATTCCCTGCCTGGATGTCCGGGATGGCCGCACCACCAAAGGGATCAAGTTCCGTAACAACGTGGATGTCGGCGATCCGGTGGCCATGGCCCGGCTCTATTACGAAGCCGGAGCCGACGAACTGGTCTTTTATGATATTACCGCGTCCAGTGACCGCCGGGATATTATGATCGAGGTGGTGCGCCGCGTGGCCGCCGAGATTTTCATTCCCTTCTCGGTGGGGGGCGGTATTCGCAATCTCAAGGACATGCGGGCCGTGCTCCTGGCCGGGGCGGAAAAGGTGAGCATCAACACCGCCGCCATTCAGAATTCCCAACTCATCAGCCAGGGGGCCCGGGCCTTCGGCAGCCAGTGCGTCGTTCTGGGGATGGATGTCAAAAAGGTGGGGGTCTCGGAGGCCATCCCTTCGGGCTACGAGATGGTGATCCATGGTGGCCGCACTCCCACGGGCCTCGACGCCCTGGGGTGGGCAAAGGAAGGCCAACGCCTGGGCGCCGGGGAGATTTGCCTCAATTCCATCGATGCCGACGGCACCCAGGCGGGATATGAGCTGACCCTGACCCGGATGATTTCCCAGGCCGTGTCCATCCCGGTTATCGCCTCCGGCGGGGCCGGCACCCCGGAGCATCTTTACGCAGTCTTGACCCAAGGCCGGGCCGACGCGGCCCTCATTGCCTCCATGGTCCATTACGAGAATTACAGTATCAAAGAGATTAAGCATTTTCTCCACGAACGCGGGATCCCTGTAAGGCTCGCCTGGTAACGGCCGGCCTTTCCTCGATCCGGGAAGCCAACAGTGAGCGACCAGTACGAGGTGGAAATTTCTGATTGTCCGGAAGAGCTGACGGAGATCCTGGAACCGGAGGTAGCCACGGAAACAGAGGAGAAGGAAGAGCCGGAGGCGGTCCTTCCCATTCCCGCGGATCTCGACCTGGTGCAGCGTTACATCAGGGAGGCGAACCGCTTTGCCCTCCTGACGCCGGTAGAGGAAAAGTCCTTGAGCACCCGGTTTCGCGAGACCGGGGACTCGGAGCTCGGCTCCCGCCTGATCACCAGCAACCTCCGCCTGGTCATCAAGATTGCCCTGGAGTTTCAACAATATTGGATGAAGAACCTGCTGGACCTGATTCAGGAAGGCAACATCGGGCTCATGCACGCCATCAAGAAGTTCGATCCCTACCGCGGTATTAAGCTCTCTTATTACGCCTCTTTCTGGATTAAGGCCTATATTCTTAAATACATCATGGACAACTGGAAGCTGGTGAAGATCGGCACTACCCAGTCGCAGCGCAAGCTCTTTTACAATCTGAAGCGGGAGAAGGAAAAGCTCCGGGCCCTAGGATTTGAGCCCGGTCCCAAGCTGCTGGCCGACGCCCTCAAGGTCCGGGAGGAAGAGGTTATCGAAATGGACCAGCGCCTGGGAGGCTGGGAGCTTTCTTTGGACGCTCCCCTGAAGGAAGGGTCCGACGAATATCACAAGAACTTCCTTCCTGCTTCGGACCCCCAGGTGGAGGAAATCCTGGCCCAGGCGGAACTGAAAGACCTATTTCGCCAAAAGCTCTCCCAATTCCGCCTGGAACTCAATGACAAAGAGCTGGATATCCTGGACTTGCGCCTGCTGGCGGAGAAGCCCCTGACCTTGCAGGAGATCGGCGCCCGGCATCGGATCTCCCGGGAACGGGTGCGCCAGATTGAAGACCGGTTGATTAAGAGATTGCGGCAATTCCTCAAGTCAGAAATTTCCGATTGGGAAGATTACCGCAATCCCCTGGGTGAATGACTCGGGGGACTGGGGGAAGGTAGCTTGGCGTCATCGATAGCCACTGATCAAACCTGTATGGTCCAACGCAGACGAACTTTTAGAGCCCGCCTCGGGTTGGCGATCCTGATCCTCTGGCTGGCCTTGAGCTTGAGCGGCTGCGCCAGCCTTGGCCTGCGACCCGGGGAAACCTCCCCGGAGAATCAGGAAACCTCCCAGGCCCTGGCCTATTACCACTATCTCCGGGCCCAGCAAATGCTGCTGGCGGAAGATGAACCCGGGGCCATCCAAGAATACGAGGAAGCCCTCAAGGAAGACCCCGAATCGGCCCGCATGGAACTGGAGCTGGCTTCCCTGTATCAGCGCCAGGGGGATGTCAAAAAGGCCCTGGCTCACGTGGAAAAGGCTCTGAAGCTCGATCCTCGGCTGCAGGAGGGCTACTTCCTGCTGGCCGGCCTGCACGTGGGCCTCAACCAACTGGATGAGGCCATCAAAGAGTACGAACATATCCTGGTTTTGGACCCGGAAAATCGGGAAGCCCGGCTGTTCCTGGCCACCCTCTATGCCCAGCAGGGCCGCTTTCCCCAGGCCATCCGCTCTATCCAGGAGATCCTGCGCCTGGAGCCGGATTCAGTGGTGGGCCATTATTACCTGGGCCGCTTCTACCTGGCAACCAAACGCCTGAAGGAGGCGAAACAGGAACTCAACAAGACCCTGAGCCTGGACCCTCAGTTCGTGCCGGCTATTTTCGACCTGGCGTCGACCCTGGAAAGGGAAAAACAGTACAGCCGAGCCCTGGCCATGTACCGTCGGGTCTTGCACTCTCAGCCCAACAACCCCCGGGCCTGGGCCAACATCGGCCGCCTGCTTCTGATCCTCAACCGCTACGGTGAGGCCCAGAAGGCCTTTGCCACGGTCATGGAATTTGAGAACGACGACCCCTCGGTCCGCTTCAGTATCGGGGTTATCTACCTGGAGCAGAAACTCCCAGACGACGCCATTAAGGAGTTTCGGCCTCTGCTGGCCAATCCCCATACCCAGGATCGGGCCCACTATTATATTGCCCTGGCCCTGGAGGAAAAGGGCGATAACCGGGGGGCCCTCCGGGAATATCAATCGGTGGGACGCGAGTCGGAGCAATTCGTCCTGGCCCGCCTCCGCATGGCCTACCTGGAGTATCAGCGGGGGGACAAGGGGCGGGCTCGCCAAATCCTGGAGGAACTCCGGAAAATAGCTCCGGGCCAGGAGGAGGTCTATCTTACCAGTTCCTACCTTGATGAAGAGGAAGGCCTTTGGGACCGGGCCATCGAAGTCCTCAAGCAAGGGCTAGGCAAGGTGGAGCACCCCGAGGAGATCTATTTCCGGCTGGCGGCGATCTACGCAAAGAAGCAGGAGCCGAACGAAAGCATCATTTATATAAAAAAGGTCCTGGAGCTTGACCCTGATAACCCCGACGCCCAGAATTTTCTGGGATACACTTATGCCGAGCAAGGGGTCAACCTGGATGAGGCGGAACGATTAATCCGGGCCGCCTTGCTAGCCAAGCCCGACAGCGGCCAGATCATCGACAGCCTGGGATGGGTCTATTACAAGAAGGGGCAATTGGACAAGGCCCTGGTGGAGCTGGAGAAGGCCCATCGTCTGATGCCCGAGGATGGCACCGTTACCGAACATCTGGCCGACGTCTACTCGAGCCTGCAACGCCAACGGGAGGCGCTGCGACTCTACCGCCGGGCCCTGGGGCAGGAGGATGCCAATCCCGGGGAACTGCACAAGAAAATCGACAACCTGGAGCATCAGCTGCAGGGACCGGTCCTGTGAAACCCGGCAGGATGGCCCGGCTGGCAGCGCTGGCGCTCCTGGCCTGGCTGGGGCTGGCCGGCTGCCGCGCCCTGCCCCCGGCGCCGCCGCCCGCCGCTTTGTCCGCCGAGGAGGTCCTGGCCCGGCTCCATAACCGGAAACAGGCCCTGGAATCTTTACAGGCCCGGGGCCGCATCACCTTCCTGAGCCCGGAGCGCAACTACTCCGGCACCATCCTCATCAAGGCCCGCCGCCCGGAAAGCCTCCGGGTGGACATCCTGGATCTCCTGGGACGCACCCTCTTGGGCTTTGCCACCGACGGTAGCCAGGTCCAGGTGTTATCCCCCCATGAGGGGAAGTTTTACGTTGGCCCGGCCACCCCCCGCAATCTGGCGGTCTTTATCCCTCCGGCGGTACCCCTGTCCCAGGTGGTGCCGCTGCTGGCTGGGGCCCTGCCCCTGAGCCCGGGCCCCCCGGCCCGGTTTGATTACGATGCCGCGGCCGGCCGTTATCTGCTGGAATGGCGCCAGGGCGGCCGACTTCAGGAGCGCCTGTGGGTGGCGGCCCAGGGTCTATACCCGGTGCAGGAGGAATACTTCGGGGGCCAAAGCCAGCCGCGCTTCACCCTGAAGCTGGCGGATTTCGGCGAGGTGGTGCCGGATTTACCCGGCCAGATCACCCTCCAAACCGAGACCCCCAAGATGGAACTGCGCCTGGCCTATCAGGAACTGCACCTCAACCCACCCTTGAGTCCGGCTGATCTGACCCTGGCGCCACCCCCCGGGGTGGCGGTGGTGCAACTCCCTTAAGAGGCGGCCGACATCCTGAAAACCGGAAACCTGGGTGGCGCTTAAGCTGACTTCCGGGAGGATTTAGGGGGCCATGAAATTCCTGGTGGACCAGCCCCTGGGCGGTCTGGCCAAGTGGCTGCGGCTTTGCGGCTTCGACGCCGACTGCCGCCGCCTGGCGCCCCAGGGCCCTGGCTCCCTGCCGCCACCGGACCCTGACACCTTCATCCTGACCCGCCAGGAGCCCCTGAAACGACTGGAGCGCCCGGACCTATTGTTCATCAAGGCCGTCTCCCCCAAGGCCCAACTCCAGGAAGTGCTGTCCCTTCTTAAGGTCTCTCCCCGGCAGCTCCAGCCCCTGAGCCGCTGCAGCCGTTGCAACCAGAGGCTCAGCCCGATCCCCCGGGAGCAGGCCCAGGGCCGGGTGCCGGAGCACGTCTTCCACTACCATGACCAGTTCTTCGAGTGTCGCGGTTGCCGGCGCCTCTTCTGGCCCGGGAGCCACCTGCCCTCCATCCTCAAGACCCTGGAGGCCAACCTGGAGGATTAGCTCAAGCTATCTGCTTGCGGCTGATTGGCAATGACCGGCTGGCGACGGCCGCCAAGTTCCCGGCGCCGCGGCACCTCAGTCGTGCTGCCATTTTGCCGCTTTGCCGGTTGCACGATCTCTTATGCCTGTTCTATATTGATATTAGTGAGAATGATCAGGGAGCGACCCTGGCTGGGCCCCTGCACCCCCAACTCAGTTCCGAAGCTCTTGCCCCTGGTATAACTAAGGAGGAACCGATGAGCACTGAATCAAGCGAAAATCCGGCCCAAGCCCATTGCACCGGTGGCTGGTGCAAGCTTTCGACCTTCACGGCGAACACCGCCCGCCGGGCCCAGATCCTGGGACGCTACACCCTGGCCTGCTGGCAGCAGCAAAAGATCAGGAAAGCCAGCCGGGTCCTGGGCGAAAAGACCTTTCAGGCCCTGGAGCGGGGGGAGGCTAATCCCCTGATGGCCCCTGAAGTGAGTGAGGCGGTACAAAAGGCCAAAGACTTGAAGGAACTCAAAGAAAAGAATTACCAGGCCATCGCCGCCATCCGGGAGCGGATTCGCCCCTCCGCGATCCCTGCCACCCCGGAGGAACCCGCAGAGAAACCTCCGGAGACTCCCCCGGAGGAACCCATGGAGAAACCCCCGGAGTCCCCTCCGGAGGAAGTGGGGGGCACGGAGCTGCCGTGAGCCGCGGCCGGCGGCCGGCTTTCGTCCTGTCCCTGACCCTAAAGCCTGCCTGTTCTTGACTCCTGGCGCACCGGGGGATATTTTCCAGTTTGCGGAAACACCAGGAAGGAAATTAGCTCAGGCAATGCGACAGGTGCAAGTTTTGGAGCTCCATAGATGGCTTTGGCGAATGATTTGGGGAATGCCACCGCCATGCTCCCAGGCCGGTTTCGGGGAGAAAGCCATTGGATGTCATCTCCTGGCCGCTGACCCGCAAAGACGATTTTTGTGGAGATTATGACGCCCTCATAAATACCTGAGATCATCTGAGCAGCCTTTGCTGCAGCTTTTGTCCCAAAGAGATGGGGGCGTCTCTCCTCCCCGGCCTACCCTCAAAAGTTCCCGCGGTGGGTAGATAAATTTACTTTTGGAAGCGCAATAGCCCAGGCTTCCAGTTAGTCGTTATTAACCTAACGGGAAGATTTGACAAGGTTACTTAATCTTTTGTATGGATCCCCATGCAGAACAATCTTTGATTGTATTTGCCTCAATCTCATCCCTATTTAATTTTAATTCCTTTAGTGATTTAATAATTGCAGGATCTGTTTCAACTTCAAATGATAAATAATAATAAATAACATCTGGAATTTTATCTGGTGTAATTAAATCTACAATTTTTTGTTGAGATATTCCCTCACCCGGAGAAATAGTATTAGCTACAAACTGGAACCCCATACCCTCTATTTTATAATCTTTATTAAGTAAAAGTTGATTAGTAATTTTATTTAACGATGTTATGTCGCTTGTTGAAAGTATAAAATATCCTTTATGTTTGATTGTAATAGGATACTTCCCTATGTTCTTAATATCTATTGTAAGAATAATTCGATTACTTGTAATATAATGCATATCTATTTTATCATCAACAGCAGGTCGCATA
Source organism: Desulfobaccales bacterium (assembly GCA_049585595.1). Taxonomy (GTDB): domain Bacteria; phylum Desulfobacterota; class Desulfobaccia; order Desulfobaccales; family 0-14-0-80-60-11; genus JAPLJC01. Next base: position 11,586 of record JBAVAG010000055.1, read on the forward strand.
TCTTTGATAATTTCCATATTCATAACATTGATAACCTTTTTCTTTTCCTCAATAGATAATCTTTCTAATATCTTATCAGTCTTATCATCAAGTTTAGCCATGTTTTTTTGTATCAATTCAATACTGGTTTCTAAATATTTATCTGAAGCTCACCTTTTTTTGGAAGATTTTTTAATTCATTATCTATCTTTTCTATTGATTTTTTGTCTAAATCGGCTTGATATTTGGTCACCAAATAATAGTTACAGATTCCGGCTACTATATTTATAGCCACAGTTAATAATCCAATAATCCAAACAAGGTTTCGATCTTTCATAGGATTGGACTTTAGTCTTTTGGTCTACTCCGAGGATAGATTCTGCTCAATCTTCCCATTTTTTTAATACTGAAGTCATCACAGCTATATCTTCGCTGTGATAACTTGCCATATTTTCATCTTACCCCCAATACCTCAATGATTCCAGATATATTCTGAATATCCATGCCCCTCAAAACCAATAATTTATCCATTTGAACGACCTCCGCTTTTCATCTAAACTAACCGAGATTATGCGGCAGCCCTGGACACCGCAGTATAAAAATGGGTTTTAAGACCTCTTTGGCCGGGGAAAATCCCCGAAGGTTTCTGTTCTCGGAGCCGAACGCACTTATCATTGGCGTGATAGCATGACTTCTCCTGAAAAAACAAATTTTTCCCAGATTTTTGGCATACCATCCCCTTTGGAGCAGATTCTTCCCGAGAAGGCCACCCATGATGAACCCCAGGCCAGCACCGGACGGTAATGGTCAGCCAGGGGAAAGGCGGAGGCAACATGGACATACCACCGACGGGCATGATAAGAAACTCTGGCGCCCACTTATATCAGATGTATATTGTTTCCGAAAACCGAAAACCGTCCTTAAGCGGCGCCGCACTCCGCCGGGCTGCCGCCCAGTTTCTCCAGGGCGTGAGGCAGGGCGGGAAGGATGGTGGCCAGGTTTTCCCGGGCCCCCTTGGGGCTGCCGGGGAGGTTGACGATCAGGGTGCAGCCCCGGAGCACCGCCACCCCCCGGGAGAGCATGGCGTGGGGGGTCTTGGCCAGGCCGGCGGCCCGCATGGCCTCGGGCAGGCCCGGCACCTGCCGCTGGGCCACCGCCAGGGTGGCCTCTGGGGTGAGGTCCCGGGGGCTTAGCCCCGTGCCGCCGGTGGTGAGGATCAGGTCCAGCCGTTCCCGGTCGCACCAGGACAGCAATTGGGCGGTGATGGCCTCCAACTCGTCGGGGACCAAGGCGGTGGCGGCCACCTGGAAATCGGCGGCCGGCAGCAAGCGGGCCAGCTCCGGCCCCGAGGCGTCGTGGCGCTCTCCGGCATGCCCCTTATCGCTGACCGTCAGAATCCCCACCCGGAACATTTAAGCAACCACCTCGATGGCGTCGCCCACCTTCACTGTGCCTTCCTGCAGCACCCGGGCGAAGACTCCTTCCCGGGGCATGACGCAATCTCCCACCTGCTCCCGGATGGCGCAGCCTTTATGGCAGACCTTGCCGATCTGGGTGATCTCCAGCAGCACCTGAGCACCCACCTGGAGGCGGGTCCCCACCGGCAGGGACATCACTTCCAGGCCCTCCACCGTCAGGTTTTCGGCAAAATCCCCCGGGGCCACCGCGGCGCCTCTGGCCACCATCTTTTGGATGCTGGCCAGCGACAGCAGGCTCACTTGGCGGCAGCCGCCTTCGGCGTGGGCGTCGCCTTCCAGGCCGTGCTCCGCCAGCAGACGGGCCGCCGGCACGTTGTGTTTAACTACCCCTTTGCGGTCGCTGACTGAGACAGCGATAATCCGGCCTGTAGCGATGCGGGGGGATATCATGGTTTTATCTCGGGCCAAGACGCCAGGAATGATCTTCCCCTTGGTTTCCAAGCCAGGTACTCGATTTCTAAAATAGGGCCAGTTCTTGTGGATGCCTGGATGCCCCCTCACCTCAGCCCTCTCCCCCCTCGCGGTTGGGGCGGCGTCTCGCCGCCCGGGCGGGAAACCCCGCCCCTACAAGGGGAGAGGGTAAACGTGAGGGGGAATTAATCACTCGCTCCCGCTGTTAATTAAATCATTACCGTATTTATGGAATATATAATAAACGTCGAAACCAGGGGAAAAATATCTACTCCTTCTCCCTCGCGGCCCTGGCCTCGGCGATGACCTTCTCCGCCAGGTGCGGCGGCACCTCCTCGTAGTGGTCGAACTCCATGGTATAGCTGCCGCGGCCGCCGGTTTTGGAGATCAGGTCCGGGGCGTAGAGTAGCACCTCCGCCATGGGGACATGGGAGGTGATCACCTGCAGCCGGCCCTTAGCCTCCACTCCCAGGACCCGCCCCCGGCGGCCGTTCAGGTCGCCGATGATGTCCCCCATATTATCTTCCGGCACGGTCACGGTTATCTTCATGATGGGTTCCAGCAGAACGGGCTGGGCCTGCTCGCAGCCCTTCTTAAAGCCCATGGAGCCGGCGATCTTGAAGGCCATATCGGAAGAGTCCACATCGTGGAAGGAGCCGTCATAGAGGGTGACTCGGAAGTCCACCACCGGGAAGCCGGCCAGGATGCCTTCATGCTTGGCCTCGGTGATGCCCTTTTCCACCGAGGGGATGTACTGCCTGGGGATGGCGCCTCCCACGATCTTGTCCACGAATTCGAAGCCGGAGCCCTTGGGCAGAGGTTGCAGCTCGATCCAGGTGTCGCCGTATTGGCCCCGGCCCCCGGACTGGCGTTTGTATTTGCCCTGGACCTTGACGGTGCCCTTGATGGTCTCCCGGTAGGGGATCTTGGGCGGCTTGAGGTTGACCTCCACGCCGAATTTGCGCTTCAGCTTTTCGGCGGTGGCCTCGATGTGCACGGCGCCCACCCCGGACAGGAGGATCTCCTTGGTTTCGGCGTTGCGGCTGAGGGACAGGGAAGGGTCTTCTTCGATCAACTTGAAGAAGGAGGAGAAGGCCTTGTCCTCCTCCCCCTGCTTCTTGGGCTCCACCGCAAAGGTGACCATGGTCTGGGAAGGCATCAGGGGCGGCAGCAGGATGGGTTTAGCCTCGGTCGCCAGGGTGTCGCCGGTCACCGTCTCCTTGAGCTTGGCCACTGCGCCGAAGGCCCCGGGGCCGAGGCTGGCCACAGCCTTCTGGCCTTTGCCTTCCAGCAGGAAGAGCTGGCCGTATCTTTCCGGGACGGCCCGGTTCACGTTGACCACGGTGGCGTCGGCCGTCATGGTGCCGCAGAAGATCCGGAAGATGGAGAGGCGGCCGGCGTATGGGTCGGCCACCGTCTTGAAGACCTGGGCCGCCAGGGGCCCGTCCGGGTCCGGTGCCAGCTCCACCCTGGCATCGGCGCCGGGTTTGCTCCCCGTGATCGCGCCTCGCTCCTCCGGGGCAGGCAAGAAGAGGTTGATGGCGTCCAACAGCAGACTGGCTCCCAGGTTGGCGGCCGCCGCGCCGCACAACACCGGGACGAAGGCCCCCTTGAGGACCCCCTGCTTCAGGCCGCGGTAAATCTCCTCCGGGGTGAGCTCCCCTGCTTCCAGGAATTTTTCGATCAAGGCGTCGTCGCTTTCGGCGGCAAAATTCATCAGATCGCCCCGCAGCTTGGCGACTTCATCCTTAAGCTCATCGGGGATGGGCCCGCCGGCTTGGGAGCCACCCGCGGCCCCGGTGAAGGCCTTCAGATTGATGAGGTCAACCACCCCCTTAAAGCCGGCCTCCTTGCCGATGGGAAGCTGGAGGGGCACGGCCTGCACTTCCAGGATATCCTTAATGCTCTTGATTGCCGTGGCAAAGTCGGCCCGTTCCCGGTCCAGCTTATTGATAAAGAGCAGGCGGGGCAATTGATAGTGGTTGGCGACCTGCCAGACCTTTTCCGTGCCCACCTTGACGCCGTCCACCGCGTCGACCACCACCACCGCCCCGTCCCCCACGTGGAGGACGGCCCGGGCATCCGCCAGAAAGTTGTCGTCTCCGGGGGTGTCGGCCAGATAAACGGTGTGTTTTTTCCACTGGTAGTGGTGAAAGGCGCTGGAAATGGTGATCTTGCGTTTAATTTCCTCGGGTTCGTAGTCGAGGACGGAGGAGCCGTCATCCACCCGCCCCAGCCGGGAAGTGGCCCCGGCGGTGAACAGCATGGCCTCTGCCAGCGAGGTTTTGCCGCAGCCGCCATGCCCGATGAGGACCAGATTACGGATATTTGCTGTTTTGCCCGACATTAAATAAAGTCTCCTTCCCTTTCAGTTGACCCTCCCGGCCAGGCAAAGCCGCCCCTGCCCAGGGCAATTTTATCTAAATACCAGATTTCACCACCGATCTCAAGATGGAGTTTAGAGTTTTAGGTTAACGGTCTTCGGTTAAGAAATCATCCCGGATCTCGCGGCTTCTTGGCGGGGGCCTGAGCAACTCCCCGGCACCCAAAGGTTGACAGATTCCGGGCCGGTTTGCTATATTAAAACCTCTGCGACCCTGCTGTCGAGAGTATTTTTTTGCGCCAAGGCGCCGGGATCAGGGAAATTATTGGGAGGATCGCAGAGTTCGCAGATTGGCAGGCGTCGGGACGTGGCGCAGACTGGTAGCGCACCTGAATGGGGTTCAGGGGGTCGGAGGTTCAAATCCTCTCGTCCCGACCATAATAAGGCAGGAATTATAAGGGGTTGGCAACATTGTGGCTGTCAGCCCCTTTCATTTTGGGGGCGATAGGTGTCAATTTAGTGTCAACTTTGCGCCCCAGGCCGTTCAGGACGCCAACCGCAGCCTCTAAATGTCCCTGGGACAGGTGGGCATAGCGCCTGGTCATGGTAAGGTCCGCCATGGCCCAAAAGCTCTGGTACCGCCTTCAAGCCGATCCCATTCATCACCAGGTGCGAAGCAAAGGCGTGTCTCTGGTCATGGAAGTGAAAATCTTCAATCCCCGCCCGCCTGCAAGCCCCACAAAATGACCGCTTAACTTCGTAAAATCGCCGCCCCTGGGAGTCGCAGAACACATAGGGGGATTTTAGCTGGTTTCCCCGGCGCACTTCCCGGAAGACTTCGGCCAGCCGGTCATTAATGGGGACTCCAAGCGAGGCGCCTGTGCTACAAGTTATTGGCAGAATTTTCAGTCCAGGAAAATATTTCCCGGCAGACCGCCAGGGCGAAAGGGGTCATCAGGTGTGGGGATAACCGGGCATCAATGGGCTTGCCAATACTTGCCGCCTTATGGGACCAGGTGGGATTATAGGGGAGTAACACACACTTTCTGACACCCAGCTCCCGGAGCCGACGCGAGAGGGCCTCCAGATTTTCCCGGGTGGCGGTGAACCCCGGAATCAAGGGAATGCGGGGCACCACCGCTAAAGGCTTTTCCCTAATGAGGGCTTCCAGGTTGGTCCAGACCAGGGCATTGTCCTGGCCGGTATATTCCCGGTGCCTTTCCCCATCCGCAACTTTCAGGTCTATCATTACCAGGTCGGCCAGGGGCAGCACACGCTCCCGGAATTCGCTCCAGACAAACATCCCGTTAGTCTGTAAGACGGTATGCAGACCCAGCTCTTTCAAGTGGCCCAGAATTGCCCTGCAGTAGTCCAGGAACAGGGTAGGCTCCCCGCCGGAGAGGGTCACTCCTCCGCCGGAGACGGCATAGAACATGCGGTCCCGCAGAATGATTTCCAGCAGTTCGCCGACCTCATAATGGCGCCCCATCAGCCGCAGGGCCTGGCTGGGGCAGACCCCGGCGCAGTCACCGCAGCGGCTGCAAACCTCCCGATCGATGAGAACCTGATCCTCCAGCCGGCAGGCGCCCGTCGGGCAGGCCTCCACGCAGTCGCCGCAGCCGATGCAGTCCCGGGGATAAAAGGCGATTTCCAGGGCGGGGTCGATGGCATCGGGGTTATGACACCAGGGGCAATGCAAATTGCAGCCCTTGAAAAAGACCGTAGTCCGAATACCGGGGCCGTCTTCCAGGACGTGCCTTTTGATGTCCAGGATGAGGGGGTTAAGGTTTTCATCAAGTAAATTCATTTTCCAGATTCAGTAGCTCGCGCAGGGGCAGGGGGTGGTTGGCCATAAAAACGAATTTATATAGATAATTGAGATTGCCGGTAACCAGGATTTCATTGTGGAGGATTACCTGCAGGATATCCTTTTTGACTGCCAGCAGGAAGCGCCGCAGAGCATTGCTGTCTTTAAAGGTCACCATCACGGTCGTCTCGGGATAGGGTTTAGGGTCGGGGTCGGGGTCCTTGTGGATCTCCATCTCGCCGTCGTGAAACTTGACCAGGACGCTCACCTTGCCGTCTTTGTCCTTAAACCAGTAGGAGCCGGTGAAATCCTTAATATACTTCGGGTGAATCAGGTAGTACCACTTCATCATATCAAGCTGAATCGTCAGGAACTCTTCGGTGGCCTCGTCTTTCCAGCTTTTTGTCAAAGTCCTCTTAGCGTTGGAGTGCTTGATAAATCCTATCGGGTGCCTGATAAGTCCTAGCGGGTGCTCGATAAATCTTTCCGAGTCAAACATGGACACCTCACCATGGAATTTTTTCGAATCGAGGCTTATAACTGATGTCCGTCCACCAGGTCATATTCGGCCCGGTCGATGATCTCTTGCTGCATCTGCGGGTTAAGGTCCTGGAAATAGGCCGTGTATCCCGAAACCCGCACCATCAGGGGTGGTTGCAAATCGGGATTTTGCATCAATCCTTGCAAGGTTTCCCGATCAATGATGTTGAACTGAATCTGCAGGCCCCCCGTTTTGCCAGCCCCATTGCGGAAGTAAGTCTCAATGGTGTCGGCAAATGCCGACGGCTTGGTGGTCGAGGGGTAGTACTTGACATTCAGGGCCTGACCGTTGGTGATCTGCAGATGATCCAGTCCACCCACAAAGTTGAGGCAGCGGGTTAATTGGGGGGCCGAACCGGAGACGGGGGTGATGCCACTGGCGAAAGATTCCCCGGCTTTCCGGCCGCTGGGCAGCGCCCCGGTAATCTTCCCGAAGCCGGCGTGGTAGGTCATGGTCCAGTAACCCGTATTGTACCTGCCGCCCCGGTAGTTCTGGAGCCCCCAGAAGTTATGATGAATGAATCCCATCAGCCAGTCGGCGTTGTCCCGGGCCATATTACTGTCCCGGCCGAATTTTTCCGGGGAATGCTTTACCCAGGCCTGGAATTTGGTATAAGGCTCCTCCCAGTTGGCCTTGATGGAGTCGATCATGTCGCCTGGGGATATTTTCCACTTAGTGAAGACAAATTCCTCAATGGCCGTCACCGAATCCACCACCTCGGCCAGGCCAATGATGGTGGCGCCCGAAGAATTATAAGTAGCCCCGCCGCAAATCACATCCTGGCCTTTGTTCAGACACCCTGCCATCAGGGCCGACAGCATGGGGGTGCGGTGGATCTGCTGGTGGGTGACCCCGGCGTAATTGTTAAAGGTTACTGCCTGCTCGATGAGAAAGTTAATCTGGGTTTCCAGGGCGTTCTGAAAATCTTTCCAGGTCGTCAAATACTTCAGTGGTGTGGTCGCAGGGCCGATCTGCTCGTCTTCGGTCAGGCGATGCTTCCCGCCGAAGAGCGCCATCTCCAGGGCCGCCGTGAGGTTAATAAAGAGGGCGCCGGTGTGGCCGTACGTCCGGCCGGCGCTGATGGGTTCCACGCAGCCCACGACGCCATAGTCCCGGGCATCCTCTAAAGAGATGTCCTGGTCTTTATAGGTTTCCTGCAAGGTTTGGATGACCGCCACGTCATTGTGGAAACAAGGGGTAGCGCAGGTGTTGATATTCACCTCACAGAGGCGCTTCAGATATTCAGGCCGGTTTACTTCATAATGGTAACGGGCATTGACGTTGGGATCCCGCAACTTTAAGAGCTCGGTGGCCCGGAGCATGACATAGGTGAGGTCATTGACCGCATCGTTGCCGTCCCGGTCGACGCCCCCCAGAGTAATCGCCTGGTTGGAGCCGGTGCCGCCGAGAATCTCCTCCGCGGCTTCCGGGCTGATGGGAACATGGTCGGCCATGCTGAGCCAGAAGCAGCCCACCAGTTCCACGGCCTGGGCCCGAGTCAGGATTTTATTCTTAATATCCTCGGCATAAAAGGGATACAGAATCTGGTCCAGGCGGCCCAGGGACAGGGCAAAATTGCCGTTTTCCTGGTGCAGGGCGATCTTGCAGATCCAGATGGCATTCAGGGCCTCCCAGAAAGTCCGGGGCTTCTTCGCCGGTACCCACTTGCAGATGCCGCTTATCTGCTTGAGTTCTTCCCGGCGCTGGGGATCGGTCTCTCGTTTTTTGGCCTGTTCATGGGCCTCAGCGCTGAGGTGCTTGGCATACTCAATTATGCCGCTCAGGGCCAGTTCGACGCCCCGATAAAAGCTGTGCTGCTCTGAGTCAGGGCTTACAGCCACATCTAAATGCTGGACCTTTGCTATGAGGGCCTCCAGCCCTTCCTCCACCACTACCCCATAGTCGGGGATGGTGTGGGAAATGGTTACGGGCTTGGACGCATTGTAAAAGACTAGCCGCTCCATGAGCTTTGCGCATGGGGGGTTGCCATGGGCCTTACGGGTAACCTCCATAACGGTGTTGCGATCGAGCCAGAAAGGGAAGACTTCGAAATTCAGGGTTTTAATATCTTCCGGGCTGATTTTGAAGGGATTTTGTTTCCGGGTGGCCATGGTCTCCAATTCCGGCCAGAGGACCAGGGCATAGAGATCGGGATACAGCATCACCCCAATGTCTTTCGTGCTGGTGGTGCCGGCCAGCAAGTTGTCCTCCGCAATCCGCGCTGTCTTTTTTTCCAGCACGTACTGGTAGAGTTTTCCCGCCCGCAGCCCCGGCGGGTCCGCCTCCTGGTCCAGGTCCCGCAGATAGCGGGTAATATTCAGGGGAAGCTCCGTGCAGATCTCCGGCCGGAAACTATTGAAGTGGCGCTCCCGCATCTTAGCCAGCCTAGGCAGCGTCTCCAGCGTGATGTCTCCCAGGCTCAAATCTTCGAAGGTGACTCTATCGTTTTTTTCCATGGCTGCCTCCTGTAGGCAGGGATCCGGACCCTGCTAGAAAAAGATGATTATTAGTTTTGGCCGCTCTTTGCCACGGTGTTTTTGCTAATTACTTATTTTTATCTGTTTCCCCAGATCGGCTTGTTGCAGCCAATTGAAGTAGTTTTTATAGTGGTCCCGGAATCGTGAGGTCACCCGCCGCAGCGCCGCGTTCACCTGGAGAGCGACATAGGCGGCAGATAATCCGGGGGGACACCGACGCGCAATGCCCCACAGACTGAAGACCGATTCCCTGAATTTGACGTATCCCTCAGCAAGCTCTTCCAAGGTCATGCGCTCCGGGACAAAAACCGGGGTGCCATGGTCATAGAAAGCCCAATTTTGATGGAGTAAGCGTCCCTCCGCCACCATGCGGTCGAAGAGGGGGGTGCCCGGGTATGGGGTCAACACGTAGGCGCCCACCGAAGTGAGCTTATTTTGCATGATAAAGTCCAGGGTGCGGCTGAAAATGGTTTTATCATGCTCGTCCAGGCCGAAGATAAAGGAGCCATGCAAAAAAACGCGGGCAGCCCGGCATTTCCGGATGGCCTCGCGATAGGCATCCAGGGATACTAATTTCTTCAAGCGTTGGCGCCCCTCTTTTTCGATGGTCTCAAAACCGACGAAGATTCCTTTGAGCCCCGCGGCCACGGCCGCTCGGAATAATATATCATCCAGGAGGAACCTGACAGTGGCCTGTCCAATGAAGTTCACCTTCAGCCTTCTCAGCCCTTCGAACAGCGCCAGGGCATAGTCGCGGTCGGCAGTCAAGTTGTCGTCCAGGAAAGCGACATAATAGCTGCGGCTGCGTTTCACCTGCTCGAGAACTTGCTCAACCGGCACCTTCCGCACCCGGCTCCCGTAAATCCGGGAAACCGAGCAAAATTCACACCCGTTCGGGCAGCCCCGGCCGGAGATGACAGGCGAGGCAGTGGGCATCAGCGCCTTTTTTTTATCCTCCTTGTAATCTACCAGAGGCACCTGTATCGCCTCCGGCAGGTGGTTGTAATAGGTTGGCTTAAGAGCGTCTTGTGCCGCGTCCTCCAGGATGGCCGGCCAGAGGCCCTCGGCCTCTCCCACCAGCACCGCATCCGCATGCTGGCCGGCTTCCTCCGGAAGCACCGAGGGGTGGATGCCCCCCAGGATCACCTTGGCCCCCTGCTCCCTGAACTCCCTGGCCAGGGCATAGGCCCGGGAAGCCGTGGCCGTCATGACTGTGATCCCAACAAGGTCCCACTTTCCATCTCGGGGAATGGAGGCCGAGTCTTCCTCCACCGTCACCACTTGGTGGCCGTTTCCACTCAATGCCTCTAAAATAAGCAAGGATAGCTGCGGGATGAGTATCCAACCTGGAATGGCTTCGGGATATTCAGAGCGGGGGGCGACCAGCAGGATACGCATTTAGGATCTCCAGCTGCTTGTGGAGTCAGTAACCAGAAATTTACTTGGACGAGAACCGTTTTACTTCTGGTTCCTTCCGAAGACCAACCCCCAAAATAGTAGTTGAGCAAAAATAAGTTTTTTGCGCCGTCTCCCTTATCGGGTCGTTTAGCTAACCGCTGCCAGAGCCTCCCGGGCCAGTTGGAGATGCGTTTCCGAGGTACATCGTTCAAAGATCTGCTGCGCTTCGGAGAAGCATTCCCGGGCCGAGGCCGCCTTCCCGTTTAACCGGTGCAGACATCCCAGATTGAGCAAAGCCTGGCCTTGCACAAACCCTTGGGACTCCACCTCCCGGCCCACCTGGGTAATCTTGTTCAAGTAGGCTTCGGCGCGGCGTCTCGCAAAAGGCAGTATGGTAATAATAAACCCCAAGTTTTTAATGAGATCCCTAAATTTGAGAGTCTGGGCCCGGATGGCAATCCTCAAATAGACCTCCGCCACCGCAGTTTCAATTGCGTAAAGGGAGTAGAAGCGCCCATTATCTTCAAATATCCGCAGGTCTTTTTCAAGGATTTTTATTCCCTGGGAAAGTTGACCTTTGGCAACCAATACGGCCCCGCGGAATACTTGGGCGGCGCTTACTATGTAACCTATGCCAAGGCCTTCGCAGAACGGGAGAATCTCCCGGATAAGGCCTTCGGCTTCTTCTATCTGGTCATTGATCAGATAATTCATGCACAGGAACAGCTTAGGCCATTCGGAAAATAATGGATCATTCAACAATTCAATGGCCTTTTTGCAGCACTCTATCGCGCAGTTAAAGTTCCCGTTCGTGTAATGCCCGTAGCCGGTGATGATATGCCCCACCACGATACTACGAAGATTGGAGTGGCTTTCTCCATATTCCTGCAGCGCCCTGCCGATTTCAAAATTCTTTTCACTGTTGCCCTTAAATAAATAAATCATCCCCATGCCGCTGAGGGATTGAAAAAAGACCATGGGCTCCAATTCGTATAGCCGGGCTATCTTCTCGGCCTCGATGCCATATTGAATACCCTGGTCCAACATTTTCAATTCAGCACAGGTCCAAGTCAAATTGGCATAGGCAAGTCCAATGATGGGATAACTGCCGATCTCTTCTCCCAACTTCAGGGCTTGGCTCGAATATCCATGAGCTTCGCGCACCTTTCCGGAGCCGAACAAGGCAAAACCCAGCCAACCGTAGTAGATTCCCAGGCGGGCTTTGTCTTTGATAGATTCAGCCAATTCTTTATAGTCCAGCAGCAGTCGAGTGAACCCTCTAAAATCACCGCGGAAGTAAAATACCTTGGCCCATTCGTTGAGCAAATCCACCAGCCGCTTTTTTTCTTCTTCCGATTTCCCCCGGATTTTGCCTAAGATCTCGAAAGCTTTCTGGTAGTAAAGATGGGATTCTTGCACGGCATATTTTTGCAGACTTTTCCTGCCCGACTCGATCAGATAATGAACCGCCTTTTGAGAGAGCTCAGTGTGCTTGAAATGAAGGGAGAGGGTTTCGTAAATTTCCGGGAGCCGGTCCTGGAACACTTGCTCCATCATCAGGCCGATTCGCTGGTGCATGGCCTGGCGATCCTTTTTTAGCAGGCTGCCATAAACCACTTCCTGAATCAAAGCGTGTTTGAAAACATATTCCTGTTCTGCCTGGGGATCTCTGCGGATCAGGTCCAGGAGTTCCAGGTCGGCTAGGGACCGGTCCAGGGAATCGGGGTATTCAGTGATTCCTTTAAGGATTTCGTAAGGAACCGTTCTGCCAAGCACCGAAGCCTCCTGGAGCAGGTGCTTGGTCTTGCTCTCCAGACGATCTATCCTGCCGGTAATGACTGTATAGATGGTCGGCGGTATATCGAGGTCGGCAATGGTCCTGGTGAGCTGCCAGCGGCCCTCATGGCGCTGCAACGTTCCCGATTCGGTCAAGGAGGTGAGCATTTCCTCCAGGTAAAAAGGATTACCGCCCACATGCACCTGAAGGTATTGTCGCAGCTCCTCCGGAATATTGGCCGTCCCCAGCATAGACTGCACCATCTCTTGAGTCTCTCCCAGAGAGAGATCCTGGAGGCAGATCTCCTGAAAGGCCTCAGAGATGCTTCCCGAGGGACAGGCGCATCGCCACGGCCTGCCCAGCAAACTGACTTCCTGGCTGCTAAACAGCTTCAAAGGGGGACGATAAGTGCACAAGGTAAGGGCGCTGAGCCGTTGTTGCATATGGGTGGAATGCAGAAATTCCAAAAAGGTGGAATCGGCCCAGTGAAGGTCTTCCAGGCAGATCACGGTGGGGGCTTTTTGAGTCTGGGCCTTCAGGATTGCTTGGGCGGCCCGATAGAGGCTGGACTTCCAAAAATCAGGACTCACCCCCGCAGTCTCGGGATAATTTAGGGAAAGGAGACCCCCAAGGTACGGCGCCACGTCTTCCCCGGGGCCAACCAGTTCAGCCACATAGGCCTCAAGCTTTTCCCTCACCTTTTCCGGTGCATCGCTTTCCTCTAGGCTCAGTTCCCGATTAAGTAGATCAATGAGGGGATAATAGGAAATATTCTGGGTATAGTTGTAGGCATTACCCTCGATCCAATTGATCGTCTTGAGGTCCAGGGTACCCCGGAACTCCTCGAGGAGCCTGCTTTTTCCGGTGCCGGCCTCCCCGCAAATGGTGACAAAGGTTCCCTTTCCCTTAAGGAGCCGGTCCACCGCCTCCGCCAGAGTCGCCATTTCCTTGCGGCGCCCGATCAGTTCCGCCCGCAGTCCGGAAATCCCGTGCGTCTTTTTAGGCAATTCCTTCGGCGCTAAGAACCGATAGACATGGATCGGCCTGGACTTACCTTTTACCTGGATCGGCTCCAGGGGTTCGAAGGAAAAAAAGCCATTCGTCTGGGTATAAGTGGTCTGGCCCACCAGGGTTTCGCCCGCTTTGGCCAGGTTGCACAACCGGGAGGCGACATTGATGGCATCACCGGCAATATGGTGGGTCAGGTGATCGAAGTCGGCCTGCCCGGTTACCGCGAGTCCGCTGTTGATGCCGATATGCACAGCCAGAGGCTGTCCTAAGGCCTTCTCGACCTTCTGGCTTATCTCTCCCGCCACCCGGTGAATTTCCGCAGCTGCTCTGATGGCTCGTACCGGATCATCCTCATGGGTCCGGGGAAAACCAAACAGGGCCATAATCTGATCCCCGGCAAATTTCTCGATGGTACCATGATACCCGATAACCACCTTGGCCATCTCCCCGATAAGAGGGCCAACGAGGTCTTTTAATTCTTCCGGGTCCAAACGCTCACTGATGGCAGTGTAGCCGGAGATATCGGCGAATAGGGCAGTGACATGCTTTCGTTCAGCTTGGACTTCTTCCTGAATTTTGGGGACACCTTCTTGGGACTTGAGCCCCCGCCCGCATTTGCTACAAAACTTGTCACCTGGAAAGATAACGGTGCCGCAGTCAGGGCAGGGCTCCCCCAACTTGGCCCCGCAGGTCCTGCAGAACTTTTCTCTCTCCTCATTGACGCTTTGGCAACTGGGACATCTCATCGGCTTGCCTTAAATTGAGGCTTGCGATGCAGGGATGTCAACTAGCTGAAATTCGTCCCGGTGATTGGCGTGTTTTGTAAGACCTACCCAACCCAACTTTTTGACCCCATGGGTTCGGACCTCTCCGCCATTTTTTACAATCCCGCCGGTCTGGTCCAGCTCCCGGGCACCCAGGTAATGGGCGGTTTCTCGACCTTTTTTCCCCACGCCGATATCGCCACCTATGGCGGTCCCTCAGAAACCCTCACCGGGTTAGAAACAGGCCCAACTTTTGTGCCCCATCTCTTTGCTTCCCACCAGTTTACCGAGCGGCTCTGGCTGGGGTTGGGAATAAATTCTCCTTTCGGACTGGGGGGTCAAGTATCCCGACAACTGGCCCGGTGATGTCAACGTCATCAAAGCCAATATTCAAACAGTGAACTTAAATCCCACTGCGGCAGTGAAGATAACCGATTATCTTTCCGCCGGCGGCGGGTTGGACGTTATGTATTTTAATTTCAATGAGGAACGGGTGCTGCCCTTACCGTACATAGGCCCGCAAACCCTCAGCCTGGATGGGCACAGTTGGGGGCTCGGTTACAATTTCGGGCTTCTGCTGAAGCCCCTCGATTATCTCTCCATAGGTATCTCCTATCGCAGCCAGGTGAGGCAGCAAATGTCCTCCCCGGCATACTTCCAGCCTTTCAATATCCTGGATGCCAACGTCCGGAGCAGCATCATCCTCCCCGACGAAATTTTTACCGGCATCATGGTTCGACCCCTGCAGAATTTGTCTCTGGAAGCAGGAGCTGTTTATACCCGCTGGGGCTTATTTAAAAGTTTTGACCTTCGTTTTGATAACCCCCTGGGCGTCTTATCCGCTCGAGAAGACTGGCATGACACCTGGAGGGGCCAGTTCGGGGTTGAATACCAGGCTTTGCCGTGGCTGGCTCTCCGGGCTGGCTATGCCCTGGAGGACGAACCCATGCCGGACAAATATGCCGACTATCTGGTGCCCACCCCCAACCTGCGCCACAACTTTTGCATCGGAACCGGGTTTAGCTATCAGGATATAAACCTGGATTTGGCCTATTACCTGGTGTATATGCCCGACCACACCATCAACGACTCTCAAGCCGCTGGAGTTCTGCCCACGACCTATGAAAACCGGGTGTCCCATGCGGTGGTCATCAGCGTGAGTTATAAGTTTTAGTCTCCCCAATTGGACAGGAAGCCTATTCCTTGGGTCAACCCTTATATGGGCCCAAAATCTGGCGGGTGAGGCCCATTTTCGGTGGCCCTTGCGGCTTACGCAGAATGGGAAGCCTTGCCTATGAATCGTACCCTTAAAGGTCTAGACGGCGTAACTTTGCACGCCGAGGAGACTGGCCATGGACATCAAACTCCCGCGTATCCTGAGCCCGAATTTGGGCTGTCCCATCATCGTTTCATTGCCGGATCTGAGGCAGGATGGGATCGATGTCGTGATTGCAGAGCCGATCGACGCGGCCCCGAGCGTTTACAGCATCGCGGCGATACCGTCTTCCGGGGGAGCTGGCCACGAGTTCAATCTGGTCCTGGAAGCTCGGCAGGAACTGACGGATCCTGCCCTGCCCCGAGCCTTTGACAGGGTGGAGCAGACCCGGTGGCATATCAGTACGACCCTCAGGGCCTCAATCTTCGCAGGCAAAGCAAGGTTTGTGCGTTTCTCTGCCAGTCCCGCGACAAAACTGACAAAGCGGCAACTGCGGACGACTTCCGACGGTCCTCGCATCACCCTGTATGACCTGGTGTTGAAAGGGGGCGCCGAGGAGCTCTTCACCGTTTTCCACGCCCTGGCACTGCGGCCTGCTGAAGGTATGCTCCGCTTTATCCACGCTACGGACCTGCACGTGGCGCTGCGCAATGACCTCTACGATGCCTCCCTGAAGATCGGTGAACAGGATGCGGACGCCTCCTCCCCCATTCCCTTTGTCAACTTCAACAAGAATCTGCGCCGTTTCATTCAGTATGCGAATGACCTGGCGGACGATGGAAAACTCGACTTCGTGCTGCTGCTGGGGGACCTCGTCGATTTTAAAGAGCACAATTACAGCGACCGGGATGACTACGGGGAGAATAACTGGAAACTCCTCTGCGACATCTTCACAGGCGCTGAGGCAAAGGGAGGGCAGGGTGGAAAAACCCCCGGTATCAAGGTGCCGGTATTCACCAGCACGGGGAATCACGACTGGCGGTTCTTCCCTTACCCGCCCAAGGACAACGCAGCAGCCTATGGACTGGACAAGAAGTCGGCCAAAGGCCTAGACCCTTTCTGGGCCGATGATCCCGAAAAATTAACCCAGGCGACCAAGGGGTTCTACCAGAAAATGATCGGGGCGGGAGCGCTGCTGTCCAACGTCATGCTCGGCGGCAAATTCCTTCACGATGTGGGTGAATTGGTGCCTAAATTGCGTGATACGCTGAGGGGTCTGGTTTTCCGAAATGGCAAGGTTCGGGGCAACCCGCTGGACTGGCTCCTGCCCAGGATGGCAACCTGGAAGGTGCAGGTGCTGGCGCCCCTTGCCACCTCCGGTTTGGTGGCCAGTGGTGCTAAGTGGCCGCTACTCAGCAAGCTGATTCCGTTTCTCAAACACCTGACTACCTCGCCTCCATCGCCTCTAGAGGTTTTCAGCATAGTGATCGCCGGGGTCTCGGGAGCGATAAACGGCGTCATCGGTTTCGTGAAGTTCCTGGTGCGCTGGAAGTCCCCGGACCTTATGGCCCTGGAAGCCGGCTGGCAGGCATTGAGAGACTACTTTCTGAACCTAAACCCTTATTTTAATTACGCCTTCCGAGTAGAAAAAAACTACTTCCTCATCCTGGATACGGGGTTCGACTGTATCCGGACGCAACGCTTCTGGGACGACGGCCGCAAGAAACTGGGCCCCATTGGCATCAAGAGTGGCATCCTGGGCGGTTCTCCCGACTCCATGGGCTTTTACGGCGCCAATGAGTTTTATCCATACAGCCAAATCGCCTGGATGGAGGGGCTGCTTCGCCTTATCAGTCACGGCGAGGGCATAGTTGACGGGCCGGCCCGGATCTTTGTCGGGGTGCACGCACCGCCCATCAATCTCTCGAAGAAAGAGCGCAGTAAAGCAGACCACGCCCTGCAGGGCCAGCAGGAAATCCCTTTAGAGCCCGGGAAATACAACATCCGCTACGGGTCCATTAATCATTATCTCAGCCAGTTCCTGCACCTCTGTCTCGGTCGCGCCGAGGGACGCCTTGAGGACCGGTCCCGCCCCGTTACCATGGTCTTCGCCGGGCATGCCCACTGGCGGCTGGAATGCTGCCTGCGCTGGGACTCTCAGGTGAGCCAGCCCCGCGTCTTCTATGGGAATTACACCGGCAAACCGGGGGCTTGGCAGGATTGTCTGAATAAATCGCGGCCCCTGATCCTCCAGACCCCAGCCATCGGGCCGATTGGTGACGACCCGGTTTTCAAAAGCCCACCCCACTTCCGCTGGATAGAAATAGATAAGAGTGGCGCTGTGCTGCAGGCGGAGGTGGCCTCCATCTGAAAACTGGATATGCAAGATATGGGCGCGACTTTTTCTTTTCTCTCCCAAAAAACGGAGCGTGAGGTTGGCAGATTATTGCCAGGAGCACCTCCTAAAGTGTCGCTATATCTCTGCAGTTCACCACCCGGCTCGTTTGGTGCTGATATGCTCATCATATCTATCTCTCAAAGCCTGCTGGCATTCTCTTGGAAAATTTCAAAAAAGATTCCCGCACAGATCATTTTGACCACGGGGGGAGGAGTCCCATTCCCCGAGCGCGGGTTGTAGAGCATGCCCCGGGCCAGGGCCACAGGTTGGGCTTATAGAAAAACCAACCTGGCAAATTTTACTGTCAAAAAAGTGTCAATTTTTTATTTCTATCCCCTAAAATACCCCCATTCTCTCCATTGAGTCAACACCCATTTACATAGTAAAATCAACTTAGTGAAAATTTTCAAGGAGTTCCCTCTGACCCCTAAACCCGCATGGGGTTCAGGGGGTCGGAGGTTCAAATCCTCTTGTCCCGACCATAAATTGGAAGGGATTACCAGGGGTTGGCAATCGAGGGGTTGTCAGCCTTTTTTATCAATATTATCCGCATCTTGGTGGTGAGCCTAGACTTTATCAGGGCTGGTCCGCACCGGAACCCGTTTCTTCAGAAGGTCCCTTATAACATTTTCTGGCACAACCAGCGCGTCAGATCGAAGTTCATTTGCATCTCCCCGGGCAAGGGCAAGGTTCCGTCATATCCATAAAGGATCAGCGGGATGTCCTGTTCATAAAGAGAGCCGTGATTGCGGTATCCAGCCGCCAGGGCTTCATTAGACCCGGCAAGGTCGCCAAAAACCGTGTCTTTGTCCGCCATGACGACCAGATCGCCGATCCGTTCAGGCATGAGGTGGAAACGGCAGGCGGCCTCCTCCCGCGTCAGGGCAGCGTCCACTCCCGGCAGGTCGCGCAAGAGGGCCTGAACCCTGGGAAGCTCCCCCTCGTAATTGACATAGACGTAGGAGACGCCCCCGAAGCCCCGGTGATGCTTCAGCAGGCGGTCGGCCACCGGAGAAACTGCGTAGCGGAGCCGAACGCCGTAGTCGGCGCAGGTTTTTCGCAAGTCCAGACACCGTCGCTTCGGATTCATCCCATGGTCGGCGGTAATTAAGAACAGGGCATCGGGAGCGGCATCCCGGGCTGCCCCCAGCAGCTCATCGAGCTTCGCCAGATGCTGGAGCGATAATGATTCTGCGGGGGCCCACATATGCATGGGGTAATCAGTGGTGTGGACATAAATCAGTCCGAGCTCCGGACGCGATTTCAAGAGATCGAGAGCAATTTCCCAGAGCCAGTAATTGACCTCGGAGCTGTACATCTGAGGGGGGAGTCCGTATCTTTCCACGACTTCCGGTGCAGGCTCTTCCGCGGCGAGGGCGAAATCGGCTTGCCGGCCGAGGAGCTTCAGGGTCTTGGCTTTACAGGTGAGGAGTGCCGAGGGTACCCCTTTTTTCCGGAAACGCTCGAATATGGTGGGCGTTAGAATAAAATCCGCATCCTCTAAGAAGCGCGCCGTCCCCGTGGTTTCGTCGAAATAGCAGTTGGTCGTCACGCCATGCTCGGCAGGCCAGGCGGCGCAGCAGATGGAGATATTGTTGGCATTGGTGAGGGTCGGGAAAACCGCCCGTCCGGGTTTGGCCAGACCTTCCCGGGCCATGCCCTTCATAACCGGAAGCCGGCTGAGTTCGAAGTAATCCATCCCGAACCCGTCATACATGCAGACCACAGTTCGTTGGATTGCCTGGTTCATAGCAGCTTTTGCAATGGGCGCGGCAGCAATGGGGTTTACGTCGAAGATATCTTTATCAAAATCTCTTCCAGGTTCTCTTTGGATTCGCGGGTATGAGCAAAATATCTATCTCTTAACTCCATCATGAGCATGCCGGTATATGAGTCCAAAAAAGTTGAGAGTATTTCCAGGATCGGTATTTCGCCCCATCCCACAGGCATGTGGGCATCGCCTTTGCCAAAGGGAATCTGGTGGGTCTGTTGTTTTTCATGATGATAGACGGCATTGCCGAAGTTATCGTGCACATGGCTATGGGCAATGAAATCTTTTACTTGAGCCGCGGCCCCCACGGGATCAAATCCGTAGAATCTGGCCGAGAGGAATAAATGACCCAAATCGAGATTTATTTTAACATTGTCGCGGTCGATTATGGCTACCTGTTCTTGCAAAGGCTCGAGCCTTTCGGCGTAGCAATAAGGGGAATGGAAGAGGTAAGGCCTGGCATTTTCCAGGCAAATAGTCACTTCGGGATACTCATCGGCTAAATCTTGAATCATCTCGGCTTCCACCGCCAGCAAGTTCTGCTTATCCCAGTTTGATAGATCATTTTTGCCGCATATGGGGAAGGTCACTTCCGGGATATATCTGCCGGGATGATAGACCAGAATTTCGGCTCCCACTTCGGCGGTAAATTCGAGGGAGGCTCGGAATACCTTCAAATGGAGCTCGCGACAGGCGCAATCCATCAGGTTGAGGGGATTGGGGGCATGGACGCTGAAGGCTCCGCTAAAATTACGGACTGTTTCCTTGATTCTTTTGAGTTGAGCCTTATCCAAACGGCCATTTTTTATGGCATCCAGTCCATGCACCGGCAGTTCCGCGGCCGCCAACCCGGCCTGGGAAAAATATTCCAGGTCTTGCCGGAGCCTTTGCAAGTTGCCGTCGATTCTCACTTCATCTATCTTGGTGCCAATCTTCAGCATGTGGAATAGACTTCCCCTCCCGCGACATAGGTTTTGACAATCCGGGGAACTTCCCCCGAGGCATCCACTACTATTAAATCAGCCCTCTTGCCTGTCTCCAGAGAGCCGAGGCGGTCTGCCAGCCCCACTGCCCGGGCCGGATTAAGACTAACCAGATTCACGCTCTGGTGGAGGGGCAGGTTTCCCAGGTGGTGGAGGGTGAAAACCACGTGCAGGATAGCCATGGGCGTATAATCGGAGCAAACGATATCCGCCAGCCCCGAAAAAATGGCTTCCCGGGCGCTCAAGTTTCCCAACCTGGAATTCCCCCTCAAGGCATTGGGCGCCCCGAGGCAGACGTAAATACCCGCTTCCCTGGCAGCTTGCAGCGCCTCCAGGTTCACCGGGAATTCTGAGATGCCAATGCCCATCTCCCTCAACCACCGGATTTTTGCCGCACAGTCGTCATCATGGGACGCCAGGGGAATGTTAAGGGATTTGGCCAGGGTGGCCAAGCGCTCTATCAGTGAGTGCCTGGATGCCCTGGCCAGGAGCTTTTGGTCTATGATTTTATCCAGCTCTGCATCGGTTTTCCCATAAACCGCCCTGAAATAATTCTTGAAAGACGTCACCTCTTGGTACTGCCCCTGTCCCGGGGTATGGTCCATGAAAGATAAGATCTGGATGCCACCGCTGCGCAAGAGTTCCTCCAGATAAGGAACGGCCAGGGCGTCAGTTATCTCGTATCTGGCGTGAACCCTGGTGTTTATCTTTAGTTGAGGGGATAACCGGATGATATCCTTGATTATCTGGGTCGCCATTTTATTGGAACGGACGCCGATTTCCCCCTCCGCGAAGGACAAGGCATGGAAGATGGTGGTGATGCCACAGGCGGCGAGCTTTTTGTCCAGTTCAATGATGGCGATGTTATTGGGAAAAAAGGTTCCCGGTCTTGGCTCTATCTCTTTTTCCAGCGCATCGCTGTGCAAGTCAACGAAACCCGGCAAGACGTATCCCCCCCGGGCATCCAAACGAGGGGCCCCGGAGTTGATCTTCCCTGCCTTGATCTCTGCGATCATACCTGATTCAATCTTTAACGAAGCCCCTTTAAGGGTCTCCTCAGGTGTGACCACCTGTCCATTCTCAATCACCAGAGCCTGATCGCCCGCTCTCATAGCTGTTGACCTCCGATCTCATATAGCCGGTCGGTAATTTGCCGGATCATGTCTTGACGATGAAATATGCCTATCATGGTGGTTCCTTCTTCCTTCAGCTCTCGAAGGATCTCCATGACTACAGCCGTCGCCTGCAAATCCAGCGAGGCGGTGGGTTCATCCAGGAGCAGCAATCTCGGTTTCCAGATAACCGCTTTCGCAATATTCACCCTTTGCTGCTCGCCGCCGCTAAAGGTGGCCGGATAGGCATCAAGCAGCGACGACGGGATCTGCAACCGTTGCAACAGCTCGGCAGCCTTCCTCCTGGCCAAATGCGGCGAAATTCCATTCCTGGTGATCAGGGGTTCCGCCACCACCTCCAGAGCGGAAACCCGGGGGATCACATGGAAAAACTGGGAGACATAACCGAGCTCCCGGCTTCTGAGGCCAAGGACGGTGCGATTGGCCGTAGTTGCCAGGTTGATCCGGCCGTAGTCCCTCGATTCGTACCAGATGTCCCCGGCCGTGGGCAGGCAGGTGCGGTAGATGCATTTCAGGATGGTGCTCTTACCCGCGCCGCTGGGTCCGGAAAGCCCTAGAAATTCACCCGGGGCCACTTCCAGGGAGATGCCCCGGAGGGCTTCGATCACTTTGCCGCCCAGGGTATGAATATGAAAGGTCTTGGTTAGATTATCCAAGGCAAGCATCAGTTTTACCGTCCCGGGCATCGCCTCTTATAGTTGGGAATTCACCAGCAGTTGGGTGTAAGGATGCTGGGGATCCTCCAGAATCTGATCAGTCAGCCCCGATTCCACTATCCGACCGTCTTTCATGACCATGGTCCTGGCGGTGAGGAGTCTGATTACCCCCAGATCGTGGGACACCGCCACCATGGACAGGTGAAATTCCCGCTGCAGGGTTCTCAACAGGTCCAGCACCCGGGCCTGCACCGAGAGGTCCAGACCGGTGCTGACTTCGTCCAGAAACAGAAACATGGGGTTGTTGGACAAGGCCTTGGCGATTTGCACCCGCTGCTGCATGCCGCCGCTGAAGTTTTGCGGCGATTCATCTAGTCTCGGTACCGGAATCTCGGTTTTTTCAAAAAGTATAGCGGCTCGCTGCCGCATGTTCCCGACATGCCGCCAGGCTGCGGTGATCAACCGCTCGGCAATATTGCCCCCGGCGCTCACCTCCAGCCGCAGCCCCTGATGGGGATACTGGTAGACCATGCCCATAAAGGCGTTTTTTATCCGCCTCTTTTGAAAGGAACTGAGGGTCAGGAGATTTTCACCATTGACCGGCTCACTTAAATCCGGGGGCAGTTCCGCCCGGTTTTGGCTCAAAAACTGCTTGCCCCGAAAGTACATTTCCCCGGAAGTGGCTTCCTCGTCAAAAAATAGGAGTTTTACCAGGGTGCTTTTCCCGGAGCCGCTCTCCCCGACGATGCCGAGAATCTCATCGGGGTAAAGTTCCAGGGAGACCCGGCCGCAGGCCACCACCGACCTGCAGTGGGGGCACTGATTGGTGTCGTGATCAGGCCCGGTTGACGTCAAGCAAAGGGGGCAACCCGGTCCATAGATCTTGGTGAGGTCTTGCACCTCTAAAATTTTTTCCGGGGTAATTTCCATATCAGGGGCCTGTTAAGTTCCCGGCGCTATCTCGTCAATTGATATTTCCACGGAAAAGCTGTACCCGTGCTTTCTAAAACCTAAACGCTCATAAAAGCGATGGGCCTCTTCCCGGTTAAGGTTGCTGGACAGGGCCAATTTGTAGCAGCCCTTGGACTTACAATAGTTCATGGCAAAATCCATCATCTTCCTGCCAATTCCCCGGCGCCGCCAGTCTTCCCGCACCACTACATCTTCCACCACCCCGGAAGGTGCGCCCAGATGCCCCAGGTTGTCCATGACCAAGAGACCCAATACGCCCACAATCTCGCCCCGGACCACGGCGGCATAGAGCCGGTAATCCGGGTAATCCAGCATGCGGGCCATGATTATCCTGGCTTCATCCAGGGGCAGCACCCGCCCGCTATCCTGACCCAACTGGGCATAGAGGGGCAGGATTGAGGGCAGGTCTCGTTCCTCAACTCTCCGGATCTGCACTTCCACAGTTGGACTCCTGGCCTTGCCCTCCAATACGGAGGTCGCAGTTCCCGGTATCCGAGCAGAGATAAATCCTGCGGCCGCTGTCATCATCAATAATTTCGTCGAGATAGGTGGCGGTGCTGCCGCACCGGTGACAGGCCGCGCCCTGAAAATTCTCCACCCGGAATTTGACATCCTCGAACTCCAGGGGTTCCACGCGGGTATGGGGAGGCACCGCGTAAATCCTCTTTTCCCGGCCGGCGCCAAAGAGATACAGGGTTTCGGACAGATGGAGCTTGGGAATATCCCAGCGGGGAATAGGGCTGGGGTCCATGATATGCCTGCCGTTGACGGTTACCGGGTAGCGGGCCCCGATACTGATTTCCCGGTATTTTACCACATCTTCGTAAAGATAGAGCCACATGCGGCTGTAGTCGGCCTCGGCATGCATGCGCCGGGTCTCCAGCTCCGAAGGCTCCACCGCCCTCAAGGCTTCCGGGAAAGGGACCTGCAGCACCAGGATCTGGTCCCCGGACATCTGTTCCTCGGGAATCCGGTGCCGGGTTTGAATAATGGTGGCTTCCCGGGTCACGCTGGTAATATTTACCCCGGTAACCCGGCTCACGAATTTCTTGATATTCACCGCGTTGACACTGCTGTCGCATCCCTGGTCGATTACTTTTAGAATGTCCTCGGGGCCGATGATGGCCAGGGTGATCTGCAACCCGCCGGTGCCCCAGCCCCTGGCGATGGGAAGCTCCCGGGAGGCAAAGGGCACCTGGTATCCGGGGATGGCCACCGCCTTGAGAATCTTCCGCCGGATTTCCCTTTTGGCCCCCTCATCTATGAATGCGAAGTTATAACGGAGGGAAGCGGTGCGGTGATCAGCCGCGGTCCACATGTCTAGTTTCATTCGGGGTTCACCCCTGACGCATTAGTCTCCGCGGCTGCCCGGGTTTTCCGCAACCGGTCCAGGTCCGATTGGAAGGTGACGTAATGGGGCAACTTCCAGTGGTTGCAGAAGCCCATGGACTCAACGCCGTCGATATGGGACAGGACAAACTCCTGGTCCTCGCAGGGGAGCTTGAGGTCCGGGGCCTGCATCGTCCGGTCCAGAATCGCCATGGAAATGGCCTTGATTTCGTTGTGCCCGAAGCACAGCCCGTAACCCAGGGTGAATTTGGGGGAGCCATCCTGGGAGGTAAAGCGGGCGATCACTTCCGCCTCGGTAACTTTCACTTCTCCCACCAGGCGGGGTTCGCCGCCATCCGGCGGCTTTATCTTCACCGGCAGATAACCCACCCGCAATTCCCCGATGGTGGGGTGGATATCGCCATAACCGCGCATACTGGAGTAAGCCAGGAGCAACAAGCCGCCGGTCTCTCCCCTGGCCATGGCCTGCAACGCCGTGCTTCTGGCGGCCGGATAGGTTAGCGACTGCCGGGTGAGATCAAAAATCTCGCCGGGCCTGTTATCGGCCGCAGCTCCGGCCACCAGCAGATTTTCCCGGCGCAGGACCTCGATAACCTTGGGAAACGAATCCGGCAGGGGAACGACCTCCCGGAGGCCCTCAAATAACTCCTTGAGGCAAGCCTCTCTTTTGGCGGGGGAGTCGTCCAAAAGCTCAAAGTCCAGCAGCCGCAAGGTATAGTCCGCGGTGGCCCCCAGGACCTGCCCCCCGGGAATGTCCTTAAAGGCCGCGGAGAGCCTCCTGATCACCTGCATGTCCTCCGTGGACTGGAACTCGGTGTAACCCAGCCGGGGTTTAGTGGCCCGATAGGCCCGGAGCATAAAGGCGGCTTCCAAAGGATCGCCGGCAGCCTGTTTCAGGGCCAGGGCCGCCAGGTCCGGGGCGTAAATGGAGCCTTCCCCCATGACGCGATCCACCGCCAGGTAGAGCTGCTCCTTGATCTGCGTTACTTCCAGAGGCCGGGATTCTCCTTTCCGGCGTTCGTAGGCGAGCAGCCCGGAGGCGTGCTCAATGGCCTCAAAACCCCCTTTGACCGCCACGTAGCCCATGTTATCTCACCTCGATTCTGGTGGAACGGGGCAGGCACATCAGCCGGTTGCCCCGGTCCAGGAAGATGGTGTCGATTCCCAAAGGAAATTCGCGGTTGATCTCTTGCAGATAAAGAAATTCCCGGGTACCCAGGCCCTTAATTCCCGGGGCGATTTGATCCCGGATGCCCGGCCCCCGGCATACCGGCCCCAACTCAGCTCTCGCTTCACCCTCCAGGGTTTCCACCAGATAGATCACGGTGGCGCCGGTATCGGGATATTCGAGGGTGCCCCGCTTGGCCTTAACCAGTTCTCCCTGGCTGTCTCCCTCAGGAACGATCAGGAAATCCGCCACTGACACCCCGGCCGGGGGACACCCGGTCAATTGCCGGATTTCCCTTTCCCAGCGGGGGCGGTCATTACCCAACACCGCAAAGGTGACTTCCTGGTCCAGCAAGGTGGGCAATAACATTTGCCACCCGAACTCCAAGCCGCATTCCGGCAGGGCCAAGATGCCGCCCGGATGGCTCATAGCCTGGAGCAGGACCCGGAAAGTCCGCTGGGTGACCAGGCAGGCCGCGTTGGTCGAGATTTCTTTCATCCCTTGACCATGGTTTCGAAATTTACTTTCGTCCGGGCGATTAATTGCCGTTCCTTCAAAGCCGCGGCAGCCAAACCCTCACCCCGGGAGGTGAGAAATTTTCGGATGCTGCTTTTGAGGTCCTCATGGTCACTCAGCCAAATTGCCTCTACCGCTGCAGTAAGAAGCGCCTTTTCCGGCTCCTCCCCCAGCACCATGGCATAACCCTTGAATCCCCGGTATGCCGCCTCGGCTTCCGTCACCAGGATTTCTCCCAAATAGAAATCCGTCCCCAGGGAATCCTTGACAGCCATCATTACCAGCCCGGACTCCGGCTCTTTAAGGATGTTGACCTCTGCCGGCGCCAGGAGATCAAAAAGCTGCCGCAGAGACGCCGGGTCCAGTTTCGTTATCAGGTTTTGCCTTTGGTCAGGGCTAACGCAGTGCATCTCCAGCTAAACCGCCTTTTTTCTGAGGTAGGCCGAGAGCCGGTCCACTGTCATAATGGTGGCCATGATGATCAACAACATGGCGGCCTCCTGGCGATATTCGAACATCCTCGAAGTCATGACCAGTTCGAAGCCGATGCCGCCGGCGCCCACCAGGCCCATAATGGTGGAATAGCGGATATTCCGCTCCAGGATATAAAGGTTATAGCTGTTAAAGAGCGGCGAGACCTGGGGGAAGATGGAGTGACCGATCCGTTGGAAAAACCTGGCCCCGGCGGCCTCCACGGCCTCCACCGGTTTCGGGTCCACATTTTCAATGGCCTCGGCATAAAATTTCCCCAAAAACCCAGCGGTATTCAGGCCCAGGGCCAAGACCCCCGCAAAGGGTCCCAAACCTACCGCCACCACGAAAATTAGGGCGAACACCAGTTCCGGCATGGCCCGCAAAAAGTTGGTGATTTCCTTGGCAAGGTTATAAATTATTTTATTACGGTTTAAATTCCGAGCCGTCAATGCCCCCAAGGGGATCCCCAGAAGAATGGCCAAAAAAGTGCCGCTGATCCCCATGGCCACGGTCTCCAGCATCAGTCTCAGGTAAACCCCAATCCTGGAAAAATCGGGAGGAAACATGCCTGTCAAAAATTCCCAGACACGCGGCGCTCCGGCTGCCATTTCTTTAAAATCCAATGGGAAAAAATAAATGGAGACGAAGGCCAGCAAGCCGATGACCACCAGCAATAGAGCATCTTGGCGGCGGGTTCCGGGTTGCAGAAAGCCGCCTTGTATAATGCTTTTCCGCAAACGGGCGGAAGCCCGGTCAATAATGGTGATAATGACGAAGATGAGCAGCAGGATGGCGGCGGCCTTCTGATAATGAAAGGCCTCCATCTGGGTGAAAAGGTCCACCCCCAGCCCCCCGGCGCCCACTATCCCTATGGCCAAAGCGACCCGGATATTGTGGTCCAGCATATAGAAGTTGTACCCCATAAATAAGGGCATCACCTGGGGTACAATGGCATGGCGGATGACGCTTAAGCCGCGGCTGCCCGTAGCCTTTAAGGCCTCCACCGGCTTATCATCGATGCTTTCCACCGCCTCGGAGTAGAACTTGCCCAACATCCCCACCGTGGCCAGGGTTAGGGCTGCCACTCCCGCCTCCGGCCCGAGGCCAAAGGAAATCACGAAAAAAAAGGCGTAAATGACATCCGGGATTGACCTGAGCAAGGTCACCAGGGACCTGGAGAGGTAGTAAACGAGAAGGTTGTTGGCCGTATTCCTGGCCGCCAGAAACCCCAGCGGCAGGGAAAATATCATGCCGAAAACCGTGCCCCAAAAGCCGATGGCCACGGTTTCGGCTCCCATGCTCAAGAGATACTTCCACCTGGAAAAGTCCGGCGGCAGCATATCCCGGACCAGGGCCAGCGACTGGGAAAATCCGCCGATGAGGGCCCCGATATCGACCTTCGAAACTCTGAAGGAATAGCCCAGGATCACCAGTAATAGAAACCACCCCAGCAGCCTCTGGGTAGTCCCGTTCAGATACTGCCAACCTGCGCGGCAACGCATTCAATTTCCTCTTCCATGGCATAAATATCCTGGACCCGATGATCGCTGAGGTCGCGGGTGCCGCCGTCAAAGCAAATGGCTCCCTCTTTAAGGGCGATCACCCTATCGAAGTAGTCCTTCACGGAGTCGAGGTGATGGAGAACGGTGATCAGGGTAATCTTTTTCTCCTGGTTTATCTGGAATAATAACTCTAGGATTTTCCGGCTGGACTTGGGGTCCAGGTTGGCGATGGGCTCATCCGCCAGAAGCAACTCCGGCTCCTGCATCAAGGCCCGGGCAATGGCGACCCGCTGTTTCTGGCCGCCGCTGAGCCGGTCCACCCGTTCCCCGGCCTTTTCCTCGAGCCCCACGTACCTGAGGAGATCCATGGCCTTCTCCCTTTCCCGCCTGCTGAAGAACCCAATGCTGGAAGAGAGCAAAGACAGGCCCCGGTCGAGCCTCCCCAAGGCGCCGGCCATCACGTTGACCAGAACCGAAGTCCGCTCCACCAGGTTGAAGAGCTGGTAGATCATGCCGATTTTTTTCCGGGTCTGGCGCAAGGCCTCTTTGTCCCGATACTTAATTTCTTTTCCTCTAATCGAGACCATGCCCGCGTCAGGAACCACAAAGCCGTTGATGGTCCGGATCAAGGTGGTCTTCCCGGAACCGCTGGGTCCGATGAGGGCCACGGGTTCGCCCTTCCTCACCCTGAGATTAATGCCGGCCAGGACCTCATGACCGTTGAATTGTTTTCTGAGATCGGTCACTTTTACCATGATATCCTCCCTGACCTGACGGCGTTGCCGGGGCAGGCGCCCTGCCGGGCGGCTAATTTTCGCCTTCCGGAAGCCTGCCCCTTAATGCCGCCTGGACGAGATTCTTATCTTCCCAGCTTGTCAATCACCTGTTTGACCTCTTTGATCAGGTCGTAATCCTTGTCGCTCACTATCTGCCAACCGGTGATGTTCCCAAAGGCCTTGACCTTGTTGGCATTTTCGGGGACCGTGGTAATCGCCTTTTTCAAAGCCTCCTTGGTGGCCTCCGGCAAGTCGTCTCGATAAGCCACGGGCGAACCGGGAATGGGGGGAGACTTCCAGATAATGATATTGGTCTCGGGCGAGATCTTCCCCGCGGCGACCATGGCGGGATTGGTCATGTCATTATCGGCGCACATATCGACGGTATGGTTTTTGACCATGAGTTCGGCGGCATCATGGGTGCCGCTGAAGCCCACCTTCTTAAACACCTTATCCGGGTCCAGGCCGACCTTCCACATGAAGTAGCGAGGGATGGCATGACCGGAGGTGGAGGCCGTGTCGGTGAAGGTGAAGGTGAATTCCTTGGGGAATTTATCGAGTTTTTCAGCGATTACCTTCATGCCCGCTTCCCCTTCCAAGGGAGTGGAGATCCCCAGCTTCTGGGCGGTTTCCGGGGTGGCCACCAGGTAGGAGCGGTAAGTGGTCTTCCCCTTGGAGTCGACGCCCACCGCAAAGGCGTCGGCGCCAGCCCGCTCATGGGCCATCACGTAGGAAAAGGGGCCGAACCAGGCAAAATCTACCTTTTTGGCCCGCATCGCCTCGATCACCCCGGTGTAATTGGTGGCGGTGTAGAGGGTGATGCACCTCCCTAGACTCTTCTCCATCCAGTCCTTCATGGGTTTGATTTGCTCAATCATGGCCTTGGGGTCTTCCGCGGGAATGAGGCCCATCACCAGGCATTTTTCTTCGGCTTGGAGGGTTCCCGTTAGATTTGCCATCAGAGCCAGAGCCAACCCGATAACCAGAAGATACTTTTTCATCTTTTCCTCCTGCGAAATTCAATATGAAAAAATGTTTCGTTTCTTCAAGCCGATACCGGGGCCACCGCCCCGGCTAGCCAAGCGGATGCCGGACCCTTTTCCCAATCCATCACCCCCTCAGGTCATTGAAGTCCACGGTGATACTGCACAGATCGCCTCGGAATTTGCTGAGGCAGTATTCCACGATCTCACCATCCTGGCTCTCGGAGAGGCTTTTTACGACCAGAAGGGGGGTTTTCGGGGAAATTTGCAGACTTTCCATATCCTTGTCATCGGGAACGGCAACCTCAAAACTGGAAGATTTCCTCGTCGCTTCAATGCCATAATGTTCTTCAAGAAGTTGATAGAGAGAAAATGACCGGTCCTTGCTTAATAAATTATGGATCCCGGGAAATTTCTGGGAGCTCAGAAAAGAGGTAGTATGACTAAAAGGAATACCATCGGCATATCTTAGTATTTCCAATACAGATACCTTATCGGCCGGCTGAATCTTGAGTCTATCAGAGAATTCAACTCCGGCAGTTATTTCATATATATCTAATAATCTTGCATCAGGTTGCAAGCCCGCCTGGAGTATCGAGGTAGTAAATTGGGTTTTTTTGGAGACATTATAAGGAATCTTGGTTTTTGCTAAAAATGTTCCTTTACCTTTTATTTTATAAATCAGTCCCTCTGCCTCAAGCTTATCAATAGCTCGTCTAACTGTATGTCTATTTAATTTGTATTTCTTACTTATCGCTATTTCCGTGGGCAATTGCATACCCGGCGGGAATGCCCCGGTTCGTATCTGTCCAAGCAAAATCTCCGAAAGCTGGCTATAGCAAGGAACTTCACTATTCTTATCGATCATCTCACCCCCCGGGGATGTCTATACAGGTAGACAAATTTATACTTGGAGATTATTTCGCTTGGGTTGAGGCAAGGTTAATTTTTGATTACGTGAGAAAAACTTTGGGGTCCCCAGGGGGACTGCCGCTAATTTCCCCTTGATTAAAGTCAGGAAAAAATATTTTGGGAAAAGTTACGGACGGCTCATATTGACCAGGGGGGACGGGGCTCTGATCACCGGGGTTTTGGTTGCGGGGCCGAAAAAACTAGGAGGTGCAAGGCGGGGCGGGGGATGGTGCCCTCTCAATTCCCTACCAAATTTCCCCCGCAGGAGGAGCCGGCGGCCGCGGTGCAGCCGTAGCAGTGGTCGTCCAGGTGGATGATCCGATCTTCCAGGCTGGGGAGGTCGAATTCCCAGATGGTCTGGGGCAGGTCGGCGGTCAGGGGCAGGTTGAGTGCCTGGTTGAAGTCGCAGTCGAAGAGGCGGCCTTCCCAGGAAACGCTGATGAGGCTGCGGCACATGAGGCCGGTGACGGTGGCCGGGTTGAAGCTGGCCTCCAGTTTCCCCAGGTAGCGCTCGTAATTTCCCGATCCTTCCAGGTATCCCTTGAAGCGCCCGATGGGCATGTTGAGCAGGGTATAGAGGCGGTTGAAGGTGATGCCGTAGCGGTCCTTCAGCTCCCGCTGGAAGCGGTCTTCCAGGGCGCCCTGCTCAGGCGGCAGATAGGCGCCGCCCGGGTTGTACATCAGGTGCAATTGCAACTGAGAGCCCGGGGCGCCGTAGCCCACCCGGTTCAGGCGGCGCAGGGCCTCCAGGCTTTTGTCAAAGACTCCCGGACCCCGCAGGCGGTCCACCGGGTCCGCCAGGAAATAGGGCAGGGAGCAGACCAACTCCACGCCGTGGTCCCGGAAAAACTCCGGCAGGTGCTCGCGGCCGGGTTCCAGGAGAATGGTCAGGTTGCAGCGCACCAGGAGGTGGGTGCCCAACCGGTGCAAACGGTCCACCAGGTATTCGAAATGAGGATTGATTTCCGGGGAGCCGCCGGTCAGGTCCACCACCGGAAGGGCCCAGCGCGCCACCACGGCGATAACCGCCTCGACCGCCGCCAGTCCCATCTGTTCGGGGCGTCCGGGGCCGGCGGTTAAGTGGCAATGATGGCAGGCCTGGTTGCAGCGCCAGCCGAGGTTGACCTGCAGGGTGCTGACCCGTCCGGCCCTGAGAACCGGGTAGCCTATCTTTTCCAGCTTTTGGGCAAAAGGCACCATGAAAGCAGCTCTTAAATGGTGATCTTCTTTACGACATTATGGACCTGGAGGCCGTGGATCAGAGTGGCGCCGCCCCGGATGACCGCGGCCACGTGCATGGCTTCGGTCATCTCATCCATATTGGAGCCGGCCTCCAGCGAGGCCCGGGTATAGGCGTCGATGCAGTAAGGGCATTGCAGCGCCTGGGCCACCGCCAGGGCCATGAGGGCCTTCTCCCGCACCGTCAGGGCCCCGGCGGCCATGACCCCCTGGTAATAGTTCATGAAGTAGTCGAAGAGCTCAGGGCGGTGCTTGCCGATCTCATTAAACCTTTCCAGATCGTGTTCCTCATAGTAATGGGACATGGCCTCTCCTGGAGGAAAGAATTGGCGGAGTCTTACCAAAGCAGGGACGGCATGGCCACCCGCCCGAGGATGCCAGGGAAAGATGCGGCCCTACCTGCAGAGGGTCTGAGACTAAGGTTTCCCCTTCCCGGTGAGCCACTTCACCTGCTCCAGCACCGCCGCGGCTTCGGCTTTTTTCCCTTGCTGGCTGTAGGCCAGGGCCAGGTTGCGGTAAAAGCTGACGGTGGTAGGGCTGAGCCGGATGGCAATCTGAAATTGCTGCACCGCCTCGTCGAACTTACCCTGTTTGGCGTAAACGACGCCCAGATTATTATAAGCATGAGGATAAGAGGGATCAACGGCAATGGACTTTTTATAGGCGGCGATGGCCAGGTCCAATCTGCCCTGGTCGGTGTAGGCCATGCCCAGATGGTGATAGGCCATGTAGTTTTCCCCGGTGGCGCGCAGAGCCTCGAAATAGAGGGACCCCGAGTTCCGCCAGTAGCCTGCCTGCATCCAGGTGGAAGCCAGACAGGCCAGGAGCACCCCCCCGGCGCTCAGCGACAGGATAATTTTCCGGCGCCGCCAGCCGGCGGTGGCCTCGGCAATCCCCCAGGCGGCGATAATAAACAGGCCGATAAGCGGGATATAGGTATAGCGGTCCGCCATCGCCTGCCCGCCCACCTGAACCAGTCCGATCACCGGCACCAGGGTGATCAGAAACCAGAGCCAGCCTACCCCCAGGTAGGGATGGCGCCGGGCCCCGTAGAGCAGGAAAACCGACAGCGCCATCAGGGCCAGGCCGGCCCACACTGCCTGCCACCAGGGTATGTAGGCCAGGGGATAAAAGAACGCCATGGGGTAAGGCCAGAGCGCCTTTACCACATACTTCAGGTAGGCGACCAGGGCGTTGGCAATGCGGGCGTCCAGCGGCCGGATGGAGAGGGGCATCACCGAGCCGCCCCCGCGTTGGGCCAGCATGGTAATCAGGCAGGAGAGGGCGGCCAGGGCGAATAAGGGGATTTTTTCCCTGATCAGCTGCCAGTAACTTTTTTGCGGCAGCCCTGTCAGCGGCGGGCTCCCCGGGATGGCGCCCCGAGGCGGGGCCAGCCCGGCGATCCGGCCCAACGGCCAGTAATCGAGGAGGAGCAGCACCAGGGGCAGGGTGACCAGCATGGGTTTGGCCATCAGTCCCAGGGAAAAGGAAACGGCCACGGCCAGGTAGCGCTTGAGCGAGGGTGCGGCCACATAAGCCCAGTAAGCCCACATAGTGACGAGCCAGAAAAAAGTGCTCAGGACATCTTTTCTTTCCGAGACCCAGGCCACCGACTCCACGTGCATGGGGTGCAGGGCAAACAGGGCCGCCACCATGGCGCTGGGCCAGAGGGAGCCGGTCACCCGGGCCAAGAAGAGAAAAAGGAGAATGGTGTTGGCCAGATGGAAAAAGAGATTGGTGAGGTGAGGCCCCCCTGGCCACATTCCATACATTTGGCAATCCAGCATGTGAGACAGCCAGGTCAGGGGATGCCAGTTGGAGGAGTACTCCGCGGTAAAGGCCCATTTTACCCCCGGCCAGGTGAGCCCGGCGCGGACCAGGGGATTGTTAGTGACGTACATATCGTCATCGAAGGTGATGAACTCGGCGTTTCTTACCTGGATATAGGCAAGCGTGGTGGCTCCGACCAACAACAGGCAAATGAGCAGTTGCAAGCGAGCCGTGGTGCGCCAGAGTCTGCTCCAGGTGAATTGGGGCCGCGGGGGGGAGATTGTTTCCTGCTTCCTTTTTTCCTTTTTCGCCATGACAACCAAGCCTGTTTTCTGTTTCCCGTTTTCCGTTTTCTGTATCTGCTAAAGGGCCTGCGATTTTGATTTGCCTTTCACAGAAAACAGAAAAGCAGGTAACAGGTAACAGAAAACCACCTTAAAGGCAACCCAGGTCTTACTCCAGGCTGATGGCGGCAAGCTGAAGCGGGGCGCGCCAAGGCCTACCCGTCCGGGCGGGCTG
Source organism: Desulfobaccales bacterium (assembly GCA_049585595.1). Taxonomy (GTDB): domain Bacteria; phylum Desulfobacterota; class Desulfobaccia; order Desulfobaccales; family 0-14-0-80-60-11; genus JAPLJC01. The sequence goes on from JBAVAG010000055.1 coordinate 45,830, forward strand.
GAAGGCCTTTGGCGGGAACCCAGGGGATAGGAATGGATTTTTGGGAAATGGGCCGTAGGTGCAGACTGTAGGCGCGGGCTTTAGCCTGCGTTCATTGATTTCCGTTTCCGTAGTGGCGGGATTAAACCCACCCCTGGTCTTTTCCACCATTGGAATCACATAGGGCGCGTCTCACGCGCCGATAAGATGGTTATTTTTTCCGGGATGACGTTAATGGTGCGTAAAACGCACCCTACGATCAACCTTAACGGTAGGCGCAGGCTTTAGCCTGCGTTTATTGGTTTCCGTCGCGGCAGGGGCGGGTTTAAAACCCGCCCCCACAGCAGAGATTTTGCCTTTCACAGAAAACTGAAAACGGAAAACCGCCTTTATCAGAACTCCCAGCGCAGGCCGGCGCTGACGTAATGGGCCGTGTAGTTGCCCCGGCCCACCTCGGCATTGTAATCGAGTTGCACCTTCAGGCCCTTCTGGGTGGCGATGGTGACGTCGGCCCCCAGCACCGCAAAATTCCGGTGCGGCTGGCCGGTGAAGTCATCGGTCAAATAGGAGAAATTGCTGCCAGCAGTCTGACTGAGGCGGGCGTCAATGATCCGGCTGCTGTCGGAAAACTCATGCTGATAGAAGGCGTAGGCCTGGGGGGTCACCGTCACCGAGTCCCGTTGCATCGGCACCGCGATCTTGCCGCCTACCCCGGTTTGCAGCGATTGGGCGTTCTGGGGGCCCACCGCGAGGTCCAGGGCCCCGGCGCCGCTTTCCGTGAAGCCGCCTATCCAGAGTTTCGAGTAGGACAGGGTCACCGCCGGGGTCAACACCACCGGGTTCACCTTCAAGTCGTAGCCCGTCTCCCCGTAGCCGTTGAGCTGGTTGCCGGTGGTGGAACTGTCGGCGGCGCGGCTCAGGCTGCCAAAGCTGATGTCCCGCTGCAGGTCATAGAGATTCAAGGCATAGCCCAGGGAGCCGTAAGCGTAAAAGGGCTTGGGCAGGTAAGCCGCGTAGGCATTGAGGGGCCAGGTATTGCCATGCACATAGCCCCCGGAGCCGCGAAAACCGGCGCTGGTATAAGTGTAGCCGGTGTTTAACCCCAGCAGCAGATCCTGCTGCACCCGGTAGTCCACCCCGGCGGTGAAGCCGGTCATGGAAAAATCGAAGCCGGTCTGGTCCACTGAGGACGTCTGGTTCCCTAAGATCAGGCCCGGGTCGAAATAGACGCCCCAGGGCTTCTCCAGGGCGTTGGGGTTATTCTGGCCGGTGAGCAACCCGCTGAGGCTGGAGGCGCTGGAGGCCACCATCATACCACCGCCGCCCTGGGCGTAGCTGAGAATGGAGGAGCCAGGCCCCCCGCCGGAGGCGAGGCCCGCGTCTTCAGGGCCGAAGCGCAGGTCGGTGATCCGCCGGGAGAGAACGCTCTTTTGCATATTGGCGCCGGCAAAGGCCAGGGTGGACAGGGCCGCCGCCTTGTCCGGGGAGATCTGCTGGTAGGCGCTGGCTATGGCGCCGTTGTCGGGCAGGTTGGCGATGCTGTTCAACACATTGGCCAGGTCGCCGCTGGCGCTGCCCTGCACGGCGTTCAACAGATTCGCCACATTGGCCTGGTTGTGGGTCAGGTCCAAGCTGGGGCTGTTGAAATTGCCTTTGACCAGCAGGTCGAAGGTGGTGGCCGTATAGAGGGGCTGCCAGAACGAGATGAGGTTGATAGGATTAACCACGGTACTGAAGGCGCCCGTGACCCCGGTGCCGGTCGTGATCACCCCGTGGAAAAGCGTGCCGATGGCGGGCGTATAGCCGCCCAGGAGCACGGGGTCCATCGTGCCGTTGAGGGCAGCGTTGCCGGTGACCAGGAGCTTTTCGAAGTTGACCGCGGAAGAAATCCCCACGTCCAAGGTGCCGTTGGCCCCCTGGGTATAATTACCGCCCACCGTGGCGCTGCCCCCCAGCAGGGCATAGGTGCCTTTGTCGGCAGAGTCGCCCACCAGGAGGTTGCCGGTGACGGCATTGGTGCCGCCGGTCTGGGTGAAGGTGCCGCTGCCCGAATTGCCGATAATCTCGGTGGCGGCCGAAAGGCTGCCGCCGCTCAGGTTATAAGTGCCGCTGGCCCCGGCACTATACCCCAGGTAAAGGCTGGCGGTGGCCGCCGAATTGGTGCCGCCGCTCTGGGTGAAGGTGCCGCTGCCTGAGTAGCCAACGTCCTCGAAACTAGTGACCGAGAGGCTGCCCGCACTCAGATTATACGTGCCGGTGGCGCCGGTGTTATAGCCCAGGGCGAGGGTGTCGCCCACCGTGTTGGTGCCGCCGCTCTGGTTAAAGGAGCCGCTGCCATTATTGCCGGCGTACTCACTACCAGCCGACAAGCTGCCGCCGCTCAGCAGGTAGGAGCCGCTGGCGCCGGAGGCGGTGCCCAGGTAGAGAATGCCGAAGGGTATCGAATTGGTGCCGCCGGTCTGGGTGAAGGCGCCGCTGCCAAAATAGCCGATATACTCTATTCCTCCGGGCACCGAGAGGCTGCCGGTGCCGCTCAGGGTATAAGTGCC
>JBAVAG010000056.1:0-11792 GCA_049585595.1 Desulfobaccales bacterium
GCAAATCGCCTGGGGCAGCATCACCCGGGGATCCTCGCCGATCCGAAACCCCATCAGGGTGTTATCGAACACTTCCTGGGGGCTGCAGGCCCAACCCATCAACCAGCCCTGATCTCTAAAAGACAGAGCGTCCGTGTGCTCGGAGCCAAAATCGCCGGGGGGGTCCAGGGTCCGGTCGGCGATGGCCATTTGCACCGGATATCTGCCGCCGGCTAGCGGGCTGTATAATTCAAAGGCGTAGGTGACGCCGACCCCGGCGCTGCCGGTGTAGGCCCGCGCCCCGGCGGCGGAGGCCCCCAGCACCACGGAGAGCTGGGCATGCTCGCCTTCGCCGTAGACGAATTCCGCATCCAGCTCGCCATTGGCGACCATCTTGGCGAGCTCCATCATGATCGCAGTATAGGGGCGGATGGGATAGGAACAGATTACTTCGACCTCTGCCAGCTTTGCCGCTTGCGCCGCAGCCGAACAGCCAGTTAGATTTCTTTCTTGAGGCATAGTCTTTCTCCTAACCTAGAAGGGTTTTTCCAAGCGGTGGACGCCGTCCTCAAAATCGAGTTCCGGCTCTGCTGACAGGGCCCCCACCGGGCACTGGTTAATGCAGATCTGGCAGCCCTTGCAGAACTTCCAGTTCCACTCCATCAGATCCTCTTTCTCATTGTATTGCCAGCAGGCATCCGGACAGGCGATGTAGCAGGTCAGGCAGCGCGTGCAGGTTTCATGGTCAATGATCGGCCGCACGATGCGCCAGTTCGACGTCACGAAAAGATCTTGGGTGTTAACGGGGGCAGGGGTAATCGCCCCAAAGGGCACTTCGCGGTCATGGGGAACGTTTATGGTTCCAAATTCTGGAAGTTTTTTAGACATAGCGCCATACTCCTTTTAAGATTTGGGGTTCAAAGCCTTGGGTCTCTCATCCGCCCCAGAAATACTCAGCCCGGGCCTTGCGAAACTTCCGCAGTTGGACGGTCTCGTAGCCCTTCTCCATGCCGGCGACGTCTTTGACGATCTTGGCCAGGTCCTCCTTCTTGACGAGGCCGCTGACCCTGGCAAAGGCGCCGACAATGGGGGCGGCAATCCCGGCGCCGACGCCCACTGCGTCCACGCCTCCCTCCGAACCGGAGAAGTCCACTGTCTTGACTCCGGAGATGGCATCCGCATCTACCGTGGCAATGGCGCCCAGGAGGTCATCGTTGGGAATAAACTTCAGCATGTAGTCAATACTCCGGCTGGTATTGATAATCAGGAGACCGCCTTCGGGCATCCCGCGCAAAATGTTGATGCCTTTGACAATAGTCGGCTCGGCCACGATGACCACCTCAGGATGGTCATTGGTATAGACATACTTGTGCTCGATCTCTTCATCGCTGATCCTGACGTACTTGCGAGTAGTGACCAGCACCCGGTCCGGCAGGTCCTCATAATTATCAAAGGCCTGCACAAACTTACCTTCCTTTTCGGCCGCTTTGCCGATGGCGGTGGCAATATCGCGGCCCTCCTTGTCCAGGGTTACTCCCCGGGTCCAAATGGTTATTTCGGTAATTTTGGCCATAAATCCCTCCTGATTGTGTCATCAGTCAGACTGATGTTATAAAAACGCTGCCATCTTATTCTCCCAAACCGCTACCTGCACCTCCCACCTCCCTTCTTCCCTTTGAACAAGAGTTTTTCGATTCCCTGCAAATGATGGCGCATGGCCTCCCCCGCCCGTACGCAATCACCCATTTTAACCGCGTCCAGGATCATCTTGTGACCCCGCAGGGATGCCTGCGCCCGCCCGTCACTCTGGATAACCCCTGTCCGGGACTCAACCAAAAGGTCGATCAGGGCGTTCACCAGGCGGCTCATAACCCGATTTTTGGCTGCCCGGGCCAGGGCCAGGTGAAAGGCCGTATCGAGGTCCACCGTATCCTTCCCGGAGGCCAGGCTCTCCTCATGGGCAGCGACCGTTTCCGCCAACTGCTTGACCTCTTCCGGAGTGGCGAACTCTGCCGCCAACTGGGCAATGGAGGGTTCGATGATCTTGCGGATGTAAAAGATATCCTTGAGATCGTCCTTCTCTTGAAACAGGGCCGCGGATAAAGACTGGATCGAGACATCCCGGCTTGAGGCCAATACGAACGTGCCGTTGCCCTGCCGGGACTCCACCAGCCGCATCGATTCCAGGCAACGAATCGCTTCGCGCACCGTGGTGCGGGATACCTTGAAAGCCCCGGTCAATTCCCTCTCGGAGGGCAGTTGATCTTCCTTCTTCAATCTGCCCGTTTTAATCAGCTTGATGATCTGATTGACCACATCCTGATAGGCCCTTTTCTTTTCCACCGCTTTTAACATCTCAGGGTTCCCTCCTTCTCCGGACCTCACTGATGGCCGCCCTAAAATGACCCACCGACACCGAGAGTTTCGCGGACTTCTAATTCCAGAACCACAATCCTTGACTAAGTTAACAAATTAGAATAATTGACTTTATCCATTGCCGGGCACCGGTCCAGGTGGGCTTGGATGAAAAGCCTTACTGCTTGTCCAATCATCATATGGTCCAACCAATTTTTAGGACCTGCCTCTCCTTTTGTCAAGAAAAATTTCTACGGATGGGTTACCGGGTTGTCGATTTTGGAATAATCAGGTGATGCAGGAAACAGAGGGGGTTCTGGAAGCGTTTTGGGCCATTTTAGCGAACCGCAGCCAGAATTCCCCCTCTCCCCCATCGGGGGAGAGGGAGGAGTTATGATCGCGGCCCAGCAGACCTCTGGAAAACCGGATTTAAGGCCCTGGTGATCGAGGAGAGGGAGAAGTTACCATCGCGGCCAATCAGGCCCCGGGAAAAGCTGGACTGCTCACTGCTCACTGCTCACTGCTCACTGCTTACTGCTCACTGCTCACTGCTCACTGCTCACTGCTCACTGCTCACTGCTTACAGCTCACTGCTCACTGCTCACTGCTCACTGCTTACGCCAGGGCTACCAGGCCAGCGCCGCAGATGGGAACGCCGGAGCTTTATTGCCCCTCGGGTCCGCCCCCGCTTCCAGCACCCCGTTAGCGTTTCTGGCCACCGCGCAGATATAGCCCGCCGACCAATCCGGCGTCCATAGGACTCGGTGGCCGCGCCGGCTAAGTTCTGCGGCGGTTTCCCGGGCAACCCGCCCCTCCAGCCGCACCTGGCCGGGCGCGGCCGCATGCGGGTAAAAGGTGCCGGGAATGTGGTCGAACGTAATCTTGGGGGCTTCGATGGCCGCCTGCAAGGACATGCCGAACACAGCCCGGTTCAAAAAGAATTGGCTGGTCCACTGGTCCTGCTGGTCCCCGCCCATGGTGCCGAAGGCCATCCAGGGCCGGCCCCGCTGCCAGGCCAGGGAGGGACTCAAGGTGGTCCGGGGCCGCTTGCCCGGCGCCACCACGTTGGGGTGGCCCTCCATCAGGTAAAAGGTTTGCATTCGGGTTCCCAGCGCCAACCCCAACGATGGGATCACTTCGTTCCCCGAAATCCAGCCGCCGCTGGGGGTGAGGGCCGCCATATTGCCATGCCTGTCCGCCACCGCCACGTGTACGGTCCCATGCCCCCAGTCCCTGGCTTTCCGGACTTCGGCCTCGGGCAGCAAGGCCCCGGGGCGCCAAGGGTCTCCGGGGCGCAGCTTGAAATCGGCCCGCTGCCCATCGATAAGCTGGCGGCGGAGTTCACTATACTTTTCGCTCAAGAGCTCCTCTAAAGGCACCGAAACCTGCTCCGGGTCGCCGTAATACTGCTCCCGGTCCGCATAGGCCAGCTTGGCGGCCTCCACCCACAGGTGCAGATAGTCCGGGGAGTTGTGGCCCAGGGGCGCCAGGTCAAAGCCGTCCAGGAGACGTAATAGTTGCAAAAAGACCGGACCTTGGGACCAGGGGCCGCACTTGCAGACGGTGTGATCCCTGAATTCCGCCCGGATGGGATCCTCGAAGCGGGTTCTAAAGGAAGCGAAGTCCGAAAATTCCAGCAGGCCCTCCCGCTCCTGGACAAATGCAGCCATGGCCTGTGCCGGCTCGCCCCGGTAGAACAGGTCCAGGGCGGCGTTGAGCCCCGCCACCCGTTCACCTTTGCCCCGGGCGGCTCCCTTAAGAGCCTCCAGCAACCCGGCCAGGGGAGCGTTGACCAATATCTCCCCCACCCGCGGTCCCGGGGAGTCTTCCCGTAAATAAATCGACGCCGACCCCGGCCACTCCCGGGCAAACCGCCGGCGATTGTCCTCTAATCCGAATCCCGGCTGGTGGACCAGGCCGTCGTGCAGCGGGAACCCCTCCCGGGCCAGGGTCTGGGCGGGCTCTATGATGTTCTCCAAAGGCATGGAACCATACCGTTTCAGAACTTCCAGGAGGGCGCTGACCGCGGCCGGAACCCCGGCAGCCAGGACCCCTGCGGGGGGGATGAGGTCCAGGCCTCGATCCCTATAGGCCTTAAGGGTCGCCCTGGCCGGAGCCATGGTATTGCCGTTGACGGCCACGGCCCGGTTCTCCGCGGCCACGTAAAGGAGTATCGGACATTCGCCCCCCAGGGTAAACATGTGGGGATTAACCACCGCTTCCACCAGGGCGGCGGCTGCCGCGGCATCAAAGGCGTTGCCCCCCGCCTTCAGAAGATCCAGGCCCGCCTGGGCCGATAGGTAATGCTCAGAGGCGATGGCTCCCCTGGCGCCGAGAATCCGGCCCCCGAAAGTAGTACTCTGATGAGCGTCTTCTAGGTCGTGCATAGGCTTAGGCTCCGGACTTGGCTTCCTTTCTCTAAAATCGCTTTTGGGGCCTCTCAGCCCTGGGCGGCGATGGCTGCGCCCCGGAGGCTGGCCCGCATGGCTTCGCTCTCCTGGGCCAGCCGCTCCAGGTCGGGGGCTTGGGCCTGATAGAGATTGAAGCAGCGGCCCTGGAGTCCCAGGGCAATGGGTTCAATCATCTCCTCCGGCAGCACCAGGGCCCGGGATTTTCCCCGCCGCTCCGGGGAGGCCACTTCCAGCACGCCTTCTTTGCCCCAGAGGCGAAAGATGGCGGTCAACATCCCGATGGACCAGACGCTGTCCGACACTACCGCCACCTCGGCGGCGTTCAGGGCGCGGCGGCTGCCATTGAAGGAGATGGCCAGGCCGCCGCCGTCCCGCACCGCCTGGAGGGCCTGAACGTCGGTGAGGCTGTCCCCCACGTAGATGGTGTCCTCCACCTTCAAGCCGGTTTTGGCCAGGCTGTCGGCCACGATTCCGGCCTTTTCCGGCCCGCCCACGCATGAGACCTCCCGATAAATGGCGCCGATCTCCATTTGAGGCAGGCGTTCCCGGAAGATATGCTCCAGGCGGCCGATGGCCTCCTGGACCGGGGCGGCCAGCTCCGCGAGCGAGTCGGCTCCCGGAGGCAACTCGAGGTCCGGGGTCTCCTGGACCTCCTCTTCCAGACGGCGCAACTCCTCGGCTTCTCCTGGCCCCAGCGGGTAGCGGTCCAGGTCCAGGTCGGTCCCAAAGATGTGCTCCGGGTCAAACCCGAGTTCCCCTCCCACCGCCTCGGCAAACTGGCGGTAGCTTACGCTTACCTCGAAGATGGGAAAGCCGAATCGGTGCAGGAAGCGGTAGGTCTCCTGGGCGCCGGGCATCAGCTTGAGGTTCCCGGCGGAGAACTCCCGGATAGCGGCGTTGCTAAGGCCGCGAGCCTTGAGGAAGGGCAGGATGAGCTTCAGGGTGTCCCCGGCCCGGTACTCCGGGGAAATGGCTAAGTCCGCCAGGTAGTCGCCGTAACGGCTCACCTGGGTAAAAAACCGGTCGCCCCGGGGCGGGAGAAACTCCCGGCAAAGTTCGAAGGCATTATCATTGAGGGCCAGCGGTCCTTCGCAGCCCGTGAACACCTGAATCTGGAGCATCTTTTCTCCTTTGGTTTCTGGGGGAGGACCAGACCCCCGGCGGCGGCGGTGGAACTTTAGAGCTCGCTGAATCGGGGCCGCCCCTGACGTCCTGGCAGAATGTGTTCATATCAAGAACAACACTTATGGCAACCGGGCGACGATCCTTTCCAGAACCTGCCGGTCCGGGTAGCTCTCTCCTCCGGAGCCGCCCGACTTATAGGCCGCGGCCGCCTCTGCCAGGCGCGCTGCCTGGGGAAGCGAGAGGCCGATCAGGAGCCCGGCCAGATAGCCGGCGGCGAAGACTGCCCCGGTCCCCAGGCCGTCCAGCGGGAGGCCGTCGCCTGGCGCCGGGATATCCAGATAGCGCACCGGGGTGAGGAGCCTGGCGCCCCGGGGGCCGCGTTTGATGAGGACAACGGGCGGGGCCCAAACGGGATGCCGCGTTAGCTCGCCCCCCAGGAGAGCCCACTCCGCCTCGGTCAGCAGCAGGGTCTCCACCCGATCCAGCAACTGCTCCAGGGCGGTCCGGCCCCGGCGGGCGTATAGTTCGCCCGGGTCCAGGGTGAAGCGCGGACCATCCGGAAGGCTCACGGCCAGGAGCCGCTGCAGCTTCAAGGGGGCGTCGCCGTCAAAAGAGGTGAGATGCAGGAATCTGGCCTCCTGCAAGGCCTCCCGGGGCAGATCTTTCTCCTCCAATTGGTCATTGGCGTTGGGGGCCACCAGGATGGTGCGCTCGCCCTCCGGGTCCACCAGGATGTAGGCCCGGCCGCTGTCGCCTTGCTGCCGCACATGCTCGAGATCGACGCCATGGAGACTCTCTATCAGAAAAGAGCCGTCTGCATCGGCTCCCAGGCGCCCCGCCAGGGCCACCGGAATTCCCAGGTGGGCCAGGGCGTAGGCGGTGTTGGCCGCCTGCCCGCCTCGGGTGCGCCCGGCCGGCCGGGCCAAGCGGGCCAGCAGCTCCCGCAGCCGGTGCTCCTCTGCCCGGGACAGCGCTTCCTCCCCACCCCGGGCCAGTCCGGTGCCCCAACGTTCAAGCAGGCCGTCCAGGTCGTCAACCCGAAAGGTCAGATCGAGATTGATGGCCCCCAGACAAAATACCTCCGGCCGCATGCCTGGAAAACTATCAGGATTTCCCCTGCCGGTCAAGGCGGGCGGAGGGTGGGGGCTGCCGAGGTGACCTCCGCAGCCGGACTTTAGGATGAAGAATTTTCCGCCACTACCGAAAGAAGCCGGGAAGGCCTGGAATTTTCTAAAAGGATTATTATACTCAATAGAAGGACCTTGCCGGGGGAGAGCGATGCACCGCCTTATCAAGATCAGGATTATCCGCGACTTTGAGCAAATGGAGGAGCGCTGGCGCTGCCAACGGGATGCCTGGTTCGGGTCCACCCGGACGCACCTCCACTTCCGCCCCGCGGCGGATTTCTATGAGACCGCCCAGGGGTTGGTGCTGCGCCTGGAGGTGGCCGGCATTCAGCCCGAAAGCCTCTGCCTCTCTATGGCCGGCCAGGAATTGGTGGTGGAGGGACGGCGCCAGCCGCCGCCGCCGGAGGGCATCCAGCGCTTTTTCCACCTGGAGATGGGCTTCGGCCCCTTCGAGCGCAGCTTCCTCCTACCCATCCCCATAGACCTTGAGGGTGTCCAGGCCCGCTATCGGGATGGCATCCTGGAAGTGATTCTCCCCCGGAAGGCCCCACAGATTCATCAGATTCAGGTGAGGCAGGTGGACTCGGAATAATTGATACGGAGGCCCCATGGCCAGCGAAGAACAAGAAGTCCAAGCCCCGCTGCTGGGCGACCAGGAAATCCACCCCGGCCCCAGGGTGCTGTCGATCCTGCCGATGCCCGATAAGGTGCTCTTCCCCCGGATGATCCTGCCCCTGGTCCTATGGGATGAATCGGCCCAAAAGCTGGTGCAGGAAGCCCTCTTTCAGGACAAGATCATCGGGATTGTGGGCGCCCTGGGAGAGAAGGCTGAGGGCTTCGACCCGGAAGACCTATCCAGGGTGGGCACCGCCGCCGCCATTTTGAAGATGCGGAAATCCGAGGATGACGCCCTGCGCCTGCTGGTCCAGGGACTGTACCGCTTCCGGGTGGAGGAGTGGGTGGGTCGTGAACCCTACCTGACGGCCCGGATAACCCCCATCTCTGAGGAATACGAACCCGACCTGGAGGTGGAAGCCCTGGTTTCCAACGTCAGGGGCATCTTTTTGAAGATGATGGAGCTCTCCCCCTACCTGCCGTCGGAATTGGGCACCCTGGTCCGGGAGTTGGGCGACCCCCGTTTGCTGGCGGACATCACCGCCGGCAGCCTCAATATCTCCAAGGCCGAAAAGCAGGAACTGCTGGAGACCTACGACGTCAAGGAGCGCCTGCGCCGGGTGCTGGGTCTGATCAACCGGGAACTGGAGATCCTGGAACTGGGAAAGAAGATCCAGTCCCAGGTGAAGGTGGAGATGGACAAGGCTCAAAAGGAGTATTATCTCCGGGAGCATATTAAGGCCTTGCAAAAAGAGTTGGGGGAAGGGGAAGAAAAGGGCCGGGAGATCGAAGAGCTCCAGTTTCGCCTGGAAGAGGCGGGGCTCCCGCCCCACGCCTTGAAGGAGGCGGAGCGGGAACTGACCCGGCTGAAGCGGACCCCGCCTACCTCACCTGACCACCAGGTAATCCGCAATTATCTGGAGTGGATGATCGAACTGCCCTGGAGCAAGTCCACCGAAGATAACCTGGACCTGACCCAGGCCAGGCAGATCCTGGATGAAGACCACTATGACCTGGAGAAGGTGAAGAAGCGCATCCTCGAATATCTGGCGGTGCGCCGGCTGAAGCCGGACATGAAGGGTCCCATCCTCTGTTTCGTGGGGCCGCCGGGGACCGGCAAGACCTCCCTGGGGCGCTCCATTGCCCGCTCCCTGGGGCGCAAATTCATTCGCCTCTCCCTGGGAGGGGTACGGGACGAAGCCGAGATCCGGGGGCACCGCCGCACCTATGTGGGGGCCCTGCCCGGCCGCATCATTCAGAGCATGCGCCGGGCTGGCTCCAACAACCCCGTCTTCATTCTGGATGAAGTGGACAAGATCGGCGCCGATTTTCGCGGCGACCCCTCCTCGGCCCTCCTCGAGGTGCTGGACCCGGAACAGAATAACTCCTTCTCCGACCATTACCTGGACGTGGGTTTCGATCTCTCCAAGGTGATGTTCATCACCACCGCCAACCTGCTGGACCCCATTCCTCCCCCCCTGCGGGACCGCATGGAGGTCCTGGAGTTGGTGGGCTACACTGAGGAGGAGAAGCTGGGGATCGCCTTTTCCCACCTGATCCCCCGGCAGTTGGAGGCCCATGGCTTGACCGCGGCGCAACTGGAGATCAGCCCCGTGGCCATCCGGGTGCTCATCGCCTCTTACACCCGGGAGGCGGGCCTGCGCAACCTGGAGCGGGAGATCGCCGCCCTGTGCCGGGGTGCGGCCCGGGAGATCGCCGAGGGTGGCCGCTCCTTCGTGGCGATCGGTGAAGCGGAGGTCTCCACCTATCTGGGGCCGCCCAAGTTCTTCCGGGAAGCGGCCCTGGACCACCCCGAGCCCGGAGTGGCCACCGGCCTGGCCTGGACCCCCACCGGCGGCGATATCCTGTTCATCGAGGTCTTGCGGATGCCGGGCAACGGCAACCTCAAACTCACCGGGCAGTTGGGAGACGTCATGAAGGAGTCGGCCACGGCGGCGCTCTCTTATATCCGGGCCCGGGCCCCCTTCCTGGGCATCGAGGAGGATTTCTTCGAGAAATCCGACCTCCACATCCATGTGCCCGCCGGGGCCATTCCCAAGGATGGGCCTTCCGCCGGAGTGGCCATGCTGTGCGCCCTGGTGTCGCTGCTCTCGGCCCGGCCCTTGAAGAAGTACCTGGCCATGACCGGGGAGATCACCCTGCGGGGTCACGTCCTGCCGGTGGGCGGCATCAAGAACAAGGTGCTGGCGGCCCATCGGGCGGGCATCCGGGAAATCATCCTGCCGGCCCAGAACAAGGTGGACCTGGAGGAGATCCCAGCCTCGGTGCGCCAGGAACTGAGCTTCCACCTGGTGGATCGCCTGGACCAGGCCCTGGAGATCGCCTTCCCGCCCCCGGACGCACCCTGAGATTAAAAAATGCGGAAGAGGGGCTTTTTATGAGCCCCTCTTGCTTTAAACCTCTCCTTTGGGAAGAAAATTTTCCGCCTCGATTCTCATTATGAATTATTTGGATTACTTTATCTTAGGAGCAATCCTGGTGGGGATGGTCGTGCTGGCAGCGCCCATCTCCTTTGAGTTCGATTCCACTGAGCGCCGGATCAAGTTTGCCTGGCTGGGCCTTACCATTACCAGGAGATTGGAGGGGCAGAAACGGGAAAGGGCTCCCAAGAAGACTAAAAAGAGATGGAAAACCCGCGGCCTGGCCATGCTGAGGCGGCTTTGCCAGGGGCGGGATCTGGTCTGGGAATTGGTCGAGCGGGTGGGAAGATTTGGGTTGGAGGTTTTCCGGGGGCTCTCCTTCCATGACTCCGAAGTCAGGATATCCTTACCTGACCCTATGTGGAACGGGCTGCTGTATGCTGCCGTCGGCAATCTCCAGTTGAAAGAAATGAACCTTTCGGTGAATTTCGACAACCGCAATTACGCCAAAGTCTGGGTGACTGCTTATCCTTACCGGGTGATCTGGAGACTGGCAACCCTGTTGCTCACTCTTCCCTATATTCGCCTGCTGAGGTTGGCCCGAGACCTCAAGAGAAATCGGAAACCCATTTAAAAATAGGAGTTGCAAGGAGGGCTGGCCATGACAACTGCGGCTTCAGAGATTATCGGCAAGCTGATGGAGGAATTGAGGAGCGTTGCGAAAACCGAGACCATTTTGGGCAAAGAATTTGTGGTGGGTGACTTTACCCTGATTCCCGTCTCCAGAATTTCCCTGGGTTTTGGCGCCGGCGGAGGCCAGGGCGCCGAAAACAAAAAGACAGGGGAGGGCGGCGGTGGCGGCGGCGGGGTAGTGGTCACCCCCATTGCCTTTGTCGTTATTAAGGGGGGAGAGATATCCTTCCAGTCGATCAGGAAAGGCGGAGCCTTTGACAGCATCTTCGAGGCGCTCCCCGAAATGGTTGAGAAAATTATGGCTAAGGGACAGGAAAATAAGGTAAAAAGTGAGCCTGCAGCCGGTTAAATTTCGGCAATCGGCAAGATTGCCTACCGGCCGGAGCGCCGGCCGCAAATTTCTCGATTACGGAGGCAAATCTCATGGCCGTCTTTACCTGTGAAAAATGCGGCAGCAACGTGGAAACCCGATGCAAACCCGGTAAGTGCACCGCTTGCGGGGAGACCGGCGTCATGTGCAAGGTGGAGGCCGCCGCCCCGCCCAAGAAAGGGAAGAAATAAAGGGCTGGCGGCAGAGTTGCCGGCCTGGGCCGGCCCTCAATTCCAAGGGCATTAAAGTCCCCCTTGGGACAAGGGGGATTTGAGGGGGATTTTAGGAGTTTTTTTTGAATCCCCCCTGCCCCCCTTTTTCAAGGGGGGGTTAAAAGACCCTGGTTTGAGGTTTCACTAAAGTGCTGCCATAATTTTCTAACCGAAAACCGCACTATGATTTACGGCGTCGGGGTTGATCTGGTTAAGGTGGCGCGCCTTGCCGCGGCCATCCGCCGCTATGGCGAGCGCTTCCTGAACCGCGTCTTCACTCCCCAGGAAATCGCCCATTGCCGGGGGAAGCGCGGGAGCGACTCCGGGTTTGCCCTGCGTTTTGCCGCCAAGGAGGCCTTCTCCAAGGCCCTGGGGGTGGGTCTGAGGCGGGGAGGCATCCGCTGGCGGGAGGTGGAGGTGGTCCCGGACTCCATGGGCAAACCGGAGCTTAAGGTCAGCGGCCGGGCCGCCCAGCTCTGCCAGGAGGCCGGCATTACCGGGATGCACCTCTCTTTAAGCGACGA